>JANOTL010000140.1:0-25298 GCA_031416315.1 Pseudomonadota bacterium
GAACACGACGGTAACGTAGATCCCGTCCTTTACTACCCGGCGTACGACGTCGTGAATAACGACCACCATCCACGTATTGGCGTAGACGCTTCGCTCAGCGCGAATGCGCAAAGGGCCGCGGGTTTAAGGGTCGCGAGGAGCACTCATGCTTCGGCTACCGATTTGGCGAGGCGGCACGTTGCCGAAGCTTAGCCCTTCGTCATCGTCCCGTCGATCTCCGCCGTTGGGGTCGACGCGTCGCTCGAGGACGCCTGGCGGCGTCGCGACCACCTCACCGCGACTTTATGAACCTTGCCGGCGCCCCGGCATAGAGCGCCTTGCCCTTGAGGTGTCCTCGGGCAACGCTGTTGGCGCCGAGAACGACGCCGTCGTCGATCACCGTTCCCGGGAGAATGAGGCAGCCTCTGCCGATCCAGACGTCGTTGCCGATCTTGATGGGCAGGGTGGTGTCGGGCGCCGCGCGGATCGGCTTGCTGGAGTCCGCGTGGGAGTGCGTGGAGTCTCGGATCGAGGTGTATTCGCCGACCTGCACGTCGTTCCCGACGCTGATCTCGCCGGCGCAAGAGACCAGAACGCCGTAAGAGAAGGTGATGCGGTCGCCGATCCGCAATTTCGCGCCGTCGCCGAACTCGAAGATTGCGTTCGGAAAGATGTGGACGGCCTCTCCGACCGCGATGTCGAGCGCTTGGCCGTAGACCTGAACGTTCGATCCCAAGATGACGCCGGCGTTCTTGAAGTGATAAAGCGCGCGCAAGGCCCGAACGCCGCGAAAGCCGCGGGCCGACCGCCATAACACGTAGAGAACCTTGCGGATGAGGTCCGTTAGCGCCAAGTGCCGATAGCGCAGGAGCTTCCGCATCAAGAGTCCCTCAACGGGCTTTCGCCGTCGTACTGGTCGCCAAATTCGATCTGGGGGCGCTTGAGGATGGCGCCGAAGTGTCCGGTCGGGATCGGCCGCTCGCGGAGAAATCGAACGACCCGGGCAAACTGGAGCCTGAGCAGCTGCCGGAGTGTGTAGCGCAAGATGCCGCCGTAAAAATTCGCCAGAGCGATGCGCTTGTCCTCCGGCTGAAGCCGATCCGTCGCCGCGATGTGTTGCGGTCGGAAGCGAGCCAGGTCTTGGAAAAACTCGAACGGGTCGCCGAGGAGCCGCTCGGAGGCTTGGCCGCGACGCCGGCGCCACCACGAGAATCCATCCGAGATCAGAACCGACGGGTAAGTCAAGCCGAGCTTCTCCTGGATGTAAGCGTCGCCGAGCTTCACGTCCTTGCGGTCGAACGCGCCGCTCGCCAAAAAGCGCTGCCGATGGAAAAGCAGACAGGTGAAGTTGAGCGCCAAGTACCCGCGTCCCCGGAAGTTGAGCATCGCGAATAGCTCAGGCGTCAGGCGCTTCGGATAGACGACGCGCTCGTCCCAATGGCGGCCGATGAACATCGCGGCATCGGCATGGGCGCGCGTATGCTCCTGCAGCAATGCCAAGGCTTGGGGGTAGATGAGATCGTCGCCGTCGATGAAAATGCAGTAGTCACCGCGCGCTTGCTCAACGCAGAAATTCCGGTTCCCGTACTCGCCTAGATTGGTCGGTTGGCGGAATTTCCGGATCCGGGGGTCCGAGAACTCGTCGATGATGTCCCAGGTGCGATCCCGCGACCGGTCGTCGCTGACGACGATCTCGAACTCCTCGATCGTCTGCCGCAAGCACGACTCCAGGGTCTCGCGGATGAAGCGCTCGGAGTTGTAGGTGACGACGAGGATGGAGATCAAAGGGATCCCGCCGCGGAGCGCGAGGCGACCGCCTCGATCTCGCGCAGGATCCGCGTGGTGGAGCCGGCGCCGAGGTGATCGTTCATGACCCGTTCGCAGGCGCAGGCGCCGAGGGACGCGAGAAGCGTGCGGTCCTGATCCAAGCTGACGATCTTGTCGCTCACGAAGTCGAGGTCGAGGTACGGCGCGATGAAGCCGGCGTCCGTCCTGACGAACTCCGGCATGCCGCCGGCGCGGTCGAAGCAGATGACCGGAAGACCGTGCGCGGCGGCCTCGAGGCAGACCATCGGAAAAGGATCCTCCCGCGAGGTCAGAAGAAAGAGGTCCCAGGAGATCATGAACCGCGAGACGTCGGAACGGGCCTCGATCAGGGTGACGTTTTTCAGGCCCAAACGCTCCATGTCGTAGCGCAAAGCTTTGTGCTGACCATTCGTGCCGCCGAGCCAAACGAAGTGGATCTTATCGCAACCGTTGCGCCGGCTCATTTTTTTGGCGATCTGCACCATGAGATCCGGCGATTTGCGCCAGTCGGCGGTGCCGCAGGACCCGACGACGAACGCGTCGGGGGCGATCCCCAGCTCGGCCCGGGTCGCGTCGCGCTCACGGAGCCGTGTCGCGGAGTCGCCGCCTGGCGGCGCGATGAACTCGTGGACGACGTGGACGCGCTCGGCCTCGATCTTGAACGCCTCGACGAGCCAGACTTTCATCGAGCTCGACACGGCGATGAAGAGGTCGACCTCCCGCGCGAGGGCGGCGAATCTTTTTGTGCCGACGTGCTCGTCGACAGCCATCGCGAGCTCGTGACAATGGCAAAGGACGCGACTTCGCGGCAAAGCTCGCTTCAATGCAATCGCAAGCCCCAAGGTCGCAACGGAGTTTGCGTAAATGACCTGAGGCGTCTTGCGGCCGAGGAAGGCGCGGGCTCGCCACAGGTGAAGGGCGTCCTCGACCTCGACCTTTCTCAGGATCCGACTCGCCAGGGATCCCTTGCCGAGGACCAAGGTCGGAGCGGTCGCCCGAAACTCGCCTTCCAGCTCGCCACCTTCCAAGAGAATGATCTTTAAGTCGATCTCGGGCCTGGGGCGCAGTGATTGCAACAGGCTTAGGAGCAGGATCGGCGCTCCGGTCCGCCGTGCCACGTGACCCAGAAAGACGACTCTCAACCGCTCCTCCTCCATACTCATCTCAAGGTTAGCTTACCGTAACGGCAAAGTAACGACGCCGCGGCGGAGCGCCCGGTTCCGGAGATTCCTGGGTCTTCGACCAATTTCGCCGAATTCCCTCGGCCCGTCCGCGAGTTCACCGACGGGGTCGTTCTTGCGGTAAAATCGAGAGAGCGCCCCGGGCGCGCCTCCGAAAGAGCTTCGATGATCGCCGCGCGCCTGACGCAACTCCTTTCGACCGTCGCCGTCCCCGCTTCGCTGCGCGAAGTCGCGGAGCGGCTTTTGCTGCACGGCAATGCCCTCGCGACCCTGCGTCGCGGCGAGAGCGCCGAGGCCGCCGTTGCGCTCCTGGCGAAGCTCGCGGCCCAAGGCGAGCGCTTTGCGCCGCTGAGCCGTGCGAGCTTGGCGAAAGCCCGCGCCGAGCCGGAGTTCCGCGAGCTCTTCGCCGAAGGCTATCAACCGCCGCCGCTCGACCTCGAGATCTTGGTCGAGTTCCCCGAAGGCACGCTCGGACGCGAGACGGCCGTTATCGTCGCGGCGATGGGAAAGAGCCGGCGCGACCCGCACCTCGACCTGAAAAGCGAGCTGGCGTATCTCGTCGAGCGTGTGCGCGTCTCCTTGCCGGCGTGGCGCGCCTTGCTCCAGGCCGAGCCCGGTGACGCGGAAGCGGACGCCAAGGTCCTCGGCTTTTTGTACGCGCAGCTCGAGTCACCCGCCGTCGGCGTCGTCCTCGCCCTGCGCGTGCACGGGGCGGCCGCGTTTCGGCCACAGCTCTTGCCTCGGGCGATTCGCGCTTTCACCGACGGCTACGGCGCCGGGACGCGCGCGCCCTTCCTCGCTGGCTTGCGCCTCGAAGACGATTGGTCGCGTCCGGTGCGCGAGCTTCGCGCTCGCTTTGGCATCGATCGATGACCGAGCGCAAGGTCAAGATCAAGACGAGCTGGCTCGGCCGCGCCGCGACGGTGGGCTCGCTTGCCGCCGGCACCGCCGGTCGGCTCCTGAAGACCAAGGTGGCGAGCCTCGGCCGCGGCAAAGAGGACGGCCAAAAGACCGAGGCCGAGCTCGTCGCCATTGCCGAAGTGATCAAGAAGGAGCTCGGGCACCTCAAGGGCGTGGTGATGAAAGTCGGCCAAATGGCGTCCTACGCCGACGGCAACATCCCCGAGTCGATGCAGGCGGTCCTCGCCTCGCTGCAAGATGCGACGCCGCCGATGCCGCCTGAGACGGTGCGGGAAGTCTTCCAAAAAGCCTTCGGCAAGGCGCCGGAAGCGATCTTTGCCGAGTGGGAGCCCGAGGCCTTCGCCGCGGCGAGCATCGGCCAGGTGCACCGTGCGCGCCTGAAGGACGGCACGCGCGTCGCGGTCAAGGTGCAGTACCCTGGCATCAAGGACGCGATCGCGGCGGATTTCCGCAGCGCCGGCACGGTGGCGCCGCTGCTGAAAGCGATCTTCCACAGTCTGGACATCGAGGGCGTGCTCGATGAGATCAAGGACCGCTCGCTCGAGGAATGCGACTATCGCCGCGAGGCGGAGAACCAGGAGCAGTTCCGCAAGCTCTTCGCCGCCGAGCCGCTCGTGCTCGTGCCGCGGACGTTCCCGGAGCTCTGTACCGAGACGGTCCTGACGACCGAGCTGGTCGAGGCGCGGAAATTCCGCGACTTCCTGATGCATTCGACGCAGGCCGAGCGCGACGTCGCCGGCAACGTCATCCACAAGTTCGTGTGTGAGAGCATCTTCCTGCACGAGATCTTCAACGCCGACCCGCATCCCGGGAATTTCCTCTTCGCCCCGGACGGCCGGGTCGTGTTCCTCGATTTCGGCTGCGTCAAGCGCTGGGAGCCGGGCGTCATCCCGAAATGGAAGCAGATGGTGCTCTCGGCCATCCGCGACGACTTCGAGAGCTGGAAACGGCTTTGGGCGGAGCTCGGCATCGCGGGCAACGTTAAAGCCTATGATTTTACAGCTGAATATGCGGTCTATCGCGCCAGTCTCGGGACGATATTGGAGGATCGCGAGCAAAGGATCTCGCGGTCCGAGGTCGCGGCGCGGCAGAAAATCGTGATGAACAGCCCGAACAAGCGGCACGCGAACCTGCCGAAGGATTTCGTCATGGTCACGCGGCTCATTTTCGGCCTCGAGTCGATCGTCGCCATGCTGAACGCCAAGGGCAACTACCACCGCAACGTGATGCGGGTCCTTCAGTCGCCGACGGCCTCGTCGGTCCACGAGCGAGTGGTCGACCTATAGACGTGGTTGCGGTTGATGCTGTGGCGGAAAGAGACGGTGAAGTCCATCTCGCCTTCCGCCGCTTTCGCGGCGATCTCCGCGGCAAGATCCGCCTCCCGCGTCCGGAGCTCTTCGGCATGGATCTCGACGTCCCGCCAGGCATAGAGCGCGATGCCGACGAACATCGCGAAATACCAGGCGAGGATGCGCCGCGATTTCTGGTTCCGCGTCGTCCGGAACCGGTGCAAATGGATGACGGTCTGCGCTAGGGGGAAGGCGGCGACGAGGTAGTTCAGGCCCTGGATCCAGTTCTCGGGCCACGCGTGAAGGCGGGCCGCCGCGAGCGCGAGGGCAAAAGCGATAAGGACGTATAGAGCGTCGAGCATAGGTCCGTGACGCTAGCACGCCGGCACCGCGTGGGACAATGCGGCGCTCGCTCAGGGGGCGCCGATCCCGATCATGGACAGGATTTCTCGAAGCCGGTCATCATAGGAATGGCGCCCCGCGGCAACCATCGCCGCGGCATGCGCTCGGATCGCGCGCCGCCGGTCCGGAGCGGCGACGAGTGCGCGGATCGCCTGCACGAGAGAGTCGGGCGTGGTGAAGTAGTGCGCCATCTCCCCGTTGGCGCCGAAGATCTCACGGTGCTCCGGCGTGTCTTCGGCGACGGTGGCCGCGCCCGCGGCGAGGAGCTCGAAGGTGCGCATGACGTGGCCGTCGCGATTGGCTCGGCGTACGAGGCAGATCGAAGCGCGCGCGCGGGCGGCGACACGGCAGAATTCGTCGGGAGCCGCCGGCCCACGCGCCAGCGCGCGCAAGGAAAGCTGCCGCTCCCAGTAACTGCCGTACAGCTCGAAGCTCAAGCCGGATTGTGCGACGGCTTTCATGTAGGGCGCTCGGTCCGCATCGGCAGAGCCCACGAACCCGGCGTCGAGATCTTCGTCAGGCCAAGGGGCGCTGGGCTTGAAGAGATCCCGGTCGTAACCGAAGCACAGTCGCTCGAGACGCCGGATGCCAAGCGCGCGTAGGTCCGCCTCGCACAGTCGGCGGGGGTTCAAGACGAGGTCGAACCGAGGCAAGAGCCTGCGAAACCATCCGCCGGTGCTCCCCGTGTTGAACGGATCGTCCGTGAGAAAAACCGCGGTGACGGCGCCGGCGGCCTTCGCGAGCTCCAGCTCGGAGGCGCCGAGCGGCGCGGTCCCGAGGACCAGCACGAGGCTCGTCTTTTCCTGCGCGAGCAAACGGCGAAACTCGCGTCGAAACAGGTCGCCGCGCGCGAAGCGCCGATCCCCGAGGCGCCAGGCGAGGGAGCGTACGAGTCGCGGCACGTCGTCGGCGAGATCGACCAAGGCCAGGGCGTGGGGTAGGCCGAGACGCTCGGCCGCGCGCGCGAAGCTCCCGCCGAGGTGGGTGCCGCCGCTGCGGCCAACGATCAGGATGCGGCTCATCCGCGCGCTCCGTCACGGACCATGAAATGAGCGACGCCGACGCGGCAAACCGAGGCATAGGAGGCATGAGCCAAGTCGACGAGGACTGGGAGAATGACGGCCAGGATCATGGCGGAGCGGGCTCCCAGGCCGCCTCGAAGGCGGCAAAATCTGCGTCCAACTTCGCCTTCAGCTTGGTGCGGACGGCGGGCTCGGCGAAACTCGTCGTGACCGCGTTGTAGGCCATGCGTCGCATCTCGTCGTAGGTGACGTCGGTCTCGCCGACGGCGGCGAGGCATTCGTCGTCGATCGTCGACTCGAAGATGCCTTCGTCGTCGGTCGAGAGGCTGACGGGCAGCCCCAGGCGGAGATAGCGCAGGTAAGGATGCTGCGTCAGGTCCTCGACGACTTTCAGGCGGCGGTTGCTGACGAGGTTGACCTCGATCGGAAGGCTCTGCGTCCGCGCGTATTCGAGCGTCACGGGATCCTGCGCCAAGAGGACGCCGTGGCCGACGCGCTGCGCTCCGAGCAACATGCTGTCGCGCACGTTTCGAACGTCGCCGAGCTCACCCGCGTGAATCGTGCGCTGCAGGTGCGCGCTCCCGGCCGCGTCCGCGGCCGCGAGCGGTACGTACATCGTCTGTCCGAACTCGAGCGCCGGATAAGCCGTCTCGTCGGCGACGAAGTTGACGCCCACCAGGATGTTCGAGGCGGGCATCGCCAGGATCTGCTTCGCCTTACCGCGCGTAAACTCGGGGTCTTTGTTGCGGGCGTAGGAGGCGTGCAGGCGAATGACGACGCCGTGCTTGGTCTCGAGCTTCTGCGCCCAGCTGGCGAGGGAGTTGAACCACTGCGGCTTCGGCACGATGAAGCGGCTCACCTCGACGTAAGCCACCTTGTGGGCGGCGGCGCGCTCCAGGAAGCGCTCCCACATCAGCGGCTCCGGATCGAAGGCGCCGGCGCCGCTTCCGGCGAAGGTCAGCGCGGAGATCGCCGTGAAGGTGCCCGTGAAGCGGTCGAAGGAGTGGTTGCCCGGAGGCAGGAAATAGAGGTCCTCGATGACCTGCCGATCCTCGACGCTCAAGGATCCGTAAGCGGCCGTGGCGGCGCCGGCGTGCTGCGCGACGAGGTCGAAGCGCGCGTGCTCTTCGGGATAAATGATGCCGGTGCCGCCCGGTGAGGACAGGCTGGCCTTCAGCTTCGCGAAGTCGATCGTCGGATTCACCTTCGTCAGGATCTCGCGCACGGTTTTGCGGTCCAGGGTGCCCCACGGGTGGACGTGCAAGAGCCCGCCTTTGGGCAGTGCCGCGCAGAAGCTCGCGGTGCGGCCGTCTTCGCGCACGCGCTCGAGGTCGATCTTCGAGGCGCTCCGCGCCTTTTCCCGGGCCTCGGCGACGGCCGCATCCTGGCGCGCCACGAGCGCGGCCACGTCCGCTGCGGTGAGCGCCTCGTTTGGGGGCAGGGCAAGGCGCTCTTCCCATTCTGCGCGCGAGATCGTACCGGAGTCTTGAGTCACGGTCGCGAGCGCGAGCTTCCGCGCCGCCTCGTAGCGCGTGAATTGTGCGGCGAGCTTGGCGTCGAGCGCCGCCGGCTCGACGCCCGTCGAGCGCAAGGTCGACGCTTGCGGCCGCTGCTTGAGCGGAGCGCAGGCTTCGAGCGCGAGCGCCAGCACTAGTAACGCGGGCGACTTGAGAATCTGCAGAAGCATGCGCTCGCCTCGAATTTGCTAGGGCCGGGACCCGTGCCGGACGTAGCCGCGCCTGCCGATGACCACGTAGTCCATTTCCGTGCGCAGATAGCAGTCGAGCGCTTCCCGCGGCGTGCAGACGATCGGCTCGCTGTCATTGAAGCTGGTGTTGATCAGCATGGGAACGCCCGTGAGCGCCTCGAAGCGCTCGATGACCCCCCAAAGAAAGGGCTGGGTATCGCGGCGGATCGACTGGATGCGGCAGCTGCCGTCGGCGTGCGTCACGGCGGCGATCTTGCCGCGCTGCGCCGCGCGCACCGGAAAAACGGCTTCCATCGATGGTGCGTAGAATGCGTCCTCGAACCAGGCGTCCTGTTTCTCCGCGAGCACAGCGGCCGCGAAAGGCCGGAAGGCTTCGCGATGCTTCACGCGCGCGTTCAGCCGGTCACGCATCTCGAGGGGCCGCGGATCACAGAGGATGCTGCGGCTGCCGAGCGCGCGGGGCCCGAACTCCATGCGGCCGTGGTAGAGGCCGACGATCTTGCCGGCGGCGAGCTCGGTGGCGATCCATGCTTGCAAGGTCTCGTCATCGGCCCAGTCGGTCGCGACGGTTCCCGAGGGCGCGGGCGGTGCCTCGTAGCCCGGATCGTCCTGGCTCGGACCGAGAAGCGCCCAGTGCGGCTCGTCGCAGCCGAGCTTGCCGCCATTCGCCAGCGCGACGACGCCGACGGCGAGACCGGCGTCGTGGCTCGCGGGGGCGACGTGGATCGCGTCGAAGCCGTGGCGCGCTTTGATCTTCCCGACCCAAACGCTGTTGTGGGAGCAGCCGCCGGCCAGGCCGAGGACGCGCGCGGGATGGAGTTTCCGGGCTTCCTGCAGGAGGTGATCAGCGACCTCCTCGAAGCGCGCTTGCAGGGACATCGCCAAGTCGCGGTGGACGTCGGTCAAAGGCGCATCGGCCGCGCGCGCGGGAATGCCGAGGAGCGCGGTCATCTTCTCCACGTCGTAGAGCCGTTCGCAGAGCGGCTGGTCTTTCTCGACGCGGAAAGGCACGCCCTGGCTCGCGAGCGGGAAGACCTCCGGATCGAGGGTGAAGCCGAAGCCTTTGCCGGTCGTGATCGCACGGCGGAGAGGCTCGACGTAGCGAGGCTGGCCGAAGCTCGAAAGGCCCATCACCTTGAATTCCTCGCCGAAGCGCATGAAGCCTAGGTGCTGGGTGAGCGCGGTGTAGAAGAAGCCGAGGGAGCTCGGGAAATGCACGCGCTCGGAGATCGTCGCCTGGGCGCCCGTCGCGGCGAAGCCGCAGGCCGCCGAGACGAAGTCTCCCAAGCCGTCGAGGGAAAGGAGGAGCATCGGCTGCTCGGGGTCCAAGATGCGCACGCTCGCCATGTGGGCGAGGTGGTGCTCGAAGCGCTCGATCCGCGCGTCGCCGAGCCCGCTGGCCGCGATCATGTCTTCGACCTTCGGCCCTTCGCCCGCCGGCCGCATGAGCTTGGCCACGGCCATCGCTGGGTTTTTCAGTGCCGTCAAAAGCTTCTGGGGCACGTTGGCGCTCTTCGAGCCGGGAATCGCGACGACTTCGACGTCCTGCGCCTTGAGCCCCGCGCGCGCGAGGCAATACGCGATGGCCCCGCGCGGAAACGCGGCCGTGTGCTTGAGGCGCGAGAAGCGCTCCTCCTCGGCGGCGGCGACGAGGCGGCCGTCGACGGCCAGGGCGGCGGAGGAGTCGCCGTGGAAGCAGGTGATGCCGAGAGTCACCCGATGCGTGCTGGAAGTCTTGCTCATGCGTTCATTCTACTCTAGTCCGTCCGGCCTCACGCTCCGAGGATCGTCGTCGCGACCGGAGCGAACGCTGCCTCGTAGTTCCAGTGCTCGCGGATGAGCCGCCGGCCGTTCTCGCCTTGGCGGCGCAGGCGGTCCGGATCGGCGACTAGGCTGGTGAGCACGGCGCGCACGGCGTCTTTGCTCTGAGGGTCGACCGCCACGCCGACGTCGTGATCCGCGACGGCGGACTGCCAAGGCTCGACGTCGGAGACCAGAACCGATAGCCCCGCCGCGAGATACTCCGAGACTTTGTTGGAAGCGCCAAACATCGCGATGAGGTTTGGATTCTCGCCCGAGCCGGGCTTCGCGAAGAACGCCAGCCCGAGGTGGCACTTGCGGGTCACCGTCAAGACCTCGTCGTGCGGCAGCTCACCGTGAAAAACGAGTTTTTCCGACACGTTACGATCTGAGAAGCGCCGTTTTATCGCGAGGCAGTAGGCCTCTGCAACGGGCCCGAAAGCATAGCAGACCACGTGGAGGCGGACGCCGGGGGTCTCCACGAAGGCGTCGACGACGCTCATAGGGAGCCGCGCGACGGCGACCGAGCCCTGGTAAATGCAATCGAGCGTCTCCGCTTGCGCCGGGCGGGTCAACGGGACCTCCGCCTGCGCCTTCGCGCAATGATTCGGCACGTAAAGAGGCGCCGTTGCCAGCCCCGCTTCCCGACGCATCCACTCGCCGCGCTCCTCGTTCGGGACGACCACGAGGTCGACCGCGCGCATCGCACGGAGGCGCGCGGCGGCGAAAAACGCCTCCGCGCGGCCCTCCCGACCCGGAAGGTCGTGCTCGTGATAGATGACGCGCCGCCTTAAGAGAACTTTCGCGAGCCAGGCGAACGGCGTCATGAACGCGTCGGACACGTAGATCCATCTTGGCCGCAGCCTGACGACCAGCATCGTGCCCAGGAGGAGCATCCAAAGGAACGTGAGCCACCGGCGCAATCGCCCGCGATGGGCTTCGTACATGTGCCAGGAGGCCCGCGGAATCTCGGGACGCGGCCGGTGCGCGGCCCGCGGAAAAACACCGAGAAACGTGCAGGAGACGCCGCTTTCGGCGAGGATGCGGGCGCCGTGGACCAGCGGTGGATACTCGGCGGGGTCGCCGAATTGCACATAAAGGACGCGGCTCAGACCGAAGCCCCCCGCGGCGGAGACACCGGCGTCCGCGCCATGGCGCTCTTGTAGATGGCGCACACGTCCGCGGCGACTTCTTGCATGCCGGGAATCATGACCTCGCGACCGCGCATGGCGCCGCCCAAGACGCGCTCGACGGCGTCCGCGAGCGCCTCGGGGTCGTCAGGCGATGCGAGGCCGGAATCGAGCCCTTCGTGGCGCAAGAATTCGGCGATGCCGCCGCGATCGACGCCGACGACCGGGACGCCCAAGTCCCAGGCTTCGAGCAGAGTGAGAGGGCCGGTCTCGGGCACCAAGCTCGGGACGAGCAGAAGGTCCACCGACGCGAGCCAACGCGACAGCTCCGCGCCGCGCTTGACGCCGTGATAGCTCGCGACGTCGTCGTCGCGCCAGATCGCGGTCGTGGGACCGACGAGCGCCAAGTGCGCGTCGTGGCCGCGCTCGCGTAGGATCTCGACGGCATCGTGCGCCAGGCCCAGACCTTTGTCCGCCTCCAGGCGTCCGAAAAATCCGAGCGTCAGGCGCCTTTTCCCCGAAACCGGCGAGCTCAACGCGCGGCGGCGGGTGGCGCCCCTCAAGCCTTGACGGAGGACGGTGATCGCCGCGGCGTCCAGACCGTTGCGCCGCAGGAGCGGTTCGACCCAGGCGGCGCAAGCGATGATGTGCGCGGCGTTCGCGAAGAAGGTCTGCCAATGTTGCGCGCGGTCGTGGATGGCCGTACTCAAAGTCAGGGCCGTGCGCAGTTTTTGCGGCAGCGCGGCTGGACTCGATCTTAGTGGCGATCGCGCCAGCACAGCGGCGAGCGCTGGCGCCACGCCTTTCTCGCCCATGACGCAGGCCGCGCAGCGACGCGCTTCAATACGCCCGTCGCAGGGCGTGCCGCGCTCGATGAGGCGACCGCTCGGACAGGACATCGTCGCCGTATGGTAGGTGATGACGTAGGGAATTCCACGCGCCCTCAGCGCGGAGGCTTGCGCGGGGCCGGCGCCGGCGGTGAACGCATGGAAGTTGACGAGCTCCGGCGCAAAGTCGTCGAGCAAGGCGGCGAAGCCCGGGACGGCTTCGGCCGGGTCGAGCCGCGTCTGCTCGTGCGCGGAACGCGTCGGCAACGCGGGAAGGATGCGGAGCTCATAACGAGCGTCGGACGGGACGGTCACCTCGGAATCGCCGACGTCGTGCACCGCGACCAGCGAGCGTACCCCGACCTCCGCGAGCGCGTTGCACAGATCGTGCACGTAGCGCTCGGTTCCTCCGATTGAGATCGGATGGGCGTTCGAAGGAAGGTGAAGGACGCGCAGAGTAGGGGACATGCCCCGATACTACCAGAGATCCCTGCGCCTCACGGACAGGGAAAATCTTCGGTCTTGGCGCGGGTTGCCTTGCGACAAAGCCGGTAGGTCATGTCGACCGCGCCGGCCTGCGGGCACTTCTTGTCGGTGAACCAGTCGACGGAGACCATCTTGCGGATGTCTTTGTTCTTGGTGTCGACGTCGTAGGTCGCCTGACGGGGAATCGGGAACTTGTCGTAGTCGGCGCGGGTCGTGCCGCCGTTGATCGTCGACGTGAGGCGCACCGTGAAGATGTCGCCGCTCACGCTCACCTTCTCGATCTGAATCGAGATCGAGCCGTTGCCGGCGCCGCTGAAGTTGGCAGTGTAGGTAAGGGGTGCTTTCGCCAGGGTCTCGAACTTGGTGAGCGAGGACGGCCAGGGGAAGATCGGGACCGGCTTGTCGAAAACGTAGACGAGACCTTTGTGCGTCGCGACGCGCGGCGCGAAGACGAGGAACGACTCGATCGGCACTCCGGCTGCCTTCGCGGCCTTGGCCTCTTCGCTGGTAACGCGCGTGTAGACGGTCGTTCCGAGCGCTTCGCTGCGGACCTTTTCGTTGAACTCGTCCTGGTCGCAGGCGCCGATGCCGAGGAAGCCGCCTTCGTAGCATTGAATATCGAGCGCCGCGCGGTTGACGCGGAGCTCGGTCGCGCTCGCCTGGGTCTCGACCTGAGTGGTGGTGGCGAGGGAGTCGTCGCACTTGGTCGTGCCGTTGCCCCGCATCGTCAGGAGCGGGTAGTCGATGACCACGGGACCTGGCGGTGTGACGCCGGAGTCCTCGGGCGCCTCACCGCTCTGCGCGTCGGAGCTCGCGGTCTCGTCGTCGGAGGTCAGGCCCCCCTCCTTCTCTGTCTTGTCGCTCGCTTTGGAGCCTTTGCCCGAGCTGTTGCCGCTACTCTTCCCCGGAGACGTGCCAGTGGCGTCGGCGCCCCCTTCGGAATTGCCGGAGCTGCCGCCCGCCGCGCCTGCGATCGGCGCGCCGGCGCGGATCGAGGGCTGTTCCTGATTGCACCCCGGGACCATGAGGCCGAGGCACAACGCGATGAGACGGGATTTTCGCCAAGCGTGCATGGTCTTTTCCAAAGGACTGGAATCGCCATCTTTATCGGCCGGTATTGCCGGAAACTTGAGGGACTTCGCCGCGGCGTCGGGCTCAGCTCGGGCGCACGGATTCCGATCAAGGAGATCGGGAGCTTACTCCCCGTCGGGAAGGGATCAGCATGAGCGAAATGCGCGTCGTCGCCGTCGACTTCGACAATACGCTGGTGGAGCACGGCGAGGGGGGCGAGACGGTTCCCGTCCCCGGCGGCGCCGAGGCTTTGGCCGCGCTGCGGGCGCAAGGCTATTGGATCGTCATCCACACGTGCCGTATCGGTATCGCGCGGCGCGACGGCAACCTGCAGTATGAGATCGGGTTGGTCGAGGAACTCCTGATGACGTTCGGCATCCCCTTCGACGAGATTTACCTCGGCGAAAAGATGGTGGCCGACGTCTACATCGACGACCGCGCCGTCGCCTTTCACGGGGACTGGGACGCGGCCGTGGCGCAGACGAAAAGGCTCTTGGGCTGAGCGTCGCGCGATATCGCCGGTCCGCTGGTGATCGTGTTGAGCTTGCTCAACTTCCTCGAAGCGTCGTCCCGCGCGCGGCGCGAGAGGGACCAAAGGTCCTGGTCACTTCGGCAGCTGCGACCGCAAGCATCGCGACGACCCGGACGAGGCCGAAGCCGACGTCGAGCCGCCAGCTCACGACCGACGCTGCGGCGACGGTGAGGACGCCAAGGGCGAGAATGGTGAGGTAGCCGCGTCCGCCGTCTTCGTCTCCGAGGACGGCCTCGCACCGTTGCGCGACGCATAAGGCGATGATCGGGCTAAGCCCGATCGAGACCATGCGGCTGATGTCCGATGCCATCACGCAGCTCGCAATCGTCGTCGCGCCGAGGACCAGGATCCACGGCCTGATCGCGAGCCAGCGGCTCCTCTCACGTCGTACCATGATCACGGCGCCGACGGTCGCGGGAACCCATAGAACGCCGAAGCCGTTCACCACGCCGATCGCGAAGGCCCCGAGCTCGAGTCGGAACAGCGGCGAAGATTGAATGGCCTGATCGAGAGACGTCCGTAGATCCGGGTGCGGAGCGAGGGCGATGCGAACCACGACCGCCGCCGTAATCGACAGCACGCACGCGATCATGGCAAAGCGGGGGCGCGATCGCAGCAGGCTCAGCGCATTGACGGCGGACAGCTCCCGGTTCAATGCGCTGACGACGAACGCAAGCGTCAAGCGACCGGCGTTCCCCGCCGACGCCGGCATTTGCGCCTGGCGCGCGAGCAAGATCTGGAGGCTCGCAAGACCCATCGCCGCGAGGTCGGTCATGTGCGGGTTCTCTTCGATTCGGATCCCGGCGACCGCGAACATCGCGGCGCTCGCAGCGCTGGCGACGGCACCGAGTCCGAACGCGACGGCCGTGAGATAGTAGAGCGCCGGAACGACTAGGAACAGAGCATAGTTGACGGAGCGAAGCGCGAGCTCCGGCGGTATCGGCGAGGCCCTGGCCGCCATCGGAAGCAGGACTCGATAGCGATAGGGCTCGTTGACAACCTCGAGGCGGTTTTCCGCCGCGGCGATGTAGCTGATTTGATCCCGTGTCATCCCGTGCGGCGCGCCAGGAGTGCCCCGGCGGGGCACGAACTGCAAGCTGGCAACGAGCGTCGCCGCAGCGACCGCGACGACGAGGCCGATTCCGGACGAATAGAGCCTCATTCGTCGGCCCCTGCTCACTTCTTATTGAAATTGGTCGTGAGCAAGATCGTGGTCGTCGTGATGCTGAGGAGCGTCGCGATGAAGCCGAGGAGGCTCGAGGTCTCCGGCGAGATCAGCGGATCCTTCGGCGGGATGTAGACGATGTCCCCCGACTCGAGGAAGATCGACTCCTTTCCTGCCTGGCGCAGCAGGGCGTCGAGGTCGACCCGGAAGACCTTCTCTTCCGTGTTCAGACGCCGCTTCACGGTGATCTCGTCATCCGTGTTGGCGTTGTTGCTGAGGCCGCCGGCGAGCGTCACCAGGCGGAGGAGCTCGGTCTTCTTCGGCACGTTGTAGATGCCGGGGCGCGGCACCGCGCCGATCAGATAGATGGGGAGGAGCACCTCGCCTGGATAGGTACCGGCCGAGTATTCGGAGCCGCGCGCTAGGCCGAATTGCAGGTTCTGCGCGCGCTGTGACGGCGAGATCGGGTCAGGGCCCGACTGGCCGAAGGCGGCGCAGGCGCCGATGCTGCACGAGACGACGAGGGCGACGAGGCGTTGCGGGCGATGGCTCATGCTTCCATGGTACCGCGAATCGCCCAGTCCGCGCGGCGGGCAAAATCTGCTCAGCTCGCGATGGAATCCTTGCCGCGCTCGCGCGCCGGCGTGGCGTTGCCGGTCGCGTAGCGAGCCGTCTGATAGCGATAGGCGCCTTGGACGCGGACCATCGGCGAGAAGTTGAGTAGAAGCTGAATCTTGTTGCCGGCGACGGACTGGAGCGTCGTGACGGCGTCCGTCAGCGCGAACACGCGGGTCTTCGAGCGCATGACGCAGAGCAGCGAGGTGTCGACGAAGTCACAAATGAGGAGTCCGTCCGGCAGCAAGTTCACCGGCGCGGTATCGATGACGATGAAGTCGTAGCGGACTTTGAGCTCAGCCATGAGGTCTTTGAAGCGCTGCGAGGTCAAGAGCTCGGTCGAGTCGTCGGAGCGCTTGCCGGAGAAGAGGATATCGAGGTTCGGCCGGACCTCGCGATGGATGGCGTCGTCGAGCGTCACGTCGCCGCGGATCGCCTCGACCAGGCCGCCGTTTACGGGATCGATGTTGAATCGCTCGGCCATCCGCGAGCCGAGGATGTCGGCGTCGAGGATGAGCGTCTTCTTGCCGAGGAGCGAGATCGAGGCGGCGAGGTTGGCCGTGACGAACGTTTTGCCCTCGCCGGGGGCGGCGCTGTGCACGGAGATGAGGCGCGTGCGGTTCGGGTTGACCGTGGCGGCGGCGGTGTTCGTGCCGCCGGTGGCACCGAGCAACTTGGTGCGCAAGTATTTGAAGGGGACGGTGTTGGCAGCTACGAGGGCCTGGATGCCGGTGCCGCGTTTCCCAGCGCCGGAGCGCGTCATCGCCCGGCGGAAGAATCCGTGGTTCATGTTCGGAATGGCACCGAGCAATGGGATGCCGTATGCCGACAGCTCCTCGCGGGTGCCGACCGTCGGGTCGCGTCGCTCGAGAAGGATGGCGATCGAGCTGCCTAGCCCCAAGCCGACCAGGAGCGACATCAGGATCATCATCTGCATCTTCGGCTTGCGTTGAGCGCTGCCGAGGTAAGCTTTCTCGACCTGGCGGATCTTGTTCTGCACCGAGATGCGTTGGAAGTCGAATTGGTAGCTCTGGCGGTACAGGTCGCTCAACAGGTCGTACTGCACCTGAATTTGGCGCAGGATCTCGTTGTAGCGTTGGCGCTGCTCCGGCAACGGCTGCTCCGCGACCAACGTGCGCACGAGGGCGGCTTCGGTCGCCTCGATCTGCGCTTGCAGCGTGACGTTCTCGCGCCCGAGCTTCTCGATCGTCTCCTCCATGGCCTTGACCGAGCTCGGCAGCTCCTCGTTGCCCGAGTCCTTGGTGGTCTGATGGAGGCGGCCCTCGATCCTGCCGTTGGTCTCGGCGAGCTCTTCTTCGATCTCCTGCACTTCCTTCGAGGCCGCGTCGATCCCTTGGAGAAGAAGCGCCTTCTTGCGAAAGGCGAGGGCCTCGCTCTGCTGGCGCAAAGAGCGGATCTCGTCGGTCAGGGAGCCGCCGTTCAGCTGTGCCTTCAAGAGTCGGGCGTCCTCGAGGTCGCGCTTTGCCGTGAGCTTGGCGGTCATGAGCTGGTTCGACTTGATCTTGATCCGTGCGATGTCGATCTCGCGCTGCAGCTCGGAGGAGCGCGGGGGGCCCCGCATCTCGAAGCGGATCTCGTTGCCGCCGACGTCGCGCAGCTTGTCGTTGAGCTCGTCGACCGTCGATTTGATGACGGAGATGCGGTCGGCGATGTAGGAGCGGGCCTGGTCGAACTCGCGCAGCTCCTTGCGCGTGCCGAACTCGATGGCGGCGTCGCCGAGAAAGTTGGCCAGGATGACCGCGACCTGCTGGTCCCGGGTCGTGCAGGTCAAGGCGATGCCGTTGCCGGTCATGTCCTTCGTCACCGCGGTCACTTCCATGAGCCGGATCGCCATCTCGGAGACCGACATCGGCGCATCGGCGTCGAGCTTCGGCGCGAAGCCGGCGTATTCCATCATCGCTTGGAGACGCGGCGAGCGCCGAAGCCGCAGCGAGCGGCGGATCGCCTGATAGTTGACCAAGGTGGAGATGCGCGAGGCCGTGTCCTCGAAGAAGTCGCGGGAATTGAGGTAGCCGATGAATTTTTCGCGGTAGGAGTCCTCTTGGCTTCCCCCCAAGCGTGCGCCCGCCGACATGCCGCCGGAGATCCGAGACGTCACCGATTCGAGCGTGCTCGTCGAGGCGCGGGCGACCTGGAGCGACACGGACGAGGAATAGACTGTGTTCTGCAGGACGTAGATCACGCCGACGGCGCTCCCCGCGACCGCGCAGAAGAGGACGAGCCAAAGGAACCGGCGCATAGGACGCAAGATGAGGCGCCAGATGTCGTCGAGCGCGAAGATGCTGTCGTCGTGTTGGTTTTGGCTGCTCAAGTGCGGACGCTCCCCGTCACTCTTGGCTTCGGGCGGCGAGCGCGGGAACTTGAGTCCTTAGCAGCTGATCTGAATGGGCAATTTCTGCCCGGCGCGGGCGCGCCAGCCAGAAGTAGATCAGCACCAGGGTCGGCAGCGAGCGCGACATGATGACCTGGAGGAGCAGGGACGATGACTCCGATGCCACGTGCTGGAACATCAGCAGAATAGTCACGCTCCAGATACTGTTCCGCAGGCGGTGCCCGAAGACGAAGGCGACGGCGGCGAGGAAAAAGGTGCCGATCGCCGTGATCAAATGGCCTTCGACGCCGGGCTCGACGGCGAAGTTTTCGACGAAAGGTCCGAAGGAAACGCCGGTGACGTCGTCCGTGTCGCCCAAGATCCCCGAGCGCTTCCCGAGAACGTTCGAGAGGTTGCCCTGCGCGCCGAAGCCGCTGATCTCCCGCGGGATCAGCGTGAACATCGTCGACGCGACCTCGTAGGTCAAGGGGCCGATGCTCTCCACCGAACTGACGAGGCGATCCCCGATGGGCGTTTGGACGAGGCGCTGCAGGAAGAGCGGCTCGAAGCCCAGGTAGGCCTCGCTGATGTCGTGCTCGGTGCGGAACGAGATGAGCTTGTATATGTCGATGTCGTTTGGATCGAAGTCGAGCCCCAGCGAGCCGTCGTTCTTGCTGCGGTCGGCCAAGACCGCCGCTTTCTTCAGGCGGGAGAAGGCCGACTCGTCCCGGAACATCGCGCGCGACTGCGCCACGGGATAGACGACGAAGTGAAAAAGGAGCGCGAAGGCCACGGCTGGGAGGATGGCGCTGCGACGCAGGACGAAACCAAACGACGTGGCCGTGACCGCCCAAGTGAAGACGGCTTCGAGCATTCCTTGCTTCGAGCCGCCGTTGAACGCGTTGACGAAGAGGAGGCCGACGGTGAGCGCAACGCGCAGGTCGAAGGGACGGCGCCCCCCGTTCATGATCAAGCAACGAGCCGTCGCCGCAGAGACCGCGAGCGCGTCGACGTAGCTGAAGTAGGTGAGGGCCTTGGCGACGATGTCGGGCAGCCCGATCGCCTCACCGAAGTATTTCGGGACGCACATCACGAGAGCGAAAATCCAGATGCGCTCCAGGCGTCGCGGGGAGAGCACGGGCCGCAGCGCCTGAAGCGGCGGGACGAACAAACGTGCGACGACGCAGCCAAGCGCAGCCATGCCCATGCCGGACGTGAGGACGCCGATCGTCGTCAATGGCGTGACGAGCCCGACCTCCGGTGGATTCCACGTGGCGGCCTTGACGAGGTGGCCGAGGATCAGGGATTTGAGCGCGATCAGCGCGATGATCCCGCCGCAAACTGAGTAGAGTCCGCCGCAGGCGCGCACCGCGACGACCGTGAGCACATTGAACAAAGCCGACAGGGCTGCGTATTCCAGCGAGGCGCCCGTGGCCAGCTGCGCGATGGGCAGGGCTGCGAGCGTCGCCAGAGCGGCCTTGTTGACGGAGGATGCGAGGACGGCGTTGGAAGGCACGGATTCACCTTGCGGGGTCCCTTTCATCTTAGCAGATGCGTCCCGCCCCGCCGGTGTATGCTGGGGCGAAAGCATCGCAAAAAAACCGCATTTCACGAATGGAGCGGGCACGTTGTCGATAGAGATCAGCATCGCCATCTGCACGAGACAACGCGCCGACAGGCTTCGGCGCGCTCTCGATGGATTGGTCGCGACGAGCGGCGCTGGCGACGGACTCGAGGTGCTTGTGGTCGACAATGGCTCTACCGACGGCACGCGCGCAACCGTGGCGAGCTTCGCCGAATCCTTGCCGGTACGGTACTTGTCCGAGCCGCAGATCGGCTTGTCGCATGCGCGCAATTTGGCCCTCGCAGAGGCCCGCGGCGCGCTCCTCGTCTTCGTCGACGACGACGTCGTGCCCAAGGCCGGCTGGCTCGCGGCCTACCGTGCCGCGGCGCGGCTTTTCCCGGCAGTCGCCTATTTCGGCGGCGCGATCGAGCCGGAGTTCGAGGGGGTGGTCCCCCTCTGGATCAGCCGGCATCTCGACCGTCTCGGTTGCGCCTTCGGGGTCTTGCCGAGCGCCGAGCTTGCGCGGGAGGTCCAGTTTCCGCAGATGCCGTTCGGCGCCAACTTCGCCATCCGGCCCGCTCTCTGCCGCGGTCTCGCTTTCGACGTCGAGCTCGGTCGCAAGGGCAAGGGCCGCTTGTCGTTCGAGGAAACGGAGTTTCTTTGGCGTCTCCACGCGCGCGGCGCGCGGGGGCGCTGGCTCCCGGACGCCGTCGTGCGGCATCACGTGCCCAAGCAACGGTTGACGCTCCGACATGTCGGCGGTTTTTTCGTTGGCTTCGGCGCCTCTTACCGCGTCATGGATCGGTTCGACGAGTTCCCGCGCATTCGTTCGCTGCCTCGGTGCCTTCGCCGGCCGGCGCTCTTGGCAAAAGCTGCGGGGCTGGCGGCTCGCGCCGGATTCGACTGGGCGCGGGGCTCCGAGCTATGGCTCGGTCGATTCTGCACGGCGGCCATAAGCTTCGGCCTCGGCGTGGCGCGCGGCCGGCGGACGATGATAAAATGAGAGGGATTTCTTCCCTCGCATGACGGTCCCCGCGTGACGCTGATCCAATCGATGCGCATCATTGGCTTGCGATGGCAGCTCACCGTCATTCCGGTGCTGCTGTCGGTCGTCGGGGCCTTGTGCGAGACCGCGGTGATGTGCCTCTTGATCCCGCTGGTCGACCTCCTGCTCGACGTCAGCTCGGCGAGCGGGACGCCGGCTCCCGTCGCGCTCAACTTCGGCACCCACTTCGCCCTGCCCCTACCCGACCTCGTCCTTGCCTACGGGCGGCGCGGCGCATTCGCCTTCACCTTGTTCCTGACGCTCGCCTTCATGGGCCTTCGCATCGGCGCCGAGTTTCTCGGCGGCGCCTTGCTGTCGCGCTCGATGCTCTCGACGCTTGCAGTGCTGCGGACGCGTCTTTTCACGCGGTATCTCGCCTTCGGAAAGGCGTTCAGCGAAAAGGTCGGCGTCTCGCGCATCGCGTCGATGCTGCAAGCGCAGACGGGCGAGGTCATCAGCTCGGCGATGTCCGCGCGCGCGCTCCTGACTCAAGCCGTGATGCTCCTCGGCTACGTCCTTCTCTTGATCTCGATCTCTTGGAAGCTGTTCTGCTTCTCGCTCTTGCTCTATCCCGCCTACCGGTTCGTCAACAAGCTTTTGTCCAAAGAGATCACGCGCGCCTCCGAGAAATACTACGCGGCCTTGATCCACTACGGCGACGTGGTCGCGAATTCTTCGGAAAGCCTTCCGATGATCATCGCCTACGATGCCGGTGCATCGGAGGTGCGCGCTTACGACACAGTCGTGCACAAGTTGGCTGACGAAGAAACCGCGATGGAGCGGCGCGTCTTGCAGCTCTATTCTCTGCAGGAGCTCCTGACTCCGATCATGATCGTGATTCTCGTCGGAACCCTGGCTTTGTCATCGTTCCTTCGCTCTGACGGCGGCGGCGCGCAGTCCCTCGTCTTCTTCCTGGCGTTGCGCCGCATCTCGAATGCCGCGAACGTCATCTCGAACTACATGGCACGCTTGAAGCGAACGATCCCCACCCTGGAGGAAATCGTCCGCGTCGAAGGCGAATACGAGCGCTACGTCGTTCCGTCCGGCAAGACGCCGTGCCCGTCGCTTTCGCGCGGCATCGAAGTGCGCGGCCTCGCTTTTTCGTACGGCGACGGCAGTCAGGCTCTGCGCGACGTCTCGTTCACCATCGCAAAGGGCAAAACCACAGCGATCGTCGGCCGCACGGGGAGCGGCAAGTCGACGATCCTTGGGCTCCTCCAGCGCCTTTACGCCGTCGAGCCGGGGATGATCTCCTTCGACGGAATCGACCTGACCGAGCTGGAGATCTCGTCTTTACGCTCGCGCTTCGGCGTCGTGAGCCAAGAGGTCTACGTCCGTAACGACTCGATGCGCAATAACCTGCTGTTCGGCGCGCGCACGCCGCGTAGCGACGAGGAATTAATCGAGACGTTGCGGCGCGTGCGGCTCGACGCCTTCTTCGGCCGCCTTGCGCAGGGCCTCGACACGCCGCTCGGCACGCGGGGCGTCGGCCTTTCCGGCGGCGAGCGCCAACGCCTCGCGATCGCGCGCGCCTTGCTGCGGCAGCCCGAGATCCTCATCCTCGACGAGGCGACGAGCTCGCTCGACCGGGAGACGGAGAGCCAGGTGAAGGGCCTCCTCGACGAGCTGATGCACGGCCGAACCTCGATCGTCGTCGCGCACCGCCTGTCGACGATCGCCAACGCGGACCACATCGTCGCGTTGGAGAACGGCGTGGTCATCGAGCAGGGCGGGTTTCAAGAGCTGATGGCCCGCGGCGGCTACTTCGCCGAGAGCTTCAACATGCAGAACTTCGGCGCGCTCAAGATGCGCCAGAGCTCCTGAGCAACGGCGGCAGAAGGCAGCGGAATTCGCAGGCGGAGTCGCGCAGCCTACGCTATCCTTTGGCATCGGTAGGGTACGGGAACGAGGGAGGAAATTGCGTGGCGGGCCGCAGTATCGCGATCGGCGACGTCCACGGGGAGCTGGACGAGCTCGGAAAGCTTCTGGTGAAGCTGCCGCCCCTCGATGCCGACGACACTCTGGTCTTCCTTGGCGACTACGTCGACCGGGGCCGCCGTTCCTTCGAGGTCGTCAACTTCCTCCGTTTCACCGTGCACGAGACGACGCCGGCAAAAATCGTCATCCTCCGCGGCAACCACGAGGATGCGTGGCTGCGCGTCGCGCGGCGCGGTTGGCCGGAGTTCGTCGGCCCGAAGAACAACGGCTGCCTCGCGACGCTGCGCTCCTACCACGGGAAACCCCACGCTCAAGGCGACGTCGCTTCCGAGGCGGAGCTTCAAGCCATGCTCGCGGCGAGCTTCTTGCCGCGCGACGTTCTCGACTGGTTCGAGACCTTGCCGCACTACTATGAGGACGAGCACGCGATCTACGTGCACGCCGGGCTTCCGCACGACGGCGTCGATTTCCAGCATCCCAGCGAGGTCGAAGATCCGACGGTGATGCTGTGGATCCGCACGCGAGCCTTCTTCACCGACTACCGGGGCAAGCTCGTCGTCGTCGGCCACACCTCGACCAGCCTCTTGCCTCCGGAGCACTCCCGCTTCACGCCTGAGGACCCCACCGACATGTGGGCGGGCGAGTCCGTGGTCGCCATCGACACCGGCTGCGGCAAGGGCGGCTTTTTGACCGCGGTCGAGCTGCCGGCGCAGAAGGTTTACGAGTCGCGGCGCGGCAAAGGAAAGCCGGAATGAGTCCGCTCAGTTCCAACTGACTGGCTAGCCAAAGCTTTCCAGCGCGCGACGGGCCTGGTATGAGGAGCGCCTCACACAACCCGTCGAGAGGCCACGTCATGCTCAAAACCTTCTGCAGCGCCCTCATCGCGCTCACGCTGGGCTCCACCGCGATCGCGCAAACGATTCCCCTCCAGCCCGGCAAATGGAAGATGTACTCGCAGCCGAACGTCACCCCCAGCGACTTTTGCGACGTGCACCAGTTCCTTACCCTCGACAAGGGGACGCTCACCGGCGAGTTCGGCCTGCTCGAGCAGGGACTGAACGGAGTTTGTGAGATCTACGTCCCCCGCAATCCCCGCTTCTTCAACCTCGCTTTCGATGCGACCGAGTGCGGCAGCCAGATCTGGCTCGGTGAGATCGAGACCCTCGAGGCGCGCTTCGAAGTGAAAGTGCTCGACCATCGTACGCGCCTGTGCGACGACCTAGTGCCGGCCCTCATTGTGGCCGAGCTCAAGGACTCGTCCACCGGCGAGACGACCAAGCTCTACAGCCACCAAGACTGATCTTTCCGCTCCTTCCCTTTTCCTTCTACGATCTGGTGACCTCGGTTGCCAGTGACATCGCGGTTCCGGGGCGCTCGAGGACTTTCCTACTCTCGCTGCGCTGACTATATTGACCTGAACCGATGCTCTTCCCGGTCGCTCCGGAGCCGCGATGTCTCCCCCTGCTTCTTCCTCAGCCCTCGATATTTTGCGCAAGACTTTCGGGTACGAGCGCTTCCGCGGCCATCAGGAAGCGGCGATCGGGCACGTGATCGGGGGCGGCGACGCGCTCGTCCTCATGCCGACCGGCGGGGGCAAGTCGCTTTGTTTTCAGGTCCCGGCGCTTGCCCGCGAGGGCACCGGCATCGTGATCTCGCCCTTGATCGCCCTCATGCAGAACCAGGTCGACCGCTTGCGCGAGCTCGGCGTGAAGGCCGCCTTTCTGAATTCGACTTTGAGCCTGCGCGAAGCGCAGCAGGTCGAAGCGAAGCTCCTGCGAGGCGAGCTCGACCTCCTCTACGTCGCTCCCGAGCGTCTCACCTCGTCGGGCACGATCGCCCTCTTCAAACGGGCGAAGATCTCGCTCTTCGCCGTCGACGAGGCGCACTGCATCTCGCAGTGGGGACACGACTTCCGCAAGGACTACCTGCAGCTCTCCTTGCTGTCGGAGGAGTTCCCCGACGTGCCGCGGATCGCGCTCACCGCCACGGCGGACGAGCGCACGCGCAACGAGATCCTCGAGCGCCTGAAGCTGCGCAACGGCCGCGTCTTCGTCTCGAGCTTCAACCGCCCGAACATCCGGTACCGCATCACCGAGAAAGTCAAAGCGCGGGAGCAGCTCCTCGCCTTCCTGGACGAGGAGCATCCGGACGACGCGGGCATCGTTTACTGCTTGAGTCGCAAAAGCGTCGAAGGCGTCGCCAAGTTCCTGGCGAGCAAAGGCAAGCGTGCGCTCGCATATCATGCGGGCATGCCGTCGGACGAACGCGCCCGGAACCTCGACCGCTTCCTGAAGGAAGACGGCGTCATCGTCGTCGCGACGATCGCGTTCGGCATGGGCATCGACAAGCCGGACGTGCGCTTCGTCGCCCACTTGGATCTGCCGAAGAATCTCGAGGCCTATTCTCAGGAGACGGGGCGCGCCGGTCGCGACGGCGCGCCGGCGAACGCGTGGATGACCTACGGCATCCAGGATGCGATCATGCT
>JANOTL010000141.1:0-4380 GCA_031416315.1 Pseudomonadota bacterium
TGCCCAAGTTGTGCGCACCCTTCTAGCGCCTGCGGCCAGAAAGCCTCGGCTGAGGGCCCCCAACCGCCGCTGTCCGAGGCCATCGTTGCGCGAACGAGGAACTTGCCTAAAGAGGGAGACCCCTTCGAACGGCCTACCGGCGTGCCGTGCCCTTGATCGAGGGAGCCGAGGACGAAGAGAGCGCTGCCTCAGCCTTTGGGGCAGTCCTTCGTCACGGACTTGGCGTTGAAGGTCACGTCCGAGACGTCATCGATGCCGACGAGCTTGGACTTCAGCTCTGGGGTCAGCTTGACCTTTACGAGCTGCGCCAAATTGACAAGCGCTTGAGTCGAGTTGCAATTCGCTCCGCCGCGAGTTTCGGTCACGTCGACCTCGATGCCCTTGGCGGTCAGCTCGACCTTGGAGATCGCGAAGCTCATGCCACCGTTGCTCCCAGTCCGTCGTACGCCGATCACGACATACTGGGCGAAGTCGACGGTGAGGCCGTCGTCATTGCCGAAGAGAGCCTTGAGCTGCGTCGTCAGCGTCGCTTGGTCGCGGACTAGGAGATTGCCGGTGTCGCCGTCGGCGAGCTCGCTCTGATCCGATCCAACGGTCAGCTGCGTCACCTCGAGGCCCGTTGACTCGACGCAGCCCATCTCGGTACAGCTGATCTGGCCGTCGACGCAGTTGCAGGAATTGCAGCTATCCAGGGAAGGCACCGCGTCGCCCTCGGCGTAATTGACTCCGTTCTGCTCGCAGCCTTGCCCGCTGCTGCAACCTAGCTCCGTGCAAGAGGCCCTACCGCCTTGGCACGTGCAAGAGTTACAGTCGTCGTCGAACTTTTCGCCTTCGGCGTGAGTCTTGCCTTTGTGCACACACGTCGATGCAGGGTCTGGAACGGAAGCTGAGGTCGCGGACGATCCGCTTCCGCCGCTCGCGCCAGATGCTCCGGGCTTCGGTTTGTCGGCCGAGCTCGAATTGCCATCGACTGGCGCGCTGCAGGCATAATAGCCCGAGGCGCTCAAGAGGAGGGCCGAGATGGCGGCGATGAGGATCAAACGCAGCATATGGCACCTCTACAGAATGGATGGATTTGATTTTTCCAAGATCGCGGTAGGGTCCTTCGAGTCCGCGCTGCCGCTAAGCGTCTCGTCATGCATTCGGCCGCCTAGCTGCGCCTCCTTTTCGAATAGGCAAAGTCGATCGTGTAGCTTCTCGCCGAGACGGTAAGCGGCATACACACCAGCTGGCCCGCCGCCGACGATCGTGACCTCGCATGAAATCTCCTGAGCCGCGCTCGCGTCAGCCCCGGCCACGCGAAGTTCTGACGTTTCGGCCGTCTTGCAGGCGGTAAGACACATGAAGACGAAAACGGCGGCGGTTCGGCGCATCGTCATATTTTATCCGTAAGTTTGGCAGTTGATGCAACAGTTTAACCGATCGGAAGGAGATCGGCAAGACCCCGACAACGGCGCCGAACCGCAGTGAATGCGGAAAACAACACTCCTGTCGTCGATTCGAGACGGGAAAATGGCGCCGTTGATAATGCGGCGGCGGAGGATTACCAATGAACCGTGACCGGTGTCATCGCTGACTTCGGGCCGTTTGGGAGAGACGCCATGGACCTCGCTCACGCCGTGCGCTTCGCCGTCGCTGCTTTCGCGCTTTCGTCGCCCGCTCCCGCGCAGGATGGCACGGAGCCCGGCAATTTACTCTTCGAAGTCGCCGTCGACCGGTCCTTCCTGGACGAGCTCGCGCAGCTGCCGTTTCGCGAGACGCGCGCGATTCAAGAGTACGTGCGCGGCATCTTGATGCGCGGCACCGCTCTTACCGAGGGCCAAGCGCGCCTCGGTTCCTACGAAGATCGCTATAGCCTAGGGCTCGAAGTGGTGCTGGACTCGAAGACGACGGCGACGACGATCAACCTCGCCCAGCCGCGCTACGACGTCGGGCTCCGGATTGATTGGCGCATTGATACGGCGTCGCGCACGGCGAAGCGTCTCCTCGTGAGCGAGCACGGCATCTCGATCGATCGCGCCGCGACGAACGCCGACAGCACCATCACCATTCTCAACGTCGAGACCTATGCCGACGGGCTCTTCCCACGGCTCAAACGGCGGATGGCAGAGGCTCTGGCTTGGCGCGAGCTCATGGCGACGAAAGAGCGCAACGAGGCGGAGGCGGCGGCGCGAATCGCCGGCGAGCTCAATGCAACGCTCGACGACCGAGTCGCGGACCTCCTCGTAGAAGCGCAGGCGGCCTACAGACGTTATGTTTTCGACCCGCTGATCGGGCGCGGCTTCCTAGGCGGACGCCTGCGCATGATGTCGCTGCGGGAGGCGCTGGTCGTCGCTGGCGTGCGCGATTTGGCCGAGCCCGTGCCCTTTGACGCCTGGCGCCTGGTTTCGCCGGCGCGCCCGATCGTGCTGCGCATCGCACCGGGCGCCGTCGAGAATCTCGCTGCGGCACGCTTCGGTGGAGCCCAGCTCAGCGACGTGGACGTGGCTGAGATCGTGCTTCGCGAAGATACGCGGCAAGAGACGGTCGAGGACGTCATCGGCAGCCCTGAGGAGGTCCTCATGACGTACGATCTCCTTCGCCCAAGACAGGGGGTGAGAGATGGCGGGTGATCGGCTGTCACTTCGGCTCGCGAGTTAAGGCCCCTGCGCTGTGCCTGCTCGCATTGAGCGTCTTAGCATGCCTTCGGTGTCGAGACGGTCTGCAATCAAATTGCTGCCATGGCGTGGAGGCGACGCGGTCACCCATCCTTGGACACCGCTAGTGACATCGGTCGCGGGTCGCGTTTGCTGCTCACCGACCCCCTCCTGGCCTTGCCCCGCTCGGGTGTGCCTTTGTTGCGCCCAGTACCGGCGCCACATGGCTTGGAGGCCGGGCACTTCGGTGTCGCTAATCAAGCCAAGACGCCTAGCGGCAAATATTACTCCGCCGGCGTGGATCACTGGCGGCCTTGCGCGAGCGCTCGTCTAGCACCCCCGGCAATGAATGGTCGGCGGCAATATTCCCCGCCCTTCCCGCAGTCTCGTCACCGAGGCGGTTAGGTCGGCCGCTAACGCCCCGAGGTCCGCCCCCGACATGGCGCCCTTCCACCGCGAGACCAGAATGGCATCGACCTCGCTAAACCAGACTTTCGTCCTGTCCCCGGCTGCCATGTGCGCGCGTCCCTCCTCGCTCGTTTGTGTAGGCCACTTGTCGTCAAGATCCCACGGACATGTCGCATGTCGTTCGCAGTGCCTGGGCTAGCTCTGCGATGTTCACGGCATGGACCACAGCGCCGCAGCACGTCAGTATCAGTATCGACGACGCCAGCCCGAGGACACGGTCCTCTATAAAACGCTGGCGGCGAATGTCGAGACGTTCATCGCTGACAGAGAGACCGAAGGTCGACCCGTGCCGGAGCGCGTGGCCAAAGAGGTGCGCGACTTTCTGAAATGCGGCATCCTTCAATACGGCTTCGTCCTGACTTTTTGTCCGGGCTGTCCCTATGAGGCGCCGGTTGGGTTTAGCTGCAAGGGTAGGGGTTTCTGCCCAAGTTGCTTCGGAAGGCGGATGGCAGAGGCCGTCGAGCACCTCATTGACCACGTGCTGCCACACGCGCCGTATCGGCAATGGGTGCTGACTTTTCCCTTTGCGCTCAGGTTTTGGCTCGCCGCCAATAATCGGCTACTCAGCAAAGTCAATAAGATCGCGACCAGCGAGATCGGCAAGTTCTACTCGAAGAAGGCCAAGGCCGAAGGCGTCACCTCGCCGCTTCCCGGTGCTATCACCTTCATCCAGCGCAGCGGGTCAGCGCTCAACGCGGCGTTGCACCTCCACATCTTGGCCCTGGACGGCGTCTACGCGACGCCCGGAGTTGTGGGGGCCGCGCCGCGTCTTCACGTGCTTGCCGGACCAAGCGACGAGGACGTCGGCCTTGTCGTAGAAAAGATCTCGAGGCGCACCGTCAAGCTCCTACGCCGTCACGGCTATCTGGATAGCGACGCCGAGTTCGTCATGCGACCCGACGCCGACGCGATGTTCCAGGATAACGCCGCCATCACCGCCGCGCTTGGCGCCTCCGTGCAGAGCAAGATCACCTTCGGTCCACGCGCCGGGCAGTTCGTCAGAAAGATCGGTAAAGGCTTCGGCTTCGAGGAGGAGGCACCACTTGTTAAGGGCACGAAATGCGCCACCATCAACGGCTTCAATCTGCAGGCCGCCACCTTCGTCGGCGCGGCGAACAGGGGCCGTCTCGAAGAACTCGTCGCCTATATGACTCGTCCTCCGCTCGCAACCGACCGCCTGAGCGTCACCGAAAATGGCGACCTCGTGTACGCCATGAAACGCGTGTTCTCGGACGGTACCCGGGCGGTGCTGCTCTCGCCCATGGAGCTCATAGAA
>JANOTL010000142.1:0-27255 GCA_031416315.1 Pseudomonadota bacterium
TTCGCAAAGGGTTTTTATGATTCGCATGCGCCGTTAACCTTCTCGGGGGTCGCGCACAAGCGGCCCGACGACGAAGTCCAAAAAATCTTTGCGAACTTCGCGTCCTTTGCGGTTAAAAAAATCGACGCCTTGGCGGTCAGCCCTTGGCGCCTTCGCGGTGAATGTGTCCCACGCTCCTAGGCTTCGTCTCCGAGCCGCCCAATCGTCACCACCACCCGCTCCCCGCACCGCTCGATCAGCCACCCGGTCGAGATCGCATCCCCCGGCAAATCGAACCTCTCGTCGACCCGTCTCTCCCGCACGTAGCTAAAAAATCCGTCCCCCAACGCCTTCGCCTCACAGCGCGCTGTGATCCGCAGCGTCCCCGTATCGAGCCGCACATGCAGCGTCTCCGCCGCCAGCTCCGGCAGCACCGCCTCGAATCGATAGGCCTCCGGCGTCGTCTCGAGCGTGAAGCTCGGCTCGCGCACGGCCGTCCGCAGCGATTGAATCATGTCACTTGCCAGCGCTGCGCCCATGGGCAGGTCCTCCAACGGAGAACCTAAGTCCGATCTCACGGACGTCAACCCGTCGCGCCGCTAAGGCCAGAGCAAGTACTTGTTGTTCTGCGGCCGGTCGCGCGGGTCGACCCCTTCACGGACGGCGACCTCCTCCTTCAGCGTCGTGTCGAAGTACTCGACAAAGGTCGTCTGCCCGTCAGTGCGCTTGAGCTGCAGGACGTTCGGCTGCCGCGGCGAGATGCCGGCGACCTCGTAGTCCTGGCCGGCCTGGAAGTCGTCGCTCCGCTTGCGGTCGAGCCGGACGACGTCGGTCGGGAGGGCGTCGTGGAGCTTCGCCGGCGGCACCCGGCGCAAAGTCTTCTTCTCCCCGTGCAGGTCCACGTAGGTGACTTTGTAGGGAGCCCGGTCGAATTTGATCTCGTCTGCCATCCTCTTGGCTATCGGCTAAAGGAAACTTGGCTTGAGACAAAAAAAGCGGCCCGAAGGGGCCGCTGGACGCATCATTAACGTACCGGATACTCGTTGTCAGATGATCTCACGTCCTGCAATATAACCCGTACTCCGGGTGTTACAGCCGCAGGTACGATTCCCGGCCGACTCGAACAGCGCGCTGCAAGAGATGCAGGTTCTGACTTTGATCCTGATCGGCGACAGATTCGCGAGGCGCCGCGCATGGTTTTTGAGCTCGATATCTTTCACGACAGAAGGCGGCAGCCTTTTGACCTTGTTCGATTGATAGTCCTTGGAAGTCTCAAGGTTCATGCGGCGCGCCCTCGTAGAAAAGTAGCTCGATTTGAAGTAGGGCCGTGAAGTTTGCACAAAACTTTGCCAATGTCAATATTTCTCAGCGAAAACAAGACCTTTCAACCCGTCTCATGTGTTTGGAATCATTGTGCAAAGCTGCTGTTGGCGGCGGCGCTTCTGCTTCCTCTCTCATGTGTGACGGATGCCGAGCCGTCGGGCCCCGATAGCCAAAATCAGGGGGCGCTGCAGGGAGCTACGGCTACGACCGGCGCTGGGCCGACGGCCGCCCCTCCGCCCAGCCCCGCAAATCAGGCGACGCCCGCCGAACCAGCGACGCTAGATCCCGCGCCCCCGCCCGCTCAAGCGTCTGCCCCCACGACGCCTGCCGTCGCCGACGGCCCCCCGGCGCTCTTCGCCGAGCCGATCTCGCGCGCCACCGTGGCCCGATTCCCGCATCTTTCACCGTACGAAGGCCACGTCCTTCTTTCCGCGCCGAAGCTCCAGGCCGTGCTTGCCGGCGTCCCGCCCGAGCCCGTCTCCGAGGAATGGCAGCCGGCCGTCGTCGCCTTGATCGAGCGTCGCGGCGAGACGTGGCGCTCGCTCGGCGCCGCCGGCCGCATCGAGATCTCCGCGAAGACGCCCGGCGGCGGCAGCTACCGCTCCTCCGGCGTGAACGTCGGCATCGATCGCGCCAAGAATCTCGCGCTCGCGACCTACGTCTTCACCGGCACCTCGCCCGACGCGCCGCGCCAGGCCGTGAGCTTCCGCCTCGACGCCGCCACCGGCCGCCTCGCCATTCTGCCTGACGTTTTCGCCGCAGCTTCGTCGACGCGCGCCGCCCTGTGGCGCCTGCGCTTCCGCTCGGTCGGCGCGCAGAACTTGATCCCGCCGGAGGTCATGTTGGGCACCCTGCACGGCGTGCCGTATCTCTTTCGCTACCGCGCCGCGGAGATCGTCGCCGTCGTCGGCTTCCGGCCGTTCGACGCCGAAGAGCAGCTCGGCCAGCTCACCTTGACGCCGGAGTCCGGCGGCCCCGGCCCCGCCGCCGAAGGTTGGCAGATCCTCGTCGGCCGCGAGGCGGCCTCGCAAGCCCTCGCCGCCGCCGCCAACGTCAAAGCGTGCATGTACAAGAAAAACACGGCGAACTGCGAGGCCGACATTCCGGCCTCCGCCATCCTGAAGCTCTCCCTCGCGGCAGGGGACGCCGGCGGCCAGGAGGTCGCTCAACCCGTCTTCGTTTACGACCATACCGGCCGCTCGATCTTCTACACCGCGCTCTTCGCCGGCGACGTCCTCAAGGCGCCGCTGCCGAAAGCCGACGGCTACCGCCTTGCCGACACTCGCTCCGGCCGCGTCCTCCGGGACATCCCTCAGCTCTCTCTCGCCGCCGGCGGCGAGCGCGCGATCGATCTCCCCGCGCGCATCGCGGGCGGCGTCCGGCTGGATCCGGGCGAAGACCATGCCCCGGCGATCGTCACGATCAACCGCCTCGATCAGCCGAAAGGCCTGCCCGTCACCACCCAAGCCGCGGCCCTGCAGCCGCGTGCGGTGCGCTTGTCCGACAACAGCTTCCTCGTCCGAGAATGGCCGGTCGAGCTGCCGCTCCTATCCGGAGCCTACGTGGTCGAGCTCGCCCGCGGCGGCGACGGCGTCTTTTGCAACGCGCGCGTCCGTGTCGTGGAGGCCGAGACCCGCGGGCACCAGTGTCCCGCGCGCACCTACGACACCGCGATCCCGAACGCCGCGGCCTACCTCGCCGCCGATCTTGCCGCCGTGCTGCCGCCGCGCTCTCCGGCCGTGAGCAAGCTCTACCAGCAAGCGCTCGGCGTCCAAGTCCTGATTCCTGCCGAAGGCGCCGGCACGGCTCGAGCCTTCGGCCCGCCGGCGGAGAGCCCCACGACCGAAGGGCTGGCCGCGCTCGAGATCGTCGACGAAGGCACCGGCCTCACCTTGCGCTACTTTCCCTCGACTCCCGATCTCGAGACGCGGTGGCTGGAGCAAAAGAAAAAAGCCGGCGGCGGCGCCCTCGCCGCATTCGCCAAGCTGGCCCGCAGTCGCGACCTGGAAGCCGGCATCCTCGAGCTCGGCTGCCCCGTCACGGGCGTCACGCTCACCGAGTACGAGCAGATCGCCCGCCGCCTTCAGGTCGACGCCGTCCGCCTCTTCGGCTGCGCTCCCGGCATCGAGCAGTCGGAGCTCCTCGCCGCTGCCGGCCGTATGCAGCGTAAGCGCAAACAGCCGCTCGTCGTAACCTCCGTCTCCGCCCTGGCGCACGCCGGCACCGGCCTCTACTTCCCGCGCATCCTCTTTCCGACCAAAGCCGGCCTCGACGGCTCGAACCCGCAGGCCCTCGCCAGCGAGCTGCGCGCGGGTCGCTCCGTCCTCAGCGCCGGCGCCGCGCGGCGCGTCGTGGAGCTTCGGCCGAAGCCGCCCCAACGTGGTGACTGGGAGCTCGTGGTCGAAGTCGCCAACTCGCCCGAGGTGCGCCCGCGCCATCTTTTCATCTATACGGAGACCGGGCAGATCAAAAAAGAGCTGATCCCCGATCCCACCGCCGAAGGTGGCGCCCTGCGCACCGTCACCGTCAATTTCTCTGCGCCCCAGGATGCACAGTGGTTCCGAGTCGAGGCCCGAGGCAGCTCGCGCCGCTCGTCGACGAGCCAGCTCTTCGACAAGAACTACGGCGTCGTCCTCGCCACGACCGGCTTCGCGCCGTTGAAAGCCGGTGTCGCCCACTGATGTTGGCCCAGGAGCTCATCCGCAAGAAAAGGGAAGGCGAGGCGCTCGGTGAAGACGAGCTGCGCGCCTTTTTCTACGGCTTTCTCGCGGGCAAGGTCGCCGACTACCAGGTGACCGCGATGCTCATGGCGATCTTTTTCAAAGGGATGACGCCGCCCGAAGGCGCCGCCTTGACCCGCGTGATGCGCGACTCCGGCGACGTCCTGAGCTGGCCCGAGCCGAAGGCGAGCGTCGTCGACAAGCACTCGACCGGCGGCGTCGGCGACAAGACCTCGCTCGTCGTCCTCCCGCTCGTCGTCCTCGAGGGCGTCCGCGTCCCGATGATCGCCGGCCGCGGCTTGGGCCACACCGGCGGCACGCTCGACAAGCTCGAGGCCGTCGGCTGGAACGTCCGCCCGACCGAGGCCGAAGCGCGCAAGATCCTCGACGCGCACGGCGGCTTCATCATCGGCCAGACCGAGCGCATCGCGCCGCTCGACCGCAAGCTCTACGCGCTCCGCGACGTCACCGCGACCATCGAGTCGACGCCGCTCATCGTCGGCTCGATCCTGTCGAAGAAGCTCGCCGCCGGCCTGGGCGGCCTCGTCATGGACGTGAAGTTCGGCAGCGGCGCCTTCATGCGCGACCTCGAATCCGCGCGCACTTTGGCCCGCGCGCTGAAGGCGGTCGGCGAAGGCTGCGGCCTCGCAATGCGCTGTTTTCTCACCGGCATGAGCTCCCCGCTCGGCGACCGCGCCGGCAACGCGCTCGAGGTCCAGGAATGCCTCGAGGTCCTCGCCGGTAAAGGCCCGGCCGACACCCGCGAGCTTTCCCTCGCGCTCGCGACGGAGATGGTCCGCTTGGCGCGCCCGACGGAGTCGCTGGAAGCCATCCGCAAGCGTCTCGAAGCGCACCTTGGCTCCGGCGCCGCCCTGAAGAAATTCCTCGAGATCGCCCGCGCCCAAGGCGCCGACCTGGCGCTCCTGGAAAATCCGGCGTCCCTTTCGCGGCCGCTGACGAAGGTCGAGATCAAAGCCGAGCGCGACGGCCACATCGCTTCCATCGACGTGCGCGCGCTCGGTCTCGCCGTCGTCGAGCTCGGTGGCGGCCGCCGCCTCGTCACCGACGCCATCGAGCCCTGGGGCGGCCTCACCCAGTTGAAGCGCGTGGGCCACAAGGTCGAGCGCGGCGCGCCGCTTGCGGTCGTCCACGCCGAAGGCGCCGAGCGCGCCGAGAAGGCCGCGGCGCTCGTGCGCGCGGCCTACCGCGTCGGCGAGGCCCCGGCCGCCCATTCCCCCGACGCCGACGTGCTGATCAAGGAGATCCTGTGAGCTCGACCCCCACCGCCCGCGGCCCTGACGTTTACCTCCGCCGCCTCGAGGAAAGCGCCAAATTCCTGCAGCTGCGCCTCGGTGGCCGCCCCTTCCCCGAGACCCTCGTCGTCTTGGGCTCGGGCTTCCGCGGTTTCGAGGCGCAGGTGAAGAGCGTCGAGGCCAACGTCACCCTCGCGGAGGTGCCGTACTTCCCGGTGCCCGCCGTCGAAGGCCACGGCGGCGGCCTCGTGTTCGGCACCGTGCGCGACCGCCGCGTCGCCGTCATGACGGGACGCGTGCACTTATACGAAGGCTGGACCCCCGACGAGGTCGTCTTCCCCCTGCGCGCCTTCGCGGCCGCCGGCGTGAAGAACGTCCTCTTGACCAACGCCGCCGGCAGCGTCGACGTCTCTTACCGGCCGGGCGAGGTCGTGCTCGTCAAAGACCACATGAACCTCACGGGCCGCAACTGCCTCGCCTCCGCCGAATCGCGGGCCATGGCGCGCGTGTTCGTCGACATGGTGAACGCTTACGACCCCGCCTGGCGCCTCGCGATCAAGGGCAAAGGCGGTGTCACCGAAGGCGTCTACGCCGGCCTCCTCGGCCCCACCTACGAGACGCCGGCGGAGACCGCAATGCTCGGCCGCCTCGGCGCGCACGTCGTCGGCATGAGCACCGTGCAGGAAACGATCGCCGCCCGCCACCTGGGCCTCAAGGTCTGTTGTTTATCCTTCGTCTCCAACCTGGCCGGCGGCCTGTCGACCTCCGTCGACCACGGCGAGGTCCTTGACCTGGGGCAGAAACACCGCGCGCGGCTCCACGAGCTCGTGACGCAAGCGATCGAGGTCAGTCCCGGATGAGCTACAAGAAAGATCTGAGCTACGCGCCTCTCTTCGACGAGAAAAAGATCGCCGCCCGCGTCAAGGAGCTCGGCGCGCAGATCACGAAAGACTACAAAGGCGAGCCCGTCGTCGTCGTCGGCGTCCTGAAGGGCGCCTTCATCTTCCTCGCCGACCTGGTGCGCGCCATCGACCTGCCGCTCTCCGTCGAGTTCATCGGCGTCGCCTCTTACTCCGGCACCGCCTCGACGGGCAGCGTCCGGCTCACCCTCGACCTCTCGGCCGACGTGAAAGACAAGCACGTCCTGCTCGTCGAGGACATCATCGACACCGGTCACACCATCGATTACCTGCTCGACACGCTCGCCGTGCGCGGCCCGAAGTCGTTGAAGGTCGCGGCGTTCCTGTCGAAGCCCGAAGCCCACACGATGCACCACAAGCTCGACTACGTCGGCTTCGAGATCTCGCGCGAGTTCGTCATCGGTTACGGTCTCGACCTCGATCAGTACTACCGGAACCTGCCGTACCTTGGCCAAGTGAAGACTTAGAGCGCCTATCAAAACCTGTCCGGTCAGTGCCTCAGAAATTCTGTGCCTCTGTGTACGCCCGGAAACCTGCGCTTACACTGAAGAACTGAATCTCAGAGTCGCTAGACCGGGCAGGTTTTGAAAGGCGTTCTTAAGCTGAAGTAGAAGACCCCGGCCCAAAGCGGCAGCACAAAGGCCGCCGTTTCCCCAAGATCCTGCCGCACGACCCCGACCGCCCACATCAGGACGAAGAAGAGGCCGACGCCCAGGTGCGCGGCCGCGAGCCCGAGGCTCAGCCTGCGAAACCGCTCGATGCCGAAGGTCACGAGCAGGATATCGACCGGCCAATAGAAGCCGAGGTTGAAGTTCTCGTGGGTCATCGTGTGCTGCGTCGCGGTCCACATTAGGATCAGGACGACGCTGACCACGCCGAAGAGGACGCCGCCGCCAACCGCCAAGACGCGGAACGTCCGCCGCATCTTCGCCGCCACCAAGATCGCGATCAGTACGAAAAGTCCGATTCCGCACCAAAGGGTCCAGTGCTGCCGACTGACGTCGAGGCTCTCGCCTTCGAGCACGGTCTGCGGCTCCATCAAGAGCTTGGTCGCCGGGATCCGCGCCCCGGAGTCGTCGTACGCCGGCAGATCCTGGAGCATCCGCGGAAACGTCATCGGCAAGTAGACGAGGTCCCATTTGCTGCGCAGGACGTCGATCCGCGAGCCGAACGCCGCCTCGCCGAGCAGGTATACCAGGGGCGCGTGCCCGAAGGCGAGCCGCCCCGCGTCGCGTGCCGACATCCCGGCCGACTGCTGCAGATCCTCGCGGAAATTGGCGCCGAGCGCCTCGAAGAGGACGTCGCGGATCACCGTCGCGCAGTTCTTCGCCACGACGTCATAGGCGTAGGTGACGTTCTCCGGCTTGCCCCAGACGACCAGGGCCGCCATCACCTTTTTCTTTTGCTCGGTGCTCAAGCGCAGTTGCCGCAAGGTCACAGCGCGATGATCGCTCTTGATCCCGCGCAGAAAACGGCCGAAGGGCCGCACGATGTGCTCGTACTCCAGGATGCCGCGCATGTAATTCAGCAGGAAGTTCGGCTTGTCGGAGTCGAAGATGCCCCAGTCGAAGGCGTATTCGCCCAGATCCGAGCGCGCCACGAGCACCAGATGGCCGCCGACCATCCAGGGCTCGTCGTCGCTGGCGCCGACGTTGATCAGCGCGAACTCGGTCTTCTCCGGGTCGAAACGGCCCGCGTCCACCGCGATTTGGCGCGAAAGCTTCGGCTCCGCCTCGGCCTTTCCGGGCATCAAGGCGCACAAGATGGCGAGTACCAGAACGAACAAGGGCACGATCGCGACTCTAGAAAAGGGTCTTCAGGCTATCTGCGGCCCCAGCTTGTCCGTAAACGGCGGACTTGCTGCGGACGAGGTCCCGGATGGCCATTAGCCAATTGTCGCCAGTCCCCGGCGGCGGCTCGATGGGCAGGTAGATGACCAAGGCGCCGGCGTCCTGCGCCTTGGTGATCACGGTTTCGAGCGCGCCGAGCGTCTCGTCCAGCGTCATGCGCTGCTCGAGATCCTCGCTGCCGAGCGCGACGAGCACGTAGTTTGGCTTCGCCGCCGCCAGCTCGGCGACGCGCGAGACCGCGGCGACGCTGGTGTCGCCCGAGCGCCCCAGGTTGATCACTTTGCGGCCGGCGATCTCGTTGCCGAGCTTCTCGGCATGGCCGTCGCCGAAGGCGACGATCACTTGTCCGTCCTGCTTGGCGTTGCGCAGCTCGGTCTTCTGCAAATGAAAGAACGCCCTGTACGCGGCGAAAGCCACGAGCAGGGCGACGAAGATGGAGGAGATGCTTTTACGGCTCATGCGGGCAAGTCTAGCCTCGCTCGCGCCGCGAATCGATTACTTCTTCTTCGCGTCGACCGACGTCGGCGCCGTCGCGATCGGGGTCGGGCCGTCGGCCGACATCTTCTTCAGGTCGGCCATCAGACGGTTGATCTTCTCGAGGCTCGACCGGATGCGGGTGAGACGGTCGCCGAAATCGGCGGACTCGCCCGGGCGCTTCTGGTCGGGCTTGCCCGTGACCTTGCCGTTCAGATGGCTGACGTAGAGAGGCTCGCGACCGCGACCGAACTCGGTCTTGGTCTCCTTGCTCTTGCGGAACGAGGCGAGGTCGACGACTTGGCCGGAGGTGGCTTGCTCAGAGGAGGAGTCTTTGGAGTCTTTCAATTGGCACCCGCTTTCATACACGAGATCAACAACAGTTAGCACAACGGCAACAACTACAGCAGCAACGACTTCAGAGATTGGGGGTGGACCGGCGATGCGCGGTCGGGGCGGCACACGAGGAAGCTTTGCAAGCGGCGAACCAGGCAGTCCGCCGCATCAGGACCGAGGCATTAGTTCTTGATGCGGTACGAGCGCAAAACCGACTTGTTGGCGTTCAAGCGCTCTTTCTCGATGCGGTCTTTGTTGCGCTTATTGCGCTCCATCGTCGCTTCGAAGGATTCGTCGTCGGCTCCGGTCTCCGCCTGGCTGGCCGAGTCGACCGCTTTGTCGCGGGCGTTGAAGAGCGAAACGACGTTGGTCTTCTGGGTTTCGGAACCTTGCATCTCGAATCCTCCAATTTGCGCTACGGGCGCTCAGCCTGCATCGAATCCAGCTTGTGGGATGCCCCATCTGACCGAGTACGAAGCAAGACGCATACCACGCAGGAACGTGGAACGTACGGCAACGATGTCGGGGTCGTGGGACACGGATTCGCTCCAGGCTTTTCCCTTGAAAATCCGGACTGTTGGCAACAGCCGGGGAACCACCGGATACGGACGAGGCCGCTTGGGGTCAAAAGGGGCTTGGGAAGCTACAGCTCAGCGTCTACGGATCGTCTGGCGGCGAACATACCGCAACCCCCTTGTGTACGCTATTTCTATCTGAAAAGATCTCGAAAACACTTATGATTTTGGCGGCATAAATGAACCTGAAGGAAGCGTTTGCAGCGGCTTACGACCGGTCCTGGGCGGAAGAGGCACTGCGCCGCGCAACCCGCGACGGCAAGCCCGCCCCGGGGGCTACGTGGCTCGGGACGGGAAGTCATTTCCAGGCCTTCCGGGTCCCGCTCGCCCTGCCCGGTCCGAGCACGGCTGCGCACTCTTTAGACAGTCTGGTGCTCAAGCTCGCCACCCCCTCGTTCGCGCAGCCACGGACCCCGGATCGTCGCCACTGGCTAGAAGCCATGCGCCGCGTCAGTCGGTCGACAGTCCGCCTCCCCATGGTGCCGCCGTGGGACCTGGTCGAGCCGCAGGATGGGCCTCTGGGGATGGTCATGCCCTATGGACCCGACCCAGGGCGGCCGACCGAGGCCCAGACCGCGGAGCTCAGGTCCGGACTGGAGAAGCTCGGGCTCGAGCTCGCGGACGTCCTTCAAACGCGATCCCTCGGGGGCAGCACTTTCGTCGTCGACTGGTCCGACCTGCGCGCCCTGCGCTGACTACTTGCCCTTGAGATCGATCAGATCCTGAAAGCCTCGGAACATCCCCGGAAGGTTCGCCTTGGTGATCTGATCGACGATCGCCGAAGGCACGAGCCCTTTGAAGTTGATGTCGAGCTTATAGGTCGCCTTCGTCTTCTCGCCGCCGAGATCCTTGAAGGTCCAGGAGCCGGTACTTTGCTTCATGATGTTGGACTCGTCGAGGTCCCACCAAATCCGGTTTGGTTTCTCCTCAAACATGTTCAGCGTGTAGTAGAACGATTTGATGATCTTCAGCTCGTAGCGCACGCGCCCGATCGACTTCGGCTTGGTCGGCGGCAGGACGGAGATCCCGGTCACGCCGGCCAGGTGGTCGGGGTACTTCTCGAAACGGCGGATGCCCGCGAAGACATCGTCGATCGAGCCATTGAACGTGTGCTCGGTGGTCAGCTCGGCCACGGCTTCTTCCCCTCTGCGCCAGGTCTTTGACGGCTTCTCTTACGGACGGTTATCTTATAAACTTAGGACTGGGAAGTACAGGGACACCCGCTGGCCTCCCGGGAACTGAGTTGAAGTAGCTCCAACTGCGGACGGACTTGATCATGGCTGATTCCACTTCCCCTTCCGATCTCGTCTCGATGAAGGACTTAGTCGAGTTCATCGCGAAGGCGCTCGTCGACGAAGTCGACCGCATCGAGATCAGCGAGATCTCGGGCAATCAAACGAACATCATCGAGCTGAAGGTCGCGAAAGAAGACATCGGCAAAGTGATCGGCCGCCAGGGACGCACCGCGGACGCGATCCGGACGATCCTGAACTGTGCCGCCGCTAAGCTGTCGAAGCGCTACATTCTCCAGATCATCGACGAATAGCTAATGGACGCCGCCGGCGCCGTACTCGTCTGCGCCGTCGAGGGGACGGGCCTCACCGATGCCGAGCGCGAGTTTCTGCGCGACGCGGCCGTCTCCGGGGTCACCCTCTTCGGCCGCAACGTTCCCAAAGATCCGGGCACCTGGCGCGACCTCGCGCTCTTGACCCGCGATCTGCAGCGCCTGCGTCCGTCCTGGGCGCCGCCGCTCGTGATCGCCATCGACCAGGAAGGCGGGCGCGTCGCGCGCATCCGGGCTTCAGACTTTCCTGAAGCGGGGCCGGCCTTGAAGCTCGCCGGCGGCCGCGACGATGCCGAGTCGCTGCAGAAGATCGCGACGTACGGCAGCACTATGGGCGAGGCTCTCCGCAAGCTCGGCGTGAACGTGAACTTCGCGCCGGTCGCCGACCTCGACACCGAGCCGACCAACACGGCGATCGGCGACCGTTGCTTCGCTTCGGCGGTCGAGCCGGCCGTGAAACGCGCCGGCGCCTTCCTCGGCGGCATGCAGGCCGCGGGCGTCCTGGGCTGCCTCAAGCATTTCCCGGGGCAAGGCGACGCCAAAGTCGACACGCACGCGGCCAGGGCCGTCATCGACCTTCCCGAGGCCACTTTGCGAGCGCGAGAGCTTCTGCCTTTCCGCGCTCTCCTCCCGCACGTGCCTATGGTGATGATCTCGCACTGCATCTACCCGGCTCTCGCGTCGGAGCCGGCGAGCCTCAGCGCCAAGATCATGAGAGATCTGCTGCGTCGCGAGCTCGGCTTCGGCGGCGTCGTCGTCTCCGACGACATGAACATGGGGGCGATCGCGCAGGACCTCGGAGCTTGGGGCGAGGCAATCGTGGAAGCCGTCGCGCAAGGCGCCGACATGGTTCTCGTCTGCCGCCATCTGGAGAAATGCCGCCACGCCTATGACTCTTTGAGCACGGCCGCGGCGAAAAGCGCGAGCTTCGCGCGCCGCCTCGACGAAGCCGCGGCGCGCGTCCTCGCATTGCGTACGAGGCTCAGGGCATGACGAATTTCGGCGGCACGGAGCGCTACATCGCCTCGGCCGAGTTGCGCAGCGCGGTCGACGTGGCCGTCGCTCTCAAGCGGCCGCTCCTGATCCGCGGCGAGCCCGGTACGGGCAAAACGCTCCTGGCACATGCCATCGCCGACGGCTTGAAGCTACCGCTCCTGACCTGGCACGTGAAGAGCACGTCGAAAGCCCAGGAAGGCTTGTACGTATACGATACAGTGCAGCGCCTCAACGACAGTCGCTTCGGTACCGGCGACGTCAAGGACGTGAAGCGCTACATCAAGCTCGGCGGCCTCGGCAGGGCCTTCGAGAAGGGCTCGCGCGGCGAGCGCTCCGTGCTCTTGATCGACGAGATCGACAAGGCCGACCCCGAGTTCCCGAACGATCTCCTGCACGAGCTCGACGCGATGAGCTTCGACGTCCACGAGACGGGCGAGCGCATCACCGCGAAAGAGCGGCCGATCGTCGTCATCACGTCGAATGCGGACAAAGAGCTGCCGGACGCCTTCCTGCGGCGCTGCGTCTTCCACTACATCAGCTTCCCCGACGAAGCGCAGATGCGCGACATCGTGAAAGTGCATCATCCGGACATCGACCAGAAGCTCATCGCGCACTGCCTGACCAAGTTCTACTGGCTGCGCGACCAGCCGGAGATCCGAAAGCGCCCGTCGACGAGCGAGCTGGTGGACTGGATCGCGGCACTCGTGCACGGCGGCATCGGCAAGGAGCGGCTGGAGAAGGAGATGCCCTTCCTCGGCGTGCTCCTGAAGCGCGAGGGCGACCTCGAGGCCATCCGCAAGCAGACGACGGCCAAGCGCTGGTGAGGGGGCGGAGCCTTTGTTTCTCGCCTTCTTCTTTCACCTTCGCCGCCGCGGCCTCGTCGTCTCGATGCAGGAGTGGATGGCTCTGTGCGAGGCGCTCGGGCAAGGCCTCGCGCTCGAGTCCCTCACCCAATTCTACTTCCTCGCGCGGAGCCTCCTGGTGAAGCACGAGGCGAAGTTCGACCTGTTCGACCAGGTCTTCGCCGAGCATTTTCAGGGCGTGGAGGAGAAAGCCGCCTCATTCAAGGACGCGCTCGAGCAATGGCTCGAGGAGGCCAAGAACTTTCGCAAGCTGGATGCCGAAGAGATCGCGCGGCTGGAGAAGCTCGACCTCGCGGAGCTCAAGAAGCGCTTCGAGGAGCGGCTGGACGAGCAGAAAGAGCGCCACGACGGCGGCAACCGCTGGATCGGCACCGGCGGCACTAGCCCCTTCGGCCACGGCGGCGCCCACCCGTCGGGAATGCGCGTGCACGGCGAGAGTGGCATGCGCTCCGCTTTGCAAGTCGCCGCCGCGCGGCGCTTCCGCAACTTGCGCGGCGACGCGGTGCTCGACACGCGGGACCTGGGACTAGCGCTGAAGAAGCTACGCCGCCTCGCTCGTGACGGCGCCCCTGGAGAGCTCGACGTCGAGGGCACGGTGCGCGCCACCGCGAAGAACGCCGGCGAGATCGAGCTCGTGATGCAGGCCGAGCGGCGCAACGCCGTGCGCCTCCTTCTGCTGATGGACGTCGGCGGCTCGATGAGCTCGCACTCCGCGCTATGTGAGCGGCTCTTCACCGCGGCGGCGAAGCTCTCCCGATTCAAAGAGTTCAAGCACTACTACTTCCACAACTGCATGTATGAGACACTTTTCACCGACGTCTCGCGCATGGAGGGCGAGCCGACGCTCGACGTCCTACAGTGTCTCGACGACAGCTGGATGCTGATCGTCGTCGGTGACGCCGCGATGAGCCCGTATGAGCTGACGGCCCCGGGCGGCTCGATCGACTACTTCCACCACAACGAGGAGCCGGGGCTCGTGTGGATGGCGCGCGTGCGCCAGAAGATCCCGCATTCCGTCTGGTTGAATCCCGAGCCCGAGCCGTACTGGCAGATCCCGTCGACTCGGCTCGTGCGCGGCGTCTTTCCCGAAATGTACCCGCTTTCGCTCGAAGGGCTCGGGCACGCGGTCGAACAACTTAGGAGGCAGGCGTCATGCCGATGAGCCAAGCAGTGACCTATCTTTTGGCGGGCGCGCTCACGGCGGCGGCGCCCACGAGCGAGATCCCCGCGCGCCGGGAGTTCCCCGTCGACCCGAAGGCGTCGCCCTGCAGCGACTTCTACGCCCATGCCTGCAACCGCGCGCTCGCGGGCTTCAAGCTGCGCGACGATCGCTCCGCGCATACGTTCGCGTTCAACGACTCCAGCGAGCGCCTCCTGATCGCGAAGCAGAAGTTCTTCGCGGACCTCGTCGCCAGCACGAAGGAGCCCACGCCGCGCACGCGGGAGCTGCGCGACGTCTACAAGGCCTGCATGAACGTCGACGCGGCCAAGCGCGACGAGAAGGGCTACGTCGAGAAGACCCTGAAAGAGACGGACTCGATCAGCGATCCGCGCGCCTTCCGCGCCTTCGTCGAGGGCCGCGTCCTGTCGCGCGACTTCGGCGTCTTCCACTTCGGCGCGGCCGCCAATCAGGACGACCCCGACAAGTACGACCTCTACGTGCTGCCGCAGCTTCAGACCCTTCCCGAGCGTAGCTATTACGCCAAGGAAGACGTCATCAAGGATTACCAGGAGGTCTTGACGCACTTCTTCAAGACGCTCGGCAAGGAAAAGCCGGAGCTGCACGCCAAGGCCGTCATCGACTTCGAGAAAGGCTTCGCCGAGACCTACCCGTTACCGGCCGAGTTCCGCGAGATTTACAACTCGCCCACGGGAATCACGCGTAGCGAGCTGCAGGCAACGTACCCCTATCTGCCGCTGCATAAGTTACTGGCAAAAGTCCCGCAAGGCGTCCACATCAGAAACCTCGCGCCGAAGAACTTCGCCTGGCTCAACGACGCCTTCGTAAAGCTGCCCCTCGAGACGCTGCGCGACGTCTACACCTGGGGCGCGCTCGCCGACTATATGGACGACGGCTACCCCGAGTTCTTCGACAAGTGGTTCGCCTTCTCCAACAAGCACCTGGGCGGCCCGGAAAAGCGCCCGCCGCGCGAAGAGCGCTGCACGCGCTACGTCATGAACCATTTCGCCAAGGAGATCGACGCCGAGCTCGTCGACGTCGTCTTCCCGAACTTCCCGACGGAGAAATTCGTCGCCATGACCGAGAAGGTGCGCGCTGCGATCGTCTTCGGCTTGGAGGCGAACACCTGGCTCACGCCCGATGTGAAGAAGCGCGCCGCGGAAAAGATGAAGACGGCGACGCTCCAGCTCGTAAAGCCGGCGAACGAGGCGGAGTGGGACTTCCACCCGGCGGCGGACTACGACGCCGAGAAGCCGATCGAGAACCAGCGCCTTTGGCAGGAGAAGCGCCAGGAGAAGACGATCGCGCGCTTCGCGACGGCACGCAACCGCAAGCAATGGGACATGGGCCCGTTGACGGTGAACGCCTACTACAGCAGCTCCGACAATAAGTTCGTCATGCCGATCGGCATCCTCCAGTATCCCTTCTACGACCCGAGCGGCCCGGACGAGGCGAACTTCGGCGCCATCGGCGCGGTCATCGGCCACGAGCTCGGCCACGGCGTCGACGACAAGGGCTCGCGTTACGACGAGAAGGGCCGCCTCGCGCCGTGGATGGGCGAAAAGGACTTGGCCGAGTTCAAAAAGCGCTCGGCGCGCCTCGTCGACCAGTTCGCCAAGGCGGGCCACGACGGCGAGCTCACCTTGGGCGAGAACATCGGCGACCTCGTCGGCGTCACCTTCGCCTACCGCGCCGCCTTCCCGAAGAACGTCGGCACGGCCGAGGCGAAGAAGGCCTTCTTCCTCCAGTATGCCCGCGCCTGGTGCTCGGAGATCCGGCCGAAGTATAAGGAGCGCCTCCTCAAGACCGACTCCCATGCCCTCGGATACGCCCGCGTCAACGAGCAGATGAAGCACCAGTTCGGCTTCGCCGAGGCGTTCGGCTGCAAGGTCGGAGATCAGCTGTACTTGCCGGAGGCCGAGCGCGTGTCGATCTGGTGATTGACGTTGCGCACGTAGCGTTCGTGGATGGTGTCTAGGCGCTCGAGGACCAGATCGAGCGCGTCGATCTCCTCCTCTTCGAGCAAGGCTTGCCGGATCGTGGGCAGGCCCAGCTCGAAGAGCGCCGGCACCGCCTCCTCCGCGAACGACAGGTGCCAGGGCTCCGGGTTGAAGCCGCCGCGGAAGACGTCGTACGGGCGGAAGAAGCCAAAGCGCGCCAGCTCTTCGGAGAGCCAAGCATGGAGCTCGCCAAAGACGCCGCCCGGGGCGTACTCCGCGGGAAGAAGCTGCACATCGCTACGGCTTGCCACGCGCGCCGCGTCGAAGACGTCGACGTCGGTGCCCCAGTGGTGCCGGCTCGCACCCGGGACGGCGGACCAGGAAAGGATGACGTCGACGGTTTGCGCGTCGCTGAGGTCGTCACGGTTCAAGGCCTTGCCGGCCGGGTCGAAGAGCGTCGCCTCGCCGCGGAACTTCTTGTTCCAGATGCGCGACTGCGCGGCGAAGTCGCGGAAGGAGCTCATCGCCGCGACGTCGAAGCCGCGTTTCGCCGCCTCCGCGCGGAGGGCGAGGTAGGCCTCCGTGGCGCGCGGCGTCATGGCGAAGCGCAGCTCGTCGTTCTGGACGACGTGCGTGCGCGCGCGACCGGTGAGCTCGTGCGGATTCATGCGCCCTGGCCGAGGACGCGGGACACGCGCAAGCGCCGGATGCGGTTCCGCTCCACGCCGATCACCTCGACGTTGAGCGGCCCGAGGCGCACGGTCTTGCCGACCTCGGGCATCTCGCCCGAAAGGGCCGTGACCCAACCGGCGATCGTATCGAGATCCTCGTCGCGCTTCTCGGCCAGCTCCTTCTCGTCGAGCTCGAAGAACTCGAGGAACTCGTCGATGTTGGTGGAGCCGTTGACCTCGTAGATCCCGGGCTCGAGCTCGATCATCTCGGCCTCCTCGACGTCGTACTCGTCTTGGATCTCGCCGACGATCTCCTCCAGCAGGTCTTCCATGGTGACGAGGCCGGCCGTGCCGCCGTGCTCGTCGATGACGATCGCGATGTGGTTCTTCGTCGCCTTCAGCTCCTTGAAGACGTCCATGATCAACTTCGACTCCGGGATGAAATAGACGTCCCGCATGATCGAGCGGATCGAGAATTTCTCGACGTGGCCGACGCGCGCCACGCGCAGGAGGTCCTTCACCAGGAGGATGCCGAGGATGTGGTCGACGTCGTGGTCCTCGCAGATCGGGATCCGCGACATGCCGCTCTCCACCGCCATCTCGAGCGACTGATCGAGGTCGGCGTCGACGCTGAGATAGCGGATATCGGGGCGCGGCGTCATGATCTCCCGCACCTTGGTCAGGCCGAACTCGAAGACGCTGACGATCATCTCTTTCTTGGTCTCCTCGAGGACGCCGGCCTTCTCGCCGGCGTTGACGAGGTACTCGATCTCGGCCTCGGTGATCGCCGGCGGCGGCTTCTCCGGATGGCCGAGGAGGGCGGAGAACCGCGTCGCGATCGTGTTGAAGAACCAGACGATCGGGAAGACGAGGAAGTGCAGGACGAGGACGAAGCGGAGGGACGGGACCGAGAGCGACTCGGCGTGCGCCTTCGCCAAGGATTTCGGCCCGATGTCGCAGAAGACCAGGACGATCACGGCCGTGACGGCGGTGGCGAAGGCGACGGCGTCGCTGACCGCGAGGCGGCGCATGAGGTCGGTGACGATGGCCACGGCGAGGATCATCGCCACGCGACGGAGGACGAGCAAGGTCGTCATCACGCGGCTCGGATGATGGAGCCATAGGTTGATGGCGCGGCGGGCGCTCGGCCGGTTCTCGAGCAGCGCCTGCGCCTTCATCGTGCCGAGCGTGGCGATCGCCGCCTCGGAGCCGGAGAAGACGGCGGAGAGCACGAGGCACATGGTCGCGCCGGCCGCCTGCGTCAGCTCGCGCGAGCCGAGCTCGAGAGGGTTCATCATGCGCGCGCCGCCTTCACGCAGCCGCGCCACTTGGTGCCGACGAGGCGCATGAGCTTGCGCTGCTCCCTGAGCATGCGGCGCTCTTCGGCCGGGGTCATGTGATCATGGCCGCAAAGGTGCAGGATGCCGTGGACGAGGAGGAACGCGACCTCGCGGTCCAAGCCTTGCCCGATCGCGCGGGCGTTGCGCAGGGCCTCGGGAAGCGAGATGACGACGTCGCCGAGGGCTTGCGGGGGACCACCGGCCGGCGTCTTCCGTTTCGCGGCCGGCCGAACCTTTAAAGGCTGCGCGAATTCTTCCTGCGGAAACGACAAGACGTCGGTCGCCTTGTCCTTCCCGCGAAACTCCCGGTTCAAGGTCCGAATGGCGCGCGAGGCCACGAAGGTCACGTTCAGCTCGCGATCACCGACGCCGAGCCGCGCGAGCGTCAGGGCCGCGACTTTCGCGACTTTCGCGACGTCGACAAGGTGGCGACGCGAACGGCTTTGAACCTGAATGGGGTACGGGTCGTCCAATTCGACTCAGTCCCTTTTTTTCTTCTTCGCCGCGGTGATGCTGATCACCTTCGGCGCTTCCGGCTCGGCCGGCGTCTGCGCGCTCGGGGCCGAGGCCAAGGCGGCGAGGGACGACACCGAAGGCGGCTCGGTCGGCTTTTTCGAAGACGTCTCGAACTTGAACAGAGCCTCAGCGTGACGCTTGAACTCTTCGAGTCCGATCGGGGCTGGTGGTGTGTCTTTGCGATCCATCGAACTCAATTATAACACACGCGCCAGCGCGCGCCGTGCGTCGGCACATTCTGCATCGCGAAGCGCTGCTCGAAGGTCGACGTGTAATCACGGCCGAAAGGCGCGAGCTCGTCCGGCGGCAGGCGGACGAGGCCGGCGAGGTCGATGTTGAGGGCGGCGGCCTTGAAGTAAGGCTCTTGATCCGTCTTCAGCCACAAAACCCCTTGATCCTTCAGGCGTCCCGCGAGCTTCGCGGCGAACGCCTCGGTGAGCAGGCGATTTTTTGCCTGCTTCTTCTTGCGCACCCAGGGATCGGGAAAAAAGATGACGCAGAGGTCGAGCTCGCGGTCGGCGAACAGCATGTCCAGCGGCGCCGCGTTCGCCAGCACGGTGTAGACGTTCTTCAGTCCCGCTTGCACGGCGCGCTCGGCGGCCGTGACGACGCGCTTGAAGGTGATGTCGATGCCGATGAACGCCGTGTCGGGATGCTCGGCCGCCATCGCGCGCAGCGTGACGCCCGTGTGGCAACCGATCTCGACGACGAGCTTCTCGAACGGCGTCTCGCGGTCGTAGAACTTCGCCACGCGCTCGCGCCAGGTCCCGCGCACGTTCTTCAGCTCGGGGCCGTGCGCGACGGGGAGTGATCCGCTTTTCTGCGCTTCGGCGAGCTGGGCGACGAAGGGATTCACGCGCGCGTCGAGGCGCAGCGTACGGTCGGTGAACGGATCGCGGTCGCGGACGGGCATGTTTCTGGGGCTCTTGCGCTGATGAAGGGGTAACAAAGACGGTCGGCAATCGCCGAAAGCGGGAGCGGCTTGTAAGCCGGATTCTGTCTACGCTCACTCTTGCGAGGGAGCCTGAGGCGATCATTCGTCTGGGGCAACGATTGCTCGTCACCTCGGTGCGGCCTACCCAGAGACACGTCGGGCCGACGTCGAAGCCGTGATCGCTCACGCCTTCAGTCCCTCTATTTGGCCTTGCTTCGGATGGGGTTTGCCGAGCCGACTCATCGCTGAGTCGCTGGTGAGCTCTTACCTCACCGTTTCACCCTTACCTGCCGCGGCTTGCGCCGTGACGGGCGGTATACTTTCTGTTGCACTTTCCGTCGGGTTGCCCCGCCTGGCCGTTAGCCAGCATCCTGCCCTATGAAGTCCGGACTTTCCTCGATGCTCCTCTACTCCTTGCGGAGTTTAGGCGCACCGCGAGCGCCCACCGTTCCCGCCAGACTGGCGATTGACCGACCGTCTCGGTTGGCGCGGAATCTACGTTTCGCGTCGCCCCGTGTCAACGTGGCGGTAAGGCTCGGATTTTAAGGATTAAATCATAGTCGTCCGGGACCTCTTCGCCGTCCCGGGCGCTGACGTTGCGCAGCTCGGCCTGGCAAAGGCGGCAGCGGAAGGTGAGAACCAAGCCTTTTTTCCCGTCGAGCTCGTAGCCGACGGCGTCCATCAGGCCGCCGCAGGCGTTGGCGCGGTCCCCAGGATTCACGTCGACGTGCTTCGAGACGAGGCAGTACGGGCAGTGATTCCGGCAGCCGGTCGCGCGCGGGGGCACCGGGCGGCCGCAATGTTCGCAGCCGAAGGCATCGTTGTTGTGGGTGAAACGGCCTTGGGAGTTCGCCATGATCCTGGGGCTTTTCGCAGTCGATCTCGGAGAGCGTAGCACGCACGGACAACGGGAAGGTAGGCGTAACCCTCAACTCTGGCGGCGCTTTGCCGAAACCAGGGGAGGAGGAGCACGCTCTTGCGCGTCCCGATCAAAATCCCGTTTCAAGGCCATCTCACCTTCGCTCTGGCGCTCGCCGTCGGCACGTTGGGCGGAGCGTGCGGGGGCGTGGGCGAAGGCGACGCGACCAAGTGCTCTATCTGCGGCACCTACGAAGACATCCGCGGTGCGATCTCGGACCAGAATGGCAATCAGGGCTTGGTGCTGCAGGGCTGGGCCATCGCCGCCTTCGAGCGCAACACCAACGTGGCGCGTGTGGCCGAGGTCGACGCCGCAGGCCTCTTCACGCTCTCGCACGTGGACATGACGCAGCCGCAGACCCTGGCGCTGCTGTCGCCCGACTACCAGCTCGCAGGCGTCCTCTCGATGCCCAACAAGTCGCCCGCGACGATCCGACAGTACTTCACGTTCACGAAAAAAGAGCTGCCGCAGCTGATCAACAAAGGCCCGATCATCAGCTTCCAGAGCCTGGACGGCATCAAGATCAGCAAGGATCTCGCGTCCGACCAGAACTCCGACCAGGTTCCCGACGGCTCGGTCTCGATCGGCTCGAAGCCGGTCGGCTTGCACCTGGCGCCGGCGCAGTCCGACTCCGCCATCGACCTCGACCAGGACGGTACCCGCAACGAGCAGGACCCGGACATCGACGGCGACGGCATCATCAACATTCTGGACCCCGACGACAACGGCAACGGCCAGCTCGACGTCTTCGACCCGGACGCCAACGGCGACTATTTCGCCGACAACACCCCGGGCCAGAGCGACACCGACCCCTTCTTCTCGATCGGCGTCGAGTACGTCTCGGTGCAGTTCGCCCTGGTGCCGAAGGAGGACGGGACCGGCAACGAGACCTCCCTCACCTTCCTGACGAAGGTCCGCAACGACGTGACCCCGCTGGTGGTCCAGATCCGCGGTGCGCCCTCCCTTCTCAACAACTCCTACTTCTTTGGTCGGGACGCTGCGGGCCAGCCGCTGCAGACCGCCTTCAACCGCCTTTTGAGCGACGACGGCCTCAGCAACGACGGCAAGGCGGGCGACCGCATCTTCGGCAAGCGGATCACACTCGACTCGGGCAAGACGCCGCGCCCCAACGAAGCGATCTTCTTCCAGCTCGCCTTCGGCAAGAAGGATGCCCCCTGGTACATGGAGTTTCCCTACGTCTTCCCGGAGCTGAAGCCGTCGGCGATCTCGGCCCAGTACGACGTCAACACCAAGACGGTCCTCTTGGTCGGCAACCCGTTCGCCGAGTACCAGACCTTCCAGTGGATCACCTACGTCTACGACGAAGCCGGCCAGACCATCTGGACCTCGCAGGCCAGCGCCGGCGACAAGCGCACCATGACCATCCCCGAGCACATCTTCGACCCGGGCGCCAAGTACAAGTTCGCCCTGTCCGCCCAGGTTTTGGACAAGATCCAGGGACACCCGGCCTACGCGGTCTTCACGAAAAAATACGACATCGAGTGATGCCGGTGGTACCTTAACCGTTACACCAGGTACCGGTTACGGGAGCTTCCATCCGATGCAGTTCTCGCGCGAAGATTTCCAGATCGAGTCCGTGCCCGATCTTTTGATGTTTCTGCCCATCGTCGTCTTCATGGGGCTCGTCGCACCGTTTCTGATCGCCGCTTATACGTTGGGCGCGATCATGGACATCACCGGCTGGCTCGAGACCGACTGAAAGTCTGTCGATAAACGGCCATCTGCCGCGCCGCCGCCCGCGCGCGAATCCTCATTTACCCGGTGTAAACTCCGGTCCGCGCGCGGGCGGCGACACGACAGCTGACCATATATCGACAGACTTTGGTCATTTGAACTTGCCGAGCAGCCCTTCCAGTGACGCCACCGTCACCGGCCCAACGACTTTGTGCCGGATGATGCCGCTCGCATCGATCAAGAAGGTCTCCGGCACGCCGGCGACCCCGTAATCGATCGCGGCTTTGCCGTCGACGTCCAATCCGAGCGCATACGTCTTCCCGTAGTACTTCGCGAACTTGATCGCCGCGTCGGTCTCGTCCTGGATCGCGACGCCGACGACGAGCACGTCCGCTTGGTGCTTCTGCCAGAAGGCCTCGAGCTCGGCCGCCTCCGCGCGGCAGCTCACGCACCAGCTTGCCCAAAAGTTCAGGACGACCGGTCGACCCTTGATGTCCTCCAGGCGGAACCCAGACTCCGCTGCTTTCGGGATGTGCTTCTGTCCCGAAATCCAGGCCGCCGAGAATCCCTGCGCCGGCTTGCCGACGAAGACCGAGGGGATCCGCTTCGGATCCAGCGAAAGCCCGTAGGCTAGGAGGCCGACTAAAGCGACGGCGGCGACGAGGATCCCGACGGTCGTGAGCGTGTGACGCCCCTTGCGCAGCTTGATCGCGGTCTGGTCTTCGGCAACGGTCATGGGCCTACTCTTTGAAGAGGGATTTCTCGATCAAGGCTTTGTCCATGGTCGAGTGGTCACCCACCTTCTTGTATTCCTCGGAGTGCTTCACCAGCAAGTTGCGCGAGACGATGTTGCGGCCGGCGTTCTCGAGACGGCCCTCGACGACGACGCCGGAGGCCTCTTTGAACATGTCCGGCGGCGTACCCTTGTGGGCCACCTCGATTTCGTGACCTTTGAGGTCCGTCAGCGTGAAGTTCAGGGCCAGGGCCTGAGGCTCCCATTTGACCGAGCCGGCCTTCACCATGCCGCCGACCTTGATGTTCTGCCCGGAAAGGTCCGCGGCCTTCGCCACCGCCTCGTCCGGCGTGTAGAAGTAGACTAGGTTCTCCCCGAGATTTATGAAAGAAATCGCGACGATGGCGGAGGCGATGACGACGCCGCCGACGATCCAGCGCGAGGCGCTCTTTTGGGCCATGAAGTGAGTCTCCTGCTTGTTTAGCGACGGACGGCGGCGAGCAGCTGACGGAGGCGGCGGCGTTGGACGATGAGCGTCAGATAAAACCCGACAAACAGCACGGTGCCGAAAATGTAGGCGGCGGCAATGTAAGGGACCGGATCCGTTCCACCACCGAAAGGCGCGTCCATATCGGGAAATCCTCCTGGAAACTTGAGCCGAGTCGAATCAGGCGCGCATCTGCTCGAAAGAGGCTCGCTCGACTTCCTCGCGCAGCGCCAGATTGCGGCCTCGAATCCACGCCAACACGCCCCCTGCGACGAGCTGGATCACGATGCCGACGAGGAGGGTGCGCAAGATCGCGGGGTCCATCGTCGAGCCGCCGTCACGCAGGATGCTCTGCGGCTGGTGCAAGGTGCGCCACCAGTTCACGCTTTGGTAAATGACCGGCACGTCGGCGGCGATCAGGATGCCGAGCACCGCGCACGCTCGCACGCGCCCCGGTCCCGGCGCCATCGAGGAATACAGCATGAGCCAGCCCGCGAACAGAAGGGCCAGCATGAAGGTCGTCGTCAAGCGCGCGTCCCAGGTCCACCAAGTGCCCCACGTCGGCTTGCCCCAGATGGACCCCGTCGCCAGGGTCAGCACCGTCAGGATCAGGCCGACCTCGCAGATCGCGCGCGACCAAAGGAGGCTTTGCTCGCGCCGCTTGCGAAGCCCGACGACGCTGAACCACAGCAAGGCGAACGCCGAGGCGAAAGCCGCGAACGCCGACGGCACGTGCAGGAAGATGATCCGATAGACCTCGCCCTGGTTCGCGTCCACCGGGGCATAGAGAAACCCCGCGAGCCACACGAGCGCCATCAGCGCCAGCGCCAAGGCGCCGACGACGAAATCGCGCAGATCTTCCCTAAGCATCATCCACGAGCTCGGTGAAAAGGAGGATTCCCAGTGTGAAGTATATAACATCGAAGCCCGTCAGAAGTCCCAGCCAAGCCTGCAGCGGCTGCGTCGTCTTGCCCGCCTCGAGATAGATGAGGGAAGCCTGAGTGGCGGCCAACAAAACGGGCGTCGTCAGCGGAAAATACAGCAGCGGATAGAGCACCTGGCGGGAATTGGCCTTAAGGGTGAGAGCCGACAGCAAGACGCCCAGGGCCGCGAGCCCCGCCAGAGCCAAGAGCGCGATCCCGCACACCACCCACGAGAAGACCGGCGCCTTGTCCGTGTGGTGCAGGAAGGCGCCGAAGAGAAGCGTCGGCACCAGCACCGCGACGCCCACGATCATCACCAAGGTGTACTTCGCCAGATACCAGGCCGTGTGCGACACCGGGTAGGTGCGCAAGAGGTCGAAGACGCGGTCCTGCCGGTCCGGCTCGAAGAGCCGTGAGAAGCTCAGCTGCAGCGCGAAGAACGCCGTCAGGAAGGTCTCGGCGATGTAGATGCGCGCCTTGAGCGACGCGTCGACCTCGCCCAACGCGAAGCTGAAGAGGACGAGCATCGTCGCCGCGAACAAAGCGGGCGACACCAGACGCTCACGGTCCGCGAGCTCGGCTCTGAGCCCTTGAGTCACGAGCAGCAAGTACTGCTTCCACGCCGAGGCTGCCATCGCCGCCATCAGCGCGCTCCCGCGAGATTCAAGGTCGCCGTGATCAGCCCCTTGAGCGGCGCCAGGTCGTGGCTCACGACGAGGCCCATGCCGCCGCGGCCCAGATGCTCGGAGAGCATCGTGACGAAGGTCGCGGTCGCCGCCGTGTCGAGCCCGTAAAACGGCTCGTCGAGCAGCCAAAGCGGCGCCGGCGATAAGGCGAGCCGCGCCAGCGCCAGGCGCCTTTTCATCCCGGTGGAGAATTTCTCCACGGGAAAATCATGGCGCAGCAAGGGATGGTTCAGGTTCCAGCGCTCGAGCTCGGCGAAAAGGCGCTCCATCGGCGTCTTGACGCCGCGCAGCTCCGTCCAGAAGGACAAGTTCTGCACTGCGTCCATCTTCATGTAGAGGCCGTTCGCCTCGGCCGGCAGATACTCGGCGAAACGCCGTCGATCCTCGGCGGCGGCGCTCGCGCCCGTCCCGGGGTAAAACTTCACCTCGCCGGCGTCCGCGCCGAGGAGCCCGGCGATGATCGCCATCATCGTCGACTTGCCCGCGCCGTTCGGCCCCGACAGATGCAGGAGCTCGCCGCGCTTGACGTCGAAGCTTTGATCGCGGAACAGCGGCCTGAGCCGGAATCCGAAGGAGAGCCCCTTGACGCTCAGCATGCTGTCCTGTGCGCGTGCCTCAGAACTCGGCGACGTTGACGTAGATGGATCCGATGAACCTACGTTCTACCACCTTCTCGTTGCCGACGCCAATGTCGACCGAGCTCATCGCCGCGTCCAGGGAGATCAGGCCGACGTTGAGCGACAGGCCCGCCGAAGGGCCGGCCATCGAGTAGCCGGCGCGCACGCCGAAGATCGCGTAGGAGCCCGGGCCGCCGAGGAGGAGCTCGACGCCGGCGCGGAACTTCTTGGCCAGGGTCACCTCGTCGTCGAGGAGGCGGTCGGCGTCGAGGGCGAAGTTGAATTCACCGCTCTTGCCCACGGTCGGCGACAGGGAGAACTGCGCCCCGAGGTTCTGCTTCACGACCGGGGCCTCGCCCGTTCCCTTCGTCTTCTTGTACTTGGTGTTGCCCATGTCGCGCATGGCCAGGCCGAAGGTCGGCGTCGCCCGCTTTCCCATGCGCCAGGTGAGGCCGACGTTGTGGCCGGTGCCGGTTGACGTGGTGGCGTTTTCCTTCATGATCGTCTTGCGCGCTTCGGCGCTGATGATGTCGTTGTAGAGGAACGCGCCCTTCACCTCGTTGCGGTTGGCGACGTAGTTGAACGCGCCGAGGACCAAGGTCTCGTCAGGACTCGCCACGCTCCAGCCGATGCCGGCGCCGGTCGTGGTCATCTCGCGGAAGTCGATCAGGTTCGAGCCCTGTCCGCGCGGCGTCGCCGCCACCTGCAGATCGGTGTAGGGAAGGATCAGCGTTCGGCCGAGCACCATGCCGAGGTTGACGCCGAAGCGCGCATACTGGCGGTCGCCGGCGTTGGCGTCGACGATGGCCTTGCCGATGGTCGAGTCCTGGATCGCGCCTTTGCCGCGCGCCTCCTTCAGGAGCTCGGAGGAATGATCGTTGGCGGCCACCGCGAAGTGCGGGAAATAGAGCTTTCGCACCCACGGCAGCTTCTGTTTGCCGAAGTGCCGCCCGCCGATCCCCGAAGGGTTCGTGAACGCCGCCTCGCGATCGTCGGCGACGTTGCCGACGGCGCCCGCCATCCCGGCGGCGCGCGGCATCAGGTACGGGTAGTCGTCGAGGCCGTCTTTCACCTTGGCCGCGGGCTCCGCCGGGACGCCGTCCGTCTGCGCGCGCGCTGGGACGCTCGTCAGCAGGGCGGATAACAAGAATTGATTGATGAGCCGACGCCGCATCGAAAGCCTCTTGTCCAAGGTTTCGGCGAGCTTTGGCGGAAAGTGAGCGGCTAGGCATAATCGCCAGCCTATTCGACCACTTACCTTTTCAATTGCGGCAGGCAGGTCAAGGGCACCAGGGCGAATTTATAGAAGTCGCCCTCGTGGCACTCGAGCCGGCCGACGCCCGGATCTTCGGGTCCGGAATCGTAGATGTAGCGGCAACGACCCTTCATCCCGGGCGGCACCGAGCCGCGCGGCTGGAAGTAAGAGGCGCCCATCGTGTACGCGCCGCGCAGCGGGAGCGCCCAGGCCGTGCGGTCGTCGATCTGGCTATTCGGATCGGCGATCGGCTCGCCTTCCGCCACGTCCTTCTTGTTCGGCGACGGCGAGGCGTCTTGCGGCGCGCCCGCGCCTTCGCTGCCGTTGCCTTCGTCCTTCTGCTGCTGCTGCTCCGCAGCCTCCGCCACGCTCACCCTTTTGCCGCTGATCTGATTGAGGACGAGGTTGGGCACGCCCTCGGGCTGCGGCAACATCTCGTCGGTGTCGGGAAAGCGGACGATCCACGACTCGCCGCCGAGAAAGCGTACCGAAAGCCGTCGGCCGCC
>JANOTL010000143.1:0-20221 GCA_031416315.1 Pseudomonadota bacterium
TGAGCTGGAGCTCGCCGTGTCGAAGGAAAAATACCCGATCATGGCACGCATCGCGCGCTTCGTGCGACCGGACTGAGAGTCCAACAGGCGGCGACGCGCCGCTCGGATCCGAGACACGGCTGGGCGAACTTCGTGATGAGCGTTGCGACCGCCCCAGGAACCGACTACAAACGGACTCATGCCGACCCGCCGCACTTTCCTGAGCATCATCGCCGGCGCGCTCGCGACCGGCGCAGGCCCGAGGCTCGCGAGCCGCAGTCCGCCGGATTTCGACGTCCTCGATCTCGAGGTCTCCGGCGACAAGAAATTGGCTTCGCGTTTCACCCTGTTCGTCCCGAAGCATTTGGCAAAGGGCGAACGCGTTCCGCTTCTCGTCCTGCTCCACGGCCTCGCGGAGACGAGCTCCCCGGATGTCGGCGTATACGCATGGGTCGAACGCTACGGCCTCGGAACCGCGTACGCCAGGCTGCTCCGGCCGCCGATCGTGCGCACCGACGCCCGCAGCAAGTTGCTCACTGACGCCCACCTGGCGGCATGGAACGCGGGCCTCGCGAAGCAACCGTTTCGCGGCATGGCGATCGCCTGCCCCTTCACTCCGAACGTTGGGCGCCAACCGAAGCCCGGCGCCGCGCTCGACGCCTATGCGGACTGGATCGCCGACGTCGTCGTGCCGCGCGCCCGCAAGGAGGCGCCGATGATCATCGCCGACGCGGAGCACACGGCGCTCGACGGCGTCTCGCTCGGCGGCTACGTCGCCGTCGAGACCTTCGTGCGGCGCCCGAGCACCTTTGGCGCCTTGGGCGGCGTCCAAAGCGCCTACAAGGCCGCACGCCTTCCGGCGTACGTCGAAGGCATCGCCAAAGCGCTGACGAAAGCCCCAAAAGCGAGCGTTCACCTAGAAACCAGCGAAGCGGATCCGTTTCGCAAGGTCAATGAGGAGTTCGCCGCTCTGCTACGGAAAAATGGCGTCGCGACGGACCAAGTGACCTTGCCGGGGTTGCACGACCAGCCGTTTCTGCGGGAGTCGGGGACGATCGAGATGTTGCTTTGGCACGACCGTCGCCTGCGCAGCGGTTAGTTGCTGCACCCGATTCCGATGTCGCTGACGTCGACGTTGGGGGTGAGAACGATGGCGGTTTGCCCGTCGCGCGAAACGACCGCGAGCTCATGCGCACCGGTTGGATTGGCCGGTCGACCGAGCCACAGAATCCCAAAGCGGCCGTCCGAAAGCGGGCAGGGAGAGACGGCATTCGGATACTTTTGCGCGATCGGCTGCGGCGCCCCGCCCGCGGCCGGCAAAAGCCAGATGGTTTCCGGGGACTCCGATCCGATCGGCCAACTGCTTTCGAACAGCAAGCCGTCGAGACCTTGGTGAGGATTTTGAACGTAGGCATTGCGCGCATTCGCCAGCGCATCGTGTCCGATGACTTTGCGGAAGCCTGTGCCGTCAATCTTGACCTCGCACGCAGCGTTGCCGCCGCTCTCCGGATAGGCCTCGACGCCGCAGTCGAACGTCACGGTCTGTCCGTCGAAAGACAGCGCCGGCATGTTGTTGAACGCGTAAGTCGAGCTGCCGGACAAGAGCGTCGCCGCGCCCCATTGTCCGCCTTGAAGGCGAGTCGCATAAATGTCGACGTTATGCGGACCTCCCTGTGACGCAAAGACGACGAGATCGCCGGCCGATGAAACGGCCGCGATGCCTTCGCTCGAGATCTCGGCGCCAGCCGGTTTCACCAGCATGCCGCTCGCGAGGCTGTTCGGGATCAACGCCAGACATTCGCCCGAGCAACCGAAGCGGTCGGTCGAGACAACGAGGAAGCTGCCGTCGACGCTGGCGCTCAGTCTCCGGTCGCGCGTGCCGGGGCTAAGTTTCGCGAGCGCCGCTGAAACATCTTCTGGGACTGCGCCTTCCTTGGCGGCGATGCGAAAGACCTTGTCGGCAAACGAATAGTAGAAATGACCGCTGACTGCGGCCGCAGGGGTCGGTGTCGTTACTTCGGGCGAAACGGTCGTCGTCGGCGGCACCACCCCAGGCGCCTGCGGGCCGGGAGTGGGAGCGGCAGCTGGGACCGCTCCAGGGGTCGCCGTCGGCGAAGTCGACGTGCTTCCCGAATCCCCGTCTTTGTCCTTGCCGCACGCCGACAGCACCACCAGTGAGACGACGGCTACGGCGCGGAACTGAAAGCGAACGAGCATGGAGGATCCTTTCGAGCACTCAGTTGAGATGTCCCGCAATTGATCGGAGGTCCATGGCGGCGCCCTGAGCAAACTGTCCAAGACAACTGAAATTCTCCAATGCTGTTGTGCAGATATCGACCCAAGGCCGCGCCTTTACCCGTCGAGTGATGAGATCGAGGTAAGATATCCCAACCCCCTTTAAGCAATTTAGAGCTGCAGCGAACTTCGTACCGGAGACCGCGCCCCATGATTCGCTCGTCAAGGCATTGGGTCGAAGCCGCCATTTGCCTCACGATCCTCGCCCAGTCAGGGCTGGCGCCCGCGGACGTGTCGCTGACGTCGTTCGAGGTCGCGCAGGTGACGACCGTGCAGTCGTCGCGCGCATTCGTGGCAACGGGGGAGGTGAGCTGGAATCCGACATACAACTTCACGGAAGCGTTCGCCGTGCGCTCCGATCTCGGCGTTTCCGTCTTAAAGAACGTCGCGGCAGAGGACTCCGAGGACACGCCGCGGTACTTCCCGACTTTGAGCGCAGAGCTGCTCCTGAGTGCGAGCTTCGCCGCAATCTTCGCCGAAGCAGGTGGTGGCGTCAGCGTGTGGCTCGACGGCAAGTCGACACGAGTCCCTTCCCTGTCGGCCAACGTGGGCTGGGCGCCACACAAGCCGTTGATTGGCTTGATCGACCGGCTGTTCGTCGGCTTTACGATGTTGCGCTTCGACTCTGAGACCACACGCGCGCTGAAGATCGGCTCCGGCATTCGCTTCTAAATCCTTCGCCAAACCACGGCGGTGAACATGCGCCCCTCTCTTCGAAATAGCCTGCTCGCAGCTGCTGGCCTCGCGCTCCTCTTTCGGTGCGGACCAGGGATCGTCAATCCGAGTCGCAGCGCGGAAAGCTCCAAGAGCGGCTCACGGCCTGGCGTCGTGGTCGTCACGCCGGCATCGCCGACTGCGGCTCCGGATCCGGCTCCGGCCGTGCCTGACCCCGCACTTCAACCGCCCGTTCCAAATGCAACGGTGCCCGACAAGGTCGGCGGCGGCGAACGCATTTCGCGATTGACGCCCGAGCAAATGTCCAAGTCTCTGTCCGTTAGCCTCGACGTGGGCGTCGGCTACTTCCTGGATGGTGTGTTGGTCGGCGACTACCTCCTCTACGACTACGCAATTCCGCTAGGCGGCCTCGATCTCCCTAGCTACGTGCGCAAGCGCGACCGCCTCACCAAGCCCCAAACTCTGCTAATCACCCGCCAAGTCGCATGGATCGCCGCGGTCAATATCATCACCAAAGAAAACGAGATCCCGCCGCCGGTGAAGACCCTGTTCACGAAGTGCAACTACCTCGTGGACCATCCCGCCCTCGACGACGCCGCGGCCGCGCGCTGGAGAGACCAGCTTCAGGACTTTTATCTCCGACTCTTCTCGCGCCCGGCAACGGAGGCTGAAGTGGCCCTCGTCACCAAGACCTTTACGACCACATACGCCCGCGAAGGCAAGACTTCGTCGGCATGGCTCGTCACTCTCTTCTCGCTGATCTCGACCATGGAGGCTTGGAACGCATGGCGATGAATTTTCGCGGGCCGCGCTCACGACGTGAGCTCCTCGGCCTCGCTGGCGGATTGGCGACCGTGGGCCTGGCCCTCGGCGAATGGCCATGGCGCTCGGTGACGCGCGCGGCCGCTGGGGCCGCGCCGAAGCGCTTCGTGACGATCAACCTCGTCGGGGGCTGGTGCAGCATTCTCGGCACGGATCCCGTCATCGGGTCGAAGGTGAGCTCGAACTCTTACAACGAAGCCTATCGTGCGCCCACGAACGATCTCTTGCCGAAAACGCTCACGGCGAAGCCGTCGCTTTCGGTCGGACCCGGCCTTGTGACCGCGGAGAGCGCCTTTGCGGCGATGCCGACGGCGTTCGTCAACGGGGTCTACATGCAAGTACCCGGTCACGAGTTTGCGCTGCAGTACATGGCGTCCGGCCGTCTCACGCTCTCCAGCAGCCGAGACTTCCCGAGCATTGCAGCCCTGTTGGGAGCCGAGCAAAAAACTTTTCCGTCCCACGTGGTCATCGGTGCCGGCGTCCCGTTGGGCGAAACGCTCTATTCGTCGCCACCGCTTCAGGCTGCCACCGTCGATACGTTCCAACAGATGATTGGCGGTCCCTCGGGCTACCTATTCGAGGAGGATTTGGCCGCGGATGCCGATGCGCTCATCGAAGGGCTCGACGCCGAGACCTACATGAAACTGCCAAAGGAGCATCAGCTCGATCTGAAATCGTGGCGATCCGCCTCGGCCAACGTTCGGTCGATCTATGCGCAGAAGCTTGCCGGACAGATCGGACTCACTCCGGAGATCAGCAACCGCTACGAAATTGATCGGTACGGAGGCCAAGGCGTGGAAGGGCCGGAGCGGCAGCTTGCCTCGCTCCTTCTCCTGCTCAAGAGCAATCTCAGCCCCTACATAACTATCGGCATCAACGGTAGCTGGGACTCGCACTACAACCACCTCCAGAATCATCTGCCGTACATGCGTCGGTTCGGGACGGCGCTCGGCAGGTTCGTGGAGGACATCATGGCCACGAAAGACCCGGCGTCGCCGGAGCTGACGCTGGCAGAGACGACGACGATCCTGATTACCTCCGAGTTCGTTCGCACGGCGACTTTCAATTCCCTGGGCGGCACCGAGCACTGGTCAAGCGCCTCGGCGATCCTCATGGGGCGCGGCGTCAAGGACGGCGCCGTGATCGGTAGGACCGGTGACGATCACTACGCCCTCGGTTGGAACGGCTCGAGTGGAGTCCCCTTCTCCGAGACGACGCAGATCCTCCCTGACCACTTGATCGCCACAATCGCCGCGAACGTGGGCAACGCCGCGATGGCTAACACTATCAGCGAGGTGCGCCTCGATGGGCTGTTTACGTAAGCTCCTCGCGCTCATTGCGATCCTCATCACCGGTCTCTGGGCCCGCCTGCCGATCGAGAAGGTCGCGGCGGCCGAGGTCGACGGTAGCGAGCCGACAGGACGAACCCTTCGCTTCTACTCCATGGCGATACGCGACCTGCCGCCGACGCTGGCCGAGACCCAGGCTTTTTTGGCCGGTTCCACGACGCTCGACGAGCTGATCACGACGTGGCTGGCGACGCCCGAGCACCAAACGCGCATGCGTCGCTATTTCAGCGATTCTTGGCCGGTGCTCGCCACGTTCACGCCATTTTATTTCCTGACGTTGGAGAAGAACGCGAGCGGCATCTACCGCCTGGCGGAAAAGCCCGATTGCGGCCCTGCCGATGCGGTAAGCGCCCCCGCATGGTGGCTTCCGGAAGGCGAGACGGTATCAATCTGCAAGACGTCGACGTCGGACGCGTTCAGCTATGCGGGCGATCCGAAGCTCAACTGCTACGACTACTTCGACGGATTTTTGGACCCGAAATGTGGCTGTGGTCCGCATCAGCTGATGTGCGAGCCGAAAGAACTGCGACTTAAGCTGGCGGTCGACAATAACAACGAGATTCAGCGGCGCGGCCTCTACGTCTACAACAACGACCTTTCCTGGTTCGACTTTCTCGGCGGCAACTTCTTCTATGGCAATCGCTCCCTTTACCACCTCTATTTATGGGAGCAGGGCTTGATGCAGAGAGGTCTGGTGCCGGTAGAAACCGTGTTGACGGCGCTACGCTCCATTCCCCTCGTCGATTGGGTTCGAGCCGACTTTCCTCCGGGAGTCGAGCGCGCCGGCATCGTGACTTCTTCGACCTTTCTAAGCACCTACAACACCTTCTACGCTCGCCCGCGCGCCTTGAGTCTGAACCTCCTTTGTCACGACGTCGACGGCCGCCTCAACCCCGACGACTTCAAGGAATTCGTGAACAAGTCGCTCACGGTCGCGAATCTCGATCACGCGAAGAAGGAGAAGTGCAATACCTGTCACTTCGGGTTAGACAACCTGGCGTCGGCGCTCTTCGGCTACGACGCCATCGGCGACGCCGAGCTCTACCTCGACCCATTTCCGTCGCAAGCGGCGCACGTATTTGGCGAAAACGTCAGCGGCCCAGGCGCCTTGATCAAAGGCTTTATCGAGCGCGCGGCCGGCTTCCACGAATGCATGGCGAAGACCGCATGGACGTCGCTTACGGGCCTTTCATGGGCCAATTCGCTGTCGAAAGCTGATCGAGACGTCTTCACCGGCCTTGCGCAAACCGGACCTCGCGCCCTCACCCAAGGCATCATCAAGTCCAGCCAGCTGCGAACGGGCGGCTACACCCCGACCGCGGCCGTCGTGGCTCCGACGGTGACTTGGGCGCAAGTGGCGCCGATCGTGGCCAAGAGCTGCTCGGGCTCCTCTTGCCACAGCACGGGGTCGTTCCATACACAGTACGTCGACAACGAGAGCCTCTTTCGCGAGCGCGCGAAACTCATCGCGGAGCGCGTTGCTTTGACCGGCGGCGGCAAGATGCCGCCGCTCAGCGCTGCGCATCCGCTATCGGCGGCCGACCAGCAGACTATCTTGGACTTCGCGAACTCGGCCAAGTGACGCGAGGCGACGCCTCTTCGTCGTCAGCCGGCGGCATGCCCTGGCCGCCAGGTTCTCCATCGGCTTGATTTTCCCGTCAGGGCAAGAAACAGTCGAGCTTCTCGACCTTGCCGTCGGGTAGCGACAGAAGCGCTGGATAGCGATCATTCTGCCGCTCGGGGCGGATCGATATCTTGTAGCCGCCGAACGAGTAGTCGAAGCTGATCGGGTCGCGCTCGTCCGGATTGTCCTTGCGGCCCGTGAGCGGCTCTTGCGAAGCGAATCTCAGGCGAGCCGCGGCCGACGAAGTCGATTCGTCGAGCTCGAACCGCCATGCTCCGCTCGTGCCCTCACCGCATTTCGCGAACGTCCGAAAGACGACGGTGCCGTCCGCGCCGCCCGGCCGATGTCCGCCGCACTCGGCATCGTACCGCTGACGGAGGCTGCCACCCTCAGACTGAGGATCGGCCTTGAGATCGCGCCAGATCGAGTCGCAGTCGGTGCCACTGGCGACCGCGACTGACGGACGGTGATTCGAGCATTCCGCAGCGTACCTCTGGCGGAGGCTGCCGCCTTCGGACTGAGGATCGGCCTGGAGATCGCGCCAGATGGAGTCGCAGTCGGTGCCGGAGGGCGTGCTACGCAGTCCAGCGGTCGAGCTCGTAGTCTTGCATCCAGCCAAGGCGATGAAGAATCCCAAGCACGATCCCAACCGCCTCACCTTGAGCTTCATCTTGTCTCCATCACTTCTCTTTTGCGGGGATGATAGCAGCGCTTGCCATAGAAGCGAAGCGAGATGGCCGTGCGCCCTCCGTCGCCAAGGGCGCCGCTGGTCTCGTCAACCGGCGTCAAATCCGTGCCTCTGTCTAGTCCATCGACAACCGCCGCCTCCGACAACGCCTCGTCCCCGCACCACCCGTCCGAAAACACTGGGATACGCGCGGCGCAAAAGTTGCTCCAGCCGGGGTCCGGCTCGATAGAGCTCAGCTCTCTGCCGCGCCCCGCTCCCCGCGCCCCGCTCCCACTGTTCCGTCTTCCCACCCCGCGCCCCTTGGAGTCCTAATGAAAGCACTCGCGAACGCTCTCTCCCTCTTGCTCGTCGTCGGCTGCACCGCCGAAGCGAAAAAGGACGGAGGCGACGCCAAGAAGCCCGATCCCAAAAACGACATCGGCAACGGGTCGGAAGTCGAAGCCGGCAGCGACCAAGTGATCGTCATGGGCCAGTCCGCCGCGATCTCCGGCACCCTGCTGCTCGACCCGACCGCGTTCCACGATGGCATGCGCTACCGCGCCTCCTTCGACGCGATTCTGAAGCTCGACGCCGACGTGAAGGCGAAGCTCTTTCTGAAGAATCTGAAGACCGACTGCGTCGCTGCCGACTTGATGACCAACTCGCTCAACATCCTGCATGACGAGTCGTCGATGACGACGCATGCGATCGGTGACTTCCTCGAGATTCAGGAATACGAGCTCGGCACGCTGGGTGCCGGCAAGAATACGTTCAACTTCATGGCGATGGGCGCGAAGGCCTGCACTTTCAGCTTCGATCTGACGCTCGAGACCTTCGTCCCAGCAGCCGGCGACGACGATGGTACGAGCGCGGGCCCCGGTGATACCGGCAGCGGCATGGGCTCAGGATCCGCGTCCGAAGGCTCGGGATCTGGCTCGGGCTCCGGCTCTGCCGAACCGACCGCGGCGCAGCTCTGCGAAGCCGAAGGCAAGATCTACGTTGGCAACGAGTGCATCTCGGCCGAAGAAAAAGCTCGTCGCGACTGCGTCGCGCAAGCTGGCATGGAATTCGTCGACGGGATCTGCCGCGCGATCCAGACGCCAGTGATCGGCCCTACCGACACGAAGGTCATTGGCTCCTGGGCCGCGGCCTCCTTGACCGACGACGGCTTCATGGTGAACCAGATGGTTCTCGCCGAGAACGGCACGGGAACCGTGAAACGCTGGTTGAAAGACCAGTCGCGCCTGTCCGTCACCTTGAAAGACGCCGAGACCTCGGCCGACGGCAAGTTGAGCTTCATCATCGACACCGTCCAAACAGACGTCGAAGGTACCTGGACCGCCGGCCTGAAAGTGCTCTGCATTTACTCGGCGACCGAAAAGACGCGCCTCCAATGGCGCTGCTCGAAGCCCGGACTGACCAATTTCCCGACCGGCGGCATCCTCTGGATCGGCATGTACCACGGCACCTCGACGGACGGCCGCACGCCGTACCTGACGCACAAGATCTACGACGCCGCGACGCTTCCCGCCGGCAAAGATAAGTTCATCAAGAACACGATCACGGATGAAATCGTCGACTTCGAAATCAACGTCACCGGCGAAGTCCTCGGCATCCAGATCTACGCCCAGGCGAAGCTCGTCAACACCAACGAGATCTACCTTACGATCAACAATCTGTTCGACGACCGCGGCAACGGCGACGGCGGCGTCTGGAACAAGGCGCAAGGCGCGGATTACCACTTCTTCTCGATGGGGTACGATACCGACTACGGCGGTCAGTTTGCGGGCCTTACCGGCACAAAGCTGAGCGGTAAGTGGATTGTCGGTTACTCGAACACGACCGCGCACACCGAGACGCTCAAGCTTCTCGAGGTGATGATCTTCGGCGTCAAGTAAGGCGTCTGCGGCTCCAGCAATCCTTGCGTCTTAGCTTCAGCGCGGCCTGCTTCAGCAGGCCGCCTTTCATCGTTTTCTTGCGCCGTCCATGGTGGTGAGCCTGAGCGCAGCGATCTCGCACGAAACCTCATCGTGGTCCTTTGCAGTAACTCGCACGCGCAGCCGGTCGTGCATGTGAAGGCGGCCGAGGCGCGCGGGTCTTGAGCGGTAGTCGGGCGACGTTCCGTGGCTTCACTGACGTTCGCACGAACTGTCCGCGTTAGAGATGCAGGAGCGTCTCCACAGGTCAGAAAAGCGCGAATATGGAGAATGCGAGCACCGCGGCGCCGATCACCCCGCCTACGACGTATGCGACGACGCGAGGGATCGCGACGACGCCGAGGAGAGCCAGGAAGCCCAGGACCGTCAAGAGGCCCAAGACGGCCAGCGCGCCGAGCGCAAAGGGGACGTAACCGTCAGTGCCCTGTGCGCGGGCTACGGCGTCCCAGCCAAGGGCGAAGGTCGCGGTGGTCGTCGTTCTAATGGGAAAGCGCAGGTGCGTAGCTCCTCACATAAGGCCGCAACGCCGACGTTGCCGAACCGAAACCAGTCGCCGCCGCGAGGCGCTCATCGACCATGGCTTTGGACCGTTGGCGGCACGACATCCCCGCGGGCCTGGAGCGCGAGTGCCGACGGGTGCTTCACGTAGTGCGCACGAAGCGCTTTGCAGAAGGCGAGCTTCTCCTGATCGCCGATCGCGCCGCTCGTCGGGATTGCGTCGACGAGAGCCCGGACGAGCTCCGCCTGCGGCGGCGGCACGCGTGCGACCCAAGAGGCGAACAAGGCGCGATCCACGACTGCCGGTAGGGAACCGAGGATTCCAAGGTCGTTCTGGTCGTGGACGAGGAGACCCGAGGTCGTGCCGCGGTCGAGCGTCAGCACCTGAAAAAGATAGACGGTGTGATAGGCGCGCTGCGCGGCGGTCTCGGCCGGAGTTGGTGCAGCGGCCGCGCTCAGCTTGGCCTGGAGAATATCGCCATATGCGTCGATCATCGTGCCGCCGAAACGCGCGGCGAAGGCTCGGTCGTCGGCTTCGTCGGCGGTGTGATACTGCTCGAGATAAAAGTGCGCGACGCCGCGATGCCTGTCGAGGGCCGGAATGTGAAAGTAGCGGTCGCCTTGCTTCGCGCCTGCGTCGAATAGCGGGCCGGAGGCGCGTTGTAGGGCCTCGCGGAAGCGCGCCGTGTCCGCGGGGTCGGGGAGCGACGGGTTGAGGTCAGCCATCAACCGCCAAGAGCCCACGCCGGTCTTCAGCTCCGTCCAACTGACGTGGAGGTGGAGCGAGGGCGCGCGCGGCGGGAGCGGATGGACGATGCACGAGAGCGCCGTCGCGGAAGCGAGCGGCCGCTCGGGCTCGTCGTCGTAATGGACGTGGGAGACGTTGAGAGAGGCCCGGTTGAATGGGGCGCCGCCGCCGTGGGTCTGCCGCGATCCGCCGCCGTGGCGCCCGCCGTCCCGGAGCCAGTCGTGACGCGTGAAGCCGGCGCCAAGGCGGCTCTTGAAGTGCGCCTGGAGTGCCTGGACGAGGTCATAGGCTTGCGCAGCACGCGTCGATTGCGAGGCAGTAAAGATCATGGCCAAAGGATATCACTGGGACAACTTCAGCCGCACCGCAAACGATGGGAGCGCTCACGTCCATCACCGCAAGTCCTTCCGTCAGCTCCGAATTTCGCCAGGGTGTCCGGTAGTTGGGGGCTAAAGTTAGCACCGCATTATGCCGAGATGAAGGCATGAAACCCAACCGTTGGTCATCTCTCGCTTGGTACGGCGCGTGGCTTGTCACGCTGATAGTCGTGACGACCGCATGCAAACCGCGCCAAAGCGCCAGCGAAGTGAAGCACGTTTTCGGCGCCACGCGGCGCGACCTAGACGAACCGTCCACGCCGTGCGACGCATCGAGCTACAAGTCAAAGTTCCCTGTCGCCGACGCGTATTTGCGCAAGCTGACGGCGCACATCGCCGCGAGGAATCCGAACACCCTAAGCGGCGTCTTCAGCGCAGATCGACTTTGCGTCGACTTGCACGATACGGATGAATTCAACGCGCGCGCGATGTCGCGCTTCATGCTCGTGATGATTAATCGACCGATCCTCGAATTCGCGGCGTCGGATGCGGAGGTCGCCTCGGTTCTGACCCACGAGCTCGCGCACGTCACGATGCGCCACGATTCCGCGGTGCACCCCGACTTGATGAAAGACGCAGCAGGGCAAAAGCTCGTAGCCGAAGAAGCGAGCCTCGCCGCAGACGGCCGTGCGCTCCGCGCCGCGCGGGAAAAACTGGCCGCCGAAGAGCGCGCCCATCATCAAGCCGAAAGAGTCCGGCTGAGCGCCGCTCATCCCGACTTCGGGAAGGCCGTCGCGCGCATGGACCAGATCAACGCCGAAGGGGCTAAGCTCGTTGGACGCGAACTTTCGGATTTTGGGCCCGCGAATACTCCGTACCCGATGAGTCAGCTAACCTTTATCGACACCGACGGCATGGATGCCGCTGCCAAGAGGCGGATCGATGCCTTGCGCGACGAGTTCAGCAAGGCTTCCGACCTGGCTCGCGACGTCGCTTGGAAGGCTCGTCCGAAAGAGGCACGCGATGCCGAGTCAAAATTTTTCGATCAGACGATCGAACTGAGCAAGCGCGAGAGCGACAACCTCAGAGCCCTCACGGACCAGCGCGCGAAAGTAGAGAAGCGAACCATCGAGCTCCTGGGCGCGGAAGCGGCGGCGAACTGGATGGAAGCCGAGGCCGACGAAGTCGGCTACGAGCTCTATCTACGTGCCGGCTTCGTAGGCGAAGGATTCACCTGGATCAATCGCGTCGTGGCCCAGATCGTCGAATTGAAGAACACCGACGGCGGTTTGATGTCGGCCGATCAAGTGCTCGAGGCTTGCATGAAAGCGCGCGTGGACCAAAAGGCGCCAATCGCCCGCGGCGCCGGTGACCATCCGACGTCGTGCTGGCGTTTGGCCGACATCAGGCTGAAAGAAGATGAGGATCACAAAGCTGACTACGCCCCTCTGAAGGCGGCAGCTAGCCTCGAAAATCTCCCGGGATCCCCGACCTTGGCGGAGGCGAAGAAGGAGCTTGAGTCGGCAGCCGCTTTGATTTCGCGCTGAGGGGCGCGCGCCGCGAGACCGCTCATTAAAGGCGGCCGAATCTTCCGCGGACAAATGCAGTCAAGCACCAGAGCTCGGATTCGCTTAGTTTACCGGAGTGCCCAGCCCCCGAGGTCTCCGTTGCGAACCTACCCATATCGTTTTAGTTATACAAAGCTGGAGCTTGCGGACGCCGCGCGCTCACTGTCCATTCTGCGTTACGTCGGGCGCTGGGGTGGCTACGCGCACGACGACGACGCCTTTGTCGCGAGATTGTCGCGCGACGCGGCGCTGACGCTCGCGATTCCCGCGGCAGTGCTCGATTCCGGGCAGGGGTGGATCACGATCGCGGGCGAGAACGTGCGGGCGACCATCTCCTCGGGCGAGATTATTTTGGAAGTCGCCGGGGCCAAACACGACTACTTCATTTTCGACCGCGAACTTGCGCGAGCTCGCCTTATCGACGTCGAGCTCGCGCGCCTCGCAGCGGGCGGCGTCTCCTTCATCGATCCGCCTGAAATGGGTCGCCGCTGTGTGAGCCCCACCGAGTATCCGGAAATCTGGCGCCCGAGCTTCCTGAATCGTCTGCGGGCGCGGCTTCGCTTTGGCGTGAAGTTCGTCGACGACCGCGAGCTCGTGTGAGGGATCGGAGACGAATGAGCACCGCCGACTCGCATTGAGAGCGGAAGGATTCGATCGCGCCGATTTCATTTCTGTACCTCGAGGTCCAACGGGGCTTCTGATAGAGTGAATCACCACGGCTCAGGCTGAGCCGTGCATACGATGCGCGTTCTACGCTGAGCGTTTCTTGCAAGGGGTGAAGCCACGCAGTTCTTGAGTTCAACATGAACCGCAGGCTTACACGCGCTATATGGCTGTCGCTGCTGACACATGCCTTGGTGCTCTTTTCCGCAGCGACGTTCGCATCTCGGGACCGTAAGGCGACGCAGCGACCGTCGCCCATTCGTCTAAAAATCATCGAGACGGAGCGGTCGCCTACGCCGCGTGCCGAATCCGTTGAGCCCGTTGCACCTCGCGAGGCGATTGTCGCAGTGCGGAAAAAAGGCGTCGTTAGGCCCGGAAGCAGGGAGACTGAGCATCCCAAGGTCGAGGCGCCAAGCGAACCGACAGCCGTCGATAGCGGCAAACTGGTCATCAGGCGTTACGAAGATCTCTTTCCGAAGGACGACGCGTCAAGCGCCGAGGATCGAGCGCGTGAGCGGGAAACGGTGATCGGAACGTCTCGCGCCTTCGATCCGGAAGGTGCCGCCTTTTCTTCCGAGACCAAGTTGAGGAATTCGCCGCGCCTCGAGCGTTTCGTGGACGATCTCGCCGAGCGGGTGACCGTACCGCTCGCGGTCCGGAAGATCATGCACGCGGGCGAGGCGCGCCTTCGGATCCGGCGCGACCGCGGCGAATGGTCCGTGACGAACGTCACCGGCGACCCTCTCGTGCGCGCGATTATCTACGACTCGATCAGCGAGATGCTCGCGTCGCACTATGGGCAACAGCTCTTGTCTGAAGTCGAATACGATACCGTTCGCGTCGTTCTGCGGTTCAGCGTCGTATCGCTGCTCCACGATTCGATGAAGCCCATTTTCGCCATTACCGAGGCGAACACGGTCTTCTTGAACCTTTCGTACAAAGAGGTCGACGAGCGGTGGCTGCTGGCGATGCCGATCGATCACGCCCAGGGTAATGATGCAGTCCTGCCGAACATCATCGGGATCGGCCAGTTCGTCGTCCACAGCTTGCGAGAAAATAATCCCTCGACGGACATCAGCATCAAGCGCCTCAAGGCGTCGCCCGCCTATGTGCGGCCGCTGCGGAAGTAGGTGGCGCCTCGAAGACAACATTCCAGGCTCTCACGCCGCCTCTCAACGGCACTGTCCGCGGTCTTTCGATCGCGAGAGGACCCTGCGTTCTTCGAACATGACTGCTGCGCGCATCCTGGAATTCAATAAGTATTGAACATCATTGTATAATATGCTCTCCACATAAAGCTCGGCGGAACCTATTACGAAAAGAAGAGGGTTAGCTTTTCAGGAGGATACGATGAGCGTTTGCGCGCGCCTGGCTGCGGTTGTCCTGGCTCTTGGTCTTGCCTCTATCGCTGGCGCAGGCTGTAAAGGCGGCGATGCCCCTGCGGCAGCGCCAGTAACCCCCGTGCCACCGGTCACGAATCCTGCCGTCACTCCGTCGACCGACCCGTCGGGCGGGTCGACGCCCGCGGCGGGATCCGGAAGTGGACCGACTTCCGGCTCCGAAGCACAGCCTCCAGCACCACCCGTTTCACAGGGCGTTCCGGACACCACCGCGATAGCGGGACAGCTCATTCTCGACGTCACGGGCGTCGATCCCGCCAACGTCAGCGGCTACATCGTCGGCGATCAGGCCAAGACGATCCAGCTCGCCGGCAACGGACAGCTCTATATCGATGGCGTCCCTCCCGGAATGCACGACGTCGTGATCACCGCCGGAACTTTGAGCGTTGCGACGCTCGCGCTCGCCGAGTCCGATGGGTTCGGCAGGCGCTTGAATGACGTCGAAGTGAAGAAGAACGAGCGCACCAATCCCGGCAAGTTTGATCTTCCGAAGGCGGGCTCGATCACCGGCAATGCCAAACGGAGCGGGCAGTCAACTCACTTGGGGATCGAGGTCGGCATCCCGGGTACGGGCTATCAAGCCACGACCGACGCTGCCGGCAACTTCTCGATCCTGAACGTCCCGGTCGGCATCCATGAATTGGCCTACCGCTATCAAAGCTACCACAACGGATACGTCAAGAATCTCGAAGTCGAATCGGCTACGAACACGGTCGCACCCGACATCGTCCTGACGCTCTCCAACGGCGCCGACGGCGTCGTGGTCTTGAACGACGGCGCGGCATCGACCAATTCACGGAACGTCAGCGTCATCATCGCGGCGTCCGAAACGGCGCTGCAGATGAAGATCTCGCACGATCCGAACTTCTCCGGAATACCCTATCGAAACGTCGCCACGTCGACGACCTACTCCTTCCCTGCCGACGGCTCGAGCACGCTCTATGTCAAGCTCGCGGACGAAAACGGGCTCGAGAACACGATCAGCTCATCCATTCTCGTCGATACGTCGCCGCCCTCGCCGTTCAACGTGACGAATGCACCTACGGGCGTTAACAACGTCGCAACGCTCAACGTCACCGTCTCTGGCACTGACCTAAGCCCCGTTCATTACAAATTCAAGGTCGGCGTCGCGGCCTCGACCGACTGCGCCGCGGCAATCGGCTACGGAGCCTCCACCGCCGCAACGCAGCTCATCACGGCCAGCGTCGCGGATCTTGCCGACGGCGAGATCAAACTCTGCGTCCTAGGAGGCGACGCTCTTGGAAACTTCCAGGCTCTTGCCAACGCGACCGCGGTAACTTGGACCAAAGACCGTACGCCGGCGCAGGTTTCGGGACACACCCCTGTCGGCCCGGGTGCGAGCATCCATGCGAACATCGCCGCGACCTTCACCGAAAGCGTCGAGAACCAATTCCAGGTCTCGGGCGGAGCCAATTTCACCGTCACGGACGTGGATGAAAACCTGGTCGTCGCGGGCGATCGGAATTACGTCGACGGGACGAAGACCGCGACCTTCGATCCGACCTTGCGCCTGAACGGCACGACTCAATACTCCGTCAGAATCTCGAAAGACGTGAGTGACCTCGTCAAGAACGCGATGCCTGCGGATTTCACGTGGTCGTTCACGACGGGCGCGGGCTGGAAGCAGCCAAAGCGCACGGATGCTACGACGACGGATGCCTTCAGACCGGTCGTTGCGGTCCTCGGGGGCGGCGACCGCGTCGCGGCATTCGTCCGGCGCATCGGCGCAAACGTCCATGTCGTCGCGCATATCTACGATGCCGCCACGAAGACCTGGGGAGACGAGCAGCAACTCAGCGTCACGCCCGTCAACGAATCGCAATCCCGTATTCGGATCGCGAGCGACGGCGACAACGATGCCGCGGTCGTTTGGGTCGGCAGCGATTTCCAAGTCAACGCCCGCCGCCTCAAAACCAGAGCCTGGCAAACGATCGAAATTCTCGAAAGCGACACGTCGTCGATCGCCTACCCTCTGGTCATCGACGTCGCCATGAACTCGCTCGGCCATGCGGTGGCGGTATGGCCAAAAGCGCTTCCCGCCCAAACGGCCGGGGTCTATGCGAGCTTTTTCGATGGGACCACTTGGAGCGCGAAAGAATCCGTCGAAAACAGCGTGTTTTCGCTCACAGTCCACTCGATCAGGGTCGCGATCAACGACAACGACCGCATCATCGCCGGGATCGGCACAACTGAGCAAGCCCCTCAAAAAGTCTTTGTCAGCACTGCCAACGGCTCGACGTGGAACAACAACGTCAATCCTCCGGCCCATTTCGTCGTCGACGAGAGCGCAGGCACAGCGACGCAGGGCGACAACATCGCCGTCGTCATCGGGTCCAATAACGTCGGAACGATCGCGTGGACCGACTACAGCAACTTGGCCCTCAACGCACAGTCTTTTACGATCGATAGCAATGGCACAGCCACTGCCGGGACGGCGACCGTCATCGACAATACCGCGGGTCGCTGCATGCTGGGCGTGAATCTAGGGATCGACGGCAGCAACAATGTTTTTGCCACGTACATCCAAGACTCCAGCACCAACTGCGACAGCACGATCAAGAACATCATGGCGTCGCGATTCAACGGCACTTCGTGGTCGACCACGCAATTGAACACGGTCAACAGCAATGCCAACCCCCAGATTGCGGTCAACGCATCCGGCAAGGCCATCCTCACCTGGGTCCTCCCAGCCGATCAAAGGATCGTCTCGTCAATCTACGACGGCTCCTGGTCGTCGCCTCCGCTGACGGTCGAAAACTTGGGCCTCGCCAACGGTTCCTACGAAGGGTCGTCGATCGCGATCGACGCCCAAGGTCGTGGCATGGCGTTGTTCGAGAAGGACGTCACCAGCGGCGAAACGCGCATCCATGCCGCGATTTACGACGTGCCCTGAACTGGTCGCAAGGGCCAGTCCTTTCTCTATTGACAGTGGTGATCCCGCTCCGAGCCTTAACGCGAAGACGCGGCCCGTGTCGGCGGCGCTGCTGGCGACGACGCGGCGCACCGTGACGTAGACGCACCGCGTCAGGCATCGACGAGCCCGTGACCCGAGAAGAGATGCCCCGGGGGCGTCGTCAAGAAGCGCAATGTGCCATCGGCCGCGCGCACCGCGGCTCGCTCGCCGTCGAGCGACAGCAGGAGATCGCCGCCGCGCGGCGTGCGCACTGCGATCGCTCGCGCCCGATCCTGTACGCCAGCGCCGCGCGCAATCTGTCGTCTTAGAGCCTTCCACGAAGCGTTTCCTGATGACATATGCCGCCTCCGACAACGTGTCGATCGTCGATCCGGCGACGGCGACGGCGACGACACGAGGCGAAAGGCGAATGCGAGGCGTGAGGCAGAGAGAATGACCTCGTAGCTCGCGTCGAAATCGCGGCGGCCGACGAGAGCTCGATCTTTTCCGACGACGGCGTGTCCGCGAAGGCCGGTACGCCGATGAATGAAGGTCCTAGGTGATTTTTATCTTAAATTATTTCAATATGTTACATGGATTTTGCGGGCGCATGGAAGAAACTCCCGCCCCAGGTGTCAAAGGGGGGCGGATCCACGGATCTCGCCCTCCTCACAACCGGAGTTTCCCCATGCCCAGGTTTCTAATCGTCACTCTTCTCTTCGCCCTCGCCTTCATCGCGTCCTGCAACCGCCGTGACGAGACGTCGACGCCTTGGGTCATCAGGACCTACAAGACCGACGCGTCGCAAGGTGACGTGAGCGTCAAGACGCTCAACAAGCTTCTCAATCCCGAGCCGATCAAATCGTGGCTCTACAAAGGCGATCACTCGGAGGAAGAGGTCAACCGCGTCGAGCCTTCGCGCGGCGTCGCCCGCCTCGCCGGCGCCGGCCTGATCGCCGTCAACACCTCGGAGGAGATTCACAAGGGCGTTCCCGACCTCCTCGCGCAGATCGCCCTGGCGAAAGCCCGGCCGCTGACTGAGCTGCAAAGCGAAAGCTGGCTCTTGGTCGCGGTGCCGTCGCCCAAGAAGATGGCGCTCCCCGCCGCGCTTCAGGACAAGCTCGTCGCCTTCGAAAAGGATTATCCAGGTCTTTGCATCGTGGAAGTCGATCACTTCTCGCTGCGCAGCGTCGAGGGCAAAGAGATCCACGTCCAAGGCGATCTCACCAAAATGAAGGGCTACCTCATGATGGCGGGCGAGAAAATCCTCGCCGACCTCGAGTTCGACGGCAAGCTCGTCGAGTTCCAGACCCAGGTGACTACCAACCCGGGTGAGGTGATGCTCATTTCCCAAGCGATGCGCCATGCCAAGACCCTCCCCCAGGGCGTCCGCGAAAAGTGCGGGGTCGCGGCGGATACGCCGTTGGACCTGCACACTCTGGTTGCCATCAGGGCGGCACAAGCGAACAGTCAATAATGTGGCAATCTCAACCGACGAAGACTGGCGGCGGCTCATCGTCGCCCTTTATCGCGCCGACGAGCGACCGATGTTCAACATCGTCGCGCGCTGGCTTTGGAACCGTCAGGATGCCTTCGAAGTCGTGCAGGAGGCCTTCATGAAGCTCTGGGAACACCGAGCCCGGGTCGCCCCCGCGACGGCGCGCGCCTACACCTACCGAACCGCGTTGAACTTGGCCAAGAATCGAAAGCGCTACCGCGCCCTATGGAAAGTCGTCGGCCTCGAGGCTGCGACTCAGGCCGTCGACGGCGATCAGTTCGCGCAGCTCGAAAGCTCGGCCGATCAAACCCGGGTTCGCCTGGCCATCACGGTCCTACCGGACAAGCTCCGCCAGGTGATCCTTCTCCGCCACTTCGCCGAAATGGACTACGAAGCCATTGCCCTGACCTTAGCGATCTCGCCGGGAACCGTGGCGTCCCGCATGAATCGCGGCATGAGTCGGCTCCGCGCCGAGCTGGGAGATCTCGCCGATGCGTTCGCATGATCTCCTTCCTGACCTGACTCCGCCTACCGGCGGGCTCGCGAAACTGATGCGCCGCATCGAGCAATCGGAGGTCGCGGCGCAAGAAAGCGGGAGCCTGCCGTCACTTTACCGGAGCCTGTTGGTCGCGGGCTTCGCCGCGGCCGTCGCCATCGTCGTTTTGCCGCGCTCTTCCCCCACGCTTTCGGATTTGATCGCGAGATCCGACGCCTTGCATCTCTACAAATACGGCCTGAAAGAGATGCCGGCCACGAGCATTCTCCTGCAGAACGCGAACGGCGCCGTGCCTCTGCGGCCAACGGCCTATGGTTATCGGACGGACGATGGCTCGGCCGACGCGGGCGGCGGGCGCTAGAACTCATAGTTCTGGCGGGATCCGCCTTCTGTCTAGCTGTGGGTTTGCGGGATTTGGGTTTGGGAATTGGGTTGGGTTGGTCGGGCTGGCGGGAACGGTACATCAGTAGCGCCAACTTGGGGGAAAGCCTAACTTTAACGGTGTCAGCGCAGACATGTGCCGGATCAGCGAAGTGCGCCGCAGTGCGCCGGTATCCGTCGCCGTCCGCGTCGAGTGTAAGCGCCCGGCGAGCCACACCTGGACGGCAGACGGCCGGATTCAATACGGATGAAGCGCCGCGACCTGCTCGGCCGTCTCCGCATTCGGCAGCTCGGTCATGACGCGCATCAAGTACGCGTGAGGATCGAGCCCGTTGGCCTTCGCCGTTTCAACCAGCGAATAGATGTTGGCGCTGGCTCGCGCCCCTGCCG
>JANOTL010000144.1:0-16623 GCA_031416315.1 Pseudomonadota bacterium
GTTGGTCGCGCCCATGATGTCGCGGTTTTTTTGGATCGCGCCGGCGCCCTCGAGGGCGATCACGACGACCGGGCCCGAGCACATCATCTCGACGAGCTCGCCGAAAAACGGGCGATCCTTGTGGACGGCGTAGAAGCCTTCCGCGACGCGGCGGGACATCAGCATCTTCTTCATGCCGGCGATGCGCAGGCCTTCTTCCTCGAAGCGGCCGACGATCTTGCCGATGAGATTGCGCGACACGCCGTCAGGCTTGACGATCGAGAGGGTGCGTTCCAAAAGGGCCTCCAAAGACAAAAAAAAAGCGCGGTTGAGCCCGCGATTCTAACGGATCGGCGGCGATTCGCAACCCTGGAAAGAAGCCAGCGAGCCCTGTAAGAGCCGGCAGTTGCGGCGCTTACAGGGCTCGAATTCACTTGCTTCGCCTTCGAAACTCAGTAGCAGCGCAGCTCGCCCATGATCTTCACCACCTTCGAGCCGCCGGTCTTGTAGCAGCGCATGATGGCCTTCCGGTATTCCTTGGCCTCGCTCTCGTTCACCGGGTCGGAGCCGGCGTCGTTGCCCGAGACGCCGCCGGCGCCGCCGCCCCCGCCGCCCGAGGCGCAGCCCGAAAGGGAGAAGGCGGCGTAAGTGAGCGCAAAGCAGAGCGCGGCCATGGTCGCCAGGTTCCGCATAGGTCGTCCCTTAGGAGAGATTGGGGAAACGGAGGGTCGAGGTGGGTCCTCTCCATTTTAGCGCGCGGCCACGCCCGGCGCCAGGGTGACGACGACCGGATGGTGGTCCGAGCCGAGCTCGGGGCCGATTCGGCGCTCCACGACGGCGATATCGGGCGTCGTGAGCACGTGATCGATCGGGATCCTCAGCGCGAAAAAGCCCGTCGGCCAGCTCGGCTGCGGGCCGAAGCCCTGGCGCGAATCGCGCAAACCGAGAGCTTTTGTCAGCTCGCCAAAGATCGGCGACCAGGGCGTGGCGTTGAAATCGCCCGCGAGCACACCGAGGCGGCCCGAGCCCTGCAGAAATTGCCCGGCGGCACGGAGGACGCGGTCCCGCCGCGCGCGTCCTGTCGCGCTCATCGGCGGCATCGCGTGCACGCCGACGAAGGAGAGGCGTTCCTTCCCCCATGAAAATTCCGCCGTCACCGAAGGGATCGGGTCTTGGCCGAGCTCTTCGATGCGTGCCGTTCCGGCGACGAGGCGCGCCGCGCTGTCGCGGCGCACGTAGAGGCCGATGCCGAAGTTGTCGAGGCGCACGGCCTCCGCCGCCGTCTCGTAGCCGAGGGCGGAGAGGCCGAAGGCGTCGGGCTGCGGCGCCGAGAGCTCGAGGATCAGGAGGACGTCCGGCCGCTCCGCCGCCAGAAAGGCGCGCACGCCGGCGGGATCTTCGTTGCCGGAGTGGACGTTGAAGGAGACGAGCTTGAGCCGCGGCGCGCCCGAAATGGGCAGAGGCCCCTCTCGATCCAAGAAATCGCCGACGAAGTGCCCGGCGTTCCAGAGGGCGAAGATCAAGATGACGACGGCCGGACGCCGGTCTTTCCCGAGCGCGAGCGCCAAAGCCGAGAGGCCCAAGGTCGCCGCGTACTGCAGCCGAAAATTCGCGGCGAGCTCGAAGAAGTAGGAGGCGCCGGAGAGATAAGGCAAGAGCGAGACAAGTGCGCCGAGCGCAGAGACCACGGCGAGCGCGCGCAGCCGGCTTTCCCGCCAGCGCGGGTCGCGGAGGTCCGGGACTAAGCGAAGAAGGGGCATAAGATCGCCGCGGCGACGGCGCCTGCCAGAAGGTCGTCGCCCAAGGTGCCGAACGCGCCGGGACCGTCGCGGTCGATCTTCCCGATCAAGAGCGGCTTCGTGACGTCGAGGAGGCGAAAGAGTCCGAAGGCGAGGACGACGGCGAAGACACTTGGCGTGAGGTAGGCGACGGCGATCGCCTGCCCGGCGACCTCGTCGATGACGATGCGCTGGTCGTCGTGAATGCCGAGCACGGACTCGGTCCGGGCGATCGCCCACCAAGCGAGGACGGCGAGGAGGAGGAGCGCCACGGTGATTAAAAGAACGCTGTTTAGATGATGCAGGCCGACGCCGAGTGCCAGGCCGGGGAGGGACCCGAAGGTCCCGGGCGCCTTCGGCGCCTTGCCGATGCCGAAAGCCATCGCGAGCTGGATCGCCAGGCGGTCGAGCGCGGTCACGTAGGCGTCTCGGGTCGCACGCGGTTCATCGATCAGTCCTTCGCAAGGCGGAGGAGCTCGCGGCCGGTCTGCACCGCGTCCCCGTCTTTTACGGCGATCTGCGTCACCGTGCCGGCCTGCGGCGCGAAGACGCGGTTCTCCATCTTCATCGCCTCGACGATCATCAACGGATCGCCTTGAGCGACGTGGTCGCCGACGCCGACCAGGACCTTCAAGACCTTGCCCGTGATCTGGCTCCGAATTTGCACGGCTTTCACGGCTTCGGTCTTGCCGCGGCTCGACTGACCGGGTGCCGCGAGCTCGACCGTGGCCGTCAGGGAGACGATGCCTTGCGCGGCGCTCGCGAGGAGCTCCACCGAAAGCTCGGTCGCGGCCTCGCCGGCCCAGCGGGAGAGCGCGGCGGAGCGCACGCGCAGGTTGTGCTCGACGCCGTTCGCCGCGGTGAGAATTAGCGTGCGCTGGCGCGCGTGCCACGCGAGGCGCCTACCGTCCGGCAGGGGTTCCGCCTCGGCTCCTGGAAGCGCATCCGGAAGCTCGAGTTCGAAAGAGACGCCGCCGATTTTCACGAGCCAGTTCATTGCGGTCTCCTTACGCTTCGCGGCCGGCACGGCGCCAGGCTGAGTCGCGCGGCGGCTGGGCTGAAGCATGATCCGCGCCGCGTTGCGTCTCGTCGGCCGTCAGCGCCGCCGCGACCAGCGCGCCGACGCCCTCGGCGAGCGCGGCCGGATCGCCGGCCAGCTTCTCCTTGAAATAGGCGGCTTTTTGCTCGATGAAGCGGGTCGAAAAGGTGCCGGCCTTGAATTCCGGGTGCGCCAGGAGCGCCTCGTGGAAGCGCGTCGTCGTCGGCACGCCCTCGACCTTGGTCTCCATCAGCGCGCGGCTCATGCGCCGCATCGCCTCGTCGCGGGTCTCGCCCCAGGTGATCACTTTCGCGACCATCGAGTCGTAGTGCGAGGGGATGGCGTAGCCCGCGTAGAGGTGCGTGTCGACGCGAACGAAGGGCCCCGCGGGAAAGGTCAGCGCCGTGACGAGGCCGGGACCAGGCGCGAAATCCTTCGCCGGATCTTCGGCGTTGATGCGCGCCTCCATCGACCAGCCGCGCAAGGGCACGTCCTTCTGCTGGAACGCGAGCTTCTCCCCGCGCGCGACGCGGATTTGCCAGCCGATCAGGTCGATGCCGGTGATCATCTCGGTCACCGGATGCTCGACTTGAATGCGGGTGTTCATCTCCATGAAATAGGCGCGTTCGGGGCTCTCGCAGATGAACTCGATGGTGCCGGCGCCAGAGTAGCCCGCGGCTTTCGCAGCGGCAACGGCCGCGGCGCCGATCTTTTGGCGCTGCGCGTCGGAGAGGTAAGGGCTCGGCGCCTCCTCGAAGAGCTTCTGGTGGCGGCGCTGGATCGAGCAGTCGCGCTCGTGCAAGTGCACGCCGTTGCCGTAGTTGTCGAAGAGGACCTGGAACTCGATGTGCCGCGGGTCCTCGATGTAGCGCTCGCAGAAGACGTCGCCGCTGCCGAAGTAGGCGATGGCCTCGCGCGTGCAGGCCTCGAACGCCGGCGCGAGCTCGATGTCCTTGCGGACGACGCGCATGCCGCGGCCCCCGCCGCCGTTTGCGGCCTTCAGGATGAGCGGATAGCCGATCTCCGTCGCGAGCCGTTGCAGCTCGGCCGCGTCCTTCAGGGCGCCTTTGCTTCCCGGGACAACCGGAACGCCATGCTCGATCATGAGGTGCTTGGCGTGCACCTTGTTGCCCATCGCGTCCATCGCGCGCGACGACGGACCGATGAAGGTCGCGCCCGCGGCGGTGACGGCGTCGACGAATGCGCCGCGCTCGGACAGGAAGCCGTAGCCCGGATGCACGGCGTCGGCGCCGGAGCGCTTCAGCGCGTCGAGGATCGCGGGGATGTTCAGATAGGTGTCGGCGGAGGCGCTGCCCGGCAGGCGCACCGCGAAATCGGCCTCGAAACGGTGGCGGCTCTGCGCGTCGGCGTCGGAGTAGACGGCGACGCTCTCGAGCCCCAGATCCCTGAGGCTGCGCACGACCCGCAGCGCGATCTCGCCGCGGTTCGCGATCAGGACGCGTTGGAAGCTCACAGCGGAATGTTCCCATGCTTGCGTTTCGGGCGTTCGACGCGCTTCGTCGCGGCCGCGCTCAGGCCGCGCAGCAGATAGGCGCGCGTCTCAGCCGGGAAGATCACCGCGTCGATGTAGCCGCGCGCGGCGGCGATGTAGGGATTGGCGAATTTCTCGGAATAGGCTTGGGTGAGCTCCCGACGCTTCTTCTCCGGGTCGGGTGCGGCCGTGATCTCGCCCTTGAAGATGACGTTGCAGGCGCCCGCGGCGCCCATGACGGCGATCTCGGCCTTTGGCCAGGCGAGGTTCAGGTCGGCGCCGATGTGCTTCGAGTTCATGACGTCGTAGGCGCCGCCGTACGCTTTGCGCGTGATGACGGTAAGGCGCGGCACCGTCGCCTCGCAGAATGCGTAGAGGAGCTTCGCCCCGTGGCGAATGATGCCGTTCTTTTCTTGGTCGGACCCCGGCAGGAAGCCCGGGACGTCGACGAAGGTGAGGAGCGGGATGTTGAAGGCGTCGCAGAAGCGCACGAAGCGCGCGCCCTTCACCGAGGCGTCGATGTCGAGCACGCCTGCTAGGTGATTCGGGTTGTTGGCGACGATCCCGACCGAGCGACCGCCCAGGCGCGCGAAAGCGGTGACGAGATGCGGGGCGAACTCCGGCTTCACCTCGAAGAGCGTGTCGGGGTCGACGACGCAGCGAAGGACCTCGAGCATGTCGTACGGTTGGTTCGGGTTCTCGGGGACGAGGCTCCCGATACGCTCGGCGGCGGGGCCTGCCGCGTTCTCGACGAAGGGCGGGTCGTCGAGGTTGTTCGACGGCAAGTAGGAGAGGAGGCGGCGAACGCCCGCGATCATCTCGGCCTCGCTCGGGAAGCGTCGGTCGGCGACGCCGCTCTGCTGCGTGTGCGTCGCCGAGCCGCCGAGGTCCTCCATGCCGATGGTCTCGCCGGTGACCGTCTTGATGACGTCGGGGCCGGTGATGAACATGTGGCTCGTGTCGTCGACCATGAAGACGAAGTCGGTGATCGCCGGCGAGTAGACGGCGCCGCCGGCGCAGGGCCCCATGATCATCGAGATCTGCGGCACGACGCCGCTCGCTTGCACGTTGCGGTAGAAGATGTCCGCGTAGCCCCCGAGGCTCGCGACCCCTTCCTGGATGCGCGCCCCGCCGGAGTCGTTGATGCCGATCACCGGCGCGCCGTTGCGGACGGCCATGTCCTGGATCTTGGTGATCTTGCGCGCCATGGTGAGGGAGAGGCTGCCGCCGAAGACGGTAAAATCCTGCGAGAAAACGTAGACGTTGCGGCCGCCGACCGTGCCGAAGCCGGTGATGACGCCGTCGCCCAGGACCTTCTTCTCCGCCATGCCGAAGTCGTTGCAGTCGTGCTCCGCGAACATGTCGAGCTCGACGAAGGAGCCTGGATCGAGGAGCTGGTGCAGGCGCTCGCGCGCCGTCATCTTCCCGCGCTTGTGCTGCGCCGCGATCTTGTCCTCGCCGCCGCCTTTCAGCGCTTGATTTCTGAGCTCGGAAAGCTGCTTCATCACGCCTCTCAGTAGATCTGCCGGCCAGGGAAGTCGCGCCACAATTGTTCGGTGTAGAGCCTTTCGCCGACGGCCTCCCACGGCGGCAGCGGCAGCTCGACGTGCACCTTCGCCGCCTCGAGGCGCTGATTCGGCACGCTCGCCTCGCGGCCTCCGGCCCACAAGAGCTCGCCGCGGCCGGTGTCGACGAGGAGGAGCGAGACGCCGACGGCGCGCATGGCGACGTGGAGGCCGCGGTCGTTCAGCCGCTTTTCATAGGCGTAAGCGACGAACGGGAGGAGGACGGCGTCCGCGTTACGGACGGCGCGCGAGACGTCGGCGAGCCAGGCGCGTAGCTCCGGCCTAGGTGCCAGGCCGCGCTCGAAATAGTCGGGGATCGTGGCGCAGCCGTCGCAGGCGTCGGGGCCGTGCGCGAAGAGCTGCGGCAACTTCGTGAGAGCGTCCTTCTGGCCCGCCGCCTCTAAGTTTTGCGCCACGAACTTCGGGGAGAAGCCGCGCATGTACGGCTGGCCGTCGAAGGCCTTCAACACCGCCTGGTCGAAGGCGCCGCAGAGCGCCTGCACGTCTTGGTCCTTGGCGCTGGTGAGCGGCAGCTCCATGAAGCGCGCGCCTGCGGGCCAGGCTTGGCAAGGAAGGATCGCGATCGCGGCCGGGACGTAGCCGGCGTGATCAGGCTGCACGCCGAGCAGCACGGCGTCGCGATCTGTCACGCAGGCAGTGGCGACAAGCAGAAGAATGAGCAACTGAGGCAATCGGATAAGGCGCAACATGATGAGAAGACTAGCCAAGAGAGCACCGAAACTCCAGGGAAAAGTGTTGAAATTATAAGAATTCTATGATAATCTTTAGAATGCTTTAGTCGCGTCACCAAGCCGGAGGTCCCCATGAAAGTCATGCTGAGTCTGATCTGCGGAGCGATGCTAGGGGCCGGCGCGATGCTCATGCTCGTAGCCGGCGGATTCATGAAGGCGATCAAGGAAGAGAAGATCTCCTTGTCGATGGACCTGAGCGCCGAGGACGTCGAGCGTCTGGCGCGCGCCGCCGAGACGATGGACGGGCAGACGATGGTCCTGTCGGAAGGCAAGACCGTGCGCTGCGCGGCTGAAAGTCCCTGTAAGCTCGAGTCGACGGTCCGCTGAGCGCTCGCAGGCTTCAGTCGCTCGCGGTTCCGGAGCCCTTGCCGGTGCCGGCGGGCGCGGGCACGACGGCGTAGGAGACCTGATAGGTCTCGCCCTTCGTGTCCTTCACCGTGAGCGTCATCTTGCCGCGCAGCTCGGTCCCACCGAAGGCCTTGAACGGCTCGGTCTTGAAGGTCCAGACCTGATCCGCGCCGGCTTTGGGCTCGAACGTGATGATCGTGATCTTCTCTTCGGGGCCGTCCGCGGCCTGCATCACCGCGGATTTGGAGCCGAGGTCGAGCTCGACCTTCGGCGGCTTGAGATCGAGGATCTCCTTCGCCAGGTCCTCGGCCTTCGTCACGGTCTTCAGGCGCTCGGGCTTCTCCGCGAATTCGCCCAGAAACTCCAGTGGGTCGATGTCCAAGTCTTCGAGCTCCGCGACGTCGCCGAGGAAGACGGCGTTCATGATCACGCCGGAGACGTTGGTGCGCAAGGATTTCGCGGCGGCCAGCGCGGCGTCGCGGTGACGCGGGAAGATGCCGCGCTCCCCGCCGCCGCCCTCGGTCGGCAGGCCGTCGGTGACGAAGTAGACGACTTTGGTGCCGGCGACGTCCTTCAGCATCGCCTCGGTCTTCTCCAAGCCCGCTTTGTAGTTCGTGCCGTCGACGCCGCGGCAGAAGTTCAAGACCGTGGCTTGCGCCGGAAACTGGTCGAGAGCGGTCAGGGGGACGGAGCCGACGAGCTCGCTGGCGAACTGGACGATGCCGATCTTGACGCGGGTGTCGCTGTTTTTCAGCGATTTCTGATACTGCGCGACGATCGCTTTGGCGGCGTCGAGGCGGCCGCAGGTGCTGTTCACGACCTGGTCGTTGCCGCGCGATTTCTCGGCGTTGTACATCGACAGCGAGAAGTCGACGACGAAGATGACGGTGAGCTCGGCCGGAGCGACGGGGCAGATCTCGCCGTCGATGAAGACCTGCGTCTTGACGTTGCCGCCCGGCACGTTCAGCACCAGCTCGTCGCCCTGGCTCGCGGGGCAGGCCGTGGCGACGCCGACGGGGATCGACTTCGCGTCTTTGTTCGACTGCGATTTGAAGTCGGCGTCGCTGCACGCCGCGAGAAGGGCGAGGCAGAGAGCGAGCGCGGAGCGGCCGTCGTGCATGGGTTTCTCCAGTTGTCGTCTTATCGGCGCGCCCCGGGGCGCCCTTGAAGGCGGGCGGCGGGGCGCGAGAAAGCTTGGCGTTTCGGCCGTGAGTTTCTGCTAACCTCAAAAGAAACGGGAGGTAGCGATGACGGTGATACGGAGGCCGCTCCGGCTTTCGGCCTTGCTCGGGAGCCTCAGGGCCGAGAGCAACTCATCGCGAGTCGCCGGGCTCGTGGTCACCGGTTTGCGCGCGGGCGGCGACGCGGTCGACGTGATCGATCCGCGGGCCCTGGCCCTAGCCGTTCCCGGCTTGCCGACCGCAGCGGCGCAGAACGCGCGTATCGAGGCGGATCTGCGCGCGCGCGTGACCCAGAGCGACGGCGTCCTTCTGGTGACGCCGGAGTACGACGGCAGCTTTTCGGCGGTCTTGAAGATCTTGATCGAGCATCTGGGCTATCCCTCCGTCCTGTGCGGAAAGCCCGTGGCGCTCTTGGGCGTAGCCTCGGGCACCATCGGCGCCGTGCGAGCGCTCGAGCATCTGCGCGGCATGTGCGTCGCGATCGGCGCCATCGTGATGCCGGAGGCGCATTCGGTCGCGGCGGCGCATCGGCACTTCGATGCGCAGGGCGTCTGCGTCGACGCGGGAACGACGGCGGAGGCGGCGCGGTTGGCAGCGCAATTCGCACTTTTCGTGAGGTTTTGTCGTGGCGAGCGGGGCTGAGCGGCAGCTTCTGAGCTTGATTCTCGGCGCGCATCTGGTCGCGCTCCTCCTTGGCAGCGTGCCGTGGTCTCGCGGGCGGGCGGGCGCGATTCGGCTGGTCGAGCCTTACCTGGCGTTTTCGGGACAAAAGACCCGCTTCTCTTCGCCGCCCACGCGTTGGGCTTATCGCGCGAGCGTGACCGTGCGCGGGACGGACGGCGGGGAGAAGACCGTGAGCGGCGGCAGGCTGCCGGAGCGCTTGCGACGGATTCTGGTCGAGGCGGCGCGTCAAGAGCGCTACGGCGAAGACCTCGAGCCGATCGTGCGTCACGTGGCCGCGCGCGCTTTTCCCGGTTACGCCGTCCGTGATTTCTTGGTGCGAGTCGAGCGGGCGCTGGTGCCGACCGGATCCTACCTGCCTTTGCGGCTCATCCGCGTCGGCGGGCCGAAGGGGATCGAGGTCGGCGAGCGCGACGGCTCCGCGGTGGTGACGCCATGAGCCTCGGGAACGCCGTGTTTTACGGCGAAATCGACGCGCGGCCCTTGCGTGCGCTGCGCGTCGGCTTCGGGATCGCGCTCCTGTTCTACCTCTGGCAGTGGCGGGACCTGAACGAGATCTTGTACGGGGCGATGCGGATGGGCGAGGCCGAGGGCGTCGGTCGACGCTTTCCTTCGATGTCCTTGTCGGTCATCTCGCCGTTTCACGAGCAGTCGGACGTCGGGGCCTGGTGGGCCGCGGGCTTGGTATTCGCGGCCGCGATGGTGCTCGGGATCGCGCCGCTGGTGTCCTCGCTGGGAGCGTTCTTGGTGGTGAATACGTTCGTGAACGTCGCGGCCCTGGCTCCCGGTTGGAACGAGACGGGCGACTACCTCCTGAGGGCGACGAGTTTTCCGATGCTGATTGCGGCGTGCACGGGGCAATTGGCTCCGGAGCGGCCGAACGTGCCCCGCTGGGGGCTCCTCTTCTTCCGCGCCTTGCTGGTGATCTTCGTGTGGTTCTTGGCGCTCGAGACGCTGAGCGCCAGCGCGTGGCGCGACGGGACCTTGCTTTGCCATCGCCTGGCCGATCACGAGACTCTGCGCGTCACTTGGGCGCTCGGCTGCGACGGAGCGCTCGCATGGGCGAGCCGCCTGGCGAGTTGGGGCGCGGTGGCGTTCGGTCTCGCATTGCCGCTGATCATTTGGACCAGGCGCTGGCGGCGGCCGGTGGTTTTGACCGGGGCCGTCATCGCGCTGGCGATCGGCTGGCTCGGGCGCTCGCCGATGGATGCGCTGATGCCTTGCGTCCTCTTCAGCGGTTTTTGGCGCTGGCGCGAGCGTGCGTGAGCTCACCTTCCCACGAGGGAATTTGCGCCACGATCCAGTTTGAGAGCAGCTCCTCGCGCGCTTCGTCGGTGAGCAGGAAACGCTCGGGCGGGAGTGCTTGGCGCGCCGCACGCGTCAGGTGCGCGAGCGTAATGGCGGCGGAGACCGAGATGTTCAGGCTTTCGACCATGCCGACCATCGGGATCGTGAACGGGTGGTCGACGTGCTCGAGCCAGCTCGGCTCGATGCCGGCGTGCTCGTTGCCGAAGACGACGGCAAGGGGCTCGTCGACCGGGATCTCGTAGAGGGATTTGGTATCTTGGCGCGGGACGGCGGCGACGATGCGGTAGCCGCCGGCGCGCAGGTCCTTCACACAGTCTTCGACCGTGTGATGGCGGCGGATGGAGAGCCAGCCGGAGACGCCGCGCGCGACGGTCGAAGGGTTGAATTTCTCGCGGAGCGTGACGACGTCGCAAAGATCGACGCCGAAGGCGTCGGCGGAGCGAAGACAGGCGCTGACGTTGTGCGGCTGATGCACGTCCTGGACGACGAGACGGATCTGCCGCGTGCGGCCACGGGCGACCGCTTCCATCTTCTCGCGCCGGCTGTCGGTGAGGCGGCTTTTGAGGAGCTGCCAGGCGTCGGCAGGCGCCTTCGTGGTCATTCGGCTGCGTCGTCCTGGTCGGAGTCGGCGAGGACGAGCGCGGCGGTCGAGGGAATCAAGGCCTTCTGCGCCGCGACCGTCTCCGCGGCCAGCGCGGCCTCGGTGTCGTCCAAGTTTTCCTCCGCCTCGCCCGAGCCGGCTTCGCCGTCCATGTGGTCGGCACGCTGGGCGCCGCGGCCGGTCCGGGCGTCGTTGTCGTCGATGAGCTGCGCGCCGATGAGCTCGAGCGCGCGGCCGACGAGGGGGCCGATGTGCTCGGGCAGGCGCGTCTCGGGGCCAGCGTGCTCCTGGATGATCCAGCCCGAGAGCTTCTTGAGGGCGACTTCCCAGTTGCGGTTGCGCTCCTCCGTCATCTCGCGCAGGCCCTTCATGCTGGCGTAGAGGCGGTCGTACTGCGCGATCTTGCGCTTCACCTTGCGAATCTCGTTCGGGTCGACGGTGTTCATCAGCTTCGTGGCGTTGTCGACCTTCGCCTCCATCTCGCGGGCTTTGAGCAAGAGCTCGCGCTCGCGGAGCTTGCCGTCCTCTTTGGCGGCCAGGACGGCTTTGTCCTGGATATCCGCGGCGCGCACTAGGGTTTGGGCGAGCTGGTTGCGCTCTGCCAAGAGGCCGTCGCGACCTTCCTCGCTCTGGCGCAGTTGGTCCTGCGCTTTGAGGAGCTGCTTCTCTAGGAAATTCTTCTGCAGCTCGAGCTTGTCCGTCGCGATCTTGCCTTCGGCATCCTTCGCCTCGTAGCGCTGCAGCAACTCGGCGCCTTTCTCGCGGGATTCGGCGAGCGCGCGCTCGAGACGGGCCTGCGACTCGCGGCCTTGCTTCACGCGTTCTTCGGTCTTGAGGAGCGCTTGCTCGAGCTGGGTCGAGCGGTTGCGCAGCTCCTCGAAGCGATTGGCGCCTTCGACGAGGAGCGCATAGAGGCCGGTAGCTTTGCGCCAAAAGTAGAGCGCCATGACGGCGCCGACGCCTCCGGCGATGGCGGTGAGCACCGTGGCGAGCTGTTGAGCGGCCATAGAGCGACTCCTCTCACGATTAGCGAGGCATATGATCCATGATGGCGGGGAAGGGGGTGATGTGGCAATTGGGGGCTGTGATTAAAATTTAATTAACAATATTAAAGTGTTAATGCGGGCGCTTGGCTGCACGAGGGGCGCATGTCACGCTAATTTGGAATCTGCCGAAGGATCACCCGCATGAACGATCGCGCACGACTTTCCGTGACCTTGGCGATCGTCGTCGTGACGGTGTCGTTGCTTTCGCTCGGGCTTGCCGCGTTTTCGTTGCTTGACGCTGAAGCCAGGCTACGGGGCCAAAAGTTGGCGGCGATCGACGCGGCTCTTTCGGAAGTGGGCGCCGACGCCGCGTTGCGCGTCGCGAGCAACTTGCTGGGACCGCGGGCAGTGGTGCGGACGACGACGATCGAGGCGGGGGCAGCATCGGTCGACGAAGGCGCGCAATCTTGGTCTTACGACGCCAGTCTGCGTCGCCATGCCCGCCGCATTCCGATCGCTTTCGACGGCGCGCCGTTGCAGTTGGAGGTGCTTTGGAACGCGCGGTTCGGCATGGCTGCGGGAGAAGGGGTCATCGCGCTCGTCTTCGTGCAATCGCTCCTCTCCCTCGGCGCGGCCGTGATCGGTGTGACGGCGATGCTGCGCCGCCATCTGAAGCCTTTGGCTCGCGATCTAGCCGTCGCGCAACGCGAGGCCGTGATCGCCCGCGGCGCGCAGTCGATCGCCCACGATTTGCGCAAGCCGTACGGTGTCGTCCGCGCGATGCTCGACGCGCTCCGGCGCGCGAAAGGGGAGCATGAGGCCGCAGCCGTTCTCCGTCGATTCGCGCCGGAGCTCGACCGCAATCTGCGAGCGACCGACGAGCTCGTGGCGGGGCTTCTCGAATACAGTCGATCGGCGCCGGCGCAGCCGAAAGTAACGGCACTTGAGCCCGTGGTGCTGGCGGCAGTTCGCGACTGCGTCCTTGGTCAAGGTCTAGCCGGGGTCGAGCTGCGCTTCGACTTTCGCCACGGGCGAGAAGTCTTTGTCGAGGAAGCCCGATTCGCGCGCGCCGTCGCCAACGTCGTCGGCAACGCGCTGCAAGCGACGGGCGCCGGCGGCAGTTTGTGGCTGGAGACGCGTGAGGTCGCCTTGCGTGGTCGCATCTTCGTCGACCTCGTCATCGGCAACGGCGGCTCTTTCATCCCGGAAGCCGAGCTCTCGAACCTCTTCACGCCGTTCTACACGCGCGGGAAAAGGGGCGGAACGGGTCTCGGCCTCGCGATCGTCGAGAAAATCCTCGGTGATGCCGGCGGTGCGGTGCGCGTTCGCTCTGATCGCGAGCTTGGGACGGAGTTCGTCCTCACGGTGCCTACGGCCGAAGTTTTGGCGCAACACGAAGCGCACCTTCCGAAGTCTAGCGACTCGATCATCGGCGCGGCGCCTCGTCCGGAGCGAGCGACGGTTCCTGCCGTTGCCGGCAAAAGCGGCGCGCCTCTAGTCATCGTGCTGGACGATGATCCGTTCTTCTTGGACTTATGGTCCAAGGAGCTCGCCGAGGTCGAGGTGCTCACCTTCCTCCAGCCACGCGCCATGCTAGAAGCTTTGCGCACCAACCCGCGAACTTTGGAGCGCTTGGCGCTCGTCGTCACCGATTACTTCTTCGATAACGAGCCGGAGACGACGGGTGATCACGTCGCTACCGGTGTGGCGGCGATCTGTAAGGTCCCCGTGATGATCTGCTCGAACATTGCTAGTGAGCTGCCGCGTCGTCGAGAAGTCGTGGCCTACCTCGACAAGAAGCCGAGGCCCTGGCCCGAGCTTCGTGCGTTGATTTCGGTTGATGGGCGTGGTGCAAGCGCGACGGCTTGAGTTAAACGCGCGTCAGAAGCAGCAAAGCCTTGTCGTCTTCAAGCGCCGAGGTACGGCCGCTGTCGACGGCGGCGCGAAAAAGGCCCTCAGCGTCGATTTCCAGCGCGCTCCGACCGTCAAAGCGTCGTTTGAAGCTCCTCAGGCCTTGGGACCCGTCGATCACTCCGTCGGTGTAGGTCAGAAGCCGCTCGCCCGTCTGCAGCTCCACGAACATCGACTCGAACGACGTCTCGCGTTCGCTGCCGATCAAAGAGTTGGTCACCCGCCTCACCTGGATTCCCTCGCGTGTGGCGTGGAGCCAGCCGACCGATCCCGCGCTGAGCAGCTCGACTTTCTGATGACGATCGGCGGGGACCGCGACGGCGGCGACGGTCGTGGTGACGTGACCCCCGAAGAGATCGAAAAGGACGTCGTTGACGCGGCCGATCCGGGACAGGAGGTCGAGGTTGTCGGATTGCGCGTCCTTCAAGGTCGCGACGATCGCGGCGACGGAGATTGCGGCTTGAGGTCCCTTGCCGACGACGTCACCGATGAAGAGTTGCAAGGTTTGGTCGCTCGCTATGCAGCTCACCAGCCAGTCGCCCGACATTCCTTGCGACGGCTCGTAGAAAAACGCGTAGTCGATGCCGTTGCGCGTCTCGCGCATCGTCTTCGGGAGCAAGTGTTGTTGGACGGCCCGCCCGAGCTCCAGCCGCGACTCGAGCAAGGTGTTTTCGTCCTCCCCTTCGATGCGCCGCGCTTTTTCGTCGAAAAACTGGCGGTGGAAGGTGACGAGGTCGACCGCGAGAAACGTGGAGAAGGCCGTGACGAAGCCGACAACGAGGAAATTCTCGAACATGAACCCGTGGGTCGCCGAAAGGACGGCTTGAGCGGCGAAGGCGCCGCCGGCGAGGAGCGCCGTCACGGAGATGACCTTGACTCGAAGGCGGCGTGTGCCGCTCAGAGTTCTGGAGTGGCGCCAGCCCGCCCATCCGAGGCCCGCCGAGGCCATCGCGGCGAAGATCAGCGGCAGTCGAGCCGGCATCCATGCGAGGGCGAGAATGTCGCGGGGTACGAGGAGGTTTAACGCGGCGAGGAAGACGACCAGGATCGTAAACACCAGGCCAAGCGGGAGGCGTTTCGACTCGAAGCGCAGGAAGGCGGCGAGGAAGAAGCTCATGGCGAGTAAGGTCGACTGGCGCACGACCTGACCGACGGCAAGCGCTTGCGGGCCACGAAATCCATGCGGTGTGTAGTCGAGCCAGAACAAGAGTGCCAAGCTGGCGGATAAGACGACCATCCATTCGACGTCTCGGTAGCGAATCCCGAACAGCCAGCTGACGCCGAAGACGATGAACGTCGCCAGGGCGAAGCCGACGTAGAGCATCGGCGCTTCGATGTTTCCGGACCAGTTCAAGTGCTCGACGCGCGCCAGGCTTCGGCGGTCTTTCGCGAAGAAAAACGGGGCGAGCGTCACGGGACCGACGCGGTCGGAGCGGTCGGAACGGCGCGCGACGATCTCCAGCAACGCGTCCTTGCGCTGCTCGGCAGGAGTCAAGGGAAAATGTGCGAAGCCGTCGTCGTTTTGCACGGACTTTGGGGTGCCGTCGACGAAGACGCTGACGACGCCGAAGACGCGACCCAGCGCCAGCCAGCCCCACGCATCCGAGGCAGAGCCGCTGAGGTCGACTCGGCAGCGAAGGAGGAGGAAGGCTTCGGGGTGCACTTCGGGGACGACTGTGTTGCGTCGAAAGGGCGCGAGGATCGGCGTCAGCGCCTTCGGCTTTTGGCGCAGCTCGGCCGCGGGCTCCCCGTTCCACGGCGCGATTGCGTAAGCGCAGTCGCTCCCCACTTCGCGCACGTCGGAAAATGCGGACTTCCAATCGAGATCGACGCGAGCGCGGTTCCACCACACCTGGGCGAAGACGGTGGCGCCGATGAGGATGGCGATGACGGTCAAAGCGTCCTGCGGGCGTCGCGGGCGTTCCGCAGTCATGCCGTCCATCCCGTTGAAATTTCTATGTTTACCGGATTGCGACGGGTTTCACTCAAACCATGGGCGGGGGATTCCGATAGGTAAACACATCATTTTTGGTTTCCCGCACCCACTGGAGACGACTGCATGCGCACGCTTCTCGGATCCTTTTCGGCCATCACTCTCACGGCTTCCATTATTGGCGTTGTTGCGTGCCAAGGCAATCCACCGAGCTCTTCTAGCCAGGTTGCATCGGTCGGAACGCCCGGAGGTTCCGCTTCCGCGACGGCGCCCGTCAAAGTCGAAAAGGCGGCTGGCGTGGTCGTCCAGATCCGCGGCGCGGACGGCAAGATCCTTTTCGCCAAGGTCGTCACCGGCGCCCTCATGCTCGACGCCGTCATCGAGGGCGACCAGGTCCGCTTCGTTCCTTCCGTCGTCGCGCATGACCCAACGCGTCCCGACGACTGCCAGGCCGGCCCTCCCAACTGTCCGCTTAAGTTGCCGGGCGGCATGTTGACGCCGGAGGAAAACGACTGTCAGGCGAATCCGGCGCATTGTCCGGCGGGGGCGAAGGCCGAGTGATTTGGTTTGGGCGGGGGTCGGATCGATGCCGGCTGCTGCCGCTGGTTCGGCGGGGTGGCGCTCGCGTGTGGTGGTCGCTGCTGCTGACCTTTTTTTGCGATCGACCTCAGCACGCGTCCAGCCTGCGAGCGCCCTGGTCATTTTTATAAGCACTCGTACAACATGCGTTTTTTTCGAAAATGAACGCGTGGGTCCTTATGCGGCCGCCATCCGAAACCGATAGCCGCGACCCGCGATCCGACGCCGGATCCGGCTCCCGATGCGGTCTCCGGCGAAGGATCGCGGGTCGCGGCTATCGGTTTCGGAAGTCGGCTGTATGCCAACCACCCCGTTCAATCCGGAATCACGAACCGTGACTTCGAAGCGACGCGTCCCTCACGGATCCAGCCCCGGATGGCCACGGCGCGGCGCCCCTCGACCGCCCGGAGATCGCGAATGAGGCGATACCGAAGATCCTCGCCGGGCAACTCGCGGGCGATGCGGCGCGCCAGGGCTGGCGGCGTCTGCG
>JANOTL010000145.1:0-23033 GCA_031416315.1 Pseudomonadota bacterium
CTTTGCGAACTTCGCGTCCTTTGCGGTTAAAAAAAATGGCGCCTTGGCGGTCAGCCCTCGGCGCCTTCGCGGTGAATGTGTCCCACTCTCCTAGACGAGCGCATGAAAAGGGACTTCTCCTAAAAGAAGTCGAACGAAGCGACGTTGGTGCGCGAACCGAAGCGGGCTCCGATGTTGTCGTTGAAGTTCCGTCGAAACTCGGCGGCCCTCTCGAAGCGCTTGTCGCCCAGGAATTGGAGCACTTTCTGCTCGTAGTTCTCATGGAGCTTCGCGTAAGCGGGATCTTCGCCTTCGGGCGTGCTGACCACCATCCCTGCCGGCATCTGTTTGTGGAAGTCCTGGCTGATAGTTTCCAGGCGTTTCAGCTCTTCGTCGCTCAGCTCGAGGTCGTCGCGGTAGAAGCTGGCGCGCTCCGACGTCCAGGTATCGATGACGGTATCGTTGTCTGCGATTGCGTCATCGAGGTCTTCGCTAGCATTGTCTCGTGGCGAGAGATCTTCAGACTCGGCGGGGCTGGCCGCTTGCGTCGAGACTTCGGATGGATCGGGGGTCTCGGTTTGCGAAAAGGGCGAAGCCACTTCGACAACTGGCTGCTTCTGATGGGGCGGAGCCTCAGAAATTAGCTGCTTTTCTGTCGTCACTGAAGAGAAGGCGTCCGCCGCCGGTGCTGTCGTTTCCGTTTGGGACGGTAGAATCGTCCCGTGGAAATGCCACGCGACTGGGGCAAGCAAAAGGGTGCCAATCGTCAGGCATGTTCGAGCTGATGACGGTCGCAAAAAATACTCCCGGCGGGATTGGCGTCGTTTCAATTCTAACCCAAGCCCGACCAGGTGCCGGCGACTTATCAATTGAAAAGGTGCACAACCTCGTCATCTCAAAACTCTTGTCCGGTTGCCTACCCCTCGGCGCTTCCGCTCCTCGGCGCCTCGGCGGTCGTCCGAAAAGATGCTCGGACGACCGCCGAGGCGCAGAAGAGCCGAGGGCGCAGAAGAAAGGGTCAAGAAGCCCAATGCCTGCGTCCAACGCGGGATTTGGGCTATCAATCGGCCACTCCGCTCGCGGCTCCGCCATCGTAGGAGCCGCGCGATCGCTGCCTGGCTGTCCTCAGTTTTTGCGAAGGAGTCAAAAACTCACGATCAGCGCTGCGCCGCCGAAGCGCACACGTCGTCGGCAGCGAACTTCGCCTCCGGCTCGAAGTTGGCGAGCACCACGCGCGCGATCGCCCAGCCAATCAGGTGACTGTCGCCCGCGTAAACGCGCGCGCGATAGAACTGATCCCCGTTCCGGTTCGGCCCGCTGTCGTACCGCTTGTCGGTAAACGTCACTTTTTTCTCGCCGCGCACGTCCTGCGTCTCGACCGGCTCCCAAATGACCTTGCCGTCGGTACAGCGGGCGAGGCGCTCGACCTTGGCGGTCTTGACCGTGGAATTGAAGAGGACGGTGAGCGGGATGGGCTCGCCCTTCTTGAAGCGGCGCTTATTCTTCTTGAACTCGAAGGCCGCCTCGGTGCCGAGGCCGCCCGGACTCTTCACGTAGGCGTCGAAGATGGTGGCGTCGTAGTCGGGGACGTCGCCCCAACGGTACTCCTCCGCGGTGGCTTGGCGGCGGAACTGGACGCCGAGGTCTCCGGTCGTGGAGAGACACTGCTCGCGGGCGACCTCGCCCGGATAGTCGGCGACGATGCGCGCGCAGACGTCGCCGACGACTTGGCCAAGGCGCCTCAGCTGCTCGTCGGTGAACCAGTCCGGGAGCGCGGGGACGCGCTTGCCGTCGACGATGCGGCCGGAGTTGCCGACGAGCATGACGACGATCGCGTCGTCGACCGGCTTGTGCTGGCCGAGCTTGTCGGTGACGACGACGACGTCCTTGTGGCGCGCGACCTGGATCACGCCCTTGAACACGTCGCCGTTCGGCGGCACGACGTAATGCGCGGCCATATGAACGCGCTCGTCGTCGTCCTCGACCCCGCTCTGCAGCTCGAGGCAGGCGGAGAGCGTCAGCGGGCAGTGGATCACCTCGATCCGGCGCGGATGGTTCTCGAACTCGCCCGTCGGGACGGTGACGAGGCGGAAGTAGGTCGAGCCCGGGATCTGGCCCTCGTCGGCCTTCAGATCGAACCAGGCGCGCCCGTTCTCCGGGAAGCTGGCGGGATCGAGCGGCGGTTTCTCCGGCGTGAGCTCGAGCTTCTCGCCGCTGCGCGGGTCCTGCCAGATGAAGCCCTCGTTCAGCGTGCGGATGAGCTCCCGAGCGAAGATAGCCTGGACGTTGCGACGGTCGGGGAGCTTCTCGCGGTGGAGGTTCGCCAGGTTCTCGATCCAAGCGAACTTGTCCTCGGGCGTCTTCGGGCTCGCCGCCAGGCCTAGCCCCTGCGAGCTGACGAAGCCGCCGATCATGCGCGCATAGGCCTCGATCTGGACCTCGAGGACGCCCGATTGCGCCTTCGCGGGGTCCAGACCGAGCTGCGCGAAGGACATGCCGAACGCGGTCTCGGTCATCGCTGTGCCGCGCACGGCCATCGGCTCGGCGCCGCCGCCGGCGTCCGGCGAGGTCTGGTAGTTCGCCGTCGCCCTTTCGGGCGCGAGGCGCGACTCGAGGTAGCCGAGCGCCATCAGGAAACGGATCGGGACCTTGCTCGTATGCGCGGCGTCGCGGAACGCCTTCTCGGCGCGGCCGATGCGGGCGCCGTTGGCGTCGCCGCCGCCGCCCTTGGGCTTGGTGCCGCAGCTCGCTAGGAACGGCGCAGCGAAGAGCGTCAGACCGAGGACGACACGAAGCGGTGGCGTTAGGGCGCGCATGCGGACCTCTAGATTATGGAGGGAAACGTTGGACGAAGGCTGGAGCTGACGTGGTCTCCCCAGTATACCGCCAAATGCCGGGCAGGGTTGGCCGAGCGGCCGGCAGAATTAGGCGTATGTTTCTGGAACGATTCCAAAATCCACGTCACATTTACACAATCTTTATACTTTCTTTATATTGGCGGCCTAAGCAGGAAGCGCAACAAAAGACCCATTCCGGGGGACCTGATGAAATTTCTGACCGCGCCGCTTTTGATCTCTTTTTCTATTTTCGCGGGCTCGGCCTACGGCGCCGACGCGCTCCAAGGCACCATCAAGATCGACGGCTCTTCGACCGTCTTCCCGATCACCGAGGCGGTCGCCGAGGAGTTCCAGAAGGTGAACCCGAAGGTCCGCGTCACCGTCGGCGTCTCCGGAACCGGCGGCGGGTTCAAAAAGTTCACCGCCGGCGAGACCGACATCAACAACAGCTCGCGCGGCATCAAGCCCGACGAGATGGCCAAGGCGACCGAGAACAAGGTCGAGTTCATCGAGATCATGATCGGCTATGACGGCCTCTCCATCGTCGTGAACCCGAAGAACACCTGGGCCAAGTCGATCACGATGGACCAGCTGAAGAAGCTCTGGGAGCCGAACTCCAAGGTCGCCACCTGGAAGGACCTAGACCCCAGCTGGCCGGACAAGAAGATCAAGCTCTACGGCCCCGGCACCGACTCCGGCACCTTCGACTACTTCACCGAGGAAGTCGTGGGCAAAGCCAAGTCCTCGCGGGCCGACTACACCGCCAGCGAAGACGACAACGCCCTCGTCACCGGCATCGCGGGCGACGAGAACGCGCTCGGCTACTTCGGCTTCGCCTACTTCCAGGAGAACAAGAAGAAGATCAAAGACCTCCCGGTCGTGGGCAAAAAGGGCGGTGAGCCGGTCCCTCCGAACGACACGACGATCGAGAACGGCTCGTACCCGCTGTCGCGCCCCCTTTTCCTCGACATTGCGAAGAAGTCGACCGCGCGCCCGGAGGTCGAGGCCTTCATGCAGTTTTACCTGAAGAACGCCAAGGACTTGGTCAAGCAGGTGGGCTATACGCCGCTGCCGGCCAAGCTCTTGGAAGAGGCTGCCAAGCGCTACTCCGAGCGTAAAACCGGACCTTGGATGGCCTCGGCTTCCCATTGAGCGCGACCCGCATCAAAATCGCCAAGCTGGAGGAGGCGGTCGTCCGCCGCGTCCTCTTCGTTTGCGCGGGCTTCTCGATCGCCGTCACGGCCGGCATCATCGCCGTCCTGGTCGGCGAGACGGCCGCCTTCTTCGCCGAGGTCTCGCCGCTCGAGTTCTTCGGCACGACGACTTGGGCGCCGCTCTTCGATCCGCGGCACTTCGGCGTCCTGCCTTTGATCTGCGGGACTTTCCTGATCTCTGCCGGCGCCGGTCTCGTGGGCATTCCCGCGGGGCTCGGCGCCGCGATCTTTTTGAACGACTACGCGCCGAGCTGGCTGCGCGGCTGGGTGAAGCCGATCCTCGAGCTCCTCGCCGGCGTGCCGACCGTCGTCTACGGTTACTTCGCCGTGACGACGATCACGCCGCTCTTGCGCCAGGTCTTGCCCCAGACCGAGGTCTTCAACGCCGCCAGCGCCGCGATCGTCGTCGGCATCATGGTGCTGCCGATGGTGGCCTCGCTCTGCGACGACGCGCTGCGCGCCGTCCCGCGCGCGATCCGTGAAGGCGGCTACGCGCTCGGCGCGACGAAGTTCGAGGTGACCACCCGCGTTACCGTCCCCGCCGCGCTCTCTGGCATCGTCGCCTCGTTCATCCTGGCGATCTCCCGCGCTTTCGGCGAGACCATGGCCGTGGCGCTCGCGGCCGGCTCGACGCCGAAGATGACGCTCAACCCCCTCGAGAGCATTCAGACCCTCACCGGCTACATCGTCCAAGTGAGCATGGGCGACACGCCCCATGGTACGGTCGAATACCGGTCGATCTTCGCGGTCGGCATGCTGCTTTTCGTCATCACCATCGGCTTCAACATTCTGGCGCACTACCTGGTGCGCCGGTTTCGGAGCCAATACGAATGAGCCCGGGTGAGCACACCATGACCGCAAACGCCGTTTCGGCGAAGAAATCCGACGCGGAGGCCGTGCGCTCGGCATGGCGACCGCGACTCGAGCTGCGCCGCCTGCAGGGTCGCCTCTTTTTCTTCGCGACCCTGACCGCCATCCTCTTCGCGCTCGGCGCCTTGGTGTTCTTAATGTCCTCGATCTGGATCGACGGCAACGAGAGCCTCTCGATCGAGTTCCTGATGAGCTTTCCGTCGCGGTTTGCGGCGAAAGCCGGGATCAAGAGCGCGCTTTACGGCTCGGCCTGGATCGCCGTGCTCACGGCCGCTTTCGCCGTGCCGATCGGCGTCGGCGCCGCGCTCTACCTCGAGGAGTTCGCCGAGGACTCGAAGTTGCGCCGCGTCATCGACATCAACATCGCGAACCTCGCGGGCGTGCCCTCGATCGTCTACGGCATGCTCGGCCTCGCGGTGTTCGTGCGCTTCATGGCGCTCGACCGCAGCCTGATCGCCGGCGCGATGACGATGAGCATCCTGATCCTGCCGATCATCATCGTCGCCTCGCGCGAGGCCCTGAAGGCCGTGCCCCGTTCGATCCGGCTCGCCGCCTACGGGCTGGGCGCGACGAATTGGCAAACCGTGCGGGCCCACGTGCTGCCGTCTGCCATGCCGGGGATCATGACGGGCATCATTCTGTCGATGTCGCGCGCGACGGGCGAGACGGCGCCTTTGATCATGATCGGCGCCCTTTCCTACATCGCGTTCACGCCGACGAGCCCGATGGATTCCTTCACGGTCCTGCCGATCCAGGTCTTCAACTGGGCGAACCGGCCGCAGGAAGAATTTCACGCGCTCGCCGCCGGCGGCATCGTCGTCTTGCTCGGCGTCTTGCTCGCGACCAACGCGATCGCCATCGTCATCCGCTACCGCTACCAGAGGAAGAGCTCATGGTGATCCTCGAAGCGCGCGATCTCAACATCTCCTACGGCCAGCAGCGCGCCGTCCTCGACGTCTCGTTCCAGGTGCCCGAGCGCACCATCCTCGCGATGATCGGCCCCTCCGGCTGCGGCAAGAGCACGATCCTTCGGACTTTCAACCGGATGAACGACTTCGTCACCGGCGCCAAGGTCACCGGCGAGGTCTTGTTCCGCGGCGCCGACATCTACGCCAAGTCCGCCGATCCGGTCTTGATCCGCCGGCAAATCGGCATGGTCTTCCAGAAGCCGAACCCGTTTCCGTCCTCGATCCGCAAGAACATCACCTGGGGGCCGAAGATCAACGGCTACCAAGGCGACCTCGACAAGCTGGTCGAGGAGTCCCTGCGCCGCGCAGCACTTTGGGACGAGGTCCGCAACAAGCTCGACGATAGCGGCCTCGCGCTTTCCGGCGGCCAGCAGCAGCGCCTATGCATCGCGCGCGCCATCGCCATGGATCCCGACGTGATTCTGATGGACGAGCCCTGCTCGGCGCTCGACCCGGCCTCGACCTTGAAGATCGAGCGACTGATGTCAGAGCTGAAAGAGCGCTTTACCATCATGATCGTCACGCACAACATGCAGCAGGCTCGCCGCATCAGCGACCTGACGGCTTTCATGTACCAAGGCGAGCTCGTCGAGCTCGGCCCGACCGACGAAGTCTTCGAAGCACCGCAAAAGGAGCTGACACGTGATTACGTCTCTGGGCGATTCGGTTAAGACGGGAACGGGGAGGGGTGCCGTGACCTCGACGAGCGACGAGCGCATTCTCTTGATCGAGGACGACTCCGACATCTCGGAGCTCGTGCAGTACAACCTCGAGCGCGAAGGCTACAAAGTCGTCGCGGCCGCCGACGGCGAGCTCGGCCTGAACCAGGCGATGCAGACGAAGCCGGATCTGATCCTGCTCGACCTGATGCTGCCGGGCCTCGACGGCCTGTCGGTGTGCAAGAAGCTGCGGGCGATGCCGGAGACGGCGGGGATCCCGATCGTGATGCTGACCGCGAAAGGCGAGGAGTCGGACATCGTCGTCGGCCTCGAGATGGGGGCCGACGACTACGTCACCAAGCCGTTCAGCCCGAAGGAGCTGCTCGCGCGCATCCGCGCCGTACTGCGCCGGCCCCGCGCCTCCACCGCCGGCGGCGGCGGCGAGAGCGAGGAAGGTCGCAAGACGGTCGGGCCGGTCGCGATCGACCTCGAGCGCCACGAGGCCTGGGTCCGCGGCGAGCCCTTGGCGCTGACTTTGGCCGAGTACCGCCTGCTTTCGACCCTGATCTCTCGCCCGGGACGCGTATTCACCCGTGAACAGCTCCTTGAGAAGATCACCGGGGGCGAAGTATACGTAATCGATCGCAACGTGGACGTGCACATCCGCGCGATCCGCAAGAAGCTCGGCGCCGAGGCCGAGTTCATCATCACGGTGCGCGGAGTCGGGTATAAATGCCGAGAGTGAGCGTCTTCAGGTCGAGGTTCTTCTGGAAGATCTACTCGACCTTCTCGCTCCTCTTCCTCACCACCACCCTGATCGTCAGCTCGACCGTCTTCTTTAAGGTCGAGTCGACGATCCGGGCGGGTGTGCTCGAGAACCTGAAGGACAAGGTGTCTTTCCTCGTGCCCTATGCCGAGGGCGCCTTCCTCGGGCACGCGGCGCCGAGCCAACCGCTCCTCCAGGCCTTGGGCGCCTCGAGCGGCTCGCGCATCACGTTCATCGAGCGTGACGGCAAGGTGATCGCGGACTCGGAACGCGACCCCGAATCTCTGGAAAATCACTGGACCCGGCCCGAGGTCGTGGCCTCCCTGAAAGGCAAGTATGGTATCGCGACCCGGTTCAGCACGTCGGTAAATGACCGCGCCGTCTACGTCGCGAAGGCAATCCGCCACTCCGACGCGATCCTCGGGGTCGTGCGCGTTTCGATGTCGACCGAGCGCGTCGACCGCGAGCTCTTCGGCTTGCAGGTGACGATCGCCTTGATCGCGATCATCGGCATCGCCGCGGCCATGGCGATCGGCTGGACTTTGGCGAAGCGGGTGACGGTGCCGATCGCGGAGATGATGAGCGTGGCCGAAGCGCTGCGCAGCGGACGGTACGAGCACAAAGTCAAGACGATCACCGACGACGAGCTTGGACGCCTCGGAGACACCTTGAACCAGCTCGGGAGCGAGCTGACCAACAAGATCTCGGAGCTGAACCGGTTGGAGAACGTGCGGCGGGACTTCGTCGCCAACGTCTCCCACGAGATCAAGACGCCTTTGACCTCGATCAAAGGCTACGTCGAGACCCTGCTCGGCGGGGCGATCGAAGACGGGGCCAACCGCATCCGTTTCCTCGAGAAAATCGACCGGAACGCCGCGCGCCTCGCGGCGCTGGTGCAAGACATCTTGAGCTTGGCGAAGATCGAGGCGGGCGAGGACGCGTTCAAGCCGGTGCCGGTCGAGTGGAATCCGATCGTGCACTCGGTGATCGCGCGCCATGAGGACACGATTCACCAGAAGAACTTGAAGATCAAGGTGAGCGCGCCGGCGCAGACTTTGGTGGTGATGGGCGACCGCGAGGCGATGACGCAGGTCGTCGACAACTTGCTCAGCAATGCGGTGAAATACACGCCCGACGGCGGCAGGATCACGGTTTCCCTCTACGCGAAGAACGGCTCCGCGAAGCTCGAGGTCGAGGACAACGGCATCGGCATCCCGGCGGAGCATCTCGGGCGCATCTTCGAGCGGTTCTATCGGGTCGACAAAGCGCGCTCGCGCGAACTCGGCGGCACCGGGCTCGGGCTCTCCATCGTGAAGCACTTGGTGAGCGCGATGCAGGGAGAGGTTGGGGTCGAGAGTGAGCTTGGGGTGGGGAGCCGGTTTACGGTGCGGCTGAAGCTTTCGGTCTAGGGTGCGTCCGGTAATGCTGGACGCGTCGTGAGGCGCACCGTCGACGTTTTCCTCGCCATTCGCATGTGCTTCTCGCTTGTGTGTGTGCGCCTGCGCCCCACCCTGTGGCTAGCCCGTTTACCCTCACGTCTGCTTCATCGTCCGCGGCGCTGGATGAGCAGAAGGGGGCACGACGTAGGGTGAAGCTCATGGATCGAGCGACAGCGCGGCATGCGTTATCTCCTGGGCGGGACAGCTGCCGGCTTTCAGCTGATCGACCGGAGGGAGGACGCTCCTTCGGATATTCATGACTCGCAGGACTTAGACCACGACCGCAGGGCGGCGTAAATTAACTTTGCATCTATTACTGGCGTGTAGTTATACATTTAGTGCAACCATGAGCATCTACCAGCAGACAAAGTACCGAGAGGTCGTGCGCGCGGCGCTGCTCCAGTTGAAGGAGCAGGCGCCGGATCGCTACACGTTCCAGGACATGGCGCGCGCTTGCAAGATGCAGAAGACGTATTTGTCGCGCGTGCTCGGCGGCAAAGCCGAGCTCAGCGAGGACCAGCTCTACCTCGTCTGCGAGTATCTGCATTTCGACGAAGACCAGCGGGCGTACGTGAAATTGCTGCATGCGCTCGAGCGCACGTCGGTGGTGAAAAGGAGGAAGGAGCTCGCCACGCAGGTCGCGGCGACTCAGGAGAAGCACCGGCGGACGGATGCGCACATCGCCGCGCGCGCTTTGGTGGCCGAGCCGATCGACACCGCCGCGTATCACCTGGATCCGAACATGATCTTGGTCCACGTCTTCCTGACCGTGCCTCGCTTCGCAGCCGCGCCCGCCGCGATCGCGGCCGAGCTCGGGCTGCCTGCGGCGCGGTTCGCGGCGATTTTGGCACAGTTGGAACGCCTGGGGCTGATCGAGCCGGCGAGCGCGGGCTATCGGGTGAAGGTCGAGATGCTGCACTTGGCGGCGGGCTCGCCGCTCTACAAGGCGTACTCGGTACTGCAGCGGGCGAAGGCCTCGGAGCAGCTGCAGAAACTTCCGCCGGGGCGCGACTACGCCTTCACCGTCGCGTTCTCGGCCAACGAGGCGGTGAGGGTGGCGATCAAGGATCGCTTTTTGAAGCTTTTGGCCGAAGTTCAGCCGCTGGTGTTGCGCGCGAAGGCGGAGCACGTCTATCAAATGAGCTTCGACCTGTTTCCGTGGAGCGAATGAGCCATGAGCTGGACGGCGGCGGTCGCCGCAGCGCTCTTTTTCGAGGGCGCGGGCGGCGCGAAGATCGCATACGAGACTTTTCCCGCGCCGACGGCGCGGGGCGCGGTCGTCGTGCTATCCGGGTATTCTGAGTCTTACGTCTTTTACGCGGATCTGATCGCCGACCTGACGAACGACGGGCTCGACGTCTACATCATGGACCATCGTGGGATGGGCCGCTCGGAGCGGTTCTTGAAGAACCGACAGATCGTGCACGTCGTCAATGCGGCGGACTACGGCAAGGACGTCGACCGCTTCGTGGACCAAGTCGTGACGCCGTCCCTGCGCGGGATGCCGCTGTTCTTGTTCGCGCATTCAACGGGAGCTCTCGTCGCGGTGGACGTCATGGAGCGCCGTCCAGAGCTCTTTCGCAAGGCGGTGCTCAGTGCGCCGCTTCTGCGGCTCAACACAGGCTCCTGGCCGGAATCGGTCGCGTATGCGGTCGTCGCGGCGGCCGACGCGATCGGATTCGGTGAGAGCTATGCGATCGGCTACAAAGACATGGCTCTCGAGCGCTACACGTTCGAGAACACCAGGACGACGCACAGCGTCGAGCGCTTCGCCATCAAACGACGCGACTACGAGCTGAACCCCGAGTTGATGATGGGCGGGCCCAGCAACCACTGGATCAAGGTGATGATGAACTGGGCGGAGGCCCTCGCGCCCGCTTACGGCCGCATCACGACGCCTGTGCTGATGTTTCAGGCAGGTCAGGAAACCTTCGTCAGCAACGAGGGGCAGGACGCCTTCTGCGCCGCCGCGCCGAAGTGCCGGAAGATCCGCTTCGAGGACGCCCATCACGAGCTTTTCCGCGAGGCGGAAGCCGTGCGGGAGCCCTTGATCCGAGAGCTTTCCGAGCATCTGCGGTAGGTTAAAGATTCGCGCCTGCGCAAGGCTCGGGGGCTGTGATAAACGGTCTGAAACCGTGGCATTTGGTGCGCAAAGGAGCAATCGCATTGCAGAAATTCATCCTTTCGCTCGTGCTCGCCCTCGTCGCCGCAGGGCTCTTCGGGCGCGTGACGGGCGCGGACTTCATTTGGAATGACCGGACGATCGCCCTCGAGTCGGAGACGCCGTCGCCGGCGGCTCTGCATTCGGGCGAGCTCTACGCGCCGGTCACCAAATTCGCCTGGCAGGGCCTGTCGAAGCTGGCGAAGAAATTCGCGAAGCCCGAGACCGCCGTCCTCCACGCCGCCAACCTCGTGGCGCACGTGACGAGCGCCGTGCTGGTGTTCCTCATCCTCGCGCTCGTGCTGCAAAATGCCCCCGCCGCGTTCTTCGGCGGCCTCCTCTTCGCCTTGCATCCTCTGCAGGTCGAGGCCGTGGCCTACGTCGCCGCGCTCGACTTTCCCTTGGGCGCGGCCTTCGCGCTGTTCGCGATCCTCGAGTACCTGCGCTTCTCGCAGTTGCGCGAGACGCAGACGCGCGGGCGTAGCGCGAATCCCCTCAACGCTTACTACGTCGCGACGGCGTCCTACGCCTTGGCCGTGCTGTGCATGCCAGCGCTCATCGTGACGCCCCTCGTCGCGTTGCTCCTCGAGCGGCTCCTACCGCGGCGCTCCTCGTTCCTGGCGCCACGCCGGCCCGTATGGCCGCTCGCGATTTGGGCCTTGCTCGCCGTGCCGCAGCTGATCTGGACGATCCTCTCGCAGAAGACGGCCGCGCTCTCGGCGCATCTGCCGTTCTGGATCAAGCCGGTCGTCGCGGCCGACGCGCTCAGCTTCTATCTGTCGAAGATCTTCGCGCCCGCGTTCCTCGGGCCGGACTACGGCCGCTCGCCGGCCTTCCTCGCGAGCCAATGGTGGGGCTTCGTCACCTGGATCCTGCCGGCGACGCTCTTCCTGATCCTGCTCTATTGGCGCGAGAAAGCCCGCACCTGGTACGCGGCCGCGTTCGCGGTCCTGATCCTCGGGCTCCTGCCTTTCCTTGGCTTCGCGCTCTTCGAGGCGCAGGGCACGTCGACGGTCGCGAACCGTTACGTCTATTTCGCGATGCTCGGCCCCGCCTTGGGCTTAGCCTATGCGATGACGACCCCGAAAAAGGCGTGGATCCAGCTGCTCGGCCTCGCCGCCGTCGTCGCCTGCGGCTACCTCTCCTTCCAAAGCTTGAAGCACTGGCGCAGCGACGAAACGCTCTGGAGCCACGCGGTGCAGGTGAATCCAGGCAGCCCGATCGCGCACGAGGTGCTCGGGCACGCGGCCCGCGAAAAGGGGGAATGGCGCGCGGCGCGCGAGCATTACGAGAAAGTCCTCCAGAGCAACGCCGTGAGCGCCGAGATCCATTTCCACCTGGCCGAGATCGAACGCCTCCACGGCTCGGCCGAGAAGGCGATCCCGCTCTACGAGAAGACGCTCACTCTCGACTCCAGCTACGCGCGCGCCTACGGCAGCTTGGGACTCGCGCTCCTCGCCGGTGAGCGCTTCGACGAGGCGCAGAAGAACTTCGAGAAGGCGGTCGAGATCGAGCCGAACGACTACGAGGCGGTGAAGAACCTCGGCCTGCTCCATGTGCGCAAGAAGGAGTACGCCGAGGGCGCGCCGCTCCTTCGCCGCGCTCTGACGCTCGCCGAAGAGCGGAACGCGCCGCCGACCGATCGCGCGCTGATCCATGCTTTGCTGGGCTTGGCGCTCGCTAACACGAATCAGACCGAGACGGCGCGCGAGCATCTGGCCCTCGCCGTGAAGCTCGAGCCGAACAACCAGGAAGCGCACCGTGTGCTCGCCGACATCTATTTCGCCGCCGAGCAGCGCGCGGAGGCGCTGCCGCACTATCAGAAAGCGGTCGAGCTGGGCGACGCGTCCCCTGAAGCCGCAAACAACCTCGGCATCATCTTGTCGATGAACAAGAGCTACGAGAAGGCGGCCGAGGCCTTCGACAAGGCGCTGGTCGCGAAGCCGAACTTCCCCGAGGCGCTGACGAACCTCGGCGTGGCGAACTTCCACTTGCGGCGGTTCGAGGCGGCGAACAAGGCCTTCGAGACCTCGCTTGGGCTGAAGCCGCAGCAGGCGGACCCGTACTATTTCTTCGGCGACATGGCGCGCTGGCAGGGCAAGGAGAAGGAAGCCATCGGCTTCTACTACAAAGCGCTGAAGATCAATCCGAGCCACGTCGACGCCAACTATCGCCTCGGCAACTGGTTCATGAAGGAAGGCAACTCGCGGATGGCGGCGCGCCACTACCAGGTCGCCCTGAAGGTCGCCCCGGAGGACCAACGCCTGATTTTCAGCCTGAAAAAGGCCGAAGGCTCGAGCGGCGAAGAGAAGATGTAAGCCCCCTCAAGGGCAGGCCGTTCCGCGCCGATGCTGGAGTATCCTCCAAGGAGACTCCCGATGGCTCGTCACCACTTAGGTCGCGCGGCGCTTCTGACGCTCGTTACGGCCCTTGCGTGCAAGCCGCCCGCGACCGGCGCGAGCACGGCGAAGTCGCTCGAGAACTACGTCGCGGCGGACGGGACGACGCTCGTGCGCAACGAGTGCGAAGGCCCATACGTCAACGACAAACATGCCGCGGCGGAATACGTTGAGGTTCCCGAAGCTCTGCGCGCCGACTTCCACAAAGCGCTTAGCTCGATTCCGCTCGGCCTGCGCGAGATGTTCGCCACGGGAATGATCGGCAAGTTCACGGTCACGCCCGAGGCGACGCAGCTTTGCGGCGCGGCCAGCACGGATCTCGCCGAAGGGCGTCTGCGCACGGGCGGCCAGGAGACGACGACCTGCCTCAAGGCGTCGGCGGGGCAGCCCGGCGTCGAGCTCATCCTGCCTGCGAATCCCGCAAGCCTGCGGCATACGCTGGTGCGCGCCTTCTTCGCGGCGACCTTCCGCGTGATGGCGGTCTCGACCTACGACAAGCGCACGAAGCTCTTCTCCGCGGGGAAGGCCGATCCAGAGTTGGCGAAGATCGAGCGCTCGGTGACCTTGGCGTTGCGTGAGGACCTCCTCGGCTCCGGCGTCGACGAGCGGGGCTTGCGCCGCATTTTCGGCCGTCGGCTCGCCGCGGCCACGAGTGGCGGGGCGATGGCCACGGCTTACGACCAGACGCCGAAGGCCGAACGAGGGCACCTGGCGCTTGGGGTCATCCGCGAGGCGGCCGACCAGTATTACTGCTCGGCGGCGACGCGGGTCGTGATGCGGGCAAAGTTTCCCAAGACGTACGATGCGTTTAGATCGACTTGGGTTCGGACGATGCACGCCGTGCTCGAGGAAAAGAATCCGGAGGAGCTTCTGGGCGAGCCCGCGAGAGGCGATGGCCTCGGACTCGCGGGGTCCGGCGGCTCCGGGCCGCTGCGTGCCTGGGGCGAGGCGCGTCAGCACGCCCGCGCCGAAGGCGGAGTCGGGCCGCTGCCAAACTGGAGCCTAGCGCGCCAGCAAGGCGTCGCCGCGGGTGGGACGGGCGCTGCTCCGACCTGGGCGGCCGTGCGTCAGAGCGCGCGCGCCGAGCTGAACCAGGCGGGACGACCAGCTACGAGCCTCTTTCCGGGCTTTTGGGCGAACCGTTTCCTAGGGGATTGAAACATTTTGGTGACACTCGGATTCTGGGGGTCGGCGTAGTAATCTGTGGCGGACCTCCCCCCTAGTCGAGGCTCGTCATCGAACGTCGTCCCACAACTGCGTCTGCGAGCGTCAGAAGCTCCTGGCTCGTCGCCATTGCGACGACGGCGGCGTACGTCCTGCTGCGTTGGGCGCTGGTGCCGCTGATTCCTTCGACGGGTTTCCCGTTACCCGCGATCTTCTTCGTCATCCCGATTGCGGCGAGCACACGCATTTGCGGGTTCTGGTCGGGGATCATCGCCACCGCCCTCGCGATGGTCATCGTCGGCTCCGCCTTGCTGCAGCACCCCTTGCCCTTCAACTATGAGGACGACGAGCGGCTGACGTTCATGATGCCGCACGTCGTCGGGGTCCTGTCGAGCGGCGTCGCCATAACCTGGATGATCGACCGCCTGCGCTCCGCGAACCAGCGCGTTCAACCTTACATCGAAGCCTTAGCGGAGAGCGAAGAGCGCTTCCGGCAGCTCGCCGAGAACATCGAGGAGCGCATCTTCTGGATGGTCGACCTGAAGCTCGGACGCTTCGTGTACGCGAGTCCCGGCTTCGAGAGCGTCTGGGGCGTGAGCCGCGAAGCCTTGTACTCCTCGTCCGACGTTTGGCGGAAGAGCCTGCATCCGGACGACCGAGATCGCGTCATCGAGCTCACCAAAGGCATGGCGGAGAAGGGGACGGCACTCGACTATCGGATCGTCCGGCCCGATGGCGACGTGCGTTGGGTCCGGGACCGCGGCTTCCCCGTTCGCGACGGCAACGGTCGGGTCTGTCGGTTCGTCGGCCTAGCGGAGGACGTGACGCACGAGCGGCTCGCGGCCGAGGCTTTGCGGGCGAGCCAGGAGCGCTACCGCATCACGACCGAAGCCGCGTCCGAAGCGATCCTGACGCTCGACGAAGAAGGGATGATCAGCTTCGCGAATCCGGCGGCGGCGCGGATGTTCGGCTTCGCCCAGGCGCTCGACTTGATCGGCCAACACTTGCCTGAGCTGATGCCGACAAGCTCGACCCCGTTCCGCGTGACCTGCGGCATTTCGGGCGTCGAGCTTATCGGGCGGCGGCGCGACGGGCTCGAGTTCCCGATCGAGGTCTCCTGCGGGGAGTACGTGGCGAACGGACGCAAGCTGTTCTCCGCCATCATTCGCGACATCACCGAGCGCAAGGTCGAAGAAGGCAAGCGCCAGCAGATCGAGGAGACCCTGCGCCGCGCGAAAGAGACGGCGGAGGCGGCGAGCCGCGCGAAGAGCGCCTTCCTCGCCAACACGAGCCACGAGATCCGCACACCTTTGGGCGCGGTGCTCGGCTTCGCCGAGCTGCTCGCCAACGGCGACACCACCGAGGCCGAGCGGGAGCGCTACGGCGAGGCGATTCGGCGCAACGGCCAGCTCCTGTCCAAGGTGATCAACGACATCCTCGACCTTTCGAAGATCGAAGCCGGACGCTTGTCGCTCGAGCGCGTGCCCGTGCCGCTCCACGAGGTGCTCTCGGAGCTCGACACGCTCCTCAGCCTGAAAGCCTCCGAAAAGGGGCTCCGGCTCATCGTCTCCACCGCACCGGACCTACCCGAGCGCGTGTGGACGGATCCTCTGCGCCTGCGCCAGGTTCTGCTCAACGTCGTCGGCAACGCCATCAAGTTCACAGAGCGTGGCTCGGTCGCGATCCGCGTCGGGATCCAGGAGCGTCAGGGGCGCCGCGAAGCCTTGGCCTTCACGGTGAGCGATACCGGTCGGGGCATTACGGCCGATCAAGCGCGGACGCTGTTCGAGCCGTTCACACAAGCCGATCCCTCGACGACGCGGAAGTTCGGCGGCACCGGGCTCGGCCTCGCCTTGTCCCAGCGCCTCGCCGAAGCGCTCGGCGGCACGATCGAGCTGGTCCACAGCACGCCGGACGAAGGCAGCACGTTTCGCATCACCGTCGATCCTGGGCCCGTCGTGACGAAGACGGGCTCGTTGCACCACGGACCGCCGGTCAAGGCTCCGAAGCCGGTCCCTGGCTCCACGGAAACTTTGGCCGCGGCGCCTTCGACGCCCGCGTCTGCGATCAAGCTCCACGGATTGAGAGTGCTCGTCGCCGAGGACGCCGCGGACAACCGCTTCTTGATCGATCGTCTGCTGAAGCTGGCCGGCGCCGAGGTGTCGATGGCCGTCAACGGCCGTGAGGCCGTGGAGAAGGCAGAAAGCGGGACCTACGATGTCGTCCTGATGGATCTGCAGATGCCGGAGATGGACGGATACGAGGCGACGAGCACGCTGCGGAGTCACGGCTACCTAAAGCCGATACTCGCCCTTACGGCGCACGCGCTGAAAGACGAGAAACAGCGTTGTTTGGAGAGCGGCTTCGACGGACATCTGTCAAAACCGATCGACCGGCTTTTGTTGTTGACGTCGCTCTCGCACTACCAAAATTAGGCGGCGAGCATCGTTTTCGCGAGCTTCGAGGCGAACGCCACGGGCTGTGCCGGGCCGCTGCAGTTGAAGACCATGCCGGGAGCGGGAAGGCGGCTCAGGACGGTCCAAAGGTCGCGGCCCGTGAAGACGCGCGGCGCGAGCTCGCTTTGACCCGTTTCCTCGACGTAGGCTTGGTAGGCGTCGGGCGCAGTGAACACGGCGACGAGCTCGAGGCCGTCGTCGTCGGGCGCGAGGCCGATGGAAAGGCCGCCCTCGGTCTTGGCATACGCGAGGATGTAAGATTCGTAGTCGCGAACGGCAGGTAGGACCTCCGCCTGGCGCTCGGGCTCGAAACGCAGGACGTCGATCGCGTCCTCGACGCCAATCGCCTCGAACAGAGCGAGGACGCTCAGCGATTCCTCAGGCACGAGGCGAAGCTCGTGCTCGGTGCCACAATCGATGACGAGAGGAACGGCGAGAGCAGCGGCGGCGGCGAACGGAGCCTCGGCGTGAGAGCCCGCCTCGTCGTGCTGAGTCGAGACGTAGAGTGCTTGCCCGCGGGGACCTTCGCTCGGGGTCGCGGGCACGGACCAGCGGCTGGCGACGAAGCGCTGGCGGGTTAGGTTTGCCAAGGTCTTTGACGAGATCGCGGTCATGTCGACGTTTCGGCCTTCGAGCGGCGAGCTTGAGCGGCGCCGGGCAAAGCCACGCCGCATCAGGCTTCCGCCTATACGGGTAGGAGGTGCTGCCGGATGCGTATGAATCGTCTTTTCGCTGCAATGCCGGCGCTCTCGTCCGGTCTCGCGCTCGCCCATGGCGAAGACAAGCCAGGTCCGCATGGAGGCCTTCGACACCGGTCATCTAGCCGTTGCCCTTGCGACCGGAGTAGCGGTAGACCTTCACGCCGAACTGCGGCGAGCGCTCCTGCCAGGAGCGCCATTCTTCGGTGAGCGACTTCACCGTGTACGGCGAGTCGGCGGCGTAAGATTCCTTCGAGAACGTGTAATCGCCGAAGAGGTAGGTCGAAGCGTGCTTCAGCCAACGGTGGCTCATTGGCTGGTTGGGGTCGACGCCGTCGAAAAAGACGATGACGTCGCCGTACCGCAAGGAATCACTCCGGGTGTCGACCTCGACGAAGCGGTGGCTCAAGGCCCACCAGAGCTCGTCGTTGTTGATCATGGAGCCGTGGAAGCCGCGCTCGGCCTTGCTGTTCACTTCGGCCGAGCGGGGTAGCGCCGGATCTTGGAAGGCGAGAGCCGTGCGAAAACAGTTGGGGCCGCGTTGGCTGGTGAATTTGCCGACGCGCTCGCGAGCGAAGGCCGGCAGGAGCTGGCGATCGACGTCGAGGGGCTCGTTGCGGTCTAGAGAGCGGCGAACCGACTGCAGCTCGGCGGCGGCGAGGAAGGGCGTAATTTGCGCGAGCAGTTGCTCGCGCTTCTTCGGCGCCAGCGCCTTGGTCGCGATCGTGAGGTGCTGGTGCTTGCGGGCGAGGATCTTGGCGAGCTTGCGGAGGTCGATGAGCTCGACGGCGTCGGCTTCGAGGCGGACGCGTGGGTGAGACTCGGGAGAGTCGCGTTGCAGCTTGGCCTCGACGAAGCGCATCAGCTCGCGGGCGCGCCCCGGAGCTGCGAAGCGCAGCACGTAGGCGGCGCGCGCTTGCGGCTTTTTCGGGAGGGCGATCTCGATCGGGTCGATCGTCGTGGTTTTCTGCGAGGCCGAGGCGCGAATGCGGAGGGTCGTCGGCGTCATCTCGACGCGACGCGTCTGGCGGCTGCCGGGCAGCTCGAGGCCGCGCGGGAGCTCGCCTTCGTCGAAGAGGAAATGCCCGGCGGGCGAAGGAGCTTGCGCGCGCGCCGCCGTCGTCGTCGTCCAAGACGCTAGGCCGAGCGTCAGGAGGAGAGCGACGAGTGCTGCAGGGCATTGGGGGACCATGGGGAAGAGGCTGCAAGCCGAGGGCCAACGAAATCATTGGTGTTTTCGCCTGCCGACTGTCCAAGCTCGGAACATCTGCCGAGTCGATCCGCAGAGGCGCGATCGAGCGGGGCAGCTCACTCTTTGATGACCAGGGTATCGCGAAGCTCGTTAGGTCCACCATCCGGAGATGGATGCACGGCGGCTACGAGGATGCCGCATCGGGTGACGGCGTCGGCAAGGCCACGACCCAAGCCATCCCTCTTGATCCCGTGGATCATGAGGTCGACGACCTCGGTCCAGCATTCCTGCGGCAGGAGCTTGGCCACGTTGCGATCGCCCAGGACGACGGCGCGGCGCTCGGCGACCGAGACGAAGAGGAGGATGCCGGTGGCATTGGTCGTCTCGTGCAGCTTCGCCGCGCCGAACACGAGCTCGGCGCGCAGGCGGACGTGGTGCTCGAGATCCTTCCGGCTCGTCAGGAGCCGTTGCACGAGGTAGCTGAGGCTCGCGGCGTAGGCGACGATCGCTAGGACGGCGAGATCGAGGGCGACGAAGGCGAGATGAGGGGTACGCCACGCGTCGAGGCGAAGGCCGATCTCCGCGGTGAAGTAGAGCAGCCACAGACCGAGCACCGCGAGGGGGAAGACGTGGCCCGTGGGCGTCGAGCGCCGGACGACCATCGGCACGATCTCGCCCGTCGTGGCGCGCTCGGCGCCGTGGATGGCGGTCGTGATCTGCGTCAGCGAGCTCTGGCTCAGGTACCGGCGGATCCAGTACGGGAGCGGATTCGTCGATTGGCCTGGGAGCTTGGGGGTTGCGATGTTTACCATTTGCCTGAAGCGCCTCCGCCGGAAAAGCCGCCGCCGCCGCCGCCGAAGCCGCCGCCAAAGCCGCCGCCGCCGCCACGACCGCCGAAGAGGCCGCCGATAAGGGCTCCAGTGGCGAGAGAGCCGAGACCACCGCGCCGCCGGCGACCACCGCCGAGGAGCCCGCGCAGGAACATCAACGCGAGGAAGCCGGCGAGCAGAACGACGACCGGGGGAAAGCGACGGGTGCCCGACAGCTCCCGAGGGCTCGCGGCTTGAGGCGCAAAATCGAGGGTGAAACCCGGGTCGGTGCGTTGAAGGATGGCCTGAACGCCGGAGACGACGCCAGCATCGAAGTCGCCGCCGCGGAAGTGCGGCGTGACGACCTCGTCGATGATACGGCGGGCGTAGGCATCGGGAAGATCGCCCTCGTGGCCTTGGCCGACCTCGATGCGCACGGAGCGCTCGTCTTTGGCGACCAAGAAGAGAATGCCGTTGTCCTTCGAAGCGGAGCCGAGCTTCCACTGGTCGACGGTTTGGATCGAGACTTCCTCGATCGTGAGGCCATCGAGCGAAGGCATGGTGAGGACCGCGATCTGGCTGCCGCCTTGTTGCCACAGGCGTTGCAGCGATGAGTCGAGGCGGCCCCGGGTCGAAGGCGTGAGCAGCTGCGCGTGGTCTACGACCGGGCTCGCCAGCGGCGGCGCGGTGAAGGCGAGCGTGGCGACGGCGATCGCGCAGAGCGCGAAGGCGCGACGCCAAGCGGTGGCGACGACCTCGGCGGCGAGGATGGCGGCGGCGCTCGGCGAGCCCGCGCCGCAATTTTTTCGGACTTCGCTCAAAACTCGACCTTCGGCGCTTTCTCGACGGCTTCGCGATCGGCGACGGACACCGACCACTGCGGCATTTTCTCGTGACGATAGAAGACGCTGTTCGTCCAGCTCGTCGGCGGGACGGTGATCAGGTCGTTGAAGGCCTGAATCGTCTGGATGTTGCGTTGGCGCGCGATCGTGATGCGGTTCTCGGTGCCTTCGAGCTGCGCTTGCAGGTCGAGGAAACTGCGGTCGGCTTTCAGCTCCGGATACTTCTCGACGACGACCATCAGGCGGCCGAGCGCCTGACTGAGCTCGCCCTGCGCATTTTGGAACTGCTGGAGTTGCTCCGGGGTCGCCTTCGACGGGTCGAGCGTGACGCCGGTGGCCTTCGCGCGCGCCTCCGTGACGGCGGTGAGGGTGTCCGCTTCGTGCTTGGCGTAGCCCTTCACGACGTTGACCAGGTTCGGGATCAAGTCGGCGCGGCGCTTGTACTGGTTGGTGACCTCGGCGAAGCTGGCGTCGACGGCGTTCTTCGCTTTGGGGATCGACTGCACGCCGCAGCCCGAGAGGGCGACGGCGGCGAGGAGCAACGCGAAAATGAGACGCACGGGGCGGCCGGTGACGTGAGAATGAGACATAGGGACGGTTCTCCTGGGCGTAAGTCCGCGCTCCGCGCCAAGTTTGCGCGAGCCAGGCCCGAGTTTGCAACGAGCGTGCCTACCTAAAGAACGATCGCGTAGCTCAGGGATCGGTCGTCGCCGCGCAGAACGCGGAAGACCTGGATCTCCAAGCCGATGACCGTGAAGGCAACGCCGAGCTTGTTGGCGACGAAGGCGTCGTCTTGGCCGAAGTAGTAGTTGCGGCCCAGGAGAAGGGCCGGGCTGAGGATCGTCCCCTTGAAGACGTAGCCCAGCTCCCAGCCGTAGACGCGCTCGGGGCGCATGATCAAGTGATGGAAACCGGTGCGGATGCGGTCTTTCCAGTCGACGTTGAGGCCGTAGGAGAAGCTCCCGAAATCGTGCGGCGAGATGTCGTCGAGGACCTCGTCGCGCGCGTAGCCGAGCTGGAAGTCCACGGTGTTCGTGGCGGAGCGCCAGGAGACGGCGCGCCGCGGCTTCGCTTGCTCCAGGACCTTCTCGATCGGCTCGACGCCGACGGCGTCGCTGATCTCGCGCTCGCCCACGAGCTGGTTTAGGACGATCGCGATGCCGACGATCTCGCCTTTCATGTTGAGGACGGGGCCGCCGGAGTTACCGGGCCGCACCTCGGCGTCGAAGAGAAAAAACGAGCGATCCGGCTTGATGGCGATGCCGCTGGTCACTTTGAACTTGGCGCCGAGCGGATGGCCGATGGCGATCAGAGCGTCGCCAGAAGCCAAGGGCTTGCCGAGCGGAGCTATGGGAAGCGGCGCGAACGAGACCGCACGGTCGAGCCGCAGCACGGCGAGGTCGTGGTCGGCGTCGCGCGCTACGACGTGGCCGACGCGCTCGTTCTTGCCGTCCTTCCAAGTGATCTCGACGTCGCGGATCTTGTGGACGCAATGCCACGCCGTCAGCAGGAGGTCAGAGTCGACGAGCACGCCGGCACAGGTGCCGACCTTGGTCTGCAGGTGAGCGACGCGGTCGACCGACTTCAGCGCGACTTCGCGCGCGTCTGGCGTCAGCTTGGCGATCGAGGCACCGAAGACGGCGTCCGGCGGCACGGCATCGGCGCCGGGCTCGGCAGCGAGTGCTGGCGACGGCCTCGTGGCGAAGACCAGCGCGAAGGCGATGGTGATGGTGATGGTGATGGTGGCGAAGGCGGCGTAACGCATGCCCTGCCATCGTCTCACGAAAACACCGCCCTTCGAACGTGACAGACGGGTCGCTTTAAGTGATAATGATAATCATTATCACTACGCGAGGCGATCGATGCTGGCGGTTTCCTACGAAAATATAGGCACTTGTCCTTTGGAGCGGCAAGCTTTGGTCGGAGATTGGCTCGGGCAATTTCGGCGAAGATTCCCCGCGGCGCGGGTCGACCATCGGCTCCGGCTCGGCAAGGCCATGCCAAAGGCAAAGCAGCCCGCGACTTTCCTCGTCGTCGGCGACTGGCTCGAAGGATCCAGCTTGGCCGAGGCGACGCGGTTCTTCAGGAGCTTGCCGGAGACCTACCCGCGCTCGCAGGTGGCGATCCAACTGACGCGGCGCACTCTGGATTCTTGGCGTTTGGGGAATCCGCACTGCTTTCCCTGCGTGTTCCTCGACATCTGGCTCGTCGAGATCGCGACGGCGATGGACTTGGCGAAGCGCGCAACGCGGCATCTGCCGTCGGCGGCGCGGGCGATGGCGCTATTGCGCACGGCTTGGGCTTTCGACCGCCAGACGCGCTTCGTCCTGCTCGAGGTGGGCGGGTGAAATTCAAGCCTCCTTCAAATCTCGAATTCCGCCGCCAAAGGCAGATGGTCTGAGAGGGTGTCTAAAGAGGCGCGGGACGTAGGTTTACGGACCCGCGATCCGCAACCGCTGACCGCTTGCGGCATTCCGCGGTCCGTGCTCCGCCGACCGCTTTCTGCCTGCCGCTGACGGCATGCTGCTAGCCGCATGTCCGTGCTCCGCGCTGCCGGCCCAACCATTTTCGCTTGCCTTT
>JANOTL010000146.1:0-98076 GCA_031416315.1 Pseudomonadota bacterium
AACGCGACCTCAACTCCAACTGAGAGGCCCCCCATGTTCACCAAGACCCTCGTGGCAGCTCTTGCCCTCACCGCCTCGATCCCAGCGCTCGCACAAACCTCGGACCTCCTCGCGATCGGCGTCCATGCCTCGATCCTCGAGCAAGCCGTGCAGATCGACTCCCAGAGCTCGACGACGCCAATCGACCGCTACGTCTCAGGCATCTACACGACCGGCATGGCCGTCACGACGGTCAACGTCGCGCAGGGGCTCCTCCCGGTTGACGGCGCCTTTGGCCTGCAGCTCCAGCTCAGCTCCTACACGAACACGGCGACCTTCAGCCAGACGCAGCCCCGTCCGACGATCCTCGTCAACTTCAACGCGACGATCGACACTTGGGGCACGACCTTCAAGCAAGTCTACCTCACGGAGTCCGGCTTCTCGCTCGCGCCGGCGCAATCGACGGCGCAAAGTCAGATCACCTTCCACGACCTGCAGACTTCGAGCTGGGGCCTATTCTGGCGCCTCAAGGACCGCATCGCCTACGAGCAAGCGCAGCAACAGCTGATGGCGCAACGCGCCCAGCAGGAAGCCGAGGCGTCCGCCGAGATCGCCGCGCAGTTGAACCGTAACGTCGACGACCGCACCTGGGCCATGATCGCCCCGCTCGACGCGCTTTACCGCGAGAAGTTCTACGCTCCGATCATCGCCGCAGGCGGTCTCGCCGGCCGCACCCACTTCGCGACCTCGAGCGACCGTTTTACCCTCACCGCCAACGCGAACGCCGCCCCGCTCGCGCTGGTTTCGGCGGCAGTCCCCGTGGAAGCGCGCCTCGGCGACGCGCTCGTCTCCCGTATCGTATCGAGCCGGATCGCTGGCCGCACGATGACCGGCAAGGAGATCTTCCTCGCCGTTGCCCAGGGCGTTGACCCTCAAGAGCTGGGCGACGCCGTCGACCTCGACGGCTTGGCGGCAATCAGCTGGTCGTTCGCCGCGCAGGAGTCGACGAAGATTCGCTTCGCCAAAGATCGCGTGGAGCTCGACTTCCAACTGCGCACGCTCGGCCGCGGCGCGCAAAAGCTGGAAAACGTCGTCGTTACGGTTCCGGCAGCGCTTGTCGTCGAAGACGAGACCATCCTTCTGGATCTCGATCAGGAGCTCGCCATCCGGGCATCCGACGGCCGCGCCCTCAGCGAGGACGAGGTCGAGCTAGCCAAGGAGCTCGTCCGCGCCGTGATCCCGCCCGTGACGCTCGAGCTCAGCGGCCGCAAGGTCGAGCTAGCCAAGATGACCTTGGCGATCGCGGCGCTCGAGGCGAGCAAGGGCGAGCTGCACCTCACTCTGAAGGCCGTCAAGGCCGGCGGCGCCGGCGTGAGCCCGACGTCCCCGGATTCGCCCAACGCCGCGCCCGTCTCGGAGCTCGTCGCATGGTGCGCCGCTGCCGGCGGCTCTTGGCGAGCGCCCGGTGCCGACGGGCACGCGAGCTGCGATTGCGGCTCGATGTGGTACCGCGACGACGCCATGAGCTACTACGGCGAAGCGGATTTCACCGGCCGCTGCCGCAGTCACAACGGCATCATTGCACCGTGAACGTGCTCCAGTAAGAAGGCGAGCCATTGAAACCCTGCGCGTCGCTGAAATCCAACGACTGAAGACCGGACGAGCCGGTCGCGTTCGGATCCAGCGTCGCGCAGACGAGGCCGCTGATGCCGCGGGCGCAGATGAGGTTCGCCGCGCCAGTCTTCGCCGCGATGCTGTTGGGGATGAGACGGATCGTCGCCCAGTATGCAGGCGAGATGTGCCAGTTGGCTGCGTCGCCGTAGACCGACGCCACGTTCACGTAAGACCCAAAGCTCGAGCCGCCGTCCGTGCTCGTGGAGCACAGAAGCCCCGCATGGCCGCGCCCGCAGAACGAGACGCTATTGGCTGCGAGACGCACCGTATGGATCGTCGCCCAATACGACGGGTCCGCCTGGAAGCCGGCCGCGTCGGAGAAGGCCGCCGTGCGATACCGGACGTCCGTGAATCCCGCGCCGTTAGAGACGCCGCAATACATGCCTTCCGAAGCGCGCGCGCAGATGTCGGCCTTGCCGTCGGCGTTCAGATCCGGGTAGTCGATCGTCGCCCAGTATTGCTTGGCGGAGGCCCAGCCGGCCGCATCGCTGAATCCGGCCGTCCAATACGTCGGCGTTGCGAAGCCGTTGCCGGTCGACAACGCGCAGACCATGCCCTGCCAGCCGCGACCGCAGATGTCGCCCTTGCCGTCGCCGTTAATGTCCGGGTACGCGATCGTCGCCCAGTAATGCGGCGCCGAGGCCCAGCCCGACCCATCACCGTACTCGGTAGCCCAGAGCTTGACGTCCGTGAAGGTCGCGCCATTGGAGATGCCGCAGTAGATTCCGTGGCTGCTGCGACCGCAGACGTCCTGCTTGCCGTCGCCGTTCAGATCGGGGTAGCGCAGCGTCGACCAGTAGAAGTCGGCAGACGCCCATCCCGCTTGGTCGGAGAATGCAGCCGTCCAAGGGGTCGGGGTGCCAAAGGTCGCGCCGTTGGAGAGCGCGCACAACATGCCGAAGTTCGCGCGGCCGCAGACGTCCATCTTGCCGTCGCCGTTCAGGTCGGGAAAAGCCACCGTGGCCCAGTAGTGCGGCGCTGAGCCCCAGCCGGACTGGTCACCGAACTCCGAGGACACGAACTTGCCGGGGTAGAACTCGTTGAGGCCGTTGCATTTGTGCACCGCGCAGAAGATGCCGCCCGAGCCGCGGCTGCAAGCGTCGAAGCAGCCGTCGCCGCTGAAGTCGGAGGCGCCGTTGCCGGCCGTGAGGCCGAGGCCGGGGGCGGCGGTCGTGCTGGCTCGCACGCGTTGTTGCGAAAGCTGGCTTAGGACGAACTGCTCCTCGGACAAAGTCGTCAGCGCGGCCGCGGAGGTGTTCGCGATCGTCGCGTTGCTCGGCGGCTCAGGAGCGACGTCCGGCTCGGTCGTCTTCACCATCGGCTTCGTGAAGCCCGCGGGCGCGCCAGACGTGGTCTCCGCCTTCACGACTTCCCCGGAGCCGTCGACGTTTTCAGCCGGAGGCGTCGGCGTCTCCGGAATCGTCGGCAGCGCCGTGGTCGTGCCCGTGATCCCGGTCGCGCCCGTCGTCGACTTTGCGCCCGTAGCCGACGTCGCGCCCGTTGCTGAGGTCGCCCCGGTTCCTGAGGTCGCGCCCTTGGCGCCCTTGTCCTTGGAAGAATCCTTGGAGTCGCTCTCGGCCGCCTTGCCGCAGGCCAGGGCGGCCATGAACGCTGCCGGCAGGACGAGCTTCGTGCTCCAGCGCATACCATCCTCCTTGGATTATGCTTATTTTATCGCCTGATTCCGGCCCGACTTGAGGGGGACTGGACTCCCTGCCGCCCGCCTGATACAAGACCGCGGAATCTTGGAGTCTTCGCTCTATGACAACTCAGGAAGTCGCGATCGCGCGCGTTCTCAAAGCCATTGATGCCATTCGGGATTCGAATGGTACGGCCGCCGCCGGCATGGTCATCATGGTCGACGACGAGGACCGCGAGAACGAGGGAGACCTCGTGTTCGCCGCGACCAACGTCACGCCGGAGAAGATCAACTTCATGACGAAGGAGGCTCGCGGCTTGATCTGCCTGAGCCTCGATGCCCCTGGCATCGACCGTCTGAAGCTCCCGATGATGGAAGACACGACCAAGCGCGGCAGCGGCAAGTCGACGGCCTTCACGGTCTCGATCGAAGCCCGCGAAGGCGTCACGACCGGCATCTCCGCCGCCGACCGCGCCCACACCGTGCGCGTCGCCGTCGACCCCCTGAGCGGCCCTGACGACATCGTCGTGCCCGGCCACATCTTCCCGCTGAAAGCCCGCACCGGCGGCGTCCTTCAACGCGCCGGCCACACCGAAGGCTCGGTCGACCTCGCGCGTCTTGCCGGCCTCACGCCCGCCGCTGTGATCTGCGAGATCATGAACGACGACGGCACGATGGCCCGGATGCCGGACCTCGAGCGCTTCGGCGCCAAGCATAAGATCCCGATCGTCACGATCGCCGACCTCGTGACCTACCGCCTGCACCGCGAATCGCTGATCGAAGCCCAGCACGAAGCCCCGGTGAAGACGGACCATGGCACCTTTCGCGCCTTCGTTTTCCGCAGCCAGATCGACGGCCGCGACCACCTCGCCTTCGTCAAGGGCAACGACTTCGAGCACAAGATCGTGGACGTCCGCGTCCATCGCCAGCGCCAGCTCGTCGACGTCTTCGCCCACTCGAAGGAGGGCGCGCGCCGGCTCCTCGACTACGGTATGCGCATGCTCGCGGACTCGGACTCCGGCGCGTTTCTCTATCTCTTTCCCTCGGACGGACCGACCGACATCGAAGCGGACTTTCAGGCGCTCGCCGGTCAACCCAGCGCCCACGACAAGGCCCGCCCGTGGGTCGAGATGGACCCGCGTATGCTCGGCATCGGCGCGCAGATCCTCCGCCACCTCGGCGTGCGCAAGATGCGCGTCCACATGACCAACCCGCGCCCGCTGAAGAGCCTGGCCGGATTCGGTCTGGACGTCGTCGATACGATCGAGATCAAAAACTAGACCCCGACACCGCCATCACGCTACCAGCGAGGAGCCCCCATGCCCGCCCGCTATCTGATCGTCGCGAGCCGTTTCAACGACTTCGTCACCAAGGCTCTGCTCTCGGGCGCCCAGGAGACCTTCGCCGAATCTGGCGTCCGCGACGTCGAAGTCCTTTGGGTCCCCGGCTGCTTCGAGCTGCCCACGGTCGCCGCTCAGGCCGCCCGTTCCAAGCGCTTCGCCGCCGTCGTCTGCCTCGGCGCCGTCATTCGCGGCGAGACCCCGCACTTCGACTACGTCGCAGGCGAGTGCGCTCGCGGCATCATGCGGGCCGGCCTCGACACCGGCACGCCGGTGATCTTCGGCGTCCTGACGACCGATACGACGGAGCAAGCGCTCTCCCGCTGCGGCATCAAGGGCGGCAACAACGGCTCTCATGCAGCCCACGCGGCGCTCGCCATGGCCAAGACCATGTCGCGCCTCGAGGAGCTCACCAAATCGTGAACGCCGCCATTCCAGAGAAGAGCGCCGTCGAGAAGAACCCCCGCACGATCGCGCGCGAGTTCGTCGTCCAGTTCCTTTACCAGTGCGAATCCGAAAAGCTGATGCACTTCTCGGAGAGTCACTTTACCCAATTCGTGCAACATTTCCAGGTGCCTAGCCAGGTCGTCGCCATGGCCCGCGAGCTCGCGCGCGGCACCCTCGAGAAGCTCCCGGAGATCGACGCGAAGATTCAGGCCGTCGCGGTGAACTGGAAGATCTCGCGCATGAGCGTCGTCGACCGCACCGTGCTCCGCCTGGCGAGCTACGAGCTCCTTGAATCCGAGACCCCGTCTAAGGTAGTCTTGAACGAAGCAATCGAATTAGCCAAGAAATACGGGGCGGAAGAGTCGAGCAAGTTCGTCAACGGACTCCTCGACAAGATCGCCCATACGATCAGGTAGCACCCATGAAGCCGACGAGCGAAGGGACCGAATACAGCTCGTTGGCGGTCGCGACCATGCGTCCCGGCCAAGATCCGTTGTCCATTCAGCCGATCGAGATCCGTCTCGTTCCGAGTGACGTCGGCATTCCGTGCAACTTCTGGATCGGGCTCACCGTCCGCGGCCCCGAGACGCCGACCCGCCTGATGGACTTCAAAGACGTCGGCGCGCTTTTCGGCGAGGCCGCCAGCCGGGGCGTCAACGAGCCCGGTCCGCTGATCCTCTCGGACACGAGCACGAAACCTCCGCGCTTCGTCTACCTCCTGCCGATCCCGACCTCCGACCCGAAAGAGCGCGAAGCCTGGACCCTACAGATCCTGTCGACGGTCAGCGCCTGGGCCCCGCCCGCAGTGGGTTTCTACATCGCCCCGGAGCTGATGACGACCCAGGCAGCCCAGGACCTCCTGCGCTCGGTGCTCACGCGCCTCATCGACACCGACTCAGGCTGCCCCGAGGAGATCTATCTCCTCATCGGCACCTACGGTCTCAATGCGTTGCTGAACGTGGTTTTGCAGCTCAAAGGCGAGCTCGAGACCGAGACGCGCAAGCTCTTCGTCCACCACTGATTCTGGCCTAGGGCTTAGTTGGGCAAGCCTGCATCGCAGGTGTCGACGAACAGCTCAAAGACCGCTTGCGGCAGCGGCTCGCTCGCCTTCGTCTCGCGCTCGTCGCCACTTTGGCGGACGTGCGAGATCGGCTCGAAGTGCACGGCGAACTCGTGGTCGCCGACGTTTTCGATCACGGCTTTTTGGAACGTACGGTTCATAAGGACCTCCCTTGACACGGCGTCAGGATGCCATAGGAGGGGCTTGATGGGAAGGGAGCCGGGGTGGCTTTTGTGATTTCAACGACTTAGAAGCGAGCCAGTCAAACGGAGCATGCTTTTCGAGCTGCTCCCGCGCTCATCACGCTTGCAACTGTCGCAGCGTATGGCAGTCACAAGCACCCGAAAATAGAGCCGTTTGACCGCATTTGCTCAACTTCTGCGCGCACTTGGCGATGAGCTGGAAGCCTAAATCGGGAGCTTCCAATGCAGTCGTTCTTCAAAGGAATCATCGTCGTCGCCACCGCTTGCACCGCAGCGAGCTGCGAGAAACAGAACGACGCAAGCGCGGAGAAGCCTTCCGCCACGTCAACGACTCCCGCGACTGGCGCGACTGGCGCGACCGGTACAACAGGCGCTAGCGGCAAGTCCGGGACCGAAACGCCGGCGGCGAGCGTCGGAACTCTGGGCTTCACGAGCGAGCTCTCGGCCTCCTTTCCCGAGGGCCTAACCGTCACAGCGTTTCCACAGGCGGTCGACCCGACGCCCGGCGTTGCCGCGATCGGCACCATCGGCGTCTCGGCGCTCGCGCTCATTGAAGTGTGCCCGCCGCCACCGCAACCCTTGACGCCCGGCTGCACCGCGCCCCTAGGAGGCAAGGTCGATGGCCAGGTCGTCGGCCCCGTTGGGCCGCTCAACCCCGACGGTCCCATGGGTACCGGCGGCGCTGGCACGCTCCCGAACGCCGACGTCTCGTCGACCAATCAACACGTGAAGGACAAACTGAAGAATGCTGGGGAGCGTCTCAACGGCAACGCCGACGAATGTTTCGACGCCGGCGCCATCTCGTCGCTCGACCGCCAACACAACGTCGCCGACGGCTGCTTCGGCTTCGACTACGGCATCGTGTCCGGCACGGCTCTCGGCGATGTCGATCCGGGCCGCCTCAATCCGACCTTGAGCAATGTGACCGACCAGTCGTTAGCCGGGGTCCGCAGCGCCATTTTGAAGGTCGAAGGCCGCGTCGCAGACGCGGGTAACGAGGCTTGTATGGTGAAAACCGGTCGACAGATGGTCGCGCAAGCGTCGGCGCGGGTCGAGAGCGTCTTGAAGATCTTCGAGGGTATGCTTTGCCAGGCGAAGAAGAGCAAAATCGCCACTGCACTGCCGGAGGCCGGCGCAGCGCTCGACTTGAAGGCGGCATTCGCGAAGTTTACAGCCGCCACGTTCTCCGAGGCGTCGATCACGCGCCTTGCCGATCGCGAGGGGCGCGCGGTCTATCGCTCGCGCCTGGCGTTCACGCGCCAAGGGATGAATCGCATCGAGCCGATGACCGTAACGCTCGTGCACTCCCCGGGCGCCGAAGGCAACACCGCCTACGACGGCGTCTTGTGGACCGAGGGGGAGCGCATAGACGACCAAAATGGCGCGACTTATGCCGTGCTGACCAACATCTCCTATGAGCGCACCGGCAAGGAGCTGGCCGATCAGCGCCTGCGTATGGAGATCCGCAACGGGGAGTTCAATACGTCCAAGGTCAAGGCCGAGCTCATCGGCAAAGATGGCAAGATCGACCTCAACGCCGGCGCGGGCGCCGACGGCAGTTTCGGACCAGGCGAGGCCAACGACTACCTAGAAGGCGCTCGCTACTTCGCCTTCGACGTTAACCCTTCGACGTACGCCGGAAAGATCAGCTTCTGGACCAATCCGGGCGGCAACTATAATGAGCCGGCACGTGGATTTCTATTCGAGTCGGCGCAGAATGCCGACGGCACCCTTACCGGTTGCGCTTACGCCGGCGCCTACCGCGAAGGCAGCATCCGCAAAGCCGTGCGGGAGGGCAAAAGCCTCGAGCCGACCGGCTGCTTCACGCCACAGCTCTCGTACGGCGCTTGCGGTAGCAACGGAGACAACCAGGGCTCGCAGATCTGGAAGCAATGCTTCAAGCAGCAGGGCGACGGCTATTACGTCGTCGACACGAGCAACGTCGCGTCGGCCGACGGCTTCGACGTCATCGACCTAAAGACGGAGAAGCCGGCGCTGCCAATCGCCGACGCGATCGATACCGGTGTGGGTACGGTTGCGGACTAGCAGCGCGCGTTTCGCCGATACACGGAAGAACGAGACGCCGCTCCCGAACCGTCGGGGCGGCGTCTTTGTTGCTGGCCTAGTCAATAGATCAACTTATAGATCCGCAGCGACTGCCGCGTCGTCAACATCAGCTTCGACCCGTCGCGCGACACACTCGCGCCGGCGACCACCTCGAAGCCGTCGGCGGCGTTCAAGACGACGGTCTGCAACACAGTGCCAGTCGCAATGTCCCAGAGCTTCATCTCCGTTCGCCCCGCCGTGTTCTCCCCGGCGGAGACGACGCAGCAGAGATCCGGCGTGAAGGCGACCGCCGTGACGTGCGACGGATGCGGTCCGACGCGCTGCACGATCTGCCGCGTCGCGACGTCGATCAGGATCGCATCGGTTCCGGCGCCGGCGGCGATGTACCTGGAATCGGGCGAGAAGACGTACGTCTCGCCGGCATTCCACCAGCGCGCGTCATAGCTCCAGACGAGAGCTCCGGACTCCAAGTTCCACAGATGCAGATCGCTGCCGACAGACCCGTAGAGAAAGCGGCCGTCGGGCGAGAAGCTGATCGCGTACACCGCGCCGCCAGCGCTCTCCAGCGTGCGCTCGAGCCGCAACGTCGTCGCATCGAAGAGACGCACCTTGCCGTCGTCGTAGCTGCCGAGCGCAATGAAGCGTCCGTCCGGGGACCAGTTGAGCGAATCGAGCCAGCCGTCCGCGTCGGCGAGCGCGATCTCGCGCAGGAGCGAGCCGTCGGTCATCGAGAGGAGCCGCAACTTGCCGGAGCCCTCCTCGAAGCCGGAGCCATGCGCCACGACCCGACCATTCGGCGAGATCAGCGCCTTCGAGATCTCCATCCGATGCCCGAAACGGTAATTCCAATGCGGACGGATCGACGGCAGATCCAGGTAGGTCACGTCGCCGCCCGCGGCGACGACGGCGGCGTCGGGCGACTCGGGGTCGAAGCTCGCGGCCCAGATCTGGGCGCCGGAGTCGATCCTATGCACGCTGTCGAGCTCGATGCGGACGGTCGGCAGCTCGGGGTCGTCATTCAGCTGAGCCAAGGGCTCGGAGCGGGGGCCGCAGGCCGTCACGACGAGGGAGAACGTGAAGAAGAGAACGAGGGACTTCATGGGTTTCCTTCCAGTTTGAGCACGCCACCCGTGTTCAAGAACAAGTCTTTGGCCTGATCGCCGCCCCAGATGACGAGCTCGCGGCCCGTCCAGACGGCGCTGAAATGCTCGCGGGCGACCGGCGTGAAGCCGGCGATGGGGAGATAATCCCAACGGCCGTCGCCCGACGGGTAGTAGCGCGTCGAGCGGATCAACTCGGAGTCGATGTCCGAATACGTGTCGACCGAGTTGACGCCGCCCCAGACGAGCATCGACGTGCCGGTCCACACCGCGGCGTGGCCGGCGCGACCCGCGGAGCCCAGATAGTTCGTCTCGTGCCAACGCCGCGTCGTCGGATCGAAGGCGGCGCCGTCGTCGAGGAAAGCGCGGCCGCCTTGGCCGCCCCAAACGATCATGCGGCTTCCCGTCCAGATCGCGCTGTGGCGCCAACGCGTACGGAGGAGGCCGGGATCCGCGGGAAGATCGTCCCAGGTATCGGTCTCCGGATCGTAGATGCCGCCGTCGCCGCGCTCGTCGGTGCAGTACCAAGTCATTTCGCGGGCACAACCGCCGAAGACGAGCATCTTCGTCCCTGTCCATACCGCCGTGTGCTCGAACCGTGCCGACGGCGCGCCCGCGGCCCGGAGGAGACGCCAGGTGCCCAGGGCCGGATCGAACGCAGCGCCGGTGGCGAGGGCCGCGGGCTCCTGCGGACTCTGGAAGCCCGTCTCGCCGCCCCAGACGATCATTTCCTTACCCGTCCAGACGGCCGTGTGCCGCACGCGCGGCGCAAAGCCCACGGGCGGGGAGGGGAGTCGCGTCCAGTCGCCTCGGGAAGGTGCGTAACGCGCGCCGTCCGCGAACGACTCCAAGCAGGCCAGGTCGTCCCCGCGGCAACCGCCGAAGACCAGCATCTCGCTTCCCGTCCATACGGCGGTATGCCGCGCGCGGGGCGCGAGCTCCTCGCCGGCCGGAGGTAGAGCCGTCCAAGTTTTCGCCGCGAGGTCGTACGTCGCGCCGTCGTTGAAGTAGGTGCCGCACTCGACGACCGACCGCGGCGAGTCCGTGCAACCGCCGAAGACGATCATCGCGTCGCCCGTCCAGACGGCGGTGTGAAAGCCGCGGGCGCTCGGGGCGTCTTCACGGCGAACGAACTCCCACTGCGGCTTGCGGCGATCGATCGATCGTTGCCAGGCGTCCAAGACAGCGATCGCGAGTTGGTTCGCGAAGCGTTCGCCGGCGGTGTCGGAGGCGACGCCGAAATGGTGCGCCGCCTCGTGGAGCACCAGCTCAATCTGCAACTCGGCGGTCGTGTGCGTCTTCAGACAAGTTTTCTTGAAAAAGCGGACGACCCGCGGGCTTTCGCCGGGGATGTTGGTAAAAGCACAGTTCTCCGGCTCGTCTTCGTAGTTCCACTGGAGCTCGAGACCGCGGATGTCGGTGGCAAGCGCCTCGCGCCGCGCGAGAAACCAGTCGACGAGCTCCGTCGCCGTGCTTTCCGGGAAGTGATCGGCCCGCGTCACGGCCAGGACCGCGAGCGCCGCATTGAGCCGCGCCTCCTCGATCTGGATACGGTAGCCGTCACCACCGTCACCGACGGCGCTGCCGCCGCCCTCACGGGCTTGCGCGGTCCACGCAAAAAACAGCATCACCAAGCTACTGAATCGACGCATCTGCTTCTTTCCTTCCCGATGGCGCCAGTCGGAAAAACTGCGCCGAAAGACAGTACACCTCAGTCACGCCGCCCTGGGCGCCAGTCGCTTCGTCGAGGACCTGATTCTGGAACGTGCGCATCATGTCGCGCACCTTTGCAACCTGCTCCGGTCGCACCGGCATGAACACGGACCGCATCGTGCGCTCGCTCATGCTCTGGCAATCGAGCGCTTCCTGCGCCTTGCCGAGAACGCTGCGATGAAAAGAGCGCACCGCGCTCGACGGCACGGGGCTGTCGACTTGCCGTCGGTTCGTGACCGCGACGAGCCCGCGCGCCGCATCTTCGCGGAGCGCCCCGACCCGCAAGAGCCGTTCGACCGCCGCCGAGGCCTCCTCCGCGGAGATCCCGAGCATCGCCGCGATCCAGGCCGGATCTGCCCGAAATGATTCAATAAACGTCAGCTCCACCAGGGCGAGGTGGTGCCATTCCGCGATCATCGCGAAGGCGTCCGCCTGCATCTGGGTGAAGAGAGTCGCAGAGCGCCACGCCGCAAGCCGCCGGGACGCGACTTTCCGCGCCGCAGGCGAGCGCCCATGCTCCGACTCGACCAGGTCGCAGAAAAACTCCGTCCGCGTCGGATCGAGCTTCAGGGCGGCCGCGATCTTCCGCGCCGACAAAGCCGACAAGCCTTGCTTCCGCGAAGGGTCCAAAGTCTCCGACAAGCGCGCAGGCGACAGCTCGAGATCGCGCGCGAACGACCGTAACGAGTAGCGCGGATTGCGCCGCTTCCGCAGCTCCAATGCCGCGGCGAGCACGTCGCGGAAACTCGCCGCCTTGGCGAAGACCGTATGCAACGACTCCGTCACGGAACACTCCTTTGAGGCCGCGGAGTCGTGCTCCAAACACGGATGGTCCGATCGACGCTCGCGCTCATCACCCGCGCGCCGTCGGCCGATGTGGCCAGCGCGACGATCGCGTCGGAATGGCCGCTCAGCCGGTAGCGCTCCTCTCCCGTTGCGAGGTCCCATGCGATGATGAACCCATCCTCGCCCGCGGCCAGCACGAGATCCAGGCCCGGCGCGAAGCTCACGGCATTGAATTCGTAGCGCCCGGCGCTGAAACGGCGCAAAAGGCGCCCGGTCGCGACCTCCCATAGGTAGACCTCGGCCCAGCCGGGCGCGAGTAGGTAGCGCTGATCCGGCGAGATCGCGAACGTCGTGATTTGGCGACCGGACGCCTGCATCGTGCGCAAGAGCTCCCCGCTCGTCAGGTCGAAGATGCGAGCGTTGCCGTCGCGGTTACCGCCGATCACGACGAATCGACCCTCGCCTGCGACGGCGAGCGACCGCACGTACTGCCCGGGGAGATCGTAGCGGACGAGCGCCTGCCCGTTCGCCACGTCCCAGAGCGTCGCGCCGTCCTTGCCGCCGATCACCGCGAGACGCCCGTCCGGCGTCAGCGCCGCGCGTTGGCAGCAAAAATCGCCGTCACGATACGTGCGCTCGACGTCACCCGTCTCCAAATTTACGAGCTCCGCCGGCCCGTCGGAGATGCCGACGAGCGCATGGCGGCCGTTGGGCGTCAGCGCCACGTCGCTCACGAAGACGTGTTCGTCGTGCACGCGAATCGTGCGCGTCAGCCGCCCCGTCGCCAGCTCGAAAATCCGCAGCGACGAGTCGTCGTCCGCGGCGAGCGCGAAGCCGTCGTCCGGCGGCAGGAACTGCAGGTCGAAAACCCGCACGCCGCGCGGCAACACGATCGTTTGGATCGGCGCAACCGTCGACAACATCAGCGCTATTTTCAAGATGGACACGAAACCGCCTGCTGCTCTACTCCTAAGCAGCCCTTAACATGGAAGCCGGCCCATGGTCCTCGGACTTCTCGCAGTTTCTTGGCTCGTCCACTGCTCGACGGTGGCGACGTTCGACCGCGTCGGCGAGGGCTTCATCGCGCGCGATTACCTCGAAGAGCAGACGAGCGAGATCGTCGACGGCGGCATCCTGACGCGCTCTTTGAAGTACGAGGAGTTCACTCCGGAGATTGCTACCGGCGACGACTTCCCGTTAGGCCGCATCTTCGGGCGCAAGACGCGCTTCAGCGAGACCGATTCCGGAGAGCTGCGCATCCTCCGCCCCGAGCAGCACGGCCTCTACACCCATCTCGGGACCTACACGCGCTTTCGTAGCTTCGGCGAAGAGACGGTCGACGTCTTCTGCCGCGGCTTCCGCTGAACCCGCTCTTGCCCGAACGCGGCCGAACAGAACGCACCGGCAGCCGTTGACGCTCGCGACGCCGACGGCCTAGCCTGATCTTGCCCGGGCGTGCTTCCTCAAACCAAAGCTCAATGAGATCGGAGACTCACATGGTCTTGCGAATGCTATTGCTCGCAAGCTTGGTGGCCGCGCCCCTAGCCTGCGGCTCGAAAGACAAAGACGATGCTGGCGGCGGCGGCGAAAGCGGCGACGCGACGGCTCCGACCGCGATCGAGGTCGATAAAGACTTCGAGCTCAAGGGTAAGTTGGTGAAAGAGGGCGACTCGTATTCGTTGTCGCGCGCCTTTACGTTCAAGCTCGACGCTGCGGCCGACCTGCGGGCGCGCGAGACGGCGAGCCTGACGAAGTGCGACGGCGACGGAGACCTTGGTGAGCCGCTCTTCATCCTCGACGGAGCGGTGAAGCGCGCGACTGTTCCGATCGAAGGATACGAGGTCGTCACGGCGAGCGGCTTCCCGGGCAGCCTTACGCCAGGATCCTACGAGTTGACGATCGCCTACGGCAGCCTCTCGGCGTGCGAGATTCTGACCGCCGGATTCAAGCTGGAGAAAACCGCGGGCCCTTCCCCCGGACCGTCGCCTGGGCCCACGCCCGCGCCCGATCCGCGGCCGGGACCGGCGCCAATGCCGGCTCCGGGCCCCAACCCGACACCGACACCGACACCGACACCGACACCAACGCCGACACCGACACCAACGCCGACACCGACCCCCACGCCGAATCCGCAACCCGCCGCCTTCGACCCGGCCCTCGTCGGCACCTTCGCGATGGACCTCTTCGGCTTCGGCACCGACCACATCAGCTTCACGGCCGACGGCACGACCCACGAGCGCGCCGTCTTTCAGGGCGAGGTCCAATTCGACCTCGACATCGCCTCGACCACCGACGTCACGGTGACGCCGCATCGGCTCAAGATGCGCGTCACGCGCGTCAACCAAGCTGCGGACGACACCGAGGTCGTCGTCGGCGACGAGAGCTTCTGCATCTACGCGGCGACGGCCACCGCCTTCAAGCTCGAGTGCGGCGAGGGGACGAGCTATCCCACGAGCTTCTCGGGCGACGCCGGCGACTACCTCAAGGAGCTTTGATCGGCAGGCAGCCGTCGAGGTCGAGCGCGTCGACGACCTTCTTCGCGCCCGTAACCGTCAAATGGTCGTCATCGACATAGAAGATACGACTCCCATCCGAAGAGTGACAGCGCTCGCCGTCACAAAGAACGTCCGCGATTCGCGGCGCGCACACACGCGGCCGCGTCGCGGCGATTCTTTCCAGGATGCGATGTATGGGCTCTAGGCGCCTGCGAACTGCGGCAGCTGGCATCGTGCAGCCTTTCGACCGATCGCGCGAGTCGAATAGCCAGCCGAATCGTAGCCGAGCAAGGTGGCAGTCGACGGCACCGAACGTCAACTCCGGCACGTCGCCAAGGAGAATGACCGCCTTCCCTGCGTCCTTGAGCGCATCGACGATCTTCGTCAGTCTTTGCTCCAAGAGCGCCTCAGCGGCAGGATCACAGCGCGAAGCGGTGACTGCGTTACAAATGAACGCCGACCACACCCCGACGAGCGCCACCGTCTCGACTTGCGGCGTTGCAAGCGCGTACGCCAGCATTCTGGCATTGAAGACCCGACATCCCGGGTCACGGTCGTCACCAATCCTGCAAGCAGGTCTCCCTTGTTGTTGGACGCCGAAGCCTTCCCTACGGCCAAGCTCGACGAATCCAGGCGCGATCGCGAGCGCATGCGAATCGCCCCACAAAAGCATCGATCGAGCCCGGTCGCCCGAAATTTTGCATCGGGGGTCGAACTCTTTACTTTGCGTGCTCCAAATGCTCTCCATACACACGCTCGTCAACGGATTCCGGTCGCCTCCGTACGCAGCGATCGCCGCTTCTTTCTTGCCGAATCGTCCGCTCGCACCTGAAGTCGCGACAATCAGCACGCCCAAAACCGCCACGAACGCCGACGCGACGCCGTATCGCCCGAGCACCGTGCTAGCCTTCTCAGGCTTCGCGGCTTTCGTCTGGTAAAATCTCTTCTCGATATGCTTCGTCGAAACGACGGCCACGAGAAATGCGCCGAGTACTGCGAACATTCGTTCGCCAAACGTCGCGCCACCGAGCGGCAGCAGCGTGCGCATCGCGAATGCCAAAGCAGGCGCATGCCAGAGGTAGAGCGAGTACGAGATGTCACCCAAATAAACGAAAGCGCGATTCTCCAAGAGATGCGATGCAAAACGCCCCCCGCTTGCGCCACGAATGATCAAGGCCGCTCCAGCCACTGCGAGCACTTGCTCGAGGCGCCAAGGGAGCGCGAGGGGGGCGCATGCCGCGGCGACGATGGCGAGAAACCCTACGACAGACAGGACTTCCCCACGTCGCGTGAACCCGGCTCTCGCAGGCGAGAAGGCGAGGAAGCTCCCCACCATCAGCTCCCAAGCTCGCCCGGGCAAAAGAAAAAACGCGGCCTGCGCGTGTCGCATCCCGAGCGCCACCCACACGGCCAAGCTGATGACGAAGAGCACGACAGCGAGGCGCCGACCGCTCCAGCCACGGCGGAAGGCCGCATAAAGCATGCAGGGCCACAGGCAGTAAAATTGCTCCTCGACGGCGAGAGACCAAGTCATCAGCAACGGCTTGAACTCCGAGCCAACCTCGAAGTATCCGGTCTCACGGTAGAACGACAGATTCGACGAGAACAGCGTCGCGGCGACGGTGTGCTTCCCCAAGGCGCGGTAGGCCTCCGTCGGCAGCACCAGCCAGCCGAAGCCCAAGCAGGCGACGAGCACGACAAGGAGCGCCGGCAAAAGGCGGCGCGCCCGTCGCACGTAAAAGTTGCCGAAGGAAAACGTTCCCGCATCCATCTCCCGGCGCAGGAGCCGGGTGATCAGGAACCCGGAGATGACGAAGAAGACGTCGACACCGACGAAGCCTTTCCCAAAGAAAGGCACCTTCGCGTGAAACGCGACGACCAGAAGAATCGCGAGCCCACGCAAGCCTTGGATATCTTTGCGAAATCCGTCCGCCCGCAAGCTCACAAGCGCCACCCCTTAAAGAGCCTTGAGGTAGGCCTCGACGCTCTGCCGTTCCGGCGCGCTCAAGAGCAGCTTGCTTGCGTCTGCAAGCCGCTTCATCTCGTCGAAGTACAAGGCCGTGCTCTCGGTCACGATCTCCTCGAAACGTTGGAACAAAGCTTCGGCGATCTTGCCGAAGAACTGGAAGCGGAAGTAAGCGTTTAGACGCATTCGATTCCCTCCCCTTTCGCCAAACTTCTTCCTGCCCCAGCCGAGGGCGGAGTGCCGCCGAATGCCTTGTAGCGGACCTCGCTAAACGCAATCACGGCCGATAAAACAAGCCCAAGTTCCCAACCGTAGCGCTCGGGAAGATCGGGGAACTGAAATCGATCGTCTGGCGAACCGGCGTGACGAAGTGAGGACAAGGGTCGACCTCAGGCCAAACGCAGAAGCCCGGGATGGTACGAAAGTTGTCTACAGTCAGCGTATCGGTTACGTCAATCATCGAGTCGCTGGCGTCTGCCGCAAAGCCGTATTTCTGAGCAGCGCCAAAGGCTTGCGCGGCCGTCGCGTTGATGCGGCCCTTTCGGACGGCATGAAAGCCGTAGTGCAAGTTGTCCCATGCTCGGGCGTTGGGCGTGTACATCGAAGCGTCGAAGAACGCCTGGTAGCCGATGAAGTTGTTCCACGACATTCCTCTGACTGCCGTCAGGGTGCTGCCATGACGAGCCATGAATCCATAGCCAGCGCCAATGTGGCCAAGCTGATAGACGTTGGGCGAGCTCGGATTCGAATCCGCGAGGACATGAGTGGGCGTGCCGTCATTGTACCGATTGAAGTGCCCGTGCGCTTTGGCATCGGTAGTGTCGATGTCAGCTCCAGAGTTGGCCATGAACCCGCCGAGAAGGTTGTCATGGGCGACGGAGTTATAGGCCCGGATGATGCTTCGACCAGCTCCGGTCACAGCGAGCGACTCTCTGATCACACATTCGTTGAATAGTTCTGCGGTTCTTGCCGGCTCGGCACTCGCTTCCTTGGCACAAAGCGGGAAGCCCGTATCGCCCGCATGATTTAGCGTTTCCGCGACGTAGCCGAAGCCAAGACCTCGAGCCACGTCGGACGTAAAGCGCGAGACCGTGTGGTCGAGGTGAAGTTTCCCGCCGAAATAGGCGAAGAATCCGGCGTCACCGGCTTCGGTGACCGTCACCTGATACGCGAAGCCGGTTGCCTGCTCCTCGGCCGCCATACCGTAGTAGAAGTTGTCGATGCCGACATGCTCCGCGTGGATGTGACTGCCGGCGAACCTCGACACGAGACCCTTTTGCCACTGCAACCGAACGCTACCCGCAGGCCAGGCTTCGGCCGGCAAGTGGGTGACGGTGCGGCGCGGCTCCGAAAGCGGCTTTTCCCAGCCGGAGTAGCCACCCCGAATCGTCAGATTGCGCACGATAATCGCACCGGGCCGATCGGCATAGACGGCGAAACCGGCACACGCCTCGAGCCCATTGACGCTATAGTCCAAGGTCGTCTTGTCTCGTCCTGCACCTTCGAGGACGATCATATTCGCGTAACCGTCGCCAGCGGTGAACGCGGTGCAGTCGCCCTGCGCCATCGAATGACTTCCAGAGCCGAAGAGGACGACGCGTGTGCGACCGGCGGACGTATCGATCTCGCGCGCGCATCTCGGTTCACCGCTGCACAAAAGTCGCGCGGCGGCGATCGCCGCGTTGGCACGGACCAAATACGCGCTCCGAACTTCGTCGGAGAAGATCGATTTGTCGGCGGGCATCTGAGGAACCGCGATCGGAACTGCCGGGCTCGGCGGTGTTTCCGGAAGGCCTTGCGTCGTCGGCGTGACCGGCACTTCGTCGGTAGGCGCAGCTGCCGAAGCGACGTCGTCGAGACCATACCAGTAGTCCTTGAGGCTCGTGCCGTCGGCGACGACGTAATCGACTTTCGTCTGACTCGTCCGGTCGTAGAATTGGACGGTAATCTGGGGAAACGGTATCCCGCTGCAACTAATGACGTCGTGGCCCCGATCCAAATGGTTCGCCTTAATTGCGGCATACTCGGCAGGGAGCTTCTCGCTAATGAGAGCAAGCACACGCGTGTAATCGTCTCTGTCCCTGCGTATGTCGCAGCGCGTCAATCCGACGAGCTCGACCTCGGCCGGATGGCTCGACGGGGAGACATCACTGAGCGTCTTGCTCTCCCCCGGCTCGAGTGCGAAAGGGAACGCGACGTCGACCGAGTTGCTCGAGTCGAACGCGAGACGCTTCAAGCCATTGGCAAACCCGGCCGCGGACACCGATATCTCGTAATCTTGTCCGGCCTGGATCATCACCGTGAAGACGTTCGATCGCGCATTCTTTTTGACGATTTTGTGCAGGACCGTGCGCTTCTTCGATTTGGCGTCGCCATCAAGACGCTGTACGCGCACTTCGGCGCCGACGACTGGTTCATCTTTGGCGCTGAGGACGGTGACGACGAAGCGGGAGGTCTTGACCGGGTTGCCGACGTCCTCGAACCGAAGATCTCCCGGGAAAAGAAGGAATCCGCGCGCGGTCAGCTCTACCTCTGGATCGTCGGCTACCTCCGGCCCGTCCTTGCGCTTGGACGCGCCCGACTCGGCCGCCTTTCCGCAACCGACCGCGCTAAGACCGAAAATCGTGGCCAAAATGAGCGGCCGCATCGCCATTCGCATAGACATGACTCACTTGGGTGTAAGGTTTCAGTGCTGATCGGTAAAGACGTCCAGGCACATAACCGCAAGACATAACATTCTGAATTTTCAGATAATTTTTGTTCGCGCCGAGCCCTGCCTCAGGTGGACTGTCACGCCCTGCTGCGCTCGGACAATCCACGGTCGATCACCACGCCTCGTTCGGTTGGTCAGATGCCGTCAGGCCATGCGACGTAGGTGAGCTGTGTCGTATAGCGCGAAAAGCGACGCCTACATCCCTTGCAGCGGAAGCGCTGAGCCTCGGGCGAGCGCCCGGCTTTGCTGCGGAAAACGCCCGACTTCACGACCTGGCGCCTGACAGAATGGGCTCCAGCCTAGTCGACCAGTTTAAAGAGCCTTGAGGTAAGCCTCGACGCTCTGCCGTTCCGGCGCGCTCAAGAGCAACTTGCTTGCGTCTGCAAGCCGCTTCATCTCGTCGAAGTACAAGGCCGTGCTCTCGGTCACGACCTCCTCGAAACGTTGGAACAAAGCTTCGGCGATCTTGCCGAAGAACTGGAAGCGGAAGTTCTCCTTGGCGCTGCTCACGGAGAATTCAGAATCCTCGACCGCTGCTTTAAATGCGGCGATCAAGGAGCGCGTCCACAGCTTCTCGACTTTGGCTCGCTGCGCCTCCGCCCCAGGCGCCTTCCGCGTGACCTTCGCGCGCGCCATCTCGAAGAAGCGCTTGGCGTAGAACTCCGCGGCAAGGCTGCTCTCAACGACGTGGATCAGGACGACGGGCCGCAGGACCTCCGGCACCGGCGCCGCCAAGGACAACCGCTCCAGCCGCTCTTTCAAACCCGTCATCACGTACGCATGCTCGGGCAGGGCGTGCGACGAAGTCTCGGCCAGCTTTGGCGCGATGACGCTCGGAATCAACTTGTACATGTGCGCGAGGCTTTCGAGCATCGTCCGGAACCCCGCCTCGATAAAGGGATTCACGTGCTTCAGCCGCAGGATCTGATCGAAGCGCGTCCAGTCGGTGTTGACCGCCTCGAGCGCCTGCGCCATCACCGCCCCGTGCCGCGTCACGCCGTGGAGGGTCTCCGGCAGCGGAAACTCGGTGGCGAGCTTCGCGCGCTTGTCCTTGACGTAGGCTTGCAGCTCCTTCTCGATCGGCCCGTACTTGTCGAACGCCTCGAAAGCGAGCTTCGTCAGCTTCTTGTGCAGCTCGGCGCGCTCGCCTTCGAGGATACGCTTGACCGCGAGCCGCACCTCGCGCTCGCCGAGCTCGCTGCTTTGCAGGCCGAACACCTGCCGATCGCGCGCCAACAAGGCTTTCGCGGTCGTCTGCGCCCGTTGCACCAGGACCGGCAGCACGCGCTCGCTCGACTGCAGCCCGGCGGTGGCGGCCGCCGCGTCGCTCAAGCCGCCGAGAAGTCTGCCGAATTCGCTTTCGACGTGGCGCCAGGTCGCGGCCGCGCCGCGGCTTTCCCAGAGCTTGCGCATGAGCTCGAGCTCGTCGGCCTTAGTCTCGCGGTAAAGCTCGAGCAGAGCATTCACGACGTGGACCTGAGTCGACGCCAAACCCAGCTGCGTGAGATCGCTCTTCGCCTTCGCGACGAGCTTCGCCAGCTCGGCTTCCGAAAGCGGCTCGTAGGCCTCGACGTTCAAGATCACGGTCGACTTGTCCGCAAGACCGGCGCGCTGCACGTGCCCGAGCAGATCGCGATCCGCGAGGCGCAGACCCAGGCGAGAGTTCACCACGTAGAAGATCTGGTCGGCGCGATGGAGCGCGGCGTCGACGGCGGCGAAATCGAGCGGATTCAGCGAGTCGCTCCCCTGGCAGTCGACGAGCGCGACCCCCTCCGGAAGGCGCGGCGTGAACGGCAGCTCGACCAGAATCTCGTGGATCAGCACCGCATACTCGGGCGAAGCCGCCCAACGCAGGTAGTTGCTGAAGCCGGCGCCGCTGAAATCGAGAAAATGCTGCGTGCGGACCTGCTCGACCGTCTGCGGGTCGAAGTCGCGGTGGATCGCGTCGAGGCACGTCAGGGTGTGCCGCACGCGCGCATAAGCCAGAGCCAGAAAGCTCGAAGCCTCGTCTCTGCCCTTGATCGCATCGAGCCGACCGTCCTCCGCCGCAGATTTCTCGAAGCCTGCGAACAACTCGCGCAGCTTCGGCACGGCGACGCGGTCGAACGGATTCTCGGGGATGACGACCTCGCAGCCGAGCATGCGAAAGTCGAAGGCCAGCATCGCCGTCAGCTGCGCCGGCGACTTGAAGCTGATCCGCGCCGCGCGGGTCGTCGCATGCTGGACGCGGAAGATGTTGAACGTTTTCACGCCCGAGCCGCGGGGCAAGACGTCCGCAGCCGCAAGCGCCGACAGGAAAGTCGACTTGCCCGACTTGATCGTGCCGAGCACGTAGGTCGAGCGCTTGCCGCCGCTGGAGAGCAGCTGGCCGCCGAGCTGACGGAAATCCGGGAACGAGCCGCGGATGCTCGGGACTTCCGTCTCGAGGCGGAGCGTGAGGTCGGCTAGATCGTCGAGAGAGCGCGCTTGCATGCAGGTGCCACCGAGCTGTGATCACCTAAGTTATCGCATAAGGTCGCGCGTCGCGCGCCGGGCAAAACTTTCCTAGACGGCTCTCATTCGCAGGCTTTGAACGAGCGCTTCAGATCTTGCGGCAAGGCAGAAACGAGCGCGTCGGCTGTGAACGGGAAGCCGAAGCCGCGGCCCGGCACGACGGAGTCCTTGTGCGACGCTTGCCAACGCTGGCGCACGTCTTCCCACTGCTTCGCCGGATACTGACCTGCGTCTAGGTAGGGAGGGCACGGCTGGGCGCCGAAGCCGCCGAACCTGCCGCCGACCGCGGCCGCTGGGCCGTTCGGTGAAGCATCGTACATCAGGAGAAGGTTCATCGCCGGGTCGTTGAAGAGCGCTTGCAAAGGCGCCCAGTCCGGACTGCAATTCCGCGCCGACGGCGGCACGCCGCCCCCGCCGAAGGGGTCGAAGGGACTGCCCCCAGGGAAGCCGCCGGTCATCTCGCCGCCGCCACCTTCGCCGTCGTGGCCGAAGTTGTCGGTGATCAGAATAGTGATGGGAACGAGGTCGTGATCCGGCGACGACGCGCCCGAGATTTTCAGCTGCTCGAGGCCCGTACGTAGCGCCAGCATCCCGCCTTCCGTGCCGTCACCGCCGCCCAGCGCCTGCAGCCCGCCGACCTGGGACGCGAGGCTCGCGGGCGCGCCGAGCGGGATCAAGCCCTGCTCCGCCGCGACGTCCTTGAAGGCGATCCCGCCGACCGAGACGCTCGCGACTTTCACGTCCTTGGTGCCGAAGTCGATCGACGCAACCTGCGTCGCGAATTGCGCGACGTTGGCTTTGACGAGCTCGATCGAAGGCGCCATCGAGCCGGTGATGTCCATGATGAACATGATCTTGACGTCGACGGGGCGGCGCAGGCAGCGCACCGTCTTGCCGTCTTCGTTGATGACGACGTCGTTGGCGGCGTCGACGTCGACGCTGCCGTCGTTCTTGTCGTCGCCCGATCCACTTTTGCCCCCGGACTTGCCGCCGGGGCCGCCGGTCGTCCCGTCCTTGCCCTTCTTGCCGTCCTTGCCCTTCGACTTGTCGTCTTTGCCGTTCTTGTCGCCGCCGCCGGCGGTGGTTTTGTCGCCGTCCTTGCCCGTATCCCCGTCTTTCGCGCTCTTTTTGGCGGCGCTCGTGGCCGCGGCCCCGCCGCCGCCTGCGAATTCGGAGCCCGAGCAGCCGGCGCCGAGGCCGAGCACGGTGAGCAAAAGCGGCGCGATCAAGGGATTTTGCATGGATGGTCTCCTGTCTCCCTCATCGGCATGGCGCGTGGCAAAGCTTACCCGTATAGTGCGAGGGTCTTAAAATCGAAGGATTTCGCTCATGTCCGACAGCACCGTTTCGCCCTTTAGGAAAGACCTCCTGAAAAGTCGCGTCGCATTGGTCACCGGCGGAGGCACCGGCATCTGCAACGGCATCGCCCACGCCTTCGGTCGCCACGGCGCCAGGCTCGCGCTGATGGGCCGCCGTCCCGAAGTTCTCGACGCCGCCGTCGCGGCTCTGGCGAAAGAGGGGATCGAAGCCCTCGCGGTGCAAGGCGACGTCCGCGACGGCGCCGCATGCGAGCGAGCGGTCGAGACCGTGCAGAGCCGCTTCGGCAAGCTCGACGTCCTGGTCAACGGCGCTGCGGGCAACTTCCTCTGCCCGTCCGATAAGCTCTCGTCGAACGGCTTCAAAACCGTGATCGACATCGACCTGCTCGGCTCGTTCAACATGGCTCGCGCTGCCTACGAGGCGCTGAAGAGCGCCGGATCCAGCGTCATTCTCAACATTTCGGCGACCTTGCACTATCAGGGCACGCTCATGCAGGCGCACGTGATGGCAGCGAAAGCCGGCATCGACGCCCTCGGCCGCAATCTAGCCTGCGAGTGGGGGCCGCAAGGTGTCCGCGTCGTCGGCATTGCACCTGGCGCCATCGGCGACACCGAGGGCATGCGCCGCCTGGCGCCGATGGGCGCGGACAAACGCGTCGCCGAGGAGACGCCGCTGAAGCGTTTGGGCAAGATCGAGGACATCACCAACGCCGCAGTCTTCCTCGTCTCGGACGCCGGTTCCTTCATCACGGGCGAGACACTCGTCGTGGACGGCGGACAGTGGCTGGCAAAGCCGCCGTTCGTCACCCGCGAGATGTGGGAGAAACTTGCAGCACAGCAAACCAAAGGAAGCTGAGTCCGGGTCGATGTCCGCCACGACCGCGATGCAGCTCAACAACCACTGGACGCGGCTCATGCGGCGTCTACGCTGGGTGTCGCATCCGATCACGATCTTCGTGGGCCTCCAGATCGTTTGGCTGGCGATCACGATCATCTGGGTCATCTGGTTCGTCGGGGCCGAGGCCGAGATCTCGAAGCTCGCCGCCCGTTTTGGCGGACAGTACTTCGACAGCACCGCCAGCATCGCCATCCTGATCACGGGATGCATCCTGCTCGGCGTCCTGCTTTTCGGGACGATCACGCTCTTCGTCTTCGGGCAGAAGCAGTCGGCCGCGGCCCGTCAGCAGCGCAACTTCGTTTCCTCGGTGACCCACGAGCTGAAGTCCCCGCTCGCGAGCCTGCAGCTCGGCTTCGAGACCCTCGGCGCCCGCAAGCTCCCGGAAGAGACGCACGCCCGCGTCATGTCGATGATCGGCACCGATATCGACCGCCTGCGGCGTTTGGTCGATCAGATCCTCGTCGCCGGCCGCATCGACCGCGGGCTCTTGACCTTCGAAGAGGAGACGCCTCAAGACATCGACATTCACGAGCTCCTCGACAAGATCATCGAAAAGCTCTCGTACGTCGATCATGCCGTCAATGATCGGGTCGTGGTCCAAGCCCCAAAGGGCTTTCGGATCCGAGGCTCGCGCTCGGTCCTGATCCTGGTCTTGAACAACTTGATCGAGAACGCGCTGAAGTACTCGCCCAAGGGCGAGCAGATCACCGTCGCCGTGGCCGTCGAGGAGCGCGAAACGGTCATCAAGGTCGAAGACCGCGGCATGGGCCTCGACAAGGCGGACATGCGCCGCATCTTCCGCATGTTTCATCGCAGCGAGTCCGCGATCAAAAAGGCGATCCCGGGCACCGGGCTCGGCCTCTACATCGTCCGCTCCGCCGTCACCATGCTCGGCGGCCGCGTCTGGGTCGAAAGCCCCGGCCGCGGATCCGGCTCGACCTTCTTCGTCGCGTTCCCGAAAGGCTGAATCTCGCCATGCCGGACCCGAAAAAACGCATCCTTCTCGTCGAAGACGAGCCCAACCTAGCCTTCAACCTGCAATTCAACTTGCAGGCCGAGGGTTATGACGTGGTCCCGGCGGTCGACGGACTGATCGCGACGAAAAAATTCGACGGCGACGGTCCGTTCGACCTCGTCATCCTCGACGTCATGCTGCCGGAGATGAACGGCTTCGAGGTCGCGGGCCACATTCGCGGCCGCGACGATCAAACGCAGATCCTCATGCTCACGGCGCTCGGCAAGGAAGAGGACCGCCTTCGCGGCTTCGAGGCCGGCGTCGACGACTACATCACCAAGCCCTTCCACCTGAAGGAGTTCCTCCTCCGAGTGAAGCGGATGATGCGGCGCTCGGGCTACTTTCAGCCGGCCGAGGGCTCGTCCGCAACCGTCGCGACGACCCTCGTCCGCTGCGGCCCGTTCGAGCTCGACGTCGATCTTCTGACCTTGAAGTCGCCGCACGGCAGCGCCACGCTCACGGCGCTCGAGGCGGACATTCTCAAGGAATTCATGAACAACCCGAATAGAGTCCTGTCGCGTCAGCACCTTCTCGACACCGTCTGGGGGATGAAGGGCGACATCGAGACGCGGACCGTAGACAACTTCATCGTGCGCCTGCGACGCTATCTGGAGCCTGATCCGACGACGCCTCGCTACCTCGTCTCCGTCCGCGGGCGGGGATACCGCCTTCTGGACTCCTGATGTTCCTCGACTTCGAAAAATGGCACGGCTGCCGCAACGACTTCATCGTCACCTGGATCGGGGACGAAGGCGGGGAGCTCGTCGAAAGCTCGTTGCGGCGCCAAGCCGTCGCGCTCTGCGACCGCCGCGCCGGCATCGGGGCTGACGGGATCCTGATCCTCCGCGGCAAGACGCGCGACGGGCTCACGCCCGACCGCCTAGCCATCGTCAACAGCGACGGCTCGCTCGCCGCAAACTGTGGCAACGGCCTGCGGGTCGCTGCGCTCTCCATCCTGAAACGCCACCGCGAGAAGGGCGATCCGAAGGAGCTGCCCGAAGCCGTGTCCCTGACCGTCACGACGGACCCGGCGGGCGGCGAAAAGGTCTGCCGGTTCCTGCGGCCTTCGGGGCCGTGGCCCTTGGTGGCGGTGGAGATGGGAGTTGCCCATACCGACGCGGTACCTTGGAAAGCCGAAGTCCTTGCACGCTTCAAGGCGCTTGGAGTTTCCGCGGAAGACGTCGGTGTCTGCGATATCGGCAATCCCCATCTCGTCGTCCAGACGGAGTTGGCATCGCGCGAGCTCGTGCTGAAGGTGGGGCCCGCGCTTCAGCAAGGCAACGGTCTCAACGTCCACCTCGTCCGCTCCGTCCCTCTCACGGACAAAGACCAGCAGCGCGCCGGTCAAGAGCTCGGCGGCCGCCTTGGCAAGCTTTTCCGCGCCTACGTCTGGGAGCGCGGCGCGGGCGAGACCGAAGCCTGCGGCACCGGCGCCTGCGCGGTTGCCGCGTGCTCTTTGGCGACAGGATTAGGCGAGCGCGAGGCGTGGGTCGCCGTCGACATGCCGGGCGGCCGCCTTTATGCGAAGCAGGAAGCTCCGACGGAGCCCGTTCTCCTAGCGGGGCCGGGCGTTTTCGTGTATTCGGGCAGGCTTGGGCTATAAACATGAATCGCGATGAGCTAATCCAAACCGTAATGCCGCTCCTGCGCGCAGCACGCAGCTACCACCGCCATGAGGTCGTGGGGCTCGAGCACGTGCCGAAGGACGGCCGCGCGCTCATCATCGTCAATCACAGCCTTGCCACGTACGATATCGTGCTCCTGATGGTCGCGATCTACGACGACTTGAAGCGGATGCCGCGGCCGCTGATCGACCGACTCTTCTTCAAAGTTCCTTTTCTCGGCGATTTGGCGACTTTGTTTGGCGCGGTTAAGGGTTCGCAGGGCGGCGCCGAGTCGCTTCTCGACGAAGACGAGATCGTCACGGTCGCTCCGGGCGGCATGCGCGAGGCGCTTCGCCCCTCAACGCAGCGTTATCAGATCCGCTGGGAGCGCCGCATGGGCTTCGTAAAGCTCGCGATGCGCAAGAAGTCGCCGATCCTCCTCGCTGCGTGTCCGAAGGCTGACGACCTCTACGAGATCTATCCGAGCCACATGACGAAATGGATCTACCAAAAGTTTCGGGTTCCGATCTTTTTCGCGCGCGGCATCGGCCCAACGCCGATTCCCCGTCCGGTCAAGCTCGTCCACTATCTGAGCGAGCCCATGGTGCCGCCGGAGTGGATCGAAGACGACGACGACGGCAACGATCAGCGCGCCAAGACCTTCCACAAGAAGCTGATCAAGAGGATGCACGCCCTCATCGCGGACGCGATCCAGCACCGCGATTGAAACGGGTCGCGACCCGACTCGCAATCCGTGTACGTAACCAGCCGATTCCTTTATATAAAAGCAAACATTCTCAGGGGGCCAACTAGGTTGACCGAAAAGACCGTGCACTTAGTATGGCGGTTCAACCAATGCGCATCGCAGCCATCATAGCCTTAATGCCCGTGCTGGCTTGCTCCAATGGAGACGTCCTGTCGGACGGTCACAGTGGCAAAGACAGCGGCTCAAAAGAGGCCGGTCTCGGGCAGTCAGGGTCGAAGGAAGGCTCAGCGAGCGATTTTGAGTTCTCCACCTCGATTCCGCCGACCAATGTCACCAGCATCAATTTGACGTTCAGCTGTAGCTGGGACCGAATCGCTGCGACGGATATCGACTCACTTCAGGTTATCTGCACGGCGGGGGGACTTGCCGCCGCGGACACGAAATATGATTGGGTCGTTCCCGGGGCCAAGATTCTGCCGGGCGACGCGCCGGAGAAGATCCGGATTGAGACGACACGCGCGCTGCTCCCGCTCGCGAACGTCACCGTGACCGCGTCATCGGAAAGCCGCGGCGAGGCGCCATCGTCGTACTCGGGTAGTTTGGCAAAGCATCTCCCGGGATTCGCCGGCAGCAGTGGTCTCGCCGCTTGCTTCATCGACGGCCAAAAGCCGGTTCAGGATTGCCTGAATGCCGCTGGTCTCTACGTGCAAGCTGACAGCTCGATCACGACGGAGCCCGTAGGCGGCGGCTGCAAGCTCACGGCGGAGCCAGCCCTGATCCGTAAATCGCGTGCCGACGTCGTGACGCTTTCGCTCTCGGCGACCGATGGCGCGAGCGTCGACGACTATCTCTTTGTCGAAAGCGATTTCTCAAACGGCAACGTCGTCTCACGCCAGGCCACCTCGGTGCAGTTTCAGCCGCTCACGGCCGACGTGATGCTCGAAGACCGGCTGCGTTTCGCCGCGGTCGCCGCCAACGGTAAGGTCTGTTTCGCGGAAGTGCGCGTCACGTTCGTCGAGGTCGCGGTGGCGGCGCATAGCGAGATTTCGGCCGCGACTTCCGCGGCCGAGCCCGGCCGCTCGCGGACGACGTTCCAAGTTTCTTTCCTTAGCCCGGACGAGGTCGTTACCGACGCCGCGCTCCTTGCTTTCTCGAAGGACTTTTCGGAGCCGCGCTTTGCCTACGCCGCGCCGGTCTGCGTGGGCCGTATCTGCTCGCAAGTCGTAAGCCTCGATTACGCGCGCAAGTTCGTCGCCACGACGACGCGCTACACCGGGCAAATCGTCGAGTTGCGGGTCAACGCGACGACGACCGCCCCTTTCGCGGTCCGATTCGACCGCGCGTTCAACGTGGTCGTCGGCGGCGAGAAAGTGCCCGCACGGACGATCGACGGCTCAGCCGAGTCCTTGTAATTGCTTTCGGGCGCCGTTCCGGCCTTCGCCACGGCACGAAAACCCTAAATGTTCTAGTGGTTTGGAACAATCGGCAAGAAAGCGACCGTCCCACCGACAAAAGTAGTGAGCTGCTGCAGCCGAAACGGACCTTGGCTCAAATATGCACGGAGACCTAGATGTCATTCGCCCGCACCGCTGCGATCTGCGCGATCGCAGCCTGCATCTCCTGCTCGAACAACCCCGACGAGCCGTCGAGCGCCTCGAAAAAAGCTGCCGCGAAAAAGGCCGCAGCGAAGAAGGTCGCGACCGCGGATAAGACTGCCACGGCAGGTAAAACCGGCGGGGCGAGCAAGCCCAAAGGGTGCCTCGCGGTGCTCAACGGCAAACCGACGAGCAATTACTCATACGTCCTGAAGATGACTTCGCCGAGCGTCTGCACGGTCTCACTCCTCTCGCCTACGACCCTGCTAACGGCGGCTCACTGCATCCCGCGGGGACTGACCAGTCTCGCCGTCGACGGACTGGGGACGCTGCAGGTTGAGTCGATCACGACGCGCGACTTTTTCGCGGAGGACGCGGCGGCGCTACTCTCGAACAAGGACAATATCGGACGCGATATCGCGCTGCTCAAGCTCGCGCAACCGATCACTTCACGACCGTACGCAAAACTGTACTTCGGCCCGCTCGCCACCGGAGACGCGGTCGAGATCGCCGGATACGGGCTCAGCCAGACGAGCTCCGCCGCCGGCGTCGTCTCGCCGGCGGGAGGGCCCAGCGAGATGCTGTTGGTGGCTCCCAACAAACTTTTCGCCAGCATCGATCCGGCGCTCATCGTCGTTCTGGCCAAGGATGACGTACAGAACGGCATCAGCATGCCTGGCGACTCGGGTGGCCCGCTGCTCCGCAACGACGCGATTCTGGGCGTTATGCACAAAGGCTCTTCGAACTTCGCGATGGGGGGCCTCAGTAGCGTCGTGCCCACGACGCCCGAGATGCTCGACCGCCTCTCGGCCGCGCCGCCGCAGTTTTTCGCCGTCTGGGCCAGCCTGCAGGATCCAGGGGTCCGAGCGTTTCTCGCCGACGCGAAGGCAGCCGGCTATTCGTGGGACGCAGTCGGGGAGGCGACGGACGATGGGTCCGTAGCGCCGTCGGTGCCAGGCGTCGCTCCGGCAGCCGCGGACGCTGCTCCATCGGCCCCGGGCGCGATGCCGCAAACTGGTGCCACAGCAGGCGTGCCCGCGGCGACCGCGGCGGGTGCGAGCGATTGCGATATCGTGACCACTCCGGCTGCCGCAGCGCCGCCGTCGGCCGCGACCCCAGCGCCCGTAGCCGCCGCCGAAGTCGATAAACCTGGGTCCGAAACCGTCGCCGCGCCAAGTCCGCCCGTCGTCAGTACGACGCCGACTGCAGGCTCACTAGACCAGGCAACGGTTCAAAGCTATGTCGCAAAGATGAACGCGGTGCGCGCTCAACCGACGACCTGCGGCGGCGTTGCCGCTCCCGCCGTACCGGCCTTGACCTGGGACGAGAAGCTGTACCAAGCCGCGTTGCGCCATTCCATCGATCTCGAGAGCAAAGGCATCGCCGGCCATCAAGGCAGCGACGGAAGCATGCCGAACGATCGCATTGCCGCGGCGGGCTATCTTTTCCGAACCGCAGGCGAGAATCAAGCTTCCGGATTCTTCGATCTCGAGAGCGTGTATGCCGCTTGGCAGTCCAGCCCGGGACACTGCGCGAACAACATGGCGAACTACTATACGCAGTTTGGACTTGCCGCGAAAAATGGGGTCTGGACTCTGGTCTTCGCGACCCCCCAATGAGGCAAGGCATGAGCGAGTTTGGAAGATCGACGGGTTCTGGAGGAACGAGTGATGCTTCGATGCAAAGGCGCGTGGTTTCTGGTCCTAGGGCTCTGCCTGCCCACGGCATGCAACGAGGCCAAGTTCGACGGTAAAGACTCCAAAGCTAAAAAGGTTGCGAAGCCGGGTGCGCCGGCTGCCGTGCCGTCGGCACCTGTCGCCTCGGGCGGTCTCGCGACGGTCGGTGGACGCGTGTCGGTCGTTTACGACATCGATCTACCGGAGGCGGCGCCAATTGCCGGCACCTTCAGCGAGCACTACCGCAGCATCGACCTAGGTCTGCCGCCCGGAGTGCCGACGCCTTTCGGCTGCATTACCGCGATCCCGGGGCAATCGGAGAGCATCTTGGTCGGCGGGGGCGCCAACAGTCCGGAAGGCAAGCTCTACAAAGTCGCCATTCGTCGCGACGGGCTCGGCCACATCGCCGGCTTCGACGGCCAGGCCGAAGAGATCGCGCCCGCGCCCTACAACGACGGGGGCTGCGTTTTCCTGACGCCGGACCTGCTCCTGATGTCCAAATGGCCGGTTCACCAACTGGCTTTAGTTTCGCTCGCCACGAAGAGCGTTGTCGGCTCAGTGGCGCTCCTCAACGTCGGCATCCCGACGGCCGGACAGGCCGCCAACGAGTCCAGCGCCGCCATCGCGGTCATTCCGGGCGCCTCCCCGCCGGGGAGCCGGATCAAGATCATGACCTGGCCCTCGGGGCGCATGTTCGAGGCGCAGGTTTCCATCGAATCTGGCTTGGTGATCTCAAACGTCGTGGAGAGCGGCGTTCTGGCGACCGTCGGTCCGGAAGGCATCGCCTATGTGCCGCCGGGCTCGCCGGGGATCGTCGGCACCGCGGCGATCGTCGCCGAGTGGAGCCGCGGAGCCATCGCCGTCTACCAGACCGACGCGCAAGGCGTGTTGAATCCCGAGAGCCGGCAAGAGGTTCTGCAGCTCAAAGGCGCGGAAGGCGCGTACTTCGACCCGATCTCGGGCGACTTTCTGTTCTCGACCTTCGGCAACGGCGCGGCCGAGCGCATCGTCGGCTTGCGCGGATTTGCGCGGACGCCGGGCGAATCGAATTTTACGGTGTTCGACGGTAGCGCCTTTGTCGACCTCGACGGGAACGGCACGCTCAGCGCCAATGATCCGAGCGCGGTCGTAAACATTGCGGGACTCTTTCAAATCAGCGGCGTTCCCGCGGGCGACTGGAATGTCGGGCTCGAGGTCCGATCCGCGCACTCGATCAGCACGCCGCTGTCGGGGAGTGTCCCGGTAAGCGTCGTTCCGAGCGGCGTCCACGCAGGAATTGACTTCAAGGTGCAGCCGAAATAGCGAGCGGGTCGAAGCGCGGCTCTCGCCCTCATCACGGACGCGATCCAGCACCGCGACTGAAGCGGGTCGCGACCTCGCGCGCGAGCGCGACGTCACCGGCGGCGACGAAGCCCGGGTTGCGCAGCGAGCCGGTGCGATAGGCGAGGGGCGCGCCGTCGAATCGCAGGATCACGCCCCCGGCTTCCTCGAGCACGAGCTGCGGCGCTGCGATGTCCCAAAGGCTAGTCTCGCCGCGGCGCACGTGAGCATCGGCTTCGGCCGAGGCGACAGCGCAATACTTCAACGAGCTGCCGACTGCGCGAAAGCTGGCGGCGGGCCACGCGTCCCGCACGGTCGCGGCTTCGTCCTTCGCGTGATTGCGGCTGATCAGGAAGACGGGGCCGACGGCGCCCGCGCCGCGGCTTCGCACCCGTAGTCGTGACGCCCCCGCGATGCCCTCGGCCGATAGCCAAGCGCCTTCGCCCAATGATGCGGCATAAACCTTCTTCGCGACCGGAGCCGCGACGACGCCGAGAACCGGCTTTCCGTCCTCCATCAACGCCACGTTCACCGCGTACTCGCCGCTCCCCGACAAAAAGTCTTTCGTCCCGTCGAGCGGATCCACGAGCCAATACCGCGGGGCCTGCATCGCGACCGCGAGCATCTCCCTTTCAGTCTGGCCGGACTCCTCGGAAAGCACTGGAACGCCGCTCAAAAGTTGGGCGAGCTCGCGCTCCAAAATCACGTGCGCCGCCTTGTCGGCTAAGGTCACGGGCGACGCATCGCCCTTCGTCTCGACGCCGAGCACGCCGCCGTTCTGAACTTGCACGATGGCCCGCCCCGCGGCTGCCGCAATCGCAACCACCCGCTCCATCAGATCTTTTCGGCTCACCGCGCCACGTTCCGGCTTTTGAAGGCCTGCATCCGGCGCAAGTTTTGCGAGTTCACCAGCTCGGTGAGATAGCGCGTCAGCACCATCAGCTGCTTGTCGGTGACGAACTCGAAGCTCACGCCTGCTTGAGTTCCCGAGATGAACACGCGCCGCACCTTCGCCGAAAGCTTCAGGTAGTCGCCTTCGGTCGGTGGCAGAAAGGTCGCGATGGGCACGTGGATCTTCAGCTGCTCGCCCGGGTGAAAGATCCGGCCGTCACCGGACTTCACCAGAGCTCCGTGGATGCTCAGATCGATGACCGAGCCCTCGAGAAAGCGGTCCTCATGCAGGAGGAAGTAGCTTACCGGGATGTCCACCTTGTAGCGGCGGCTCTTCCGGCGATTCTGGTTCATCAGGCTCGCACGAATCTTGCTGAACACGTGGCCCGGCACGGCCTTCGCGTAGTTCAAATAGTCGTCGACCTCCTGGAACGGCAGGAGGGTCGTGGTGTACGTCTTGATGAGGTCCTCAGGCGACCGCGTCAGGAACAGGACCGGCGTCGCCGAGGCCGTTCGTTTCTTCTTCAGATCGCGGACGAGATCCATGCATTGGTTCAGGTCGGCGCCGAACTCGTCGTCGATCACCAAGAGCACGACCTGGCGCGCGAACTGTTTTTTCAGGTCTTCCGGCGTTTTCGGATGACTGATCGCCAGCTGCTTGAACTGCACCTTCAGGAATTGGTCGATGCCGGCCTGAAGGTCCTGCGAGATGTTCTTCCCGCAGGCGACGAGCACGTAGCTCTTCCTTTTCTTCCGCGGCGCCTGGAGGTACTCGGCGACGCGGTTCTTGCTCGGTTTTTCGTCGCCGCCCGCGCCGCCGGGAGCGCCGTCATTTTGCGCCATGACCCGGCTCCAACTGCCAGGAGACGACGTGCTTGAAGAAGGCGAAAGGCTCGACCCGCACGCCGCTGAGGCGCGTGTTGTGCGCCGCGTGGTGCATCAAGGTCCACAGGTAAGTGTACGGCGCCTCGTCCGCAAGAATCGCGTGCAGCTTGTGATAGATCGCCCGCCGCTTGTCGAAGTCGTTCGTGGCGTCCGCCTCGGTGAGGAGGGAATCGACCTCCGGGTTCTGGTACATCACGAAGTTGTTGCCCCAGGACTTCGCGCTCGAGCTGTGAAACAAGCTCGTGATGTTGCTCGCGTCGTCGAAGCTCCACGAGGCGACGGTCACGTCGTAGTCGTGCTCTTCCAGGACCTTTTTCTTCCAGACGAGCCAGTCCATGAACTGTAGCTCGACCTTGATACCGATCTCTTCGAGGTAGCCTTGAAAAGCGAGCACGATGCGCTTGATCATCTCGCTCTCACCCGCGAGCGGCACGGCGAAGTTGAGCGTGATGTCCTTGCCTGCGAGCCCGGCCGAGGCGAGCAGCGCCTTGGCGCGCGCCACGTCGTGCGCCATCGGCTTCACGTCGAGGTTGTAGGCCCATGAGGTCGGCGGAAAGGGCCCGGAGATGAGCCGGCCCTTGCCCTGGAAGAAGGCCTCCATCATCTCCGCGCGATTGACCGCGTAGCTGATCGCCTGACGCACGCGCTTGTCCTTCAAGACGCCGCGTTGCGTGTTCATACCGAAGAACGAGAACGAGAGCGCGTCGTAAGGCACGACGCTCAGCTTCGCGTCGCCCAGGACCTCGCCCAAGTCCCGCGGGCTCACGTACGTCACCAGGTCCAGCGAGTTGAACATCAAGGACTGGGCCATGATGCTCTGATCCGCGTAAGACTTCATGACGAGGTCGTCGATCGCCGGCTTGCCGCGGTAGTACCGCGCGTTCGCCTTCAGCAGGACCTCGCCCTGCGCATTCGTCTTAACCAAACTGTACGGGCCGGTTCCGATGGGGCTCTTGGCGAAGGCGCTGTCGCGCGACAAAGCCGGCGCGGAGCCCACGACGTGATTCGGCAGCACTTTGAACATGAGCGCGCGCAAAGGATCGACGAGAGCTCGATGAAGATGCACCGTCACCTTGTGGGCGTCGACCTTTTCCGCCGACTTCAAGACTGCGAAGCGCTCCTTGTTCGGGATCGCGCTCGCGGGGGCTATGAGAAGGCGCACGGTGGCAACGATGTCGTCCGCCGTCAACTTCGCGTCGGTCTTGCCGGCGCCGTCCTGCGGATGCCACACGACGTCGTCCCGCAAAGTGAAGGTCACCTGCGTGCCGCCGTTCTCGACCGTCCAGCTCTTCGCGAGCGACGGAACATACGCGCCGCCCGGTCCGACCTCGACCAGCGAATCGAAGAGCAGGTCCGCAAGGCGCTGGCCGGAGCCTTCGTGCACCGTATACGGATCGAAGGTGTCGAGGCGCGTCGTTTCGCCGTAAACAAGCTGGCCGTCGGTAGCGCCCAACGCAAGCTCGCTGCCGGTCAGGAGGAGGCTCACACAACCCAGTTTGATCAACGCGTTCTTCATGACTTCGCTCCGAGATAATGAATCTTCGTTCTGAGTCGACTCTCAGTCTGAAGCTGTGTGCCCTGGTTAGTCAGTGCCACGAAAACACGGTCCCAGACGCCCACTTGCGCCCGGAAACTGAGGATGCCCAGCTTCGACATCAAAATGTCGCGGTTCATCCGCGTCTTGGTCTTGAACATATAGGCGCGGCCCGTGAACAGATCGTACGCGTGAATCGGGTTGAACACCGAAGGATCCCGCTTCACGAAGAAGATCTTCCGGCTGTCCGGCGACCACGCGGGCCCCGTGTTGAGGTCGATCACAACGTCCTCGGCGACGACCATCGTCATCAACTCGCTTTCCTTGAACGTCCGGCCCCCGTCGGTCGGCACGACGTGGATGTTCCACTTCCGGACCCCGTCGCCTCCCGCCTCGCCCGAGTCGGAATAGAATGCCACGTAGCGCCCGTCCGGCGATACCGTCGGCCGCAAGTCGTCCCGGGCCCACTGCGTCAAAGGCCGCGCCTTCGCCCAAGGCGAGCGCCGGTCGGGCCGCTCGACCAGATACAAGTCGTGGTTCAAGGCGTCACCGCTCGCAAACACGATCCGGTTCCCGTTCGGGAACCACTCGGGAAAGATGTCGACCGAGTCCGTCGCTGAAAGACGCTCGACGTCCTTCGACTTGAGGTCCACGAGGTAAATGTCGCCGTTCCCCGACCGCCCCGAGACGAAGGCGATCTCATTCGTGGACGGGCTCCAAGTCGCGTAGCCCTCTTTCGTCTGACTCTTCGTGACCGGTTTTTCCTTCGCGCCGATCGCACCGACATAGATGTTGTACTCGCCGACGCCGCCGTTAGACATGAAGGCAAAGCGCGTCGAGTCGCGGGACCATCTCAGGCCGGCGTTGTACGACTGCGCCGACTTCACCACCATGCCGTCGAGAAAGTCGTCCCGTCCCTTCGGCACCATCTGCAGGTCGCGCGCGTAATTGCCCGCGAGATCCTTCAGCATGATCTTTCGGAAGCCGTCCGTGATCACCTCGAAGCCGAGGTACACCCCGTCTGCCGACCAGCTGAGGTTGGCCTCGTTGAACCGAGCCTCCTCTGGGTTCAGCTGCTTCACCTCGATGAGGTTGAGGTCGCTACGCGCTTCGTCGAGCGACGGGTACTTCCTCACGTAATCCGTCGCGGTCGGGAAAAATTTGTTCACGAACGGCGGGAAATACTCGCCGTCCTTCGCCACGAACTCCGTGAGCGGCACGCCGGTCGTCTCGACGGTCGTACAGCCGCCGGAAGTCAGGATCGCAATCGCGAGTAAGAAGGCCTTGCGCATGACTCTCACTGATTCGAGACGTTTTTCGCCGCGCCCAAGGACGCTTGCGCCTGCCGGTAGTATACCTGCGCATTCTCCACGTAGGCCTTGCTCGCACCCTCCGCGGGAAGCGACCTCGCGCTTCCATCCAGGTAGCTGCGCCAAGTCCTCACCGTGTCCGCCAAGCCCGCCTGATCCTGAGACATCAGCCAAAGCTTGTGCCGCGCCAGGGCGCGATGGAAATCGACGTTGTGCACCGCTTGCGCATACTGCTCCGCCATGACGAAGCGAAGCTGCGGCACGACGTTCTCGAGAACTTCGATGGCCTTTTTGTAGTGCGCCGCCGCCGCCTGCGGCTGATCCGTCCCCAGCTTCTCCGCCGTCTCGAAGAGCGCGATGCCCTCGTCGACGTGCGAGCCGATGAAGCGCTTGTCCATGAACTGCTTGACCCCTTCATCCGCCGTCACGAGCCCGAACGCCTCGGCCGCCTTCGCCGGCTGATCGAGCACGTTCAGGTAGATCTCGCCGGCTTCGTGCCGCGCCAAGAGATAGTCCGAATGCGTCTTCGGAATCGCCTCGTAGGCGGCGAGGGCGTCCTCGACCTTGCCCTCTTTCAGCAAGCGTTGCGCGATGGTCCTTTGGTCCGACTCCAGCTGAATCGCGTTGGCTCCCGTTAAATCCAGTGTGCCCTGATCCAGCTCGAGGACCTGGGAATAGGACTTGTAACCGCCACCCGGCGCTTCGATCTCGACCTTGACGAAGCCCGAAGGCACCGGGATCGGCGTCGCCAGCGGCGTCTTCCCGATCAGCTTGCCTTCCACCTTCACCGCCGCGCCGGTCGGCACGGAGTCGACGCGCAGGAACGCCGTCTCACGCTTCACCGAAACGTCGAGACGCGACTGCGAGGTCAGGGCGACCGACTTCGACACCGGCTGAAAGCCGTGGCGAATCACCTTGATCGTCCCGGTCCCGGTCGCGTCCAGATACAAGCGCCCTTGATCGTCCGTCGCCCCGATCCAGGCGTCGTTGAAGTAGACGTTCGCCTGCGGAATCGGGTCCGACCCCGAGCCCTTCAGATTCCCCGACACGCGAATCTGAGCGCCGCCCGCTTCCATCACGCGCCGCGGCCGTAGCGCCACGAGGTCGCCGCGCTCGATCGTGGCGCGGGATACGAGACCCTGCACCGCGCACTTTGCCGTCGTGTCGAAGACCTCGCGGATCACGAGCCGCGCGATGTTTTTTTGCTCCTGGACCAGGCCCTTGTTCGCCGAAACGACGCCGTAAACATCCAGAACGTCTCCGGCTTTCACGCCGCGGCCGGCGCCGTAGCCGAGGTTGATCACGACCTTGTCGGCTTCCTTCGACAACACGGCGCCCTCGAAAGGGAAGGCGCGCGTGATCTTCTTCGCCACCACGGCGACCGCACGGTCGACGGAGGCTTTGTCGTTCACGTTGTCGAGATCTTCCTTCGCCGCGGCGATCACGCGTCCGGCGCTGTCGACGACGCTCAATTCCAAGCTCGGCTTCGGGCCTGGGATGATCGTCGGCAAGAGCAAGGCGTCGACCGTCGCCTTCAGGTCCGTGTCGCCCCAACCCTGACGCAACATCTGCGGCAAGCCGCGCCCGATGCGCTTCGACGCGCGATCGAGCAAAGCGATCGGATACTCTTTGAACGCCGCGGAGGAGAAAAGGTGCTTCCGCGCCGCTGACTTCACTGCATCGTCCAAAGGACCCTGCAGCGCCGCCGCCGCCTTCGCATCGACCGCGCCGGCTGGCTGCGGCATGAGCACGGCGACGCGCACCGACGGCGGATCGGCCGGCGTGAACGGCCGCACCAGCTTCATCGGCCCCGTGGCGACGAAGTCGGTCTCGTAGGTTTCGGGCAGGTAACCTTTCGATTTCAGGGTCACCGTGATCAAATCGTCGGCTTTCCCCTCATAGACGTGCGAATAGCGGCCGAATCGGTCGGTGACGCCGACGCGCTTGTCGTTGACGTAGATCTCCACGTCCTTCAAGCCGGTGGTGAAGTTGTAGGCCTTCGTCACCGTGAAGATGTCGATCGTCTGGCCGCGCTCGAGGTCGATCTTCAGGATCTGCTTCTCGTCGACCGTCGCCGTCACGCTCTTCGTCTTGAAGCCCTGCTTCACTGCGACGAAGGTGACCGCGCCCTCCGGCTTCTCCGGGAAGCGGATGGCGCAACGCCCGCGGGCGTTCGTGGTGCATGCGACCTTCAGGTCGCCGTCTTCGTCCTGACCGAGGAGCACCTGCGCCTCAGCGACGGGCGCTTCGCCAGCGAAGACGTGTACCGTGAAGACGTGCGCGCCCTGGTCGGGACGATGCGGCTTCGGATACACCGCCGGCTTTTGCTCGGCGACGAAATCGAGGTTCACCGCAGCGAGCTCAGGCTTCGGATTGACGATGGACTGCTCGATCGTGCCGATGGCCGCAGGCGCGGCCGGCTCATCCGCCGCCGGCTCCTCGGCCGCCAGCTCCTCGGCCGCGCCGTCGCCTTCGGGCGCGGCAATTTCGGCCGCCACATCCGTCGCCTTCGCCGCTTCCGCCGCCAAAACCGCGGTCAGATCCTCATCCTTCGGTGGCGCCGCCTCGACCTTGGCTTCTGCCTCCGCGCTCGCGCTCACGCCCGTATCCGTAGTCGTAGTCGGACTCGCAGTCGGACTCGCCCCCACATCCTTAGCCCCCGCCACCTCATTTGCCGAAGGCTTCGGCACGAAGTAAAGCGTCGCCGCCACGTCCAAGTCCAACGGCTTGGCGTCGCCTACCGAAAACGTCTCGTAGTAAGGCGCGAAGTAGTACTGCGCGCTTTCCTTCTTCACCTCGAGCCGCCGCCGCGCGCCGACGGGAAGATCGGTGTCTCCCTCGAAGAGCCCGAGCGCGTTCGTCCTGCCGAGCTCGATGCCGTCGAGCGCGACAATCGCCGCGCTCACGGGATCGCCTTGATTCGTCTTCGCCTCGACCCGGAAGCGCACACGCGCTTCGCGCTTCATGCAGCTCGTGGCGAGCAAGACGGCAACGACCAATAATCCAAGCTTTTTCACGAAGGCTCCTCGCTCATCAGGCCCAAGCTCATAGATTCGGCGGCGTCAGCGTCGCCCCGCCGGCGCCGCGATCCGGGTCGCCGCCGTAGTTAGCGCCCACCGTCGACGCGCGCGCGCGCGGCACCGGCTTCATCTCGATTTCGAGCCCGTCGGTCTCGCCGAGCATGACGCGGCGCGACTCCGGGGCGAATCCGGGCACCAAGGCCTCGACGAGGTAGGGACCCGGCTCTAGCGACTCGCTCGCCGCAAAGCGACCCGAGGAGTCGACCTCGACGACGACCGGCGCCGCCTTGTTGTCGGGAGCGAGACTCGAGATATTCACTCGCGCCTCTTTACTGGTGACGATGATGCCGCCCGGGCCTTTGAGCTGGCCCGCGAGGGTGGGCGCGCAGCCCGTGACGACGAGTGCCAAAGCCAACGCACGCAGATTCATTGCACGTCCTTTCGGGAGACCCACATGACAGAATCGGTACCGGGAACGACGACCAAGGCCGCGTCTCCGTCAAAGGAAACGGAGCGAAACATCGCGCCTTTCGGGATTTCGACCTTCACCGGCGAGCGCTCGGGAAAGCTCCGCGCCGCGGCGATCGGCTTCGTCGCGACGAGGGTCGGCAGATCCTCGACCTCGAGCGTCACGGGATCCTTCAGCGCTTCGCCGTCCGCGAGCGTCTGATGATGCACCCAGCCACGCCGGCCGTTGCCCGGCACGAACACTTTCTGCCAAACGCCGACCCGGTCAAAAAGGAGCACCGAGGTGCCCTGAGTCAGCACGAACTCCTCGAGGTCGAACTGCGCGCCAGGCCCCGAGCGCACTTCGGCCCGCGGTCGGCTCACCTTCGCGGCTAAGAGCATTTCGCCCGGCACGATGAAGCGCGCCGCGTCGGCCCGCACTTCGAGCGCGGTGCCGAACACCAGGGGCAGAATCGTCTCGGTCTTCAGAATCGAGGCGCGCGCCGGCGCTGGCGCCGCCTCGACGGCAGCGCTTGTTTTTTCAGCAGCCCGCGCCGCAATAAGCGACGAAGCCGCGCTCTTGTCGGCGGCCTCCGACTCGAGCTGCGGCGTCTGACACGCGACCAGAAGGGTCGCGAGCGCGAGCGTTAGTTTCCGGCCTCCCATGGTCTCATCTCGTTCCTGAGCCGATCTTGATTTCGACCGGCACGTTGTAAGTCATTCGGTGGGCGCCCGTCTTGTCGGTGACGCCGATCTTGATGCCGGTAAAAGTGCCGGACTGCTCTTTCGCCACCGGAAAGCTGAAGCTCATCTTCTTGAACCTGCGGATGCCGAAGTTGGACGACTTTTGTAGCTCGCTCGGCTCGCCGTCCGCCTTCACGCCGATCGACGGCGGATCAGCGATGTAGGAGACCTCGCCCTTGTCGTTCGTGAAGGCCGCGACTGCCCAAATGTAACCCTCGGCGCGGTCGCCCGATTTGTTGGTCAGGTCGAAATTCAACTGCAGGGAGTCGGCCGCCGTCTGGATGACCGGGTTGCCAACGCTGACCTGCGACTTCTCGCCGGCGGGAGCGTTCGCGGCCGTCTCGGGCGCCTCTGGGGGGGGAGCCTTCGCGGCGAGCTTTTGCATGGCTGCATCTTTCGCGGCTTCCTTCGCTGCGAGCTTTTGCGCCAGAGCCTCCTTGGCGGCCTCTTCCTTCGCCGCCGCCTTCTGCTGCGCGAGCAGTTTGGCCGCTTCTTTTGCCGCTTCTTTTGCAGCCAACTTCGCGGCCGCCTTGCTCGCCGGCGTCTCCCGCTCCTTGGCGATCGGCACCGGCTCGGTCGAATCGGCCGCCAGAACCTCCTTCGCCGCCTCGGCCGCCGCCGCTTCCATTTCCGCCTTTTCCTTAGCCTCGCGCGCAGGGCTCGCCGCCGCGATCAGGGCTTCGTCGCTCTGTGCGCCCTTGCCGGGATAGGCGATCTCGTAGACGCCGTCGTAGCGAGTCTCGTACTCGAACACAGTCGCCATCGACGCCCGGAGCGAGCGGGTCAGGCCATCATTATCCTTATGAGCCTGGGCAAGCAGCAGAGCGCTGCCGACGGCCCAAACCATGGTCCCCAGTGCCAAAAATAGCGTCAGCTGCGCCCGACCCAGAGGGATCTTGAGCGACCGGGTCCGCGACGAGTCGACGAAGTAGATGATGTTCAACGTCTTCTTGCGCGGGCTTTGCGGCTGTTCAGGGTCGGACTTACCCACAGGGGCCTCCAGCGACGGGCTCCTAAACGGAAACACCGGGCAAAAATGGTCCGGTGTTCAACTTTTGACGGCTTTGCTTCCTAAAAGAGTATGCCGGTGGAGCCCCGAACGCAACCGGAGCGCATCCCAGGAGATTCTTTCCACAAAGCGCGATTCGCGGTAAATTGGCCAAGCGATGCTCACGCCGACCGCCAACGCCCCGACCCTTCGGGTCGCCATCTATCGCACCTCGAGCCTCGGCGACACGGTGCTCGCGACCGCGTGCCTCGACCTCTTGGAGAAGCTCGGCGTGCCGACCGAGGTGACCTGGATCGGCCGTGGCGCCGCGCTCGACGTCATCGCGCAAGCGTGGCCGGCGGTGAAGACTCTCGACCTCGCGCGCACGGCGACGCTCGCCGACCTTCAGCGCGCCGTAGACCAGCTGCAGCATCAGCACCTCCTCGTCGATCTGCAGTGCAACCTTCGCTCGCAATGGCTGGCGCGCAACCTCAAGGCGCTGCACGGCGTGCCCTTCTTTTCGGCAGACAAAGCCCAGCTTCTGCGCAGCCGCCTCCTCGTCGAAGCGCGCGTACGCGGCCGCAGGAAGCCCTTGCCCGAGCGAGCCCGCATCGCGCCTCGCCCGCAGTACGAGATGATGTGTGACGCGCTCCGCCGAGCGCTGCGTCACCACCTGCCCGTCGAGATGCGCGACGGGCTCGAGACCGCGGTCGTCCGCCCGCGCTTGTCGATCCCCGACGCCTTCCAAACTCCCTGGCGCAAAGAGCTACGCTTTGGCGCCTGGCTCGCCGTCGCGCCCGGAGCGGCGCATCCCACCAAGCAGGCGCCGCTTGGGCTCATGCGGGACGTATTGGTCAAAGTGCGCGAGGGGCTCCTGCGTCTCGGCGGCGATGCGCCTCCGACTCTGGGACTCGCCTTCTTCGGCGACGACAACGACCGCGCCTCGGCGCGCACGCTTCTTGACGATCTCGGCTGGCGCGATCCGGTGCTGAATATGGCCGGCCGTCTCTCGCTCTGGGAGACCGCCGTCGCGCTGAGCGAGTCGAGCTGCCTCCTGAGCAACGACTCCTCCCTCGGCCACATCGCTGAGGCCGTCGACACGCCCGCCGTCCTTCTCTTCGGCCCGACGGTCGAGGGCTTCGGGTTCGGGCCGCGCATGCGCCAAAGCCGCGCGTTCTCGAGTCTGGTCGGCTGTCGTCCCTGCTCGAAACACGGCAAGGTCGACTGCCGCTACGGCGACAAGCTCTGCTTCACCACCTTGAGCTCCGACGCGATCGCCGATCACCTGATCTCCCTGATCGTCGCGCCGGAGTCGCGACACCTGCATCGCACTGGCTTCACAACCTCCGCGCGGCCCGCCGCGCCCGAAGCGTTCGCGTGATCCGAGCGGCGCTCTTCCTCGTTTACTCGCTCCTCCTAGCGCTACCTTTCCGGATCGTGCGACTCGCCGCGCGCTGGAACCCGAAGCTCGCGCGCCAATTCGGCGATCGGCCGACGGCGGCGGCGCTCGCCGCCAACGTCGCGCAGCCACGCGCCGCCTTTCGCCGCGCGGTCCTCTTCTTCGTCAGCTCGGCCGGCGAATACGAGCAAGCGAAGCCGCTGATGGACCGCCTCGTCGCGCGACGCGACACGTATCTCCACGTCCTCTTTTTCTCGCGCTCGGGCCTGGAGTACGCGAAAGCGCGCGGCGAGACCGTGCCGTATGCGCTCGTTCCCGCTACCGATTCCGTCTTCGACTGGGGCCACTTCCTGACGGCGCTCCGCCCCGATGTCGTCTGCGTCGTCCGCTACGAGCTCTGGCCCGGGTTCCTGGAGAGCGCGCGCCACTTCGCCAAGCTTTACCTCATCGACGCTTCGCGCGGGGTCGGCGAGGCCAGCTCACGCGTGAAGCGCTGGGCGCGACGCTCGATGCTGCGCACCTTCGACGGTATCTTTGCGGTGAGCGAGGCGGACGCCGCCTTCTTCCGCAGTGAGTACGACATTGCCCCTGAGCGCGTCCTCGTCGCCGGCGACACGAAATACGACCGCGCCCGCGAGCGCGCCCTGGCGAAACGGCCCGAGGTCGAAGCTTTACGCGCCAAGCTCGACGCCATGGCGCCCGGCCGCCGGCGCCTCGTCGTCGGCAGCGCTCATCCCCCGGATCTCGCCTGTCTCCTCGGGGCGCTCGCGGCCAGCCCGGCCTGGGATAAGACCTGGCAAATCGTGGTCGCGCCGCATCACATAGGTCGTGATAACGTCGAGGCGATGACGTCACTCTGCCGCGCTCAAGGTCTCGATCCCGTCTGCTGGAGCCAAGCTCCCGCCTCGGGCTCGCTCGTGTTCCTCGACACGATGGGCATGCTTGCCGAGGCGTACGGCGCCGGCGAGGCCGCTTTCGTCGGCGGCGCCCTGCATCACAAAGTCCACAACGTCCTAGAGCCTGCCGCTCACGGACTCGCCTTGGCGTTCGGTCCCCATCACCAGACGAGCGCCGAGGCGGTGGATCTCGTCGCGCAAAAGGCCGCGACCGTCGTCGACACGAGCACGGCCTTTGCGACCTGGTGGCACAGCCAGGAATCCCAAAGCCCCGCCGCGAGCCGCGACGATCGCATCGCCCGCGTGACCGGCCTTGCCGGCGCCGCCGACCGCATCCTTGCGACCTGGCAGACGACGCTGGACGGTCAAGATGTCCGATAGGCAGCTGATCATCAACGCCAACTCTTCCGAGACGCGCATTGCGCTGCTGGAGAAAGAGCGCCTCGCCGAGCTCTTCATCGAGCGCCACCTGGACCGCGGCATCGTCGGCAACATCTATCTCGGCACCGTGATGCGCGTGCTTCCGGGCATGCAGGCCGCCTTCGTCAACATCGGCGCCGAGCGGACCGCCTTCCTTTACGGCGGCGACGTCATCGACCCCGATTCGCTGAAAGAGCAGCGCGACGCCGCCGCGGTCGCCGACCTCTCACCCGAAGAGCTGCGCGAGCGCAGCGCCAAACAGCGCAAACCGATCGAGAAGCTCATCCGCGAAGGCCAACAGATCGTCGTCCAGGTGGCGAAAGAGCCGCTCGGCACGAAGGGCGCCCGCGTCACGACCTTCCTCTCGCTGCCGGGGCGCTACCTCGTCCTGATGCCCGACTTCACCCACATCGGCATCTCGCGCCGGATCGAGGAGGAGGCCGAGCGCCTGCGCCTCATCGAGGTCGTGAAAGAGATCAAGCCCGAAGACGTCGGCATCATCGTGCGCACCGCGGCCGCCGGCGTCGAGGCCGTGCACCTGCAAAAAGACGTGAAGTTCCTGCTCAAGCTGTGGAAATCCGTCGAGGCGAAGAAGCGTCGGGGCGAGTCTCCGTCTCTTCTCTATCAAGATCTGAACTTGGTGCTGAAGACGACGCGCGACCTCTATTCCGAGGAGGTCGACCGCATCGTCGTCGACGATGCGGAGACCTACGAGGACCTGAAACGCTTTCTCGCCGCGACCATCCCGGGCGCCGGCAAGAAGCTCTTCCTCTACGAAGAGCAGCTGCCGATCTTCGACGTCTACGGCATCGAGATGGACATCGGCCGCGCCCTGAGCTCGCGGATCGAGCTGCCTTCGGGCGGCTATCTCGTCGTCGACCAGACCGAGGCGCTCACGTCCTTCGACGTGAACACGGGCAAATACGTCGGCTCCGCCAGCGCGCACGAGACGATTCTCAAGACCAACCTCGAGGCCGTCAAAAAGGTCGTCGCCCAACTACGCATCCGCAACATCGGCGGCATCATCGTCATCGACTTCATCGACATGGAGCGCCTCGAGGACCGCGAAAAGGTTTTCACCCTCCTGACCGACGAGCTGAAGAACGATAAGGCGCGCACGAACGTCCTGCGCATCAGCGAGCTCGGCCTCGTGCAAATGACGCGCAAGCGCACGAGCGAATCCCTCGAGCGGCAGCTCATGGAGCCGTGCCCGTACTGCGAGGGCCGCGGCCGTATCCGCAGCACGATGACTGAAGCCTACGACCTCCTGCGCGAGATCAAGCGCCACACGCTGCAAACCAGCCAGCGCTCGATCAAGGTGAAGGTCAGAGACGACATCCGCGACTTCATTCTCCGCGAGGAGCATGAGCTCTTCGAGAAACTGATCAAGGATTTCGAGCTGCAGATCGAATTCAAGACGACCGCCATGACGGCCGCGGCCTTGAACGACGATCCTTACGAGATCATCTCGGTTTGATCCTAGCTCGCAACACATCGTTGCGAGAACCGTTGTGGGGGCCGTGCGGCACGGGTAGAGCGGATGCATGAGCCCTGAGCTCGATGATGCTCGCATCGGCGACGTCGGCGCTGCTCAATAACGGCTGGCTCGACGATCTGAATCCGGTGACGACTGCGGGCTCGATCGAAGTGAGGGTGGCGTTCGCGAAGACGGTCGACGGCTTTATGAAGCTCGCTCCTGGCGAGGGCGTGTTTCTCGGCGGCTACGTCTGCGAAGAGGACACGACCGATTGCTTCTCGCTCACCACACGCCTCGGCGCCATTCGCTCCGTACAAGGCAGACCGAAAAGGGCGGTTCGGCTGGTGAGCGGCCTCTAGGGGAACGTGTCGCGGGCGCATCGACAGAGTGTCGCCGATGGAGCGCGAGGGGTTATTTTTATTATAATTTCAATTAGATACGGTCATACGCCCCCAGCTCCACACCCGAGCCTCAAGTCCGCAAGCCACTATCCCGACTAGTCCTCCGTCTGGAAAGCCGAGAGTTTCCCAACCGTTCGGGTTCGACGTGGCGCACTGCATCCCCGAGAAAACCGTCCGCACTCTCATCGTCGAGCCCTCCGACGTCAAGAGAACGATGCTCGCGGTCGGCATGCGTGAGCTGGGATTTCGCAACGTCAAAGCGACCAGGTCAATCGCGGAAGCGCTGGCATTGATCGAGAGCGACGAGGAAATGCCCGAGTGGATTCTGTCGCCGTTGCTCGGCGACGAGCCCGTCAATGCACTCAACATGTTAACGCTTTGCATCAAGGAACCGGCGCTCCACGCTTGCCGCGTCAGCCTTTTTCTCGCCCCCGACGAGCGCGATTGCCTCGTCAATGCCTTCGAGCTCGGTCTGTTCTCCTGCCACGATCGGTCGTCCGACGTCGGCTCGCAGCTTCTGCGCGTCGAGGAGCTCAGTCAAATCTGCGAGCGTTACGCCGGCGACGACTGTTTGATCGCGGCCCACTACCTCCGCGCCCACCTGGCCAAGAGCGAGATGTTCCGGGACCTCCTGCGCCTCGATACGGCGATGCTTGCCCTTTTTCCCAAGAGCGAGCGCTGCCTGTTGCAACTCGCCGAGGCGCTATTTCTCAACGACCGCCCGCAGGTCGCATTAATGGCGCTGGCGCGCGCGCCCGAGCTTCAGCCTGAGGCAGCCGAGACGGCGCGGCGGCTGATCGACCAGATCACGACCGCGTCGGGCTTCACCTCGACCGGCGAGGTCCAGTTCGCGGCGCGGCACGGTCTTCGCTGCTGCGTCGTCGTCGATCCAGACGGCGCCACGGTGAAGCTCCTCGGCGAAGCCTTGAGGGCGCTCGGTGTCCCGAGGATCGAGACCTTCGGAGACGGCGAGGCAGCTTGGGAGTTTCTGCGGACGGCACCCGAGCCGGATCTGATCATCCAAGAGTGGCGTCTGCCCAAGCTCTCGGGCAGCCTTCTGATCCAGCGCCTGCGCTCGAAAGGTCGAGCCATGGTGCCGATCATCGTTTACAGCTCGGTCGTCAAAGGCAACATCGACCACATCTTGCTGCGTGAGCTGGGCGTCACCGACGTCCTGGAGAAGCCGAAGCCGTTGAAGCAACTCATTCCGATTCTCTGCACGATCGTCAAGGAGCACCTGACGCCACACAAGCCACAGAGTGCCGTCCTCAGAATCCGCCGGCTCCTCATGACGAGGGACTTTGCGGCGGCGCAAAACTTGTTCGAAGAGCTGAACCGCGGCCCGGGCACCCTTCCCGAAGCGCTACGCCTGCACATGCTTGCCGAATTGGCGTTCCACCAGGGCCGTTACGTCGAGGCGGGCTACCTCGCCGCCGAGGCGCTGCAGACCGGCGGCGAGGACTTGCTGGTCCTGAACCTCCTCGGCAAGACTTACACGAAGTTGCGCCAGTTCGAGCAAGCCCAAGCATTTTTCAGCCGCGCGACGGCCATCTGCCCGCAAAACATCGAACGGCTTTGCCAGCTCGCCCAGGTGCAGAGCGAGCTCGGCCTGGGCGCCGCCGCCGCCGGCTCCTTGGACCGAGCCAGGTCATTCGACGGCCAAAGCGAGACCGTGGCCGAGGCCGGAGCGAAGATCGCACTCGTGCGCGGCGACACGGAAGGCGCCAAGGAGCTGCTGACCCAGCTGGAATCGTTTTCGGGGGTGATCGCCTTCATGAACAATCGGGCCGTCGCGCTCGCGCTTCAGGGAAAATGGGCGGACGGCATCGCCATGTATGAAAGGACGCTCGCCGCCATGCCGGAAGAAATGGGCGGTCTCAAGTCCATGGTCAGCTTCAATCTCGGCCTTGGCCTGGTGAAAAGCGGCGATCTCGCGGCCGCTAAAGCCCCGCTCGCGGCCGCGGTCGCCTATGACTGCGGTCCGGTCACTGCCAAAGCGCGGTCCCTGCTCAAGCGCCTCGAGCGGTCTTTGGCCACGGGGGAGCCGCTCAAGCTCAACACCGGCGAGGGCGGCCGCCACGACGAAGGCCGCGACGAGGAAATGGCCACCCCCGAGCCGCGTACCTTGCCCGTCGCCCTCGACGTCGAGCTCGGGACCATGCGATGCCACCTAGTCTTCCACAGCGGACGAGGCGTCGAAGCGCGCGTTGCGATGCTGATCGCCGCCAGCCCCCGCTTCGCGATGCGGCCTTCGATACTGCGCGGCAAGACCGGGTCCAAGAAGGCGGCGTACTGACCCCCTTTTGCGAGGTCCCATCAGTCGCCTTCGCCGCGCTACCCTCCATATGCTAAGAGCGTGCGGCATTTTCGCTGCGCATGCTTCAGCGACCGCGCCGGCTGCACTTCTTTCCTTCGTTTCTTCTATGCCTACAAAGAAGGAATGAAAAAAAGGAAGAGCCGCGGTGATCTTCCTCGGCCCAGTGAACCCAAGTCAGCGAACGGGTAAATTTCCGGCTCGAATGACTCTGGGTCGCGCACCCCGCACGCGCGCAATTTCCCGACCTATGCGAGTCGCAGACGGCTTCGACCTGGCTTGCGAGCTTGCCGGGCCTGATGCGAAACCACCCGGCATACCCGAACTTTCCGATGCACGAGCTATAACTCGCTCGCCTCGGCCTGGGGCTAGGTCACTTCGCCAACATAACGTTCACGGCCTTAACTACGACCGTGACCTTGTCGCCCTTTTTCAACTTCAGATCTGCGATCGAGTCGAGGGTCATTACCGAGCTCATGACCTTGTCGGTGCCGTCGAGCTTGACGTCAACCTGGCCCATCACGCCGCCCGTCTTGATCTCGGTGACCGAACCGACCAGCTGATTCTTCGCGCCGAGGCTCTTCGTTTCCATGGCATCCGTCTCCCTTCGAAGTTTCCGGCAATCTACCACAAGCAGAAACGCGGCGGCGCAGGGCCTCGTGCCCCGTGCCGCCGCGTCCGAAATCGGTCGCGCTTACTTCTGAGTGACCGAGCCGGCCTTCGCCGACCACGTGCCCTTGTCGTCCTTCTCGGGCTGGAAGAAGATCCAGTCGTTCGCCTTGTACGTGCCGCCGTCCTTCAGCTTGATGACGGAACCCGTCTTCACTTTGTCGAACTTGGAGTCGTTCACCTTGGCGGTGACGATGCCCTTCTCCGACTTCAAGACGATGGCTTTGACTTCGCCCGCGTTCGCCGGACGATCGGCGGTCTTGGCGCGGATGCCGCCTTCGGAGACCGAGCTCTCGAGGGCCAGCTCGACCGACTTCTCGCGGATCTTGGTCTTCGAGACCTGATCCAAGAAGTCCGCTTCCTTGCCCGTGTAGGTGATGGTGACGGCGTCTTTGCCCTTGGCCGCGACCTTTACGCCATGCGTGCCGCCGAGCTTCGACTCGAGCGAGCTCTTCACCGCGTCGGCGGAGAGCTTCACGCCCTTCTTCAGCTCGGCCGAGGTGTCGAGCGTGAACTCGTACTCGCCGTCCTTCACCTTCTTCCACGACTTCGCGAGGCCGGCTTTCGGCCCCGGCATCTCGATCAAAGTCTTCGCCGCGGCCGAGGCCACGCTGGTGAAGAAGAACATCGCGGTCACCACGGTCATGAGCTTGGCGGTAAATTTCATCTGACTCGTCTCCCGTCCATGAAGAGAAGATTGGCCTGCCGAGGGTCTGAGGCTGCAAAGCGCATGCGCGCCCTTTGGCTTTCAGAATCCCCCGAGTTTACTGACTATTCCTAAAATCTGCCAGGGCTCTGTGGCCGTTCGGACCGTGGTGAAATCACCACGCTTCCTCAGGGAAGCTCGGCGTACGAAACGACCTTCGAGGTCGGCTCCTTCGCCGTCGGGGAGTCGACCGTCTTCAGATCGAGGATCACCTTCTTGCCGCTCAACTTTTTCAGACCGTCCGGCACCTCGGCTAGCGCCTTCATGTTACCGTCGTCGGCCGTCACCTGAAAGACGCCACCTTTTTCGGCCAGCGTGCCGACGACCGCTTCGCGGCCGTTGCTCAGCTTCTTCACCGTGAAGGCCGAGGCGTCGACGCATTTCTTCGCGCCGTCTTTGCCTAGCTGCCATTCGCCGCTGACCCGGACGGTCATGCCCGTGAGCCGGCCGATGCGCTTCTGCACGTCGCCGCGGCACACGGTCGGCCCGTTGCCGCCGGCGGCCTCGGCGAGGATCGTGCGCTGCTCGATGGCGGAGCCGACGAGACGGACGACGCCTTCGACGTCTTCGGCGAGGGCCGAAGGCGCCAGGACGAGCCCGAGCATGAAACCGAGGATCTTCGTGTGCATCTGGGCTCCTTACTTGACGCGTACGGCAGAGACGGCGGCGCCCGGAACGTCGGCCGGCAGCGCGAAGATCACGTTTTCGTCGGGATCGGTGACCGTATAGAGCAAGGGCTTCGTCATATAGTGCTCGACCTCGACCGACGTCACGCCGTCGAGCTTCGCATTCTCGGTGATTTCCTTGACGTGATCGATGGTCTGCTCGGCCGCGGCGCCGTACGCGCCGTTGAAGGTCATCCCGTACTTTTTGCCGGCCGTGCCGTTCAGGTCGGTGACGCCAGCCGTCCGGCCCTGCGTCTTGTACTTGGCGGAGATGCCAGGGACCGTGCCGCCGTCGAGGACGACTGCGCCGAGAAAGTCGCCCACTTTTTCCGTCCACGCGCCGAGGTCGGCGCCGAGCGAGGAGGCGATGCCCTTCGGTCCGGCCGAGGCGCTGTTCTTCACGATCGAGGTGATGAGGTCGAGGCCCGCGCCGCCGGAAGCGCGGCCGTCCGCGCCGAAAGTGACGCCGCCCTTTTGGCTCGCGAGGTAGAACATCAGCATCTGAGAGGAACCGCGCGACTCCGCCGCACCGCCGTTGGCGGCGTTGAGAAACGACGAGGTACCGAAGCTGAACACGTCGAGAAACTTCTTCGGATAGCCTTCGAAGTTCTCGGCGCCGTAGCCCCAGACATCCTCAAAGAAGTGGGCGATGCCCTCGTCGACCGCGACCGTCTCTTCCACGCCGGCCGTTTTGCGCACGTGATACCAGTTGCTGATCGCGTGTTGCATCTCGTGCGCGATCGTCGAGTGCCAGAGCTTGTTGGCCAGGGCCGCATCGGCGGGGCCGCCGACCGTGGCAAAGTCGGCCGCCATGTAGAGCATCGGCACTTTCGCTTCGCTGGAAGCGGCGCCGAGGAAGACGCCGGCGACTTTGAGCGCCGCGACGTCGGTCGGCCAACGGTTCGGGTTGGCGAAGTCGATGATCGCGATCACGGGCTTGAAGGTGTAGCCCGTCGCGCCGGTGAAATCGTCCTTGTAGATCGTCTTCTTGTAGCCGTCGACGACGGCCTTCACGGTCGCCTGGATCTTCGTCTTGTCGGCTTCGGTCTTCGGCTCGTCGACGTAGACGAGACAGAAATCGGTGCCGTCGACCGCGGGCGTAGCGAAGTCGAGCGGCGCGAACTTCAGCGCGTCGCCGGCCTCCATGTCGGGATCCGGGCTGACGACGTTGGCGACCGGGCATTCGCCCGCCGTCAGCGGCAGGGAATGCTTAGCCTTCGCGACGGCCTTCGGCGTGTTGCGGTAGAAGCCTTCGATGCTCGGGCCGCCATGGAGCTTGAGACCGGCGCCGGAGGCGTCGACCGCCTTCGCGATCGCCCAAAATTCCGCGCCCTGATCCGTGCCCTTCGAGGGATCGTAGCGGTTGAGGAGCGTCCGCAGATTGTGGTCGCGCTCGCTCGCCGTCATCGGCTTTTGCGCCGCGGCGAACTGCGGCGACAAATCGATGAGGCCCGCGCCCTCTTTCGGCGCGGTCGCGGCCTTTTTTGCCTTCGAGACCGCGAAGGTGAACTTGGTGTTGCCGTCCGAGCCTTCGATCGCGAGATCGCCGAGGACGTAGGGCATCAATACATATTGAGCGCCGACCTCAGCGTCGGGAAAGGTGACGGTGACCTTGCCTGCTACGGCCTTCGTCACGGTGCCCTTGCCGGTACAGTCGGCGGTGCATTCATCGCCGCTGTCGTCATCGTCGTCGTCGTCGCCGGACTTTTCCTCGTCTCCGCAGGAGACGAGGCCGAAGCACAAGACGACCGGCCACAGCGCTTTCACCTTCTGACCCAAACGACTTCTCACGGTTCAATCCTCCTGCTGATCCCGGACCTACGCCTCAGATCCGATGACTGTAAATCATTTGCCGAATTCGCACACGACATCGTCGAGGAGACTCGGGCGAAGTCCTATGCCGCAAGCAAGCTTCGCCAGCTCGAATTTCGCCTCGCATGCACTCGGCGCTCGAGCCTCGAGAGGCTTCGGCAAATCCGCGCCGACCGCTTTAAGCGCGCGGCAAAAAGCCGGCCGCGACGGCTCCTTGCAAGGCTCCGCCTGAAACGCCGGACACTCGCCGTCCAAAGATTGTGTCGCGCAGGCGACACCCTTGAGCTTGCGCGGATCGAGGCGCGCGCGGCACCCCGACGCCTTGATCGCATGCTCCGCGTAGCAGCGGCTCATGCCGTGCGCGCGCACGGCTTGCTCGGCGCTCAGCCGCTGCTCGCCGTAGATCGTGGCGATGCACGTCGACGGAGAGAGAACGTGCGGGCACGTCGGCGGCGGCGGCGGACAGTAGCCCTCGCTCGGATCGGGAACGCACTCGACGCGCGCGAGCTTCGACGGACGCAGGCCGTTGCCGCAGGCCGCGCGCGCGAGATTCAGCCGCGCGACGCAGAGGTTCGGGCCCCAGGCATAGACTTCCTTCGAGGGCACTAGCGGCAAACCTTCATGCTCTTTCGCGGAGCAAGCCATCGGCTCCACCTGATTGCCGCAGACGACGTCCGCGACCGGACATTCCTTCGCTCCCGGCGTCGCGGGCGCGAGCTGCGGCGCCGAGCTGGTTTGCATAGGCGGCGCACCGCGCACGTCGCTCGTGTCGCTCGTGGTCGAACGGCAAGCGGAGACGAAGAGCGTGGCGAGCACGACGAACGTCGCGACGAGCTGAGGTGCCGGGAAAAATCTCATGGTCCTGAGATTGTACGATCAGCTGCCCGTGAAGGGTACGGAGGTCGCGCCGCCGAGCGGGTCCATCGTCCGAATGTCGGCAGCGTTCTGGCCGCCGTTGGCGGGCTGTTGCGCGACCGGCTTGGCTGCAGGCTGTGCGGCCTGCTGCTCAGGCTTCGCAGGCTGAGACTCTCCAGGAGTCCCTTCAACAGGCTGAGGTGCCGCAGTTGCGCCTTGTTGTGCCGCTGGCGCCGCTCCCGGCAAGCCCTGCGGTCCTGCTGCGCCTGCAGCCTGCATGGCTGCTTGCATCGCGGCTTGGATCGTTTCGGGGCTCATTCCCTCAGCACCTGCGATGGTCATCGCGGGCGGCACGGCGCCAGCGTTCGCTTGTGCTTCTTTTAGCACTTTACCAAAAGTCCCTTGGTCTCCGACCGAAGCGACCTCGTTGATTCCGATCTTGCCGACATCCGTGTAGAAGGAGCCGCCCAGATCCTTCAGATCAACGCCCGTCACCCGGACGTTCGCTTTCACGCGGACGTCCACCGGCTGACCCTGCACGTCCTTCGCGATGAAGCCGAAGGAGTAGATGCCGTCCTTCACCGGCTTGCCGGCCCCGTCCAAGCCCTTCCAGGTGAGTTTGTGCTCGCCGATCGGCTTCTGCCCGATCTGCTCGGTGGAGACGACCGCGCCGGAAGAGTCGCGCACTTCGAGCGTGAGCTGCGAGACGTCCTTCTCGAGGTCCATCGTCGCGTCGGTCAGCTTGCCCTTCTGCCAGTTGAGCTTGCCGTTATCGATCGACAGCTCCTTGCCGACGAACGAAACGAGGTTCACCGCGCGGCTCGTCTGGTTCTCCGCCGACATCTTCTCGAGCGTCTTGTTGATGTTCAGCATCTGCTCCAGGCCGTCGAACTGCGCCAGCTGCGCCGCCATCTCGGAGCTCTTGTCGGGATTCAGCGGGTCCTGATTCTGCACCTGGGTGATGAAGAGCTTCAGGAAGGCGTCTTTGTCGAGCTTGTTGCCCGGCGTCCGCGCGTTGGCGCTGTTGATCTTCTGCGCCATCGCCGCGGCGAACTCCTCGTCCGTCTTCGCGGCGGCCAGGCCGTTGCCGTTCTTCATCGCCGCGCGCGCCCGAGAGGCGTCGTCGTTCGAATTCATCATCAGGTCCTTGAACGACGTTTTCGTCGTGCCCGTTGAGTCCTTCGCCGCCGGCGGCGTCTTGATCTTCGCCTCCGGATTCAAATCCAGCGGCTTCTGCTCCAGCGGCGGGCTGATGCGATTTTTGAGATCGACGCTATTCATCGCCATCGCGTTTTACCCTCAAGCACGGACTTGGATGCGGCCGGGGGCGACCGAAAGGCGCGACGCCGCGAGCGACGGCGCGATCACGTCGCGCAGGGCTGCGGTCGACTTGACGACCGGAGGCGCCTCGCCGAAACGCTGCCGCTGCTGCTGTTGATGGTTCTGGTTCTGCTGGAAGCCGCCGGCGAAGCCGGAGAATCCGCCATGCGGCTCGTGCTGCGGCTGCTTGCCGCCCACGCCGACTTCGACCTTGCCGAGCTGCACGTGTTGCGCCGACAGCGCATCACGCAGCTTCGAGAGACCGTCGGTCATCATCTCGCGCGCGCGGTCGCTGCTGGCCAAGATCTTCAGGTCGACGCGGTCGCCGTCGACCATCTTCACCGCGAGCTCCATCCGGCCGATCTCGGCGTTCCCGACATCGAGGCGCACCACGCCGCCACCGTCTTTAGCCAGATAGGTCGCCCGCTCGACGATCTTCTGCATCATGTCGGCGCGCTCTTGCGGCGACATCAGGATTGGATCGGCCTTCGGCGCGTCCAAGGTGAAGCGCTCGGACGCGTCCATTTTGTGCAGCGATTGTAGGCTCACGTGCTCGGGGGCAACGCCACTCGCCGCCTCACCGAAGCCCTGCTCCTTGCGCTCGTCCTGGTTGCCGAAGCCACCGCCGTCACGCGCGCCGGATCTCTCGCCCCGGCCTTCGATCATCGCGAGCGGCGCGGCGAGGCGTAGCTCCTCGATAGGCATTCTGGCGCCAGCGGCGGTCGGAGCCTGCGGGGCGGCGACTGAGGGCAGCATGCTCAAGGAATCCGACGTTGCCCGCTCGGGACGATCGCCGCGCAACGACGCCAGTGCGTCGACCAAGGCGGGCGTCGGCACGTTTCCGGCCGCGACGTTCGTCATGGGGACGTTCGTCATGGGGACGTTCGTCATGGGGACGTTCTTCATGGGGACGTTCGTCATGGCAAGGTTCGTGAGCGCGCTGTTCGATGCTCCAGTCGCCGCTCCGTTCGCCATCCCGATCGGCGCGCTGGTCACGCTGATCGCTTCGGTCGTCGGGTTACCCATGCCGGCGAACTGTGCCATCACGTCCTGCGGCGACGCGGCGCCTTCGGAGCGCAGCGCCGCTTCGATCCAAGCATTCATCTCGGGCTTCGCCGCGGCCGCGACGTCTTTCGGGGAGGTTGGCGCTTGCGGAGCGATCGTCACCAGCTCGATGTCGCTCGCCGCCAGGCGCTCGCCCATCTGCGCGAACGCGTCGAAGCTCGCGGCATGGAACTGCGGTGCCCTCGGCATCGCCGCCACCGCGGGAGTCGCTACCGAAGCGGGCTGGGCCGCCAGAAAGTCCTGGGGCAGACTGTCGGCCGAGATCATCGAGCGGGCGCTGCGCGGATTCGCGCTGGGGCCATCGGCCTTCACGCGCGGCATCGTGACGCTCGCGCCCATCTGCTGGGCCTGGGGAGTCTGCGGGGCCTGCAGCGTCTGCGGCGTCTGCGGCGTGCTCATCGCGACCGCATTCGCGAGTTCCGGAGTCGGCATCACCGGGAGCTGGATCGGCTGCGGCAGGCCTGGCGTCATCGCCTCGAGCGGTGCCCCCGCCTTCTTGCTCGGACTCGCCGCGCGCGGATCGTCGATCTGCACCTTGCCCGGGAGCTCGGCGCTCGCCCGAAGCGCCGCGGCGCGCGCGAGGTAGGGCGCGATGCCGTTCGTCGCCAGATTGTCTTTGAGGAGCTTGAGCTCGGCCGACACACGCTGCGGGTCGACGCCGATCGCCTTGAAGAGCTCGTTGGCGGTGATGTTCGCCTTGAGGTCGATGCCGAGACTCTCGGCCTCGTCGATCAAGGCGTCCGGCAGCTCGAGGTCAGAGACCAGATCGCCGAGCTCCATTCCGGTGGTCAGGAAGGCCTGAAGATCGGGCTGCGCCATCGCGGTCGTCAGAAAGTCGTTGCCGGTCACCAGCTCCGGAATGTCGCCTGGAACCAGCCTTTCCAGGTGGCCGGTCAGGAAGGCGACGACCGGCGTCTCCTCGAGCTCACGACGATTCGCGAGCGCCGCCTGGCGCAGGGGTTGCGCGAGCCCCGGCTTCTGCGGGTCTTTGCCCTCGCCCTTTGCGGCGTCCGGGCCGTCGGCCTTGCCGACGTCTTTCCCGGGCTCCTTGCCGTCGGCCTTCAACGGCTCCTTGCCGTCGGCTTTCGCCGGCGCGGCCTTCGTCGGGACTTCCTTGGCCGAAGCATCCTTGAGCGCCGGGCCTTCGAGCTCCTCGCTGAAGCTTTTCCCACCCGACGCGGCTTTCGCCTCACGCCTCGGCGCGGGCGTGGAGACTGGCGGCGGCGCCAGCAGCGGGTTGGTTTGCGTTTTCTTCAGGTCGAAGGCCACTCAAGTTCTCGCGAGGAATACCGATGGTGAGTCGACTACCATAAGCACGTCTCGTGCCAGCCGCCCCGCGACGGAACTCTTGCGCAATTCAGGCGCCGGAGCCCTGTGCGCGCGGCAACTCCTGCCTTTAGCGGGCAGCGATTGCCGGATGCGCCGCGATCCAAGCCGCCACGGCCGCCGTCAGCTCGTCCGCACGGTCGAGCGTCAATTCGTGCCCCCCGCCGGCGACCGGCGACAGCGAGGAATTCGGCAACAATTTAGCCAGTTTAATACTGTTCGCGTTCGGCACGAAAGCATCGTCCGTACCGTACACGACGAGCGTCGGAACGCGCATTTCCTTGAGGCGCTCGCGCACGCGAAAACGCGCGGCCGAGCTCAATTGCGCGACCACCGTACGCGCATGCAGCCCGTCGGATGCCGCAATTGCCGCATATTTCGCCGCGATCTCCGCCTGCTTCGCCGCGGAGCAATCCTTGCCGACCATCGCGCGCGCGAGGTTCGCATGGAGCTTCTCCTTCGGCCCGAGCGCGCCGGAAATCAAGCCGTAGGCTCCCGGAAAGCTCATGCGCAACGTCTTTTGCCCGGCGATGCTGGTGTTCACGGTGATCAGGCTGCGACAGCGCTCGGGATGACGGAGCCCGCAACCGAGCGTCACCATGCCGCCGAGCGAGACGCCGAAGATATGCGCCTGCGGGATCTTCAACGCCGTCAGCACGTCGGCGACGTCGTCGGCAAGATCGAAGAGCGAGGTCGTCATCCCGTGCGGCAAGGTCGAACGGCCGATGCCGCGGAGCTCCATTGTGATCACTTGGAACCGCTCGGCGAGCTTCCGATCGTAGCCGAGCCAGTGCTTGATCGAGCGCCCGAGCCCGCGCAGCATGACGAGCGGCTCGCCCTCGCCGTGGACTTCGTAGTAAATCGCGCCCTGCTTTTTCGCTAGAGTCGGCATCGCCCTCGATTATACCCGATCCGGCGTCGCTTTATCCTCGAGGTCCTGCACGCGATCAGAGACTTTGCGCAGCTTCGCGAGGAGCTCTTCCTGCTGCTTCTGCAGCTCGGCGACCTTGTCGTCGTCGCCGCGACGCAGCCCGGCCAGGATCTCGTCGACGGCGACTGCTTCCTGATGCGGCAGCGTGTTGCGGAACGCCTCGAGCCCTTCGGCCGCTTCCTTAACACGACCTAAACGAACGGCGCGCGCCGCCGTATGCTGAATCTGACGGTCCGGATCGCGCAGCAAGTCGATGAGCTTCTCGTGCGCTCTCGCGCGCGCCTTGCGCTCGGCGAAAGGGGCCAGGGCCGCCAGCCCGTAGAGTGCGCCGCCGCGGGCGCGGAAATGCGTCTTTCCGAGCGCTGCCTTGCCTTCGAGAAAGCCCACCACTTCGTCCTTCCGCGACATGCCGATCGCCTGCAGCGCCGCGTGAGCCTCGTGCCCGTAACGCCGGTTCTCCTGCTCGGCCGCCTTGGTCAAGAGCTCGATCGGCGCCTCGTTGCGTTGCGCGCCGAGCGCGTAATACGCCGACGCCGTCGCCGTCGGGCCGAGGTCTTTTTTCGCAAGCCGCGCCTTCACCGCCTCGGCGATCCGCGCGTCGCGGAAATGCCCGGCGCGCGCCATCACGGACGGCAATACCAGTGGATCCTTTTCCTGCGCCACGAGCTCGCAGAGGCCGAGGATCGCGTCGTCCGTTCCGGCCTTCTTCAAGGCCGCCGCGATCTCGCGGCGCACTCCCCAGAAAGGCTCTTTCCGCCAGGCTTCGACCAGCTCGCGCACGTTTGCGCGCTTGCCCGTCTCCGCCAGAGCGAACGCCGCGTGAATCCGGCCGCCGACGTCCTTCGCCTCCCGCAGCTGCTTCCGCAGCTTCTCGTCGCCCGGCTGCATCTCGAGCTTGTGCAGCGCCTTCCAAAAGGGGTCAAAGCGCACCATCTCGGGGTCGGAGGCCATCGGCACCTGGAACGACTGGCGCACCTCGCTCAGCTCGATCGCCATCGTCTCGGTCTTGCCGGCGATCGTCCACCCGAGGTCGGTCTTCAGGCGGAAGGGGCGGATCCCCTTTTTATCGTCGACCTGCTTCTGGACGATCTCGAAGCTACCGACCTTCTTTTCCTTGTCGTACGTGAAGGTGACTTTCAGGTTCGGGTAACCGGCGGTGAACACCCACTGGTCGAAGAGCTGCTGCAACGAACGGCCGCAGCTGGCCTCGAGCTTCTTGCGGAAGTCGTCGGTTTCGACGGTTTTCTCGCGGTACGTGGTGAGGTAGTCGTTCACGCCTCGCCAGAAGTTGACGTCGCCGATCTCGTTACGGATCGTGTGCAGGCGGCACGCGCCGCCCGGATAGAGGTGGCGGTCGTACATCTGCCAAGAGGAGGCGAACTTGCGCGTCACGAGGGGACGCGAGTAATGCTCGTCGGCCTCCTCGAAATATGCCCGCGCGTTGCAGATCAGGTCGTACTGCTGCTCGTCTTCGCCGCGCTTGTCCTCGAGCCAGCAGGTCTCCATATAGGTGGCCCACGACTCCTTCAGCCAGGCATGCGCGAAATCGCGGCAAACCACGAGGTCGCCGAAGTAGCTGTGCGCCATCTCGTGCACGTTTACCTGATCGACGAGCCAGGTGCGCTCCGGCGCGATGCGCTCGTCGTGCACGAACGTGTCGCTCCAGCTGACGAGCGAGATATTCTCCATGGCGCCGCCGAACTGCGGCAAGGCGAACTGGTAGTACTTCGGGAAAGGAAACGGCACGCCGAGCTTCGCCGTCATCCAGCCGAGCATCTCCTTCGTCCGGCCGAACGAGCGCTTCAGATCGTCCGGGCGGAAGTCCTTGCCCGCGAAATAGGCGACGGGCAGGCCCTGGAACTCGCCGTCGTCGAGCCGGATGAAGTCACCGATCGCGAAGCACACCAAATAGCTCGGGCAGCGCTGGTCGAGCTTCCAAACCGCGGTCTTCGTGCCGTCCGCGTTCTTCGTCTCGGACTGCAGGGCGCCGTTCGCCAGGATCGTCAGGTCGGCCTTCGCCGTGAGGTGGAACTCCAGGGTCGTGCGTACGTTCGGCAGGTCGATCGTCGGCAGCCAATGGCGCGCCAGCTCGGTCTCGTGATCGGTCGCGGCGTACAGAGACTTCGTCGGCTCGGCGGCCGTCGGCTTCATGAACAGGAGACCCGCCGTCGGCTGCTCGACGCGGTACGTCACCTCCAGCCCGCGCTTCTCGCCCACCGTGAACGGTTTTGACCAGCGCACCCACAGCTTCTTCCCGTCGTAGCCGTGCTCCAGCCCGCCGTCTTTCGCGTCACGCACCGTGACGGCGTCGAATGCCACCGCATCGAGCTCTAAAAGCTGCGCGCCGTCGCGATTGCACACGATCGTATGCGTGACGGTCCCGGTCGCGGTCTGAGCCTCGAGATCCAACAGCAAGGCGATCTTTAGATGTATGGGCTCGAGCTCCAGGCTCGGCGGGTACTGCTCGATCGCGGCCGGTCCGCCGAAGATCTCGTGGCGTCCGTGGGCGTGACGGCAGGCGTGCTCGCGCTGGGAAAAGTAGTCCATAAAGATTCCCTAACTTGGCGGAATGACAGGCATGGACACATATCAAACAAATCCACAGCTTGTCCACAGGCCGTCCCGCACTAGGGCTTCCCGCCGTCGCGGGTTTCAGTTGACAGTCCAAGCCTGCTCGACGAATATGCAGGGCTCTCGCATCCCGCCCGTTCTGGAGTTTACGATGTACGCGGTTATCGATACCGGCTCCCGTCAGTTCAAGGTCACCGAAGGCCAGATCCTGGTCCTCGATCGCGTCCCGGGCAATGAAGGCGACAAGTTCACCTTCAAGAACGTCCTGATGATCGGCGGCGCCAAGACCGTCATCGGCGCCCCCCAAGTTGCCGGCGCCACCGTCGAAGCGACGATCAAGAGCCACACCAAGGGCGACAAGATCCTCGTCTTCAAATACAAGCGCCGCAAAAACTACAAGCGCACGCAGGGCCATCGTCAGCCGCTGACGACGCTCGAGATCAACAAGATCAACGGCTGAGCAGCCGTTTCTCCTGAGGTAGCCCTTCATGGCACATAAGAAAGCTGGTGGTAGTAGCCGCAACGGTCGCGATTCGAACCCTCAGTACCGCGGTACGAAGGTTTACGGCGGCCAGACGGTGACGGCGGGATCGATCCTGGTCCGCCAGGTCGGCAGCACGATCAAGCCGGGCAAAAACGTCGGCCTCGGCCGCGATTTCTCGCTCTTCGCCCTGATCGACGGCGTCGTCGCATACGACACCGTCGCCGGCGGCCGCAAGCGCGCGAGCATCCTTCCGCAAGCCTGATCCGATTTTTCCGGGACGCGGCACGGAGCTTCTCCGTCGCCGCGTTTCGTTCCTCGCTCCTGCTCCTACCTCCTCCCACTGCATCCCCATCCATATCCGCCTCGTGTCAAACGGGTCCTCGTCCTATGAAGTTCATCGACAGCACCCAGATTCGCGTACGCGCCGGCCGCGGCGGTGACGGCATCGCCAGCTTCAAGTCGGCCAAAGGCGCCCCGAAGCTCGGCCCCGACGGCGGCGACGGCGGCACCGGCGGCAGCATCATCTTTCAGGGTCACAACGGCCTGAACACTCTGAGCAACCTCCGCTACCGCGCCATTTATCGCGCGGAAGACGGCGTGCGCGGCGGCACCAACGGCGCGACCGGCGCTTGTGGCGAAGACCTCGTCCTGCGCGTGCCGCTCGGCACCGTCGCGATCGACATCGCCACAGGCGACTGCGTCGCGGAGATCATCGAGCACGGCGAGGAGGTGGTCGTCGCCAAAGGCGGCCGCCACGGCTTGGGCAACATGCATTGGACCTCACCGACGCACCAGGCGCCCGAAGAATACCGCCCGGGCACCGAAGGCGAGTCGCGCGAGCTGCGCCTCGAGCTGAAGCTGATCGCCGACGTCGGCCTCGCCGGCTTCCCGAACGCGGGCAAATCGACCCTCCTTTCGCGCATCAGCGCGGCGCGCCCGAAAATCGCGGACTATCCGTTCACGACCCTGAAGCCGAACCTCGGCGTCGTCGAGCTCAAGACGGGCAGCGGCGACTACGGCTACGACGCCATCGTCGTCGCCGACGTGCCGGGCTTGATCGAAGGCGCCAGCATCGGCAAGGGCCTTGGGCACGCGTTCTTGAAGCATCTCGAGCGCACCTGCATGATCGCCTACATCGTCGACGGCAACGATGCCGCCCGCGACGTCGAGACGACGCTCGCGACCCTGAAGAACGAGCTGGCGAGCTTCGGCACCGAGCTCGCGAAGAAGCGCTCGATCGTCGTGATCAACAAGATCGACCTCCTCGACGAAGAGCTGGTCTCATATCTGATCAGTGAAGTGAACACGCTCGGCCACGAGGCCATGGCGATCTCTGCCGTCGAGGGCGCCGGCATCGACAAGCTGAAGTACCGGCTCCTCGACCTCGTGAAAGAGGAAAAGGCCCGGCTTCTCATCGAAACCGCGGTCCTCGGCAAGAACACGTCCGAGCCGCGCCGCAGCGGCGGCTACTACGGGCTCGCCGAGCCCGAAAGCCACAAGTCGATTCAAGCTCTCGCGCGGACTCAGGCGCTGATCCTCGAAGCCGATGCCCACCGCAGCTGAAGCCTGGAGTCCCGAGCTCGTCATTTACGGCGGCTCCTTCGATCCCCCGCATGCAGCGCACACGGCGCTGCTCGTGTCGGCGCTGCGCGAGTTTCCGGCGGCCCGGGCTTGGATGGTGCCGGCCGCGGCGACGCCCTTGGCGGGCGCAGCTCCAGGCGAAGCCGCCAACAGCGGCAGCAAGGTCTCCGGCGCAACCTATGCACAGCGCTTTGCCATGTGCGAGCTCGCCGTCGCCGCGCTTCCCCGCGAGCTCATGTCCCGCATCACGATTTCCACCCTGGAAGCCGAGCTTCCGCAACCGAACTACACCGTCACCACGCTGCGTGAGATCCGTAAGCGCCAGCCAAAGACACGCCTCGCCCTTCTCATCGGCGGCGACCAGCTGGAGGCCTTCTCCCGTTGGCGCGAGCCGCGCGAGATCCTCGCGCTCGCCTCTCTCATCGCGGTCCAGCGCGACGGCGCGAAGGGTGACCCGAAGGCCGTCCTGTCAGCCCTCGATTTCGCGGCGCCCTCGCAAGACGGTCGCCCCCTGATCTATTCTCTCGACGGCCAGCCCGTCGCGGCAGCGAGCCGCGCCCTGCGCGCCGCGTTTGCCCGCGGCGACACAGCTCCCGAAGGCTGGCTCGAACGTTCCGTGGCCCATTACATCGATCGTGAAGGACTTTATCGATGAACGCTCTCGACATTGCCAAAGAAGCCGCCGCCGCCGCCTCGGACAAGAAGGCCGTACGCCCCGTACTGCTAGACTTGCGCGGCATCTCGGATTTCTGCGATTTCCAATTCATCTGCTCGGGCGAGAACGACCGCCAGACGCGCGCCATCTGCGAGGCGATCGACGAGCGCTGCCGCAAGAACGGCGTGCGCCCCGCCGCGGTCGAGGGCAAGCAGACCGGCAACTGGATCACGATGGATTACGGCTCGACGATCATCCACGTCTTCTTCGACCACCTCCGCGACTACTACGCGCTCGAAGAGATCTGGCCGAAGGCGAAGTTCGTCGCGCTCAAAGACGCCTGACGCAAGTGCAGCTCCGGATCGCGAAGATCGGCCGCGTCGCCTATCCCGAGCTGACGGCGATGGCCGCCGTCTACGAAGGGCGCCTCAAGCCTTTCGGCAAGGTGGAGGCCCTCGACTTCAAGGACGAGGACGCGTTCCTGCGTTTCGCCGGCAAACTTTTGCCCGGCACTCGCGTCGTGATGATGGACGAGCGCGGCAAGTGCCACCGCTCGACCGAGCTCGCCGAGCGCCTCCGCGCCTGGACGGACGATCCGGCCATCAAACAAGTCTTGTTTGTGATCGGCGGCCCGCTCGGCCTCGGCGAAGAGGTCAAGGCCCTGGCGCAGGAGACCTGGAGCCTTTCGCCCGCGACCTTCACCAGCGACTTCGCCTGGGTGCTTTGCTGGGAGCAGCTCTACCGCGCCTTCACCATCCTCAAGGGCACCGGCTACCACCACGACTGATTCCACGGTAGAATCAGGGGCATGAAACCCATTCTCCGCATCCTGAGCAGCGTGGCCGCCTGGACCCTTCTCTGCGCCGCCGGCCCCGCGCCGACGGTCGAGAAGGTCCTCGACTTCTACAAGACCGACGAGTTCCTCGGCGACTCCTTCAAATACGTGCAGGAAGCGATCGACCGACGCAAGAAGGACGTCACCATCGACCCGGCGCTGATCAAACGGATCAACGACCTCGGGCCGCGCATCTACACCAAGAAGAACCTTCTCGACGTCTTCAAGATCGCCTACGCGAAGAACACGACGATGGAGAGCATGACCTCGCTCTACGCCTGGCAGAACACCCCGAATGGGCTCATGTTGCGGAAGGCCTACGCCGAGCACTTCAAGGGCAACGCCGCCTCTTGGAAGAAGTACTACGACAAGGAAAGCCCAAAGGTCTTGAAGCCAAACCGGCGCAACGCGCTGACGACTTTCATCACCTCGACCGAGCAATGGGAGCTCTACACCACGAAGGTTCTGGGCGGCGACTTCACCATCTGGCACGTCCTGAACACGATCGCGCCCGCGAACGCCAAGGAAACCATCAAGTCCTTCAAAGAGAAGCTGAAGCCGCGCAAATCAGGCTTCATCGAGCCGGGCAAAGAGTGGTTCCTCGTCTTCGACTTCGCGCTCTTGCGCGACGTGAAGAACGAGGAGATCGACGAGATGTCGAAGTTTCCGCTGACCGTGCCGGGCCAAGCGAGCACCAAAGCCTACCGCTTTGCGCTAGAGCAGACCTTCGAGAGCGCGGCGAAGACCCTAGCGAACGAGATCGTGAAGGGTACGAAGTAGGGCCTCGACCTTCGCCTTCTGCACCGGGACCATGGGGTCGCCCCCGGCTTTGAAGGCGGTGCCGACGATAAAGCCGTCGGCGTGCGGGAGCAGCGTGGGCAGGGTCGCGCCGTTGACGCCGGAGCCGACGAGCACGGCGCCGCCCTTCGCGGCTTCCTTCGCGGCGGCGAGTTGTTGCGGGTCGGCGGCGGCGCCCGTGCCGCGGCCGGAAACGATCACGGCGTCGGCGAGCCCGCGTTTCAGCGTGTCCTCGACCTCGTCGGCCAAAGGCCGCGCGGCCAGGGGCGCGGAATGCTTCACGTCGACGTCCGCGAGGATCAGGATGTGGTCGGCCGCGAGCATTTTTCGCAGGCGGAGCAAGTCGTAAGCGATGCCTTGGATCACGCCTTGATCGGTGACGCGCGCGCCGGAGAGGACGTTGACGCGGATGAACTCGGCGCCGACCGCGGCCGCGATGCCGAGGGCGCTTTCGCCGTCGTTCCGCAGGACGTTGATGCCGAGGGGCACGCGATGCTTGCGCTTCACCTCCGCGGCGAGCGCCGTCATCTGCGCGACGGTCGCGGCGTCGACCCGGCCCGGGGCGAACGGCACGTCGCCGAAGTTCTCCATCATCAGGGCCGCGGCGCCGCCGTGCACCAGGGCGTCGGCGTCGGCGAGCATCGCGTCCATCACCGAGCTCATCGTCGTCGAGGTCGTGGATCGCGGCGCGCCCGGTAGCGGCCGCAGATGCAGCATGCCGATGACGGGCTTTTGGGAGAAGAGTTGGCGGAATCGGCTCACGGGGCACTCCGGCGCTCGGCGTCCTTTAGAGCCTCGATCCTAATCCAACGGACCTGCGATGTCGCTGGTGCCGGCGCGGCGGGGACGCTATTTCTTCGGTCGATGGGCGCATTTTCCACATGCATCGGGTGTCATGGGCGGCGGGATCTCCGGCCGCTCGCGGGGGAGGTCTCCGTATGCGAGTCGTGCCGAGAGGAGCTCAGGGAGCAGCAGGAGCCGCGCTCCGCGCCGCTCGACGCGTGGCGGCTCACGACGCACTGGGCCTACGGTGGGTTGGTGCGGCAGCTCATCCTCCGCGTGAAGGTGCAAGGCGATCATCGCGCCCTGCGTTTCCTGCGGGCTTTGGCGGAAGAGGCGCGGAAGGATGCGCATGGGCTTGCGGCCTTCGACGTCGTGATCCCGGCGCCCTCGAGCCTTTACGGTCGGATCTTGGGACGGATCGACCTCGCAGGCTGCGTTGCCGCAGACCTGGCACGCGCTGACGTCGGCTTCGTCGCCGCAGCGCCATTTTCCTTGCACGCACGATGGCGCAAGCGCTCGCGGATCAAAGGGCGCACGGCAGAGGACGCGGGCACGCGCGTCGCGCTGTCACGGCTCGGCGCGCTGCTCGACGACCGGTGGCTGCGCACCGTCGCTCCGCGCCTTCGCGGCAAGCGCATCGGGATCCTAGACGACGTCGTCACCACAGGGCACACGATGCTCACGACCGCACGGAAGGTCGCGGCCATGGTGGACGCCGAGGTGGAGCTGGTGGGGCTCGCCTCGGCGCTGAAAGACTAAATCTTCCTAGATGGTATTATTCGGCAGCTCAAGCGACGTCTCGCGTGCACCGACAGGGAGCCCATGACTACGAAACGATTCCTGATTGCCGCGTTGTCTGCCGTCTTGGCGGGATGCGGCGGAGCCTCGGAGCCTCGGGCTTCGGCGGCGCCCCGGGCGAAGCCTCAGTGGAGGGTGGCGCCACTCTAGCTCCCGCAAGCGGCGGCAGCAGCACTATGCCGCCGCCCTGGGAAATCGTCATCCTCGCTACGGGAACGACTGCCACCATCAAACTAACCAACGAAGCGACGGCCGGAAACGAATACCTCTTTGTGGACGCCATCGAGTTCGAGCTGCTCTAGTCGACCGTAAGGGCTCGCTCGAGAATGGCCGCCGACGCGCGGATCTGCGCATCGCTGAGCGAGTCCGTACCGCCTTCGACGCCTTCCAAGTACGTCGCGCCCGGCACTTCGTTCATGATCAGAAATTGGTAGTCGCAGCCGATCGTCGTCGGATTGTGGCCGCCGATCTCCTGCGTCCGCCGCTTCGTGTAGACTTCGATCTCGGATAGGTCGATGAACCCGTCCTTCACGCCGTCGACAGAGCCGTCCGCGCCGAAGGCGACGCCACCTAGCTCACCGCGCCGCCAGCCAATGCCGTTGCCAACGCAAGAATGCGAATCATCTCGCCCCCAATCCCAATCGAATGCCGATGGACCCGTAAAAACAAGTTCGAGGCCAGCGCCCACGCCCGAAAAATCCGAACGATTTCGGCCCGACCCGACCGCCGGCGCCGCCTACGGCTTAGCCAGCGTCGCCAAGTCGAATAGCGGCCCCAGCGCCGACCTGTTAGAACTTCCGACGCACCAACAGGTTCCAAGGAGCATGCGATGAGTCTGCCGGCAGCCGCGGAGATCGAGCAGATGACGCCGATGCTGCGCCAGTACTACGAGCTCAAGCTCCAGTGTGGCGACGCGATCCTCTTTTTCCGCATGGGCGACTTTTTCGAGATCTTCGGCCGCGACGCCGAGGACGTCGCACCCGTTCTCGAGCTCGTTTTGACGAGCCGCGAACGCGGCGATCAGCAGCGCATCCCATTCTGCGGCGTGCCGCACCACAGCGCGCGCAACTACTACCTGAAGCTCTTGAAGAAGGGCTACAAGATCGCGATCGCCGATCAGATGGAAGACCCGGCCGAAGCCAAGGGCCTCGTCCGCCGCGAGATCGTCCGCACGTTGACTCCGGGCTGCATCGACGATCCCGACGGGCTCGAGCGCGACGCGCCGAACTACCTCATGGCCGTGCACGAGGACCCGGACACGAAAGCCTGGGCCTGCCTCGCAGCCGACCTCTCCACGGGCGAGCTGCGCATCGGACGTTTGAGCTCCCTGACTGAGCTCCGCGGCTACGTCGAGCGCTTCCAGCCGAAGGAGCTGCTCGCCCGCAAGTTTTTCCACGACGAGATCAAGACGCTCCTTTCTTCTTACATGGTCGACCGTCGCCTGCTCGTCGAGCCGCTCCCGGAGGCGCCCCTGCGCGACAGGGCCGAGCAGAAAGTGATGCTCACCGAAGTCCTCGGCAAGCAGGACCTCGATTCGCAACCCTCGGGGGCCGTCCCCGGGGGCGAGGCGCTGGTCACCGCCACGCTCTTCTACTTCCGGAGTCTGCAGGCGAGCTTGCAGCAGTTCATGAACGTGCGGCCGCTGCACGAGTCCAACACCATGGTCCTCGACGAGACAGCCGTGCGCGATCTCGAGCTCTTCGAGACCGTCCGTCGCCGTCAGACGGAGGGCTCGCTCTTCCGCGAGATCAATCGCACGCTCTCGCCGATGGGCGCGCGCCTCCTGCGCTTCTTCCTCGGCCACCCCTTGATCGACGCCGCTCAAATTCGCGCGCGTCATGCGGCGGTGCGCAGCCTCGTCAGCCTCGGAGAGGAGCGCCTGGCGGAGATCCGCGTCTCCCTCAAAGGCATGGGCGACCTCGACCGCCTCGCCACCCGCATCTTCGGGCTCTCGGCCGCGCCTCAGGAACTGGCGCGCGTCATCGACTCCCTGGAAAAGGCGAAGTGGATCGTCGAGAACCTGACCGGCGAGAAGGGCGAGAAGCTTCCCGAGGACCTCTACAAGGCCGTCGCCGTCGGCCTCAAGTTCTATAAGCTCCCGCTGAAGATTTTGAGCGAGGCGCTCTGCGACCAGCCGCAGGCCTTGGGCACCGGCCTCGGCGTCTTCCGCCCCGGCTACGACATGACGCTCGACGGGCTCAACGAGATCGCGCGCTCGGGCGAAGGCGCCGTCGACGCCTATCAGGAGACGCTGAAGCAGCGCACCGGCATCGGCAGCTTGAAGATCAAGTTCCACAAAACCTTCGGCTACTTGATCGAGGTCACGAAGCCCAACCTCGCGCGCGTTCCGCCCGACTTCATTCGCCGCCAGACGATGGTCAACTGCGAGCGCTTCGTGACGGTCGAGCTGCAGGAGCTCGGGGAGACCCTCGTCTCCGCCACCGACAACGCCCTCGCGCGGGAAGGCGAGCTCTACTCGGCCCTCCTCGGCGAGCTGGCAAAATTTCGCATGGACGTGAAGTCGGTCGCGCATGCGCTCGCGACCTTCGATCTTCTGCAGTCCTTCGCCTGGACGGCGCTCCGGCGCGCCTACGTCGAGCCGCGCCTCTCCGACGACGGCAAGGTCGAGCTCCGGGGCTCGCGCCACCCGGTGGTCGAGCGCTACGTCGGCCGCCACGCTTTCACGCCAAACGACGTCTCCATCTCGACGGAGAAGAAGCATCTGCTCATCACCGGCCCCAACATGGCCGGCAAGTCGACCGTCATGCGGCAGACCGCGCTCGCGGCCATCCTCTGCCAGATCGGCAGCTTCGTGCCGGCCGAAAGCGTGCGCCTCCCCGTCTTCGACCGCATTTTCACGCGCGTCGGCGCCGCGGACGACCTTTCCCGGGGTCAGTCGACTTTCATGGTGGAGATGGCCGAGGCCGCCGCGATCCTGCGCAACGCCACGCCGCGCAGCCTCGTCATCCTCGACGAGGTCGGCCGTGGCACGTCGACGACGGACGGATTGGCGCTCGCGTTCGCGATCCTGCAAGACCTCTCACGCCGCGTTCGCTGCTACACGCTCTTCGCGACGCACTACCATGAGCTCGTGGAATTGACGGCGGACATGCAGGGTATCCGTCCGATGCAGACCGAGGTCGTCGACCGCTCCGGACGCATCGCGTTCACGCATCGATTGAAGGATGGAGCGTCCGACTCGAGCTACGGACTCGAGGTCGCGCGCCTCGCCGGTCTGCCGGAAACCGTGCTCGCAGCTGCAACCCAATTCCTCGCGCAAGTCCCGCAGCCCAAGGCCCCCACGCCTCGCCGCCTGCAAGGCGCGAGTGCCGTTCCGGCGGCGCAGAGCCAGATTTCCGCGCAAAACGTCGTTCTCGAGCGTCTGGCGAAGCTCAACGTCAACCGCCTAACTCCGCTTCAAGCTCTCAATATTCTTGCAGAATTGCAGGGCGGCAGCACCGCCGCGCGCAGCGCCCCGTTATTTCCCGAAGAATCTTGCTAGGACCGACCCGGCTCCCTATACTGGGGGCTAATTTACCGAGCAAACTCCGAATTTCTTTGGGCCCGAAACCTTCACCGGCAAAGAGCGCCATGAAAAAACCCGTCAAGAAGCCGAAGAAGACCGTCGCCGCGAGCAAGTCGAAGAAGGCCGAGCCGGCCAAGAAGCCCGCGAAAAAAGAAGCCGCGAAAACGAAAGCCAAGACGCCGGAGAAAAAGCCGTTCGTCAAAGCCGCGCCCGAAAAAGCCAAAGCCGCGCCCGTCCAGATGAAGAAGTCTGCCGCGCCCGCCCCGGCCCCGAAAAAAGAAGAGCCGAAGAAGGCCGCGCCGGTCGTCTCCGCCAAAGACCAGAAAAAAGAGCTCTCCGCCAAGGTCTCCGAGAAGACGATGACCAAACGCCCCGAAGGCGCGAAAGCCGCGCCCGCCGCGGCCGTCGGCAAGACCGTGAAAGCGCCGGCGCCGGCGCCGATCAAGGTCGAGCCGAAGATCATCGAGAACCGCGAAACCGAGTACGTGAAGCCCAACTTCGAAGAGCAGCTCTTCACCGAAGAGGAGATCCGCAACTTCCGGGACCTCCTCGAGATCGAGCGCAACAAGATCCTCGTCAAGGCCCGCAAGGCCATGGAAGAGGGCAACATGCAGTTCGACAAGAACGACATGTACGACGAGGTCGATCAGGCCTCGGCGATGATCGAGCAAAACCTGACCTTCCGTCTCCTCGACCGCGACCGCAAGCTCCTCGCGGAGATTGACCACGCGCTCATGAAGATCGATTCCGGCGAGTACGGTTACTGCGAAGGCACCGGCGAGATCATCCCGAAGCGCCGCCTCGAGCTGCGTCCCTGGTGCCGCCACTCGGTGAAGTACAAAGAGAAGCTCGAGCGCATGAAGAAATCGGGCCGCGGCGTCGTCGACGAAGACGAGCTGTAGGACGCCGCTTCCGCTCGCGGGAGCCGGCAAAGAAAAAGCCCCGGAGCCTACGCTCCGGGGCTTTTTTCTGAGGCTCGCCTTACTTGCAGAGACTGGGCTCGCCCGTGCTCACCGTTTCGGCCGGCAAGCCTTCCGAGATCGAGTCGTACGCGCCGCAGAGGCCCGTATCGGACGGATTCGTGGCCGAGTCGCCGTAGACGACCTTGTCGATTTCGGCGAGCTTCGCCTTATCGGCGTCGCTCACCGCCGGATTGGCCGCGAGCGCCTTGAAGTCGGCCTGCGAGTTGACGGTCGTGCCAGCCGGCAAGTTCGCCGCGGTGAGCTGCTTCGTGATCGTCTCGTTGATCTTCGCGCCGACCGTCGTCGAGAACTTCTCGAGCATCTGGCCCTTGAGCGCTTTGGTCTGGCCGTCGACCGACGCCGTGCCGCCTCCGAACTGTTTTGCGATCTCCTCGAGCTTCGCCAACGCCGTCGTGATCGACTTGGTCATGCTCTCGGGAAGCCCGGCTAGCGCCTGAAATGCCAGGTTCACGGCCAAGATGTCGCGCAGCGTATTGGAGATCATCGAGTTCGCATTGGTGACGTCGAAAACGGTATCGACGGCTTTTTTCAGGTCGGTGACCTTGCCCACGAACTCGGAGATCCCGGCGGCGCCGTTCGCCTGGAAGGTGTTGATCACGTTGCCCGCGACCTCGAAGTTCGACTTGCCGGCTTCCAAGGTCGAGTAGAGCAGCACCGACTGATAGACCATCGCCTCGGTCAGGTGGCTGAAAGCCCAGAGGAAGTGGGCTTTGGCGGACTGCCGGCGCGGGATCTTGGTCTGGGCGCACGCTGCCGATTGATCGCGCGGGTCACCCGCAACTTTCGTCGACGCGTCGACGAAGCGGCACGTGACCTTTATGGCCTTATCCATACTACGCAGCACCCCGACGCTGGCCCGCAGCTCGTCGGTCACCAAGTTCGGCACCGGCAAGGAGTTGGCGGCGAAGAGGCCGGAGGTGCTCACGTAGAAGCCGTTGCGAAGCCTTTTGTGATCTTCTTCGGTCAGGTTGATGATCGATCCGAGCTGGAGCAAGGTCGTCGACGTGTTGGTGGACGAGGTCCCCGTCGAGGCGGTGGCGCCGGTCGTCCCGGTCGTTCCCGTCTGTTGGTTGAGCATGGCGGTCCGCATTTCTGCGAACTCCATTTCTTCAAGCTCCGTGAGAGTCGTCGGGGTCGTCGTCGTGGTCTTCGGCGTCGAGATCTCGATGAGCTTGCGCGCGAGCTGGAACGGGTCGATACCGCCAGTGGAGAGGTAGGTGTACCCGAGAAGAACCGCGGCGCCCTCATTGTCCTCGTTCCGCTCCATGAGCTCCGTGAGGAGGTCTTCGGCTTCCTCGAACTTGCCGGCATCGTAGTACGAGCGCGCAAGCTGGAGCTTGGTGTCGCCGCCTTCGTCCGTCGATCCGAAAATCTTGTTGAAGTTGGCATCACCGCAACCAACCTGCGTCAGCGTCAACGCCATCGCTGCCGCACTCAACCAGTTCCGCTTCTGCGTCATGGACTACCTCTCTCGGGCTATTCGGGGAAGAAGACGATGTCCTCGCCTTCGTCGGTGACATGATACTTGTCGCGAAGCACTTTGCGAGCATAGCTCGGCGACTCTTTCAGCCGCATGATCTCGTCCTGGAGCGCACGATTCTCGTCTTTGATGCCGTCGACGGTCGTTTGCAGGACGTCGCGACTCTTTTTGAGCGATCGCCAATTGGCGATGCCGCTCTCCCCCCGGGCCATGCCCAGGACGAGAACGGCCGCCGCGGCCAACAGCGGTGCGAGCGCCCAGCGTTTCTTCACGGCGCGGGCACCGGCGAGTCGGCCATGATCCAGGCCTCGATCGCGGCCGCATCGTCCGGAGTCATCGGGGCGACGGCGTTGCCGGCATCGTCCTGCGCCGGAGGCATCGGGCTCTCGGCGTCTTTCATGCGCACAAGGACGCGCGACTTCTTCTGTTCGTCTGCGGTGCCGCGCTTCACCTTCTTCTTGTCGACGAGCTTCTGCAGGTCGTTGATGTAGCCGATGGCGCCGAGCGCCTCGGGCGCCTGCGGACCGTGGCATGAGCCGCAGGCCCGATCGAGAGCGCCGCGTGCCGCCGTCGCTAGGGCCGCGGGGTCGCCGCCGGTCGGGGACCCAGGAGCCGCAATCGGCGTTTGCGCCGGCTCGGGCGTGGGCGTCGGAACGGCGCCGCCAGCGGCGGGAACCGGAGCGTCCGCGAGAATCCAAGCCTCGATCGCCTTGATCGCCTCTTCGGGCATCCGGTCGATCGGCGTACCTTCCTCGGTCGCCAAGGGCGGCATCGGGCTCTCGGTGTCGTACATGCGCACGAGCACGCGCGACTTCTTCTGCTCCTCGGCGGTCCCGCGCTTCACCTTCTTCTTGTCGACGAGCTTTTGCAGGTCGTCGATGTAGCCGATGGCGCCGAGCGCTTCGGGCGCCTGCGGCCCGTGACAGGAGCCGCAATATTGGTTGAGCGCCGTCTTTGCGTTTGCCGCCAGAGTGGCTGGGTCGGTGGCCGGCATGCCGCTCATCGCCGCGTCTTCGCGCAGGCGGCTCGCATCTTTCGTCTGGCAAGCCGACATGGACAGCGCCGTGACGCAGCTGACGACACCGAGGGCAAGCGCGCTCGCGCTGACCTTCTGACGGAACTTCATTGGCCCCTCCGGGGGATGTCTGTTGGGAACTACCCATGATTCTAGCGCGACCGTCCCCTCGGCGACACAGGTGGCCCGCCTGCGCCTGTGTCCCGGGGCGCACAGCGAAGCTTGGCCAATCCAAAAATATCAATAATTTTGGACTGTTGACCTCCATGGCGGGCTGGCACACTGCCTGCTTTATGAGCTGCGCACGGCGTCCCGTTCACGCCGCCTTAGAGGAGTCTCCCGATGAAATGGTTCACTTATCTGTTTGCCGCCGCCGTCGCGCTGACCTCGAACATGGCTCTCGGCGACGCGACCGTGACTGCGGGCCGCCCGGTTCACGTGTCGTTCGAGACCAACCCCGTCACTCTGCTGATGAACCTGGTCCCCGGCGGACGCGGCTTCTCGGGTGGCGTGGAAGTGCCTTTCGGCGAGCACGTCGCGGCCTTCGGAGGCGTCAGCATCTTCGGCCTGCAGCTCTCCGACGAGATGCTCGAGTCCTCGCGCAAGGACGCTGAGACGGTCGACGATCTCCTGGTGAGCTCAATGCGCATGACCGGCGTGAACGGCGGCCTGCGCTACTACGGCAACACGCAACGCGACAGCTGGTACGCAGGCGGTAGCCTCGGAACCGGAAAGAACCGCATCACCTATTTGAAGAACGACACCGACGTCACCGACGAGAACACTTTCCTGACGAGCGGCATCGACGCGGGCTACCGCTGGCTCTGGGATTCCGGCTTCCTGATCCGCGTCGGCGGCGGCATCGTCGCCAACACCATGCGCGACCGCACGATCTCTGCGATCGCCGGCGAGCCGACGCCCGAGCTGCGCGACGAGGTCGCGAGCAAAGGCCAAACCAAGAAGACCGCGGTCTCCACCAGCTTCAATTTCGGACTCGGCTGGGCCTTCTGACCTTATCGACAATCGATGATTTCTTCTTGTCTTTCGACGACGATTCGCGTACATCGGCCCCATACCGGAGGTTCCATGCGATTCGTCCTCGGCGTCCTGAGCGTCTTCCACGGCTTGATCGGCCTCTTGTTCACCGTCGCGGCTGCTGCATGCGCGCTCCATCCGCTTTACCTCCCCGAGCTCGAGCGCCTCTACATGCAGCCGGTCTCTGAAGACGCGCTTCGCGACCTGCCGAACTTCGGCATGCTGAAGCTCTTCGTCCTGAGCGGCGACGCCGCGCGGCTCGCGACGGGGTCCGCCCTCGTCTTCTCGCTCCTCTCGATCACGGCCTGGCTCACTGTCGGCGTGTGGAAGACGCTACGGCGTGGTCCTGAGAACGACGGCCTGCGCCACGTCCCGAAGCTCCTCTTCGCCTGCTTCCTTGCGGCGTTCGCGCGCACTGCGCTAACGACCTCGGACTACTGGAAGCTGCCGCTGGCCTCCGCCCTCTCGGCATTGCCGGAGGCGACCGTCGGCAAGACCTTCGCGGCCGACTCCCAGGCCGCCGTCTCCCTCCTCAGCATGATCGTCCCGACCTTCAACGGCGGCATCGCCTTGGTCCTCGCCGCGCTGAGCTTCGCCGCGCTCTCCTACCGCCAACGCCAGAGTCGCGCCACGGCGGTCTCTGCCTAATGCGCGTCCGCGTCGATCTTGACCTAATGCTTGCCCGGCGGAAGATGCGCCTCTCGGAGCTCGCCGAGACCGTCGGCATCACCCTCGCCAATCTCTCGATCTTGAAGACGGGCAAGGCGCGCGCGATCCGCTTTTCGACGCTGGAGAAGATCTGCGCGGCGCTCGACTGCCAGCCCGGCGATCTGCTCGCCGTTACTCCGACAGATGATGGCCCGCGACCTTCCGCACGCCGAACTCGCTGAAGCGCACGACCGCCTTCAAGGCGCCGAGCTCCTCGGTGATCTCCTCGATCTTGCCGAGCCCGTAGGTCGGATGGCGCACCGTCTGGCCGATCGCCAGGGTCTCGAGGTTCACGCTGCGCTCGCCGTCGTCGTAGTCGTAGCGCATGCCACGGTTGACGGCCGAAAGGCCGATGCTGCCATGATCGCGCGCCTGGCGAACGAAGGCGCCCTCGACCTCGCTCGCCGGCTGGAAGGTTTCTGAGGGAATCTCCATCAGGAAGCGCGAGGGCTTGTTCGCCGTCCAGTTCGCGTACGTCCGCCGGCGGTAGGCGCCGGTGAGCGTCAGCTTTTCCTTGGCTCGGGTCATGCCCACGTAGAAGAGGCGGCGCTCTTCTTCGATCGCGTCGTTGTCGTCGAGGCTGTTGCGGTGGGGGAGGAGGCCCTCCTCGATCCCGACCAGGAACACGCGGTCGAACTCGAGCCCCTTCGCCATGTGGAGCGTCATCATCGAGACGCCGCCTTGCGAGGCGCTATCCTCTGACGACAAGGTCACCGACTGGAGCCATTCCGCGATCGTCGCCTCCGCGTAAGCGCCGGCGAAGTCCGCGAGTGCTGCGCCCAATTCGTGGATGTTCTCGATTTTGTCCTCGGCCTGATCGGGGAATTTCTTCCGCACGTAGTCGAGGTAGCCGAGCTCGGTGATCAGGGTCGGCAGCGCTTCGTCGAGCGGCTGCTGGAGGATGGCGGCGCGCAGACGCTGGAAGATCGCGACGAACTCTTTCAGCTTCGCCCCGAGTTTCGGGTAATTTTCCGTCACCATCTGCTCGATCGCCGCCATCATCGGGATACCGCGCCGCGAGGCCTCGGACTCGATCGTCGCCTCGGCCTTGTCGCCGATGCCGCGCGGCGGCACGTTCAGGACCCGCTTCAGGCTGACGTCGTCCGCCGGGTTCACCAGCAGACGGAAGTAGCCCATGAGGTCCTTGACCTCGAGACGGTCGTAGAACCGCACCGTGCCGTAGATCGTGTACGGGATGTTCTCGCGGCGCAGCGCGTCCTCAAGAAGGCGCGACTGGCTGTTCGTCCGGTAAAAGATCGCCACGTCCTGGTACGAGAACCGCTCGGTTTCCCGTTTGATCGTGTCGACGAGCCACCAGGCCTCAAGGTCGTTGTCCGGCTCCAGCCGGTAGTCGATCTTGTCGCCGGTGTCATTGTCGGTGAACAGGGTCTTCGGCACGCGGTGCTTGTTGTTCTGGATCATCGCGTTGGCCGCGGCGACAATATTGCCGGAGCAGCGGTAGTTCTGCGCCAGCGTCACCTTGACGGCGTCGGGATAGACCTTGTCGAAGTCGATGATGTTGGACGGCAGAGCGCCGCGCCAGCTGTAGATCGACTGGTCGTCGTCGCCGACGACGAAGAGGTTCTTGTGCACCTCGGCGAGCCGCGCGATCAGCTCGAACTGCGTCCGGTTCGTATCTTGATACTCGTCGACGAGGATGTAGCGATAACGGTTTTGCATCACCGTGCGCACCATCGCGTTCCGCCGCAAGAGCAAGAGGACGTTCATGATCAGGTCGGAGAAGTCCATGGCGTTGCAGGCCGCCAAATACTCCTGATAGCGCGCGTAGACCTCGACGCCCGAAGGCGGCATCAGGCCCGAGTACTCGCGCTTCAGGCGCTCGTCGCTCGGCAGCATCGCCATCGTCTTCATCTTCGCGATCGCGGCCTTGAACTCCTGGGCCGAGTTCGTTTCGTCGAGCTTCACGTTGAGCTCGGCCAGCACGGTCTTGATCGCCGAGAGCGAGTCGTTGTCGTCGTAGATCGTGAAATCGGAGGTGTAGCCCAGCTCCGGCGCGAACTCGCGCAGCCACCGCGCGCAGGCGGAATGAAACGTCGAGATCAGGCAACGACCGCTCCGCGACGTCAGCGCCTCGACCCGAGCCTTCATTTCCTTCGCGGCCTTGTTCGTGAACGTGACCGCGAGGATCTCCCACGGCGGCACGCCCTGCTCGATCAGCCAGGCGATCCGGTGCGTGATGATCCGCGTCTTCCCCGAGCCGGCGCCCGCGAAGACGACGAGCGGTCCGTCGCGATGCGAGGCGGCAGTGCGCTGAACGTCGTTCAGACCCGCGAGCAGGATCGAGGCAGGCGACGGTTGAGTCACTCGACGGTTACCGATTTGGCGAGGTTGCGGGGCTGGTCGACGTCGGTTCCGCGACGTACCGCGACATAGTACGCGAGAAGCTGCATGGGCACGACGGACACGATCGCGGCGAGGCCGGAATCCTCGAGTCCGACGCAAGGGATGAAGTCCTCTCCGAGGCGCCGGAGCTTCTCATCGTGAGGATCGCCGACGGCGATGATGCGGCCTTGGCGGGCCTTCACTTCCTCGATGTTCGACACCATTTTCTCGTACCAATGATCCTTCGGGGCCAGCGCCACGACCGGCATATGGCGGTCGATCAGCGCGATCGGCCCGTGCTTCAGCTCGCCGCCGGCGTAGCCTTCGGCATGGATGTAAGAGATTTCCTTGAGCTTCAGGGCGCCTTCGAGCGCGATCGCGTAGCTCGTGCCGCGGCCCATGTAGATGAAGTTGGCGGCCTCGTAGTACTTCTCGGCAACTTTTTGGATCGGCTCTTTGCCGTCGATTGCGTGGTCCATGAGAGCGGGAAGCGCTCGCAACTGCGTAAACTTGGCCTCGAGCGCGGCGCCCTTCAGCTTGCCGCGCTTCTGGCCCAAGGCGAGCCCGAAGAGGAACTGCGCCAAGAGCATGGCGGTGAACGCCTTCGTCGAGGCGACGCCGATCTCCGGGCCGCACTCCATGTAAAGGGTCGCGTCGCATTCCCGCGGAATCGAGGACATCTTGACGTTGCAGATCGCGAACGTCTGGCAGCCGCGCTCTTTCGCGTGCTTGATGCAGGCGAGGGTGTCGGCCGTCTCGCCCGACTGGCTCACCGCGATGACGAGAGTGCCGGCGTCGAGGACCGGGTCGCGGTAGCGGAACTCGCTCGCGAGCTCGACGCTCACCGGAATGCCGGCGGACCCCTCGATCATGTATTTGCCGAGGAGGCACGAATAGTGCGCGGTGCCGCAGGCTACCATCGCGATGCTGGTGACGCGGTCGAGCTGGAGGCCTTCGAGCCCCATTTCCTTGACGCGCAGGGCCTTGGCGTCGTGGTCGACGAAGCGTTTCGCCATCGCCGCGAGGACGCGCGGCTGCTCGTGGATCTCCTTCAGCATGAAGTGGCGGAAGCCCTGCTTTTCGACGCTGGCGCTGGAGATGTCGAGCTCGATGAAGCGCGTCTCGATCTTTTGGCCCGCGAAGGTCCAGACGTCGACCGTATCCTCGGTGATGCGCGCGTACTCGCGGTCGTTGAGGAACATCGCGCGGCTCGTGTGGGCGACGAGCGCCATCGCGTCGCTGGCGAAGTAGTTCTCGCCCCGGCCTGCGCCGATCACGAGCGGCGAACCCAGCTTCATGAGGTAGAGCGCTTCCGGCTCCGAGGCGAGCATGATGCCAAGCGAGAACGCGCCGCGCAGGCGGCCGATCAGGGACGCCAGCGCCTTCTGCACGTCCTTGTACTTGCGCATCTCGCGCGCGAACAGGTGCAGGACGACTTCGGTGTCGGTCTGCGACTGAAAGCGCGCCCCGTCCTTGATGAGCTCCTCTTTCAGCTCCTCGTAATTCTCGATGATGCCGTTGTGGACGAGCGCGATGCCGTCGACGACGTGCGGGTGCGCGTTCGTCGTGTTCGGCGCGCCGTGCGTCGCCCAGCGCGTGTGGCCGAGGCCGCGCGTCGCGTCCTGGGGCAAGGCGGCAAGCTTCGGCTTGAGCAGCGCGAGCTTGCCCTCAGTCTTCTCGACGGCGATCTCGCCGCGATTCAGGACCGCGATGCCGGCGGAATCGTAGCCGCGGTACTCGAGCCGCGCGAGCCCTTCATAAAGCGTTTCGATGCACGAGCGTTTGCCGATGAAACCGACGATTCCGCACATGGGCTCATTTCCCTTCTAGACGCACGCTCAGGGGAGGAACGACTTCGCCGGCCTTGACCGTCACGCCGTCCAGCACGGAGCCGGCGCCGATGCGCGCTCCGGCGCCGATCTTGGTCTTGCCGCGCAGGCACACGCTCGGGCCGATCTCCGAGTCGGGGCCGACCTCGACCCCGTCTTCAACGTAAACGGTATCGGGCAGGTGCACGGTGACGCCCGAAAGCATCATCGCCTCGATTTTCCGGCGCACGAGGACGGCCTCGACCGCGGCGAGCTGCGCTCGGTCGTTGATGCCGGCGAACTCTTGCCACTTGTCGCTGACGTGAGCGTGCGTCGGCAGGCCGCGCTGCCACGCGTGCTTCACGCAGTCGGTCAGGTAGTATTCTTTCTGCGAGTTGTTCGGCTTCAGCTCCCGGATCAGCTCGAAGATCAGGTTCTTCTCGCCGAAGATGATGCCGGTGTTGCAGACGTCGATGCGCCGCGTCGACGGATCGGCGTCGCGGTCCTCGACGATCGCGCGCAGCTTCGAGCCGTCGAGGATCATCCGGCCGTAGCCCCTCGGATCCGGCACGCGCATGCCGAGCACGCCGAGCTGCGCTCCGGCGTCGACGCACGCGTCGATGAACCCGGCGAGCGAGCCCGCGTCGAGCGCCGGCGTGTCGCCGGCGGAGATAAGCACGTGGGTCGCGTCGATCGGCTTCCCGCGCCGCTGCCGGTGCGCTTTGCCAGCGGCGTACGGCGCCGGCGTCGTCTCGGCGAAGCAGTAGGAAGCGGCGGCCACGGCGTCGCCGGTGCCTTGCCGGTTGATCTGCAAGGCCACGGCGAGGTCGGGGTCCTTCGCCAGGAACTCGTCGAAGCCGACGAGGTCCTCGCTCAGGACGAGGCAGGACGCACCGATGCCGGAGCCGCGCATCGCGTCCAGAACCCAGCCGAGCATCGGTTTGCCCGCGATCGGGTGCAGCACTTTCGGGACCGCGCTTTTCATGCGCGTGCCTTTGCCCGCGGCAAGGACGATGCCCGCTACGGACCTGGAATTCTCGACGGTCGCCAACGAAGGCCTCCAAATGTAGGAGAACCTTTGATCCTTACCACAGGATTAGCGAGAGATCATCGGCGTTTGGGCCTTGGTCACGGGCCAATGGCGCAGAGTCTCGTCGGCCGAAAGGCTGACCACCGTTCCGTCGTCGGCCGCTGCCAACGACAGCACGGGACCTTTGTGGCCGGCATGCAGCGCCGCCATGTTGCCCGAGGCGAGATCGAAGGCGAGCACGTCGTAGCTTTCCTTCGTCGCGTCGGCCTCGATCAGACGGCTCGTGCCCCCGACGACGACCTGCAAGCCTCCGGCCGCAAAGGCGATCGGGCCGATCTCGAGGCGGGCGACCGCGATCTTCGCCGTCTCCGTGCCAGTCACGAGGTCGAAGACGTGCACCACGTCGTCGCCGGCGCCGATCGCGAGCCGGACGCCGTCCGGATGCGTCGCCAGAGAGCGCACTGCGCCGGCAGCGGCGCGAAAGCGGCTCAATTCAACATTTTTCGCCGCGTCCCAGACGACGAGCATGCCTTCCTCGTCGCCGCTCACCAGCCGCCCGTCCCTTAGGAATGCCAGCGCCGTTACGGCCTGCGCATGACCTTTCAAGGTCGCGCTGACCAAGCCCGTGTCCGGAGTGATCAACCGGACGACGCGATCGTCGCAACCGACCGCAAGCGTTGCGCCATCCGCGGAAAAAGCGAGCGCCCGCGCGACCAGGTTTTTCGGCAATCCAATCGCGACGCGCCGCTCGGCCTGCTTTTCCAAGTCCCAGAACCGAAGCGTCGAATCGCGCCCGAACGAGGCCGCCACTTTCGCGTCGCCGGCCATCGCGACCGCGACGATCGCCTGAGTGTGGCCCGCGAGGCGCGCCAGGGACAGCCCGCCGGTCGTGTCCCAGATGCGCACGATGTGGTCTTCGCCGCCCGTGACCATGCGATTTTTCTGCAGAACCATCGCTGCCGCCGACATCACGTCGGCGTGCCCGATCACTTTCAGAATGCGCTCGGCGTCCGGCGTCGCCGCGGCCGGCATGACCGCGACCGGCGCGAGCGGCGGCCCCACGACTGCGGGCGGCGGTGCGGGCGCGGAAGCATGCTCGGCGCGCACCGGTGGCTCGTTGTCGCCAGTGACGCACGCGGGAGCGATCCAAGCGGCCGCGATCAGCGCGGTCCATGATGAGGATTTCTGGTACGGCATCCGGCGATGATAGCAGCTTTGCAGTACCGGTGAAGCGGCGGAAATCCCCTTGTCTCTCGGGGGTTTTGCCGCGTAGAGTAAGTGCCGCACAAGCTGGCGGAGCGCAACGTGGGTTTCCTCGACAAGATTCTGGGCGGCGGCAAGAAGAAGCCGGATGAGAAACGAGTCGCCAAGGCACTCACCGTCATCAAAAACTCGAAGGCCATTCGTGAGGACCGCGTCTCGGCCATCGAGTATTTCAAAGACATGGACGAGGTCACCATCGCGGTCCCCGCCCTCCTCCAGCGCTTCGAGTACAGCCTCGAGCACGGGATCAACGACACTCGCGAGAAGGAATCCGCCTTCGAGGGCATCACGCGCTGGGGCGCCGAGGCGCTCCCTCTGGTCCGCGAGCACCTCGTCCTTACGAGCCGCATCGCCTGGCCGATCAAAGTCCTGAAGGCTCTCGGCGAAGAGGTCCAGGTCGTCGAGATCCTCAAGGCTGCCCTCGACTTCAACGACGTCTCCTTCGACCAGGCCAAGGTCGACAAGAACTACGACATCCTCTGCTACCTCGTGGAGTACAAGCTTCCAGGCTTCACCGAGAAGCTCGCGCACTTCCTGAATGATCCCGACGAGCGCGTCCGCTTCGCCTGCGCCGAGCTCATGGTCGAGCAGGACGACGTCAACGTCCCTGGCTTCCTCGAGCGTTTCCTCGCCGACGAGAGCGCGGAGAACACCCGCCTCCGCCAGACGGTGCTCCGCTCCTTCTACCAGAAGAAGTGGGTCATCAAGGACATCGAGCGCTACCCGAATCGCCAAGTGCTCGATGGCCTCTTCGTCGATGCGGAAGGGCGCCTCGAGCTGCGCAAGTGATCGACCCGCGGAGCCTTTGCCAGATCGAGATCCCGATCGGCGATGCGACCCGGGCCCGAGCGTTTTACGCCGAGGCCTTCGGCTGGCTTCCGGTGCCGGCCGAGCTGCACGAGTACATCGTCCTGTCGGTGCCGCGCGACTGCGGCTTCGGCATCGCGCTCGTACCGAGCGCCAAAGCGCCGGCCGCCCGACACGGTCCCGTGGTCTACTTTGCCGTCGACGATCCGGCGGCCGTCGTCGCCAAAGCCGAGGCCGTGGGCGGCAAGCTCCGCTTCGGCCCGAGCAAGATGCTGGGTTACGGCGAGATCTGGCAGCTCGAGGACCCGGACGGCAACCGTTTCGGCCTTTACCGTCGAGCCTCGATCCCTCCGTCCCGGTCCCACAGCTGATTTCCCCGGCAGAATGCTGCTAGTCTAAAGGGATGATCCCCGCTCTTTTCTTGTTGGCGACTGCGCTCGCCGATCCCGTCGACTATTGGCGAGAGCTCGCCCCGCGTTGCGCCGGCCATCCTTCCAAGGACGCCTGCGACGACGGCGACATGACGCTCTTTGGCGGCTTGCTTTGCGCCTCTGGCGAGGCGGAGGGCTGCGACCTCGTCCGCGACGCTCAAGATTGGAACGGGCGCTGGTGGCGGTCGCCCCGCCGCGTCGGCGGCAACCTCGGCCAGGGAAACAGCTTTTCCCGCGACATGTCGCTCGGCGTCCTGCTCTACCTCGTGACGACTCGCGACACGGACGCGGCGGAGCGATGGATCGCTTGGATCGAAGCGCACCGGCCCTGCATGGTCGATCGCCCCGGCGGCGGATGCCTCATCTACGGCGCGCATCGCCTGTGCACGGACGACGCCGACGCGCGTTGCACCATCACGCCGACGATCTGGGCGCTCATGGACCGCGTCTTCGCCGAGCTCGGCCTGCCGCCTTCGCCGCAAATGCTCTTCTCCCGCGGCAACGACCATCTCGCGATCGTGCAACAGGCGCGCCTTGCCCCCGCGGGCTACGAGATGCACCTCGCGGGCGTCGAGGTCTTCCTGCTCGAGAAGCTCACTGACCCGGTGTCGTTCCGAGCCGAAGCAGCGGCGCATCTCGCCGAGCGCGAGCCGGGAAATCCCTTCTTCGCCTATCTCGACGGCGGTCGCTCGCCCGAGCTGCAGGAGCGCGTCCTCGAAGTTTGTCCGAGCCGCACGAGCGGCCCTCCCGCAACACGCTTCCAGTGGGCGTGGGAACGCGCCACGACCGAACGCGCCTGGGAGCACAGCATGGGCTGGGACTGCGTGTTCGCTGCCCGCGTCGTCGGGCTAGCGGATTGACTGGCCCCGCTCGTCGAGCGGGTAGCGCGACGTGAGGACTGGCGTCGCCCCGTCTTCGCTGACCATCAGGCGCACCTCGGTGAAATGCCCGGCATCGGCCTCGACACCCGTGTGCGGCACCGCGAAGCTCAGCTCCTTCGAGGTCAGGACCTTCGCGCGATAGCTGACGCCCATGGCGCCGTTGGCGCGGTCTTCGGGGCGATTCACGTCGATGCCCGGAGCGGAGGTGACGATGAAACGTTGCCCGCTCCGCGAGTCGTAGGTCGCGATGCCCCAAACACGGCCCTTCACCTCGGCGCCCTGGACCTTGTTCTTCAGCTTGAAGCGCACGCGGAGCTTGCCCTTCTCGTAGCGGAACGTCTGCTCCTCTAGGCCGAAGCGCTCGGAGGTAAGAGTGGGCGCGGGCTCTGCGACCGTCGCCTCGACGGCAGCCGGCTCGGGCGCGGTCACCGTCATCTCCTGCATCGCCACCTTGACGGTGTCGGGCTCCGACTTATCGGCCTCGGGCTCGGGGGCGTCGGGTTTCGCGACTCCGGCTGACTCGGCTTCGGATTTCGGCTCTTCCTGTTGAACCACTTGCGGCGGCTCTGATTTCTCGACGTTTTTCGCTTCGGGACAAAGTACCGCCGGCGCGAGCGGCGCCGCGGGGACTTCGTTCAGCGCCGTCGCGTTGAACGCGGGCGGCATCGGCTCGGTGCCGGCGACGCCTTTGCCGATGAAGTAGGCGCCGCTTGCGGCGCTCCAGATCAGGGCGCCGAGCACGGCGACGATCGCCGCGTTCGCGCGCCGCACCGACACCGAGAAAGTCCGCAGATTCTGCGGCTCGACGTAGTAGGTGATCGTCAGCCGTGGCACGACGGGGTGCTGCGGCATTTGTTCCGGCATCGGATCGGGACGAAGGTCCATGGATCAAGTCTCGTCGATGGACTGGGGGGGGGGAGGGCACGGGAAGGCTGTGATGGGGCTACCTATGACGCTAGCATTCCCGATTTCCTGGTACAATCGAGGTAGGAATTGCCGCCCGCCCGCCTCCGACCGCGTTTCCGCGATTTATCCAAGCATCGCTAAGGAGTTCCCATGCTCCGTTCGCTCTTCGACCGGCGCGAGCAGCGCTTGAAAAAGCTCGCCGCCCTGATCGGCCACACGCCGGACCGCGTGCTCTTGGACCTGGTCGAGCGCTCGGGGGCGTCGGAGCTCTCCCTTCTCCTACGCTTGGTGCCGATGGCGCGGATGAATCCGCTGATGGAGCGCGTCCCCCTGCAAAAAGCCCGCGACGCTTTCCAGCGTCTGCGCGGCGGCGTGCGCAGCGACGCCAGCGTCGACGACGAGACCATCGCCCGCGTCGCCTCGCTCCTCACGGAACAGAGCTCGACCTTGAGCAGCGAGAACGCCGCGAGCTTGCAGTCCATGGCCGAAATCGACGTCTCGCTCGGCAAGGATCCCGTCGGCGACCTGGACCGCCCTGTGTGCGTGCGCGCCCTCGACCTCGCTGGCCGCGTCCTTGGAGGGGGTAAAGATGGCACGTGAGACGGTCTGGCTTGCCCTCGCTCTTGTTGCATCGCTGGCGGCCTGTAAGAAGGAGCCCGCGCCCGTCTCCGCCGTCAAGATCACCGGCGGGGAGCTCGCCGACGTAAGCGACTATCCCGCGGTCGTGAAGCTGGAGCTCAATGATTATACCGACGGCAAGCGCGACCAGCTCGAAGGAGAAAACAACACCAAGACCGACAAGCAGAACAACTGCACCGCGACCTTCATTGGCCCGCGAACGTTGCTCACCGCCGCGCATTGCGTCGAGGTCAGTCAGCGTCCCCCCGGCTCGGAGCGGCGCTACCGCGTCCTGGGCCAGGACGTGCCGCGCGAGCGCATCCGCATCAGCAAGACGTACGGCGGCCGCAACGGAGACCTCGACTCCGATCTCGCCATCCTCACGCTCGAGGGCGACGTCGCCCCCGCTACGATGAAAGTCGCCACGGTCGAGCCGAGCATCGGCGCCGACGTCGAGATGGTCGGCTACGGCTGGAGCGAATCGCCGATCAGAGAGATCAAGCACGACGACGGCACGACGATCTTCGCCCCCGGGCGCGGAGGCACCTTCGGCGAGCGTCGCAAGGGCACGAACAAACTCTTCAAGCTGGAAGGCGGCAATGCCTACGTCCGCGCCGACGACCGCGTCGCCTCCGGATCGGCCGGCATCGCTAAGGGCGACAGCGGCGGCCCGCTCTTCGTCCGCGAGGGCGAGGAGCTCGTCATCCTCGGCATTCTGGCGACCAGCAACGGCGTCGACAAGAACACAACCGAGGCGAAATACACCGCGGTCACGAGCGAGCGGTCGCGGGCCTTCCTGCAAGACCTCTGAGCCGCTCAGTGCTTGGTCAGCTCTTCCAACCGAAAGAGATGCGCGGTCGCGCAGTAGGTGCAACGCACCTCGATCTTGCCGACCTCTTTCTTGATGCGCTCGAGCTCTGCCAGCCCGAGCGAGGTCAGGGTGTCTCCCATCCTCTCGCGCGAGCACGTGCATTTGAAGCTCAGATTGCGCGAGGACAAGACGCCGAAGCCGGTCTTCGCGCCCTGTAGATACTCGACCAAGGCATCCGTCGTGGCCGCCGAGGCGAGGCGATCCGAGAGCGCGAGCTCGCTCCGCGCCATGCGCTTTTCCACGTCGGCAATCGCCTGCTCCGGCAGGATCGCGCCGCCGAGCTTCTGGAACAAGACGCCGCCGGCGGAGATCACCTCGCCCGCGGGTCCGAGCTTCACGCCGGCGGCGACGGCCGAGGGGATCTGCTCCGATTCCGTCAGAAAGCGCGCCATGTCGGACGCGATCTCGCCGTTCATGAACTCGCAGACCGTGGAGTAGGGCTGCTGCAAACCAGGCTTGCCGCGGGTCACCGTCAGGACACCGGTGAAGCCGGTCGCTTCGCCCACCGTTTGCGGCACCGCCTCGCCCGGCTTCAGAGCCTCGACGATCGAGGTCGGCGACGTGTAGCCGCGGCAGTGACCTTCCCCGTTGCACTCCGCCACGACCCGCTTCAGCACGCCCAAGCCGGCATAGCTGCAGTGCACGTACTCGCCGCCGATCTTCAACGTCGAGGCGAGGAGCGCCGCGCAGCTGACGGCGCGCCCGAAGGCGATCGTCGTCAGCGGATCAAGCCCGTGCCGCCTTTGCGCCTCGCGCGTGATCTCGGTCGTGACCGCGACGGCGCAACGCGCGCCGTAGTCGTACATTTGATAATGAGTAAGGACGTCTTGCATGTGAGCCTCAAGCGCCCACGAGCGCCCTCGGTATCTCGGGGTGAAGGCGCGCAAGGAGCTCGTAGTGAATCGTCTGGGCCCAGCCGGCGAGATCGTGGGCGGAGATCGTCTCCCGCCCGTCGTTGCCGATGAGGGTGACCGCGTCCCCCATTGATACTTGGGCCAGGTGGCTGGTGTCCACCATCATCATGTTCATGCAGATGCGGCCGACCAACGCGCAACGCTCGCCGTGGATCAGCACGTAGCTCGGCTTTTCCCCGGCGATCCGCGGGAAGCCCTCGTAGTAGCCGACGGGAAGGACCGCGATCCGCATCTCGCGCGGCGCACGGAACGTGCAGCCGTAGCCGATGAATTGGCCCGCGGCGACCGCCTTCACCGAAGTGACCTCGGTGCGCCACGACAGGGCCGGCTTCAGCTCGACTAGCTTCTTGTGCAGCTGCATGTACGAGACGCGCGTCACGGGCGACGGCCAAACGCCGTAAAGCGAGATGCCGATCCGCTCCAGGTCGAAGCGCGACTCGTCCATGATGAGGCACGATGCGCTCGAGGCGGCATGAACGAGCGGCGAGAGCCCTGCCTCGCGGAACGCCTTCACCGCCTTCTGAAAGCCTTTGAGCTGGCCGTCCGCATACACCGTGTCGGTCACGTCCTCGACGTTGGCGAAATGCGTGCAGATCCCGACGACGCGATCGCGCCGGGGCAAGAGCTTGCGCGCCACCTCCGCCGCTTCTTCCGGCGCGAAGCCCTGGCGCGACATGCCGGTGTCGAACTTCACGTGGATCGTGCACGGCGAAGGCCGCGCGAGCCACGCGTCGAGCACGTCGTGGTTGCCGATCACCGGCTCCGCCTTCAGCGCTTCGGCCAAAGGCAGCTCGCGCCCGACGGCCGCGCCAGCTTGAAGGATGCGCCCGGCGTAGCCGAGCTGGCGCAGCTTTTGCGCCTCCTCGAGGTAGACCACTCCGATCCACGGCGGATTCTCGCTCGCCAGCGCCTTGTAGACGAGCTCGAGCCCATGTCCATAGGCGTTCGACTTGAGCACCGGGATCACGCGCTCACGGCCCGCGAGCTTCACAAACTGGCGGTAATTGTGCCGTAGGGCGGAGCCATCGACTTCGATCGTGCAGAGCATGAGACGGACCCCGGCGTTTAGTGCGCCGGTTGTCCCTTGAGTCGCAGGGGCGCGAGCCCCGCTGTACGGACCCGCTCGGCGACGAACGGCTGGTACAACGATACTTCGGAAGCGCCGGCCCCGGAAGCGCCGCGACGGACGCACTTGCCCCGGCTCGCCACGACGACGCCGACCGAGAGCTTGCCCCTCGCGTCGCGAGCGTAGATCGCCCCGTCCACTTGGCCGCAAGGGCGCACGTAGCCGACCTGAATGCCGCCCTCGCCGCCCATCGTGAGCGCCGTCGGCGTCTTCAGCAGGAGCGCCTCGCCCTTCGCGAGCTTCCGGCCGGTGGCCTTCATCTTCAGTCCGACGCTCTTGCCGAGGCGGAGATCCTGGTCCGCGATGCGGTCCTCGGCGCCTTTGCCCTCGAGATTTTTGCACGGAAGGTTGTAGTAGTGCGCCACGAGGACGCCGAGCTCGACCTGACGCTTGCCGTCCTTGCCCTTGCCAAGGTCCTTCATGACGATGCCGACCGGCGCCTCGTTGCAGGCGCGCTTGTAGGTCATCGAGACGCCGCGATCCACGCCGCGCTTGACCGAGCCCTTTTTCACGGTCGCATAGCGCAGCGTGAAGGCGCGGCCCAAGCTGCCCGGCTTCTCAGGAAGCGCCGAGACCTCGTGCTTCTCGACCGACAGCGCCGTCAGCATGCTGCGCTGCGTCTTCGGCGCGCAGTCGTCGCCGCGACCCGAACCGGGGCGCGACGGCTTCTCGACGATGCCGATCTCGAGCCGGCCGCCGCCGCCCGGGCGCACGAGCGCGCCGAGGGCGCTGCCGCATTTCGTCTGATAGATCGCCTCGACCGTCGTCGCCGTGATCCCCGAGCGCCCGGTGCGCACTTTGAGGTCCGTCAGACGCGAGACGACGATGCGTGGATTGAGGCCGTCGACCGCGAACGGCGCGATGACGTCGAAGCTACGGGTCGCGACGAAGTCGGCGACGATCGTCTTCGGCTCCGTGATCGTCGTGCAGACGATGGCGTCCTGCAGGACGGCGGCCGCGATCTCGAGGCGTCCCTTGCCGGGGATCAGTTTCTTCTTCGCGCCCTTGGTCGGCTCAGGGGTCACCAAGACGAGGCCGTAGAACTCGCTGCCGCAGGGCAGCTCGACCGCCACCTTGAGGGCGTCGCCCACGTAACCCACCAACTCGACAGCCTGAAGCTGGAGACGGGGGGCTGGCGTCGCCGCCTGTGCCGTCGGGATCGTCGGCAGAAGCACGAGATTCAAGAGAAAGGAACGCGCCAGCGTGGCGAAAGTCATCGAGACGACTCGCTATTTGGTGGTTCAGGAGGAGGCAAAAGGCAGAGGGGTACGGGCTATTTCTAATGTTTTCTAATGCTGAAGTCAAGGTTTCTAAGAGATTCTAAAGAATTCTATGTGAATGCCCAAAGAATCCGCCGGGTACGCTTCGGATTGCTCTCCCGAAACCCCTTTGGTATGGTCCGCTCCGTCAAACCGAGCACCTAGTCTGGGGATACGCCGTGAGTAAACGCACATACCAACCGCACAAAAAACGCCGCCTGCGCACCCACGGTTTCCGCGCCCGCATGGCGACTCCTGGTGGCCGCAACGTGATCAAGCTGCGCCGCTCCAAAGGCCGCAAGCGTCTTGCTCCGTCCGCTTACGTCAAGTAACCGGCCCTCTCCCTCAATGCATCGACACCGCGGCTTCTAGCCCGCCACGCATTCGCACGTGTGGAGGGTCCGTCATGGGCCTTTTCTCTTTTCCGAAAACGGCGCGCCTTCGCAATCCCGCCGAGTTCAAAAAAACCCTCGATAACGGCAACAAAGCCGTCAACCGCCACATGATCGTGTTCGCCTTCCCGCGCGCGGAGGAGCCGAAGTCCGGGCCCGTCAAGCCGATGCGCATGGGGCTCATCGTCTCGCGCAAGGTCGGCAACTCGGTCGAGCGCAATCGCGTGAAGCGCGCGTTGCGCGAAGGCTTCCGCCATCTCCAGGCCGATCCCGAGGTCGCCGCGAAAGCCGGCAAGCTCGACATCGTCGTCATCGCCCGGCCGTCCACGGTCCAAGCCTCGAGCGCCGAGATCGTCGGCTCCTTGCGCCACGGCCTAGGACGCCTGAACCGATGAGCCAGACCGCTCGTGTCCTCAGCGCTGCGCTCACCGTCTATCAAAAGACGCTGTCGCTCGCGCTAGGGCCGCGCTGTCGGTTCTATCCGAGCTGCTCCCAGTACGCGAAAGAGTGTCTTGCGAAGTATTCGCTACCCGATGCCGGCCTTCGCACCGTGCGTCGTCTGGCGCGCTGCCATCCGTTTCACCCCGGGGGAATCGACCTACCGTGAATTTCGACAGCAAGTCCGTCGCCGCCATCGTCCTCTGCCTCGCCTTCTACTTGGCGTATTCGCACTACCTGAGCACCAAATATCCGAACAAGGACGCGCAGACCGCGGGTGAGCAGCAAACCCCAGCCGGCGTGACCCCGCCCGGAACGACGCCGGCCAGCGCGATTCCGCCGGCTCTGGGCACCCCGGCCGCCGCGCTCGCCGAGGCGCAAGCCGCCCTGCCGAAGCTCGCGGCCGAAGACCTGGTCGTCGAGACCGACACCAACATCTACAAGTTCGACGCGGAGATCGGCGGCCTCACCGCGGTCTCCCTCAAAGGCTACCAGACGGAGAAGGTCGTCGGCGCGCCGCCGATCAACCTCCTTCAGGAGCCGCTCGTCCTCCAGGGAACGATCGATCCCAAGCAGACCGCGCCCGTCCGCGGCGTCTTCGGCGCCGAGCGCACCGGCCGCACCGTCCGCTTCACGCGCCTGACCCCGACCTTCAAGATCGCGCAGGAATACACGATCCCGGACAAGGGCTACGCCGCCAAGCTCAAGGTGATGTTCACCAACGTCACCGGCGGCCCGCTCGAGCTGCCCGCCGGCGGCCTCCTCACGCGCCAGAAGATCACCTTCCGCAAGGCGCAGAGCTTCGGCTTCATCCCGGGCACCGTCGTCGAGCGCGACCAGCTGGTCCGCTACGACGGCGCAAACAACCTGCAGCTCAACGACCTCCAAACTTACTGCGCCGAGCCCGAGGCCATCCGCGGGCAGAACCTCGCGCTCGACTTCATCGGCTTCGACAAGCACTACTTCCTCGACGTGCTCCTGCCCAAGGCGAAGAAGCTCTCGCTCGACGTCAGCGTCGTCGAGTACAGCGAAGCGCACTGCGCGCTCGCGTTCACGCTGTTCGACAGCTTCGGCATGGTCGCGGCGAACGAGACCGTGGCGCTCGACTTCGACACCTACTTCGGCCCGAAGGACTTGGAGATCCTGAAGGCCATCGATCCGAAGCTCGAGGAATCGCTCGACCTCGGCATGTTCGCATTCATCGCGCGGCCCTTGCTCGCCGTGATCGAAGGCTTCAAGAAGCTCACGGGCAACTACGGCATCGCGATCATCCTGCTCACGATCGCGCTGAAGATCCTGTTCTACCCGCTGATGCGCGCATCCGCGGTGTCGATGCACAAGATGAAGAAGCTGAACCCCGAGATGACCGCCATCCGGGAGAAGTTCAAGGACGACAAGGCGAAACAGCAGCAAGAGCTGATGAAGTTCATGGGCGCGAACAAGATCAACCCGATGAAGGGCTGCTTGCCGATCCTGCCCCAGATCCCGGTCTTCTTTGCGTACTACACCGTGTTGCAGACCTCGATCCATCTCCGCCACGCGCCGTTTTTCGGCTGGATCGACGACCTCGCGGCGATGGATCCGTACTTCATCACGCCGCTGCTCATGGGCGTCGCGATGTTCGTCCAACAGAAGTTGACCCCGACTACCGGAATGGATAAGACTCAAGAGAAAATTTTACTGTTCATGCCAATTATGTTTACGTTCATGATGCTGACGCTGCCTGCAGGGCTCACGCTATACATGCTGACGAACACCGTCGTCGGCATCCTGCAACAGCGCTGGCTGTACCATAAGCTCGACAAACTCAACGCCTAGGAGACCTGAGGCATGAGCGTCCCGTCAAAGTCCACCACGCGCACCGGCGCGGTGAAGATCGAAGCTCGGTCCCTCGAGCAAGCCCTCGTCAAAGCCGCCGGCTCGCTCGGCGTCAACCAGGACGAGATCGAGTACGAGATCCTGAAAGAAGACACCTCCAAGGGACTCTTCTCCTTCTTCAAGAATCCGGTCGTCGAGATCTCCGCTTGGGCCAAGACCAAGCGCTCGGCGGAGCCCCGCCGCCAGCAGCAGCATCAGCCCCAGCAGCGGCAATCCGCGCCCGCCCCCGTCGCGAAAGTCGCCAAGGGCGACTGCTGTCCCCACGACGAGGACGAGGACGGCGTCACCGGCGAGAAGGCGGAGCCCCTCTCCCCGGAGAAGATGGAAGCCCTCGAGGCGGAGCTCCGCGACTTCTGCTCCGGCATCGTCAGCCGCATCGCAGGCGAGAAAGTCGAGGTCACCTCGATCGTCAACGACGGCCGCTTGATCCTCGACGTCCACAGCGACTATATCGCCCAGCAAATCACGAAGAACAGCAAGCTGGCCGAGGCGATGGAGCACATCCTCCGCAAGAAGCCGCGCCACCTCCGCCAGGAGCTGCCGTTCCGCATCTTCGTCGACGTCTCCGGCCTGCGCCGGAAGCGCGAGGAGGACCTCGTCCAGATGGCGCACGATCTCTCGGCGAAGGTCCACGAGAACAAGCGCCCGATCGTCCTCAACTACAAGAGCTCGTACGACCGCAAGATCATCCATATGGCCTTGGACAAGGACGAGCGCGTCTACACCAAGTCGATCGGCTCCGGCCCCAACCGGAAGTTGATGATCCTGCCGAACAAGAGCGACATGGCGGCCGCGGCCGGCCATGACGAGATCCCCGAGCAGGTCGAGCCGTAAAGGACATGGAAGAGCCCCTCTCGAGCCGCGACCAGGAGCCCATCGCGGCTCTTGCGAGCGGCTCGGGTGCTTCTGCCATCGCTCTGCTCCGCATGTCCGGGGACGGCTGCCACGAGCTGGCGATGCAGGTCCTGCCTCGAGCGGCGAACGCCGCGATGCGACGCGCGATCTACACGACTCTGATCGACCCGGACTCCCGTGTCGTCCTCGACGACGTCGTCGCCACCTTCTATGCCGGCCCGCACTCCTTTACCGGCCAGGACAGCGTCGAGATCGCCTGCCACGGCGGCCCCTACGTCGTCCGCCGCGCGCTCCAGGCCCTATACGCCGCCGGCGCGCGGCCCGCCGAGCCCGGCGAGTTCACCCGCCGCGCTTTCCTCAACGGCAAGCTCGACCTCACCGCCGCCGAAGGCATCCGCGCCTTGGTCGGCGCCACATCCGAACAGGAGTGGGTGGCCGCCCGCCATCTCGCCACGGGCAAGCTCAAGGACTCGATCGATTCCCTACGGCGCGAGCTCGTCGAAAGCATGGCCTACCTCGAGGCCCAGATCGATTTTCCGGACGAAGGCGACACCGCGCGTCTCCACCTCGAGCTGGTCCGTACCCGTGTCGACAAGGTTCGAAGTCGCATCGGCCGCCTCCGGGCCAGCTACGACGACGGCCGCGTCGCCAGCCGCGGCTTGGCCGTCGCCCTCTTCGGCGCGCCGAACGCGGGGAAATCGACGCTGATGAACGACCTCCTCGGCCGAGATCGCGCCATCGTGTCCGCCATCGCCGGCACCACGCGCGACTATCTGGAGGAGCCCTGCCTCATCGAAGGCCGCCTCTTGCGCTTGATCGATCTCGCCGGCGCCCGCGACAGCCAGGACCCGATCGAGCGCTTGGGCGTCGAAAGCGCTTTCCGCCTGGCCCGCGAAGCCGACCTCGTCCTCTTCCTCGTCGGCGCCGATCACCCGCGTGATCCTGCCGTCGAGCTCCTCAACTGGGAGACGAAGCTCACGCCGCGCGCGGCGCTGAAAGTCCTGACCAAGGCCGATCTCGGGATTCCGGTCTGGGCCGAGGGCGACGACTGGATCAAGATCTCGTGCCGGGCCAACGTCGGATCGCGCCTTCTGAAGCAAAGGCTCGCGGCGGCGGTGGACGCGCACGTCAGCGCGCTCACCTCTGAAGAGAGCTTCGTCACGGCGGCGCGCCATGCGCACGCCCTCGACGACGCGCTACGTTCCATCGACCAGTTCTTCAACGCGGTGGCGCGCGGCGCCTACGAGGAAATGCTCGCCTTCGAGCTGCAACAGGCAGCGCGGTCCCTCGAACAGCTCGTCGGCAAGGTCGACCACGAGGACGTGCTCGACAAGATCTTCAGCGAGTTTTGCATCGGCAAGTGAAGGCGCTCACGCGCTCGCGGAAGCCATCGTGCGCGCCTGAGAATAACGCGCGTGCAAGAGCCAGTGGCGGTTCGCCGCGTCCTGGAGGTAGGCCATGGCGAACGGCGGGAAAATGCCGAAGAGGCAGGCTACGCCTGGCGACACCGTCCCATACCGATTCTGGTCTTCCATGCCCCGCATCGCCGACGCGAGCTTGTAGATGGCGAAGATGTGAACGAGCGGAATCGCCGCGAGCACGGCGAGGCCGATGCTCTTCGCGTGCTCGTTCTTCGCGTGCCAGCTGATCTCGCGATTCATCGCGGCGACCCACACCACCCAGTAGACGAAGAGCGACAAGGGCGCGCCGACGAAAGCCGTGACCCACGGGTTACGGATTTTCCCGAGGCGCAGGCGTTTTTGCTGCAGGAAGTACTCCTGCATCGTCTGCTGCATCGCTTTCGCTTCGGGGTTGATCGCGACCTTTGCCGCTTTCGGCGTCGCCTTGGCTTTGGCGACTTCGGTCGTGCCGGTGTCGAGGCGGCGCGAGGGCTTGGTGGCGGGGAGGGCACGCGGCTCGGCCTTGGTCTGGACCAGCTTCGCGGTGACCCGGGGCTTGACGGAGACGTTCGGTGCCGGCGATTCCTGAGCCGGGGCCTTGGCCTGCGCCTTCGGTGGCAAAGCCGGACGCGCGTCGACGGCGGGCTCGAGCGCTGGGGTCGGCTCACCCGTGGACGGCCCGACGGCGGATGCCAACGGCGTCGCTGCGGCGGCGTCTGCCTTGAAACGCGCCAGCTGCGCTTCCATCACGCTCTGCTCGCTCGACATCTTGCGGCCAAGCGACTCGGTCATGCGGAAGATCTCGGATAGATCCTTCAACGCGTACCACTGGCTGAAACCCTTGCGGCTCACCAGGCGCGGCTTGCCTTCGCTGGTCTCGGCCCCAAGGCTGAAGGCGTCCGGCGCGCTGTACGGCCCGTCGACCTTCCCGTTCTCGTAGATATACCAGCCGCCGGGCCAACCTGTTTCAGGGGTTTCCGACACGGGGTCTCCTCGGCTCATCGAGTTCTGCTGTTCCTTCATCATACCACCCCGAGGTCCCGCGCGCTTTTCCAACATGATTCCAGTATGATTTAGGGGATGGGAGGGCCCGGCATGAACCTCAAAAGCTTCTCCGAGCAAGTGGCCCAACGCCAGTTTCCGATCGCCTGGCCGGGCCAATTCAGCGACGGCAAGTTCCTGCCCGTGCGCCGTGGTCCGGTCGCCAAGGTCTCGCTCAACCCGAACGACGGGACGAAGCTGATCGAGGTCATGGGCGACAAGGACGGCGTCAACGCGGTGATCGACGCCAGCCTGAAGGCCCGCAAGTCCTGCGCCGAGCGCCCGATCGAGCAGCGCCTCGACCTCCTGAAGCGCTTCCGCCAGACCTTAGGCGACTACCAGAAGACGGCCGTCGACCTCTTGCGGATCGAAGGCGGCAAGCCGCTGTGGGAGGCGCAAAGCGACCTCGACGCGGCGTTGCGCTACTTGGATTGGGTCGCGGGTCAGGGTCCAGATCTGATCGAGCGGCTCCTGGCGCCCGCGCAGCTCGGCGAGCAGCGCGGCGAGTTCCGGATGCTGCCGATCGGCGTCACGACCGCCTACCTGCCCTTCTCGACGCCGGTGACCAGCTTCGCCTTCTACTTCGCCGCGACGATGATCGCGGGCTGCCCGTTGATCGTGAACTCTTCCTCGCACGCGGCGCTCACGAGCCTCTTGATCGCATACGTCGCCCAAGAGTTGGATCTGCCGCCTGGGACACTTGCCGTCGTCTTCGGCAACTTCGCCAGCTTCAAGCAGATCTTCACCGACAAGCGCGTCGCAGCCGTGCTCTACACCGGGTCGCGCGAGCACTGCGATACGATCCGTCTCGAGTCGCGCGCGCATCTTGGACGCCAGGCGGTGCTGCAATCAGGCGGTAAGAATGCCGTCATCGTGCATTCGTCGGCCGACCTCGAGCACGCGGTGCGCTGCGTGATCTACGGCGCTTTGAAATCGGGCGGGCAGCGCTGCACCTCGACGAGCCGCGTCTTCGTGTATCGCTCGCAGCTCCCGGCTTTCCAGGAGCGCCTCGCCGAGGCATTCAAGAGCGTGCGCATCGGCCGCACCGATCTTTTCGACGAAAATCCGGCGCAGGCGCCCTTCATGGGGCCGCTCTACTCCGACAAAGCCGTCGAGAAGTTCCTCCGCTTCCAGACGATGGCCGGCCGCGAGTCGGAGAAGACCCTTCTTTGGGGCAAGGCGATCGAGAATCTCGCGGGCAACTTCGTCACGCCCGGCTTGCACTACGTCGGCAAGTTCGACAACTCTTCCGCCTATCAAGGCAACGTCCTCTTCTCCCCCGACGTCGCGATCTACGACTACGATGTCCTGGATACGGCGATCGAGCAGATCAACACGACCGACGCGGCCTTCGCCGTCTCCTTCATCGGCGACCCCGACGTCCTCCGCGACCGCCGCCATCTTTTCCTGGCACCGAATCTGCTCGTGAACCAGCCGACGGTCGAAATGGACACGACCTTGCCGCTGGCCGGCCGCCTTCAGAGCGGGCATCACCGCTATCACGGCCCGGGGATCGCGCTTTACCTCTGTTATCCGCAGGTCATGGCCTTGGGCGGCGACAACGAGGCGAAGATCAGGAGCTGGCCTTGGCCCTTGGCCTGAAGGTACTCTGAGGGGCGTTTTCGACCCCTTCCGGAGTACGCCATGTCCAACACCGATGCCATCCGCGAGCGCGCGCGCTACTGGGCGACCGCTCCCGTTTTCGACGACAAGACCCGCAAAGAGATCGCGACCCTCCTCGAGAAGGGCGACGACAAAGAGCTGACCGAGCGCTTCTACCGCGACCTCGAGTTCGGCACCGGCGGCATGCGCGGCATCCTGGGCGCCGGCACCAACCGCATGAACATCTACAACGTGCGCAAGGCGAGTCACGCGCTCGCGACGCACATGAAGGCCTCGTTCTCCGGCAAGGAACTGAAGGTCGCCCTGTCCCATGACTCCCGTCGCTTCTCGCGCGAGTTCACGAAGGCCGCGGCCGAGGTGTTCGCCGGCAACGGCATCAAGGCTCTGATCACCAAAGAGCTGCGACCCGTGCCGATGCTTTCCTTCATGGTTCGCCAGTTCGGCTGCCAAGCCGGCGTGTGCGTCACGGCGAGCCACAATCCGCCGGACTACAACGGTTTCAAGGTTTACTGGGAAACCGGCGGCCAGCTCGTGCCGCCGCACGACCAAGCGATCATCGATCTCTATCTCGGCTCGAAGAGCTACGACACGATTCCGACCGTAGCCTACGCGGAAGCCCAGAAAAAGGGCCTGGTCCTGGAGATCGGCGAAGATCTCGACGAAGCCTACTTCGCCCGCGTGAAGGCGTTGTCCATGGACTCGCGCGGCCGCGAGGGCTTCAAGATCGTCTACACGCCGCTTCACGGCGCCGGCCTTTATCCGGTCGAGGAGATGCTGAAACGCTTCGGCTTCACCGACGTGACCGTCGTGCCGCAGCAGCGCGAGCCGAACGGCGAGTTCCCGACGGTGAAATCGCCGAACCCGGAGGATCCGGCGGCGATGGACATGGCGCGAGACCTGGCGAAAAAGCTCGGCGCCGACCTCATCCTCGCGACTGACCCGGACTGCGACCGGATCGGCATGGAGATCCGCGTCGGCGACGAGTACTTCCGCCCGAACGGCAACCAGATCGGCTGCCTCCTCAACGAGTACGTCCTCGCGTCGCGCAAGGCGAAGG
>JANOTL010000147.1:0-15155 GCA_031416315.1 Pseudomonadota bacterium
ATCCGACGCCGGATCCGGCTCCCGATGCGGTCTCCGGCTTCGGATCGCGGGTCGCGGCTATCGGTTTCGGATGGCGGCCGTATCATTCGAGGATGCGGTCCCGCTTGTGCCCCTTCTCCGCGCTCTTCTCGATGAACTCGACGATCGCGCCCGCGACGTCGATCTCCGTGTATTTCTCGATGCCCTCGAGCCCAGGCGAAGAGTTGACCTCCATCACGCAAGGGCCCTTGTTGGAGCGCAGGATGTCGACGCCCGCGACGCTGAGGCCCATCGCCTTCGCCGCTTTGATCGCCGTCTGGCGCTCGGCCGGCGTGATCTTGACGTTCTCGGCCTTGCCGCCGCGGTGCAGGTTCGAGCGGAACTCGCCCTCTTTCGCCGTGCGCATCATCGCCGCGACGACCTTGTCGCCGACGACGAAGGCGCGGATGTCGGCGCCTTTCGCCTCGGCGATGAACTCCTGCACGATGATGTTGGCGTCGAGCCCGCGGAAGGCCTCGACGACGGACTCCGCCGCGCCCTGCGTCTCCGCCAGGACGACGCCGATGCCCTGCGTCCCCTCGAGGAGCTTCACGACGAGCGGCGCGCCGCCGACCGAGTTGATGAGGCCCTGCACGTCGCGCGAGGAATGCGCGCATCCGGTCACCGGCATGCCGATGCCCAAGCCCGCCATGATCTGCAGGCTGCGCAGCTTGTCGCGCGACCGCGAGATCGCCTGCGACCGGTTCAGCGTGAACTTGCCCATCATCTCGAACTGCCGCACCACGGCCGTGCCATAAAAAGTGTTCGAAGCGCCGATCCGCGGAATCACGGCGTCGAAGTCGTCGAGCGCGCGCCCTTTGAAGATGACCTTGGGCGCGTGCGACGTGATGGTGATCAGGCAGCGCAGATAGTCGATGACCTCGACCTCATGCCCGCGTGCCCGAGCGGCCTCGCATAGCCTTTGCGTCGAATAGAGGGACGCTTTGCGCGAGAGCACGGCGATCTTCATTCGACGGCCTTTTTCTTCTTCTTCTTCTTTTTCTTTTTCGTCCCGAGCGCCTTGCCCAAGTACGACTTGTTCGGATGCACCAAGAACCGCTTTCGCAGGGCTTGCCGGCCGATCAGCATGCGAAAGCCCATGGCGTCGCGCGACACGAGGGTGAGCTCGGCGGGGACGACGCGGCCGCCGACGTCGACCAAGGTCTCGATCACCGGGCGCAAGGTGCGCGTGCCGCCCGAGTCGGTGACGTGCCGCTCCTCGACGAGCAGCGCCTCGCAGCTCACGAGCCGCTTGGAGTCGCGCTGCTTCGGATGCAGGTCGAAGCGCACGTAGACCTTGCCGTGGCGCGTTACGAAGTGAATGTTGATCGCGTGCAAGGCCGAGGTGCGCGCGCCGGTGTCGACTTTCGCCTTGATGCGGGAGACGCCGAGCTCGGGCAAGGCCACCCACTCGCGCCAGCCCACGACGGTCGGCGCCACGGGCTCCGCCGTCCCCGTCTCGGCGGCTTCTAGCGGCAGATTTTCAGGTGTTTTCTTCATGGCTTGGAAAAGGGGACGCTAGCACCGGTAACCCTGGTCCGCAACGCCTGGAAATGGTACTTCCCGGGGGTCGCCAGCCCGCCTGAATACCCGCAGAAATCGGAGCCCCAGCGTGAAGCTCTTCATCGATTCCGCCGACCTCGACGAGATCAAGAAAGTCGCCGAGCTCGGCCTGTGCGACGGCGTCACCACCAACCCGACGCTGATCGCCAAGTCCGGCAAGGACTTCCGCGCCGTCCTCGAGGAGATCGTCCGCCTGATCCCGGGCCCGATCTCGGCCGAGGTGGTCGCCACGGAATGCGCGCCCATGCTGGCGGAAGCCGACATCCTGGCGAAGCTGCACAAGAACATCGTCATCAAGCTGCCGCTGACGCAGGAAGGTCTCAAAGCCTGCAAGCAGCTCTCGCAGAAGGGCGTGAAGACCAACGTCACCCTGTGCTTCTCTGCGGGCCAGGCGCTCCTTGCCGCAAAGGCGGGCGCGACCTATGTGTCGCCCTTCATCGGTCGTCTCGACGACGTCTCGGAGGACGGCATGCAGCTTATCCGCGACATCAAGGTGATCTACGACAATTACGGGTACGAGACACAGGTCCTAGCCGCCAGCGTGCGCCACCCGCGTCACGTGATCGAGGCCGCGCTCGCCGGCTCCGACGTCGCGACGATTCCTTATAAAGTGCTGGACCAGCTCTACCGTCATCCTCTGACGGACAAGGGGCTCGCCTCCTTCCTCGACGACTGGAAGAAGTCGGGACAAAAATCCATCGTCTAGTTTATGTTAAGGGGGTGAGCCCCCACGCCTTCCATGAGCTCCTGTTCCTCTCGGGACAGTACGCCGCCCTCGCCTCCTCTCCGGCGGCAGCCGCGGCGGGACCACCCGCGTACCTGCGCATTCTCTCGCTCCTCGAGCTGGAGCGTTTCGACGAGGCCGTGGCCGCGGCGACGGCGGCCGTCAACAAGCAGGGACACGACGCCGAGCTGATCGCGGCGCTGGCCCTGGCGAAGCAGCTTGCCGGCCATCCGCTCGAGGATCTCGAGGACCTGAACGTCGAAGCGGAGCGGCGCGGCGGCCGCCTGGCCTGGCTGAACCTCGCCTATCTCGCCATCGTTCATGAAGACTTCGCCGAGGCGCAGGCGCGCCTCAAAGCCTTGGATGGAAAGCTCGACGGCGACCGCATCTTCGGCGGTTACCGGCGCTTCTTCGATCTGCAGGCCGCCGCCTATAAGCGCGACACGGACCGCTATATGAAGCTGGAGTCCGAGCTCGAGGCCTGGACCTACGCGGCGCCGTCGGTGCACAACCTCGCCTGGCTCAGCATCTATCAGACGCGCGGCCGTCTGATGATCGGCGAGCGCGAGGCCGCGCGCGACGCGCACAATCGCGCCAAGAGCGCCGTCAGCCCGCTGGTGATGCCGCGGCTCCATCGCCAGGTCGCGATCACGAGCGCCTGGCTTACCAACGAAAACTCGACGTTGAAGCTGTGCACGCCGGGGCACCGCGCCGACGCGTACAAGCCGAATGACTTGCACAATCCGACGAGCATCGGCCGTCGCCTCGAGCGGAAGCCCGTCCTCGGCCTCCTCTTCCGTACGCTGGTGAAGCACGACGTGGTCGGCGCGACCAAGGAAGAGCTCGTCTACGGCGTCTGGAATCTACGCTACGATCCGCTACGCCACGACGAGCGGCTCTTGAAATCGCTCGCGCGCTTGCGGCACGAGCTCGAGGCCGCCGCCATCACCGTTCCTGGCGTGCCGCGGCTAGTCGTGCTCGGCGACCGCTGGCTCCTGGAAGTCTGATCCAGCCCATTTTCACGAAGAACCCGAGCATGAAGCTGCCGGCCAGGAACATCCCGCCGAGCACCGCCGGATAGCCCCAGGTCTTTCTCAGCTCCGGCATGTAGTCGAAGTTCATTCCATAGATGCTCGTGATGAACGTCAACGGAATGAAAATGGTCGAGATGATGGTTAGTACCTTCATCGTCTCGTTCAGACGCTGCGCCATCTGCGTGTGATGGTGATTCATCAAGTCGGAGCTGGAGGCGCGCAAGGAGTCCAAGTGATCGATCACCTGCAGCACGTGGTCGAGGCAGTCGCGGAGAAAGGGCCGCGTCGCACCGGTGATCCGGCCGCGCTGCTCGGTGATCAGGCGATTCACGATGTCGCGCGTCGGCAAGATGATGCCGTGGAACGTGACGAGGTCGCCGCGCGTCTCGCGCACCCGCTGGATGAAGTCCTCGCACGGGTTGGTGAAGAGCTCGTCGTCGTACTCCGCGAGCCGCGTCGCCAGCGAAGACAGCGGTGGGAAGTAGTGGTCGACGCAGCAATCGAGAATCGCATAGGCCAGATAGTCAGGAGCTAACTTCCTGATTTTTCCGCGATTTTTCAAGATGCGATCGCGCACCGGCTCCAGATAGGTGGAGCCTTGCTCGTGGAACGTGAGCACGAAGCCGGCGCCGAAGAAGAGGCTCACCTGATGCGTCTCGAAGCGATGCTTCTCGTAGCTCGCCGTGCGCAGGATCGCGAACTCGTAGCCGTCGTGCGACTCGAACTTGGGCCGGTGCCGCGTGTTGAGCACGTCCTCGAGGCCGAGCCGGTCGATCCCGAGCATCTCGCCCAAGCCTTCGATCAAGGCGAGGTCGGCCAAACCGTCGACGTTGATCCAGACGACCGGCGCCGTCCCGAGGGTCGCCTTGATCCGCGGCAGGACCGCGCCCATCGACGACGCCGTGGCGTTCGCGTCAACCACGATGTCGACGCTCTGCGGGCCGTACGCGAGGACCGACAAGTACGAGCGCGCCGCTAGCGGATCCGCCGCCAGGGTTCCAGGCGTGGATCCAGGCGGCGCCGACGGGAAGCGCAAGAGTTTGCGGAAGCCTAGCTCGGGACGGCGCACGACGAGCCTCGTACAACTAGTAGCAGTCCTCGTTGTCCTCGCGGTTGAAGACGAGCTGGAAGTCGTCCGGAACCACCCATTTCCCCTGTTTCTGCGCCAGGCCGACGTTGGTGTCGAAGCTGACGCAGGTGATCTGCGGCTCTTGCGCGTCGCGCTGCGCCATGGTGCGCTTATACCAGCCGTTCACCTCGATCTCGGCGCCGTCGGGCGTCTCCGAGGGATCGCTGGAGACGTCGTCCGCGCCGCGCGACAGCTTGACGACGGTGAACTGGAAGCTCGCCTCGTCGCCGAGCTCGGTCGCTTCCTCGGTGCCGGCTTCGCCGGCGCCGCTCTTCACGACGCGCTTCTCGAGCGCGCCGTGGATCAGCCTCTTGAGGTCGTCCTGCTCCAGGCGCCCGAGCGGCAAGCGATCGGCCGCGGGCGCCGCCTCTGCTGCAGGCTTCGCGTCCTTCGCGCCTTTCGCGTTACTTTCGTCGCCTGCCGCCACGACCACGTCTGCGGAGTCCTCGCCTCCGCCGGTCGAGGTGCAACCAACGGCCGCCGCCATTACGAAGCTACCCATGATGATCGTCGTCCATCTTCTCATGCCAACACCTCCCTGACTTTCTGAGCCGCGCGCAAGGCCGATGACAGCGAGGTCTCGATCGCCGGCAGAGCCCAGTCGTCCTGATTGCAAAAATGGATGCGAGGTCCCAGGGACTCCGCCGCTTTCTGCGCCGTGCCTGTGGCGATGAGCCCAGGCGCGGCGACGCAGAGGGGATGGCCCCAGCGCGTGACGCGCACGCGGTCGACGGGCGGCGCGCCCGCGGAGCTCGCGCCGATGGCTTTCATCACGCCCGGCACTTGGGCGAGGAACTCGTCGCGGTAGCGCGTGAAGGCGCCCGCTTTCAAGAGCAGAGACCGAGCGCCCTCGAACGGGAAGCTTCGGTACAGGCTTAGCACCGAATGCGTCGGATGGCCGCCCTGCGCCCACTGCCCGACGATCGCGTTGGTCGCGCGCTGCGTCGCGGCGGCGGCTTCGATCTCGTCGAACTCGTCCTTCTCGTCGCCGCCGATATAGATGTCGTAGGCGTCGCCGCCGAGCGGCTGATCGATCAGGACGTTGGCGACGAGATAGGAGCGGTACTTCAGTGCGCCCATCGCGTCGAGCTGCTCCTGCGGCAGATCCGGCATGATGCGCTGCGCCACGTATTTCGGCGTCGCGACGACGACGGCATGCGCGAGGATGACGTACGTCGAGCCGTCGGGGCGCCGCGCTTGCACGCGCACGCCGCTGCCGTTCGGCTCCGGCTCGATCAGGCGCACCACCGAGCCGACGCGAAAGTTCTCGGCCGGCACGCCGGCCTCGGCCGCAGCGCGCAAGAGCGAGCTTGCGACCTTGGCGTTGCCGCCGGGCAAAGCGCAAACGCCGCCCATCTCCGCGGCGAGGAAAGACAAGCCCGCGGCGGCCGAGATCTCGCGGGCGCCGGCGCCGAACTGCGACCAGCAGTAGTGCTCGATCAAAGAGCGCAGCGGCGCCGAAAGGCTACCGCCGACAGCTGCCTCGACTTCGGTCAGCAAGGTCTTCATGTCGAGCTTCTTCAGCGCCTCGGAGACGCCGTCCTCGGCCTTCGGCGGCAAAGACGATCCGCCCTCGTCGTAGACCGTGCGCAAATAGTCGCGCAGCTTCTGCATCTGCGCCTTGGCGCCAGGCGTCGCGCTCGAGCCGCCGACCCAGAAATCAGCGTGCAGGGAGCCGCCGAGCATCACGTGCTTGTCGCTCGCGACGCGCCAGCGCTCGTCGAGGCGCAGGGGGCGGTAGAAGGCCCTGAGCAGCGGATCGCCGCTTCGAGGCTTGGCGAGGTGCGCGGATCCCAGCGCGTACTCGACGCCTTCCCAGGATTCGCCGCGCGCGTTGCCGCCGAAAGTCTGCGCCTGCTCTAGAATGATCGGCTTGTGGTCGCGCAAGAGGTACGCGGCCGCGAGTCCGGCGATGCCGCCGCCGACGATCACGACGGACGCCGTCTCCGCCGGCGCGCCGCGGTCCGGGCCGGCGTCCTGGTCGCGCAGCCATTTGTGCGCGAACGTCGGCAGATCGCCGGAGAAATCCGTCTGCGGAAACCGCGCCGGCTGGATCGAGTCGATGCTGCGGAGCCACTCCATGCCGGGTGGCAGGGGCTCCTCCTTCAAGAGGCCTGCGGCCCCACCGGGCGTGCGGCATCCCAACGCCGCGAGCGGCGTGAAGGTCGTGGCGCCAATGGCGCCGAGCGCACCACGCACGAAGGCGCGGCGATGGAGGGGGTCGAAGGGCTTCATTTTGCTGCTTAGCTTAGGCTGGAACTGGGCGTTTTGCCAAGAAGTTCAGGGGAGAGTCAACGGCAGGGCGGGTGGGGAAGGCCGACTGTCGAGCGTCTAGTCGGTTGCTCGCGGATTGCGCATGAGGGCGCCCTGCGGCTGAGCGAAAGCAATTGATCTGGAAGAGGAATTTCGATGAGACGCGCGGTGTGAAACTTGCTCCATCGGGGGTGGAGGCCCTTTTCCCTATGACGACTTATCCCAACGCTTACTGTGTGAAGTGCGGCACCCATACCGAGACGCTCGACAAGCGCACGGTGGTGCTCAAGAACGAAGCGCGCGCGCTGACGGGCCACTGCGCCTCGTGCGCGTCGGAAGTCTATCGGATCATGGCGAAGAAGAAGGCAGAGGCGCCGAAGGCCGCTGCGGTGTCGGCGAAGGCCGTTGCCGTGGCGCCGAAGGCCGTTGCCGTGGCGCCGAAGCCGCAGGCGAAGGCGGCCCCGAATCAAGACCGCCGCGTCGCCGTGACCCGCCCGGCCGAAATCGCCACCGCCTCCCAATGGACCTACGTCGCGGCGGGCATCTCCATCATCGCGATCATCTCTGGATTCATGCTGTACTCGGTCGCCTAAACCCCCTTCTGCGTCCTCCGCCCCGGAGGACGCAGAAGAAGCGTTCTACGAGTTCTTCGCGCCCGGCTCCAAGCTCAAGATCGGCTCCGCCTGCCGCCCGGCCTCGATTCGCTTCACCGAGGCCTCGGTCGCCGCCGCCAAGGTCGACAGCTCGCCGATCGCCTTCGCCATCTCCGGCAAGGCCGCCCGCTTGAAGCTCGAGATGTCCTCGAGCGCGCCGTTCAGCTCGGTGAACGCGACCTTCAGGACGTTCATGTCGATCGAGGTCGTCGCCGCCTGTTTCTGGATCTCGACGCCCTGCGTCCGGAGTTTCGCCGCCGTCTGCGCGATCAAGCTTGCGGTCGTCGCATTCACCGCCTGGATCTTGTCGAGCACGATCTTCTGGTTCGCCAGCGCCAAGGCGACCGTCACCGCCACCTGGAGCGCGCTGACCGTCACGGTCAGGGCGCGGTCGACGCCGCGCACCAGCTCTTTGTTGTTGCGGATAATGATCTCGGTCGCGAGGATTCCCTGGAGCGTCACTGCTTGCTGCTGCTGCAGGTCCATGACGCGTTGACGGACGATGAAGAGGAGCTCGTCGCGCACGAACGCATGGCGCGGATCTTCCGGCGGAATGTCCCGCTGCAGCGTGTATTCGAGCTTTTGGTCGATGACGAGGCCGAGCTTCACGGACTGCTCGAGCCGCTTCGACAACTCGCGCATGCGCTTCTGGTCCTCGGCGAGCGTGACGTTGTCGCGCTTCAGCTGGTCCCTTCCCGTCTCCAGCGCGCGGATGATGGCGGAGATGACCGTCTGCGCCGACTCGAACTTCGAGAAATAGCGCTTGAGCGGCGTACCGACGCCCGGCAAGGCGCCGAGCGCTCGCGAGAAGAAGCCGGGCGACAAGTCGACGGAGTTCGGGTTCAAGGTCTCGACCTGCATCTTCAGGTCGACCAGCGCGTTGGCGACCTCGCCGCCGTCCTCCGAGCGCGACGCCAGGGTCTTGATCGGCTGCTTCAGCATCTCGCTCTGGCGGGCGGCCGCCTTTTGCGTCTCGAGGGCGAGCGACTCCGCGGTGGCGCGCACCTGGCCCATGCGCTCGTCGTCGCCTTGCGGCGACGAGAGGATGGCCTGCACGAACTTGTCGGCCTCTTTCTCCAACTCGGGGGAGTCGCCCGGCTTCGTGACGAGCGCCGTCTGCGCGAGCCCCACGACCTCGGCGCGGATCTCGCTCCCGGTGGCCGTCAATTTACCCGCATCGTTTGCTTCGGTCATCGCGCTCTCCCCACGAATCGGCTAGAGAAAATATGGTATAGAGTATTCCACGCGGAGGCTCATCCATGGAAGATCGGAAAGGGGGCAACCTCGCGCCGGCGCGTCCGAACGCTCCAGCGCCACTGCCCGGCGAGCGCTCGGCGGCCCTGGCGAAGCTCGAGCGCCTAGCCTTCGCCGGCGGCGCCGCCCTGGTCGGCGCCGGCTTTTTCCTGAAGTTCCTGCCGAAGTTCATCATGGTCTTCGGCGTTCTCGGGCTTGTTGCCGGCGTCGCGATCTTCGTCCTGCGCCGGCTCGCGGTCTCCGACGCCGCCATGGCGATCAGCCAGCGCGAGGTGGAGCGCGCGCGCATCGAGGCGGGCCGCGCCCGCTTCGCCGACGCGAAGAAGGCGCTTTACTCGGTCGAGGCCACCTCGCCCGCGCGCCCGATGGCGATGCGAGCCTTGGCCCAGATCGACACCGCGCTCGACCTCGAGAAGACCTTCAGCGAGCTGATCGCGCGCAAGTTCGAGGCGGGCGAGTTGACCCAGGAGCGCTACGCGAATACGGCCGGCAATGCCATCGAAGCGCTCACGGCCAACATCGTCGAGGCCGCGCAACGGATCCGGCGGGCTGCGGCGGCCGATCCCGCGATCGAGAAGCTCCTGACCTCGAACGACAAGGCGCTCGAGGCGCTGGCCGCCGTCAACGGCGCCCTGGCCTCCATCCGCACGACCAAGGAAGGCACGACCGCGAGCCTCGACGCCGCGATCACCGACCTGACCGAGCTCGCGGCGCGCGCGAAGCTCTACGACGGGCGCGAGTAAGACGTGCAACGCATCGCCATCCAATGGAACGCGCCGCTGACCTTGGGCTTCGCCGTGATCTGCGTCGCCGTCGCCGCGGCGAACACCTTGACCGCCGGCACGCTCGTGCCGACGTTCATCGCCTTGAACCAGAAGGGCGGCCTCCTCGGCTACACGAAGCTCGTCACCTACGTCTTCGGGCACTCCGGGTGGTCCCACCTCCTGAACAATCTTTCGTTCATTCTGCTGGTAGGCCCGGCCGTCGAGCAGCGCTACGGCGCCAGGGCTCTCGTCTTCATGGCCCTCGTCACCGCCATCGTCTCCGGCGCCATGAGCCTCTTCATCCTAGGCTCGGGTTTGGTCGGCTCCTCCGGGATCGTCTTCCTCTTGATCCTTCTCGTGAGCTTCGCCAACTCCAAGGCCGGATCCATCCCGGCCACCTTCCTCGCGGTCGCCGTCCTCTTCCTCGGCAAGGAGCTCGTGGCGGCCCTCCAGCCCGACAATGTCTCGCAATTCGCGCACCTTACGGGCGGCGCCTTCGGCGCGCTCTTCGGCTTCGCCATGCGTCGTTGAAAAAAGTCTCGCCCCCCCCTGTCGAAACTGAGCGGGCTCGATCGTCACCCCTGCGGAACCGGAAACCCTCGAAACGGGAAGGACGAGATCATGGCTAAATTCATGCTGCTCCTCGGCGGCGTCGGCGCGCACGGACCCATTGTCGACATGCCCTACGAAAAGATCATGCAGGCTTACGGCGCTTGGACGAACGAGCTGATCGCGAAGAACGCCTTTCTCAGCACCCACAAGCTATTCGTCGGCGAAGGCAAGCGCCTCGTCCCCGCCGAAGGCGACCGCGTGAAGGACGGCCCGTTCACCGAGACGAAGGAGACGGTGGGCGGCTACTACGTCATCGAAGCGAAAGACTACGACGAGGCCGTGAAGCTCGCCGCGGGCTGTCCGACGGTCGCGCTCCAAGGCGGCTACTGCGACGTCCGTCGCATCGAACTCTGAGGAGCGCACGATGCCGAAATTCATGCTGGCCCTCCGGGGCAACATGGCCGAGTGGAAGGCGCTAAGCGCCACCGAGGTCGAGACGTTGATGAATCACTACGGGGCGTGGACGGAGAGCCTGCGCAAGGCGGGACGATTCGAATCGGGCCACGGGCTCGGCTATAAATCGGTGCAGCTCGTGCCTCCGGAGAAGGGCTCGAAGGCGCTCGCGCGCCTGGTCGACGGTCCCTACGTGGAGTCGAAGGAAGCACTGACGGGCTACTTCGTCATCAGCGCCGAGAGCCTGGACGAGGCGGTGGAGATCGCCCGCGGCTGCCCGGCTCTGATGCACGGCGAGACGGTCGAAATCCTGCCGACGGGAGACTGAGGCGAACGTGGACGGTGAAGACGCGCAGATGACGGGCGTCTACCGGCGCCACTACGGCAAGCTGGTCGCGATCCTGACGCGTTTGCTCGGCGTGCGCCGTTTGGACGATGCGGAGAGCATCGCGCAGGAGGCCTTCGTGAAGGCTTTGCAGACCTGGCCGTTCGAAGGTTTCCCCGCGAGCCCCGAGGCCTGGCTGACGACAGTCGCGAAGAACCGCGCGCTCGACGTCTTGCGCGGGGAGCGGACGATACGCACGAAAGAGGACGCCCTTGCGCACGAGATACCGGCGGCCGTCACGCCGGACGAGGCCTTTTTCGAGGGCGAGCTGGCCGATGATCAGCTGCGCATGGTGCTCGCCTGCTGCCATCCGGCGCTCGGCCGCGACGCGCAGGTCGCGCTGACGCTGAAAACCGTCTGCGGCTTGAGCGTCAAAGAGATCGCGGCGGCGTTTCTGGTTCCGGAGCCGACCATCTCGCAGCGCCTCGTGCGCGCGAAGCATACCTTGCGCGATCGCGACGTGACGCTCGCCGTGCCGGTCGGCGCCGAGCTCGCCGAGCGGCTCGAGATCGCCCTGGAGGTCCTGTATCTGCTCTTCAACGCCGGCTACGCCGCGACCGAGGGCGAGGATCCGATCAAGGCGGAGCTCGCTGGCGAGGCGATCCGTCTGACCGAGCTCCTCTGCGCGCACGAGACCTGTGGCACGCCGACGGCGCACGCGGCCGCGGCGCTCTTCTGCTTCCAAGCCTCGCGCTTCGAGGCGCGCACCGACGACTACGGCGAGCTGCTCGTGCTCGAGGAACAGGACCGGAGCCTCTGGGACCGCCGCCTGATCGCGCTCGGCTTTCGCCATCTGCACGCGGCGGCCAAAGGCGATGAGCTGACACCCCTGCATCTCGAGGCCGGAATCGCGGCGCTGCACGCGTCCGCGACGACGTTCGCCGCGACGGATTGGACGGGGATCATCCATCATTACGACGAGCTTCATCGGCGTAGCCGCTCGCCGGTCGTCGCCCTGAATCGTGCGGTCGCCGTACTCATGCGCGACGGCCCGGACGCGGCGCTGAATGAGCTCGCGCCGCTGGCGAAGGCGGGCGTCCTCGAGACGTACGCGCCGTATCACATCGCGGTCGGCGAGGCCAAGCGGCGCCAAGGCGATCTGATCGCGGCAAAAGAGGCGTATGCGCGCGCCGCGCGGTTCGCGGGGAACGCGGCGGAGCGGCGGTTTCTCGCAAAAAGATTGCATCAATTGGAGGAATGACATGGCGGTGTCGAAGGAGCTCCTCGCGGAGCTGGCGGGGAAGCTCGAGAAGGCGTCGGCCGGACTCGGAGAGGTGACGCAGAAGAAGATGTTCGGCTGTCAGGGATTTTTCCGCGACGCCACGATCTACGCTTTGGTGTGGAAGACGGGGCGCATCGCCGTGAAGCTGCCCGACGACGCGCTGCGCGAGAAGGCCTTGGCGCTCGACGGCGCGAAGCCGTGGAAGGCAGGCGACCGGGTGATGAAGGCCTGGGCCCTTTTGCCAGAGGAGGTCGCGGCCTCGGGCGTGAAGCTGAAAAAGTGGGTGGCGGCGGCGCATGCGGCTGCAATCGCATAGTTCCGCTATTGCGGGACCGAAAACCCCAACCCGCACTCCGGACACTCCGCCGCCGTCGTCGCGAACTCAGTCCCACATGCCGGGCACGTCGCGGTCGCCTTCGACGTGTCGAAGACCTGCTCGAGCAAGCTCGGGTCGGCGCCCAGATCCTGCAAGACCGCCATGCGCTCCTTCTGCATCACCGCGCCGATCGTTTCGACGTCGTCCGGATGCGCCCAGATTTCCTGGCTCGGGCTGCAGCCGGTCTTGCAAGTCGAGTGATTGTACGCGAGCACGACGGTCACGCCTTCGCGCTCCATCCGCGACCGCAGCCGCTCCGCGTCCCGCACCGCCAAGATGCCCAATAAGACTTTGCTCATCGCGAGATCTTAGCTTTACCGCCCTGGGCCCACCACCTATTCTTCATGAGCAAAATCGCCAAGAGGTATGCCGCTATGTCTGGGCAGGTCGTTCTCGAGCAGGTGGTGAAGGAATATCCTCTCGGTAAGCTCAGCGTCCGGGCCCTCCAGGGCATCGACCTTTCGATCTCGGAAGGCGAATTCACCACGATCGCCGGCCCCTCGGGCTGCGGCAAGACCACGCTGCTGAACCTCATCGGCTGCATGGACGTTGCGACCACGGGCAAGGTGCGCATCGCCGCACGCGAGACCTCGACGCTCTCCGACAAGGCGCTGACCAGCCTCCGCCTCGACACGCTCGGCTTCATCTTCCAGAGCTTCAACCTGATCCCGGTGCTCACCGTGTTCCAGAACGTGGAGTTCCCGCTGCTGCTGCGTGGCGGCATGGCGAAGCGCGAGCGCGCGACCCGGGTGAACGAGCTCCTAGAGCTCGTCGGCCTCACGCCGCAAGCGAATCAGCGCTCGAACGAGCTCTCCGGCGGCCAGCGCCAGCGCGTCGCCATCGCCCGCGCCCTCGTCACGCGGCCGAAGATCGTGCTCGCCGACGAGCCGACCGCCAACCTCGACTCCGGCAACGGCCAGAAGATCATCGAGCTGATGAAGTCCTTGAACAGCAAAGACAAGACGACCTTCATCTTCTCCTCGCACGATCCGCAGGTGATCGAGCACGCACGCCGCATCGTGCGTCTCTCCGACGGACGCGTGATCAGCGACGACCGCAAAGCCTGAGGCGCCCGCGATGTTTTCTCCGATGCTCAAGGTCTTGCTCCAGGTCGCCCTCCGCAACTTGGCGCTCCACCGCCTGAAAACGGCGATCGTCGGCGGCATCCTGGCCTTCGGCGCCTTCCTCGTCGTCTTCGGCCTGACGTTGACCGACAACATCGAGCGCTCGATGGCGCACAGCGTCGTCGGCTCGGTGGCCGGGCACCTGCAGCTCTATTCCGACGAGGCGAAGGACGAGCTCGCCCTCTTCGGCGGCTCCTTCATGGGCCGGGAGGAGAACGGCCTCATCCCGCGCTTCCGCGACCTGCGGGACGTCGCCCTGAAATCCGCGAACGTCGCCGACGTCGTCCCCATGGGCTTCGATATGGGCCTCGTCGCGCGCGGCAACGAGCTCGACGAGCTTTTCGAGTCTCTACGCCAGGCGCACAAGGCGGGAGACCTCGCCGCGCTCGAGCAGCACGTCGCGTCTGCTCAGCAGGCGCTCGCGGTGGTGAAAAACGACCTCAAGGGAGAAGCGAAGATCGCCTCCAACACGGAAGAGATCGCGGCGAACGTCAAGGCGGTCGAGGCGACTGAGGCGCCGTCTTTCTGGACCACGGACCTGGCGACCAAGCCGGAGGAGACCTTCACCTACCTCGAGTCGCGTATTGCGCCGCTTTCGGACCAGAAGCAGCTCCTCTACTTCCGTTATCTAGGCACTGACATCGACCAATTTCGCCGCGTCTTCACCAAGTTCAAGATGGTCGCCGGCGAGCCCGTGCCGGCCGGCCGGCGCGGCATCCTGATCTCCCACAAGACCTCGGAAGACTTCCTGAAGAACCTCGCGGCGCGCGGCTTCGACCTGATCCAGAAGCGCCGCGAAAAGCAGAACCAGACGATCAAGGGCGACGTCGAGCTGCAGACCGCGGCCATCGACATGCCGAAGCAATACCTGCAGATCATGGTGCACCTCGACAAACAGGAGTCGAAGGACGTCGAGGCGGCGGCCCGCGCTTTTCTGCAGGCGCAAAAGGAAACCGACGAAGGCGACCTCCAGGCGCTCGTGAAGAAAGTCCTCACCGTCAACGACGACACCTTCGTCGCCCGCCGCGAGTTCTTTTACAAAGAGATCGCTCCCCGCATCCGCATGTACGAGATCATGCCCGGGGAGACGATGACGCTGCGCGCTTACACGCGCAGCGGTTATCTACGCAGCGTCCCCGTCAAAGTCTACGGCACGTACACGTTCGAGGGCCTTGAAGACTCCGACCTCGCCGGCTCGTTCAGCATCATCGACCTCGCCAGCTTCCGCGACCTCTACGGGCAGATGAGTGCCGCGGCCTTGGAAGAGCTCGCCGAGATCAAAAAGACCGTCCAGCTCCGAGAGGTCAAAGCTGGCGAAAGCATTGAAGACTCCCTGTTCGGGGCAAGCGCGGGCGAAGTCGAGGTGCAAGGCGCCGTCACCGCATCGGGGCCGCAAGCCGCGAGTCTCAACCTGCAAGTGCAGAAGGCGAGCGACGCGCCGTTCACCCAGCAGGACATCGAGGATGGCCTCGTTATCAACGCCGCCGTCATGCTGAAGGATCCGACGAAGGCGGCCGCGACGCAGGCGGAGCTGAAAGAGCTCTTCAAAGACGCCGGCGCGAAGATCCGCGTCGTGGACTGGCAGGCCGCCTCGGGCACCGTCGGGCAGTTCGTCATCATCGTCCGCGCCGTCCTGCTCTTCGCCGTCGCG
>JANOTL010000148.1:0-9111 GCA_031416315.1 Pseudomonadota bacterium
GGAGCCCGGTGCGACGGCGACCGCTCTACCCGCAGTCGCGATCGGCTTTACCTCCCGCGGTTGCGCCCTCTGCCGCGCCAGCGCGTCGATCATGGTCGAGCTCCTGAGCGGCAAGCCGCAAGCGACGCTCGCTGCGGCCGCGGCGTCCTTTCTCGCGGCTTACGAGGCGCAAGATCCCGCCGCGCCGGCGACGCCTCCCGGCACCGAGCCTCTCTACGAGCTGCGGGCCTTTCCGACGCGCGCGCGCTGCGTTCTCCTGCCCTGGCAGGCGCTCGACGGCGCGCTGCGCCGCATGCCATAGTGGGGCGATTTCAAGATCGTGGGGAGCCGTCATGAGTCGCATTCAAGTCGATCGTCAAGGACCCGTCGTACGCATCGTGCTGAGCAATCCGCCGCTGAATACGCTCGACGTGCCGCTGATGAAGGAGATCGCGGCGACGTTCCGCGCGCTTTCCGCCGAGCCCGACGCGAAAAGGCCGCGCGCCATCCTTCTCGCCAGCGGCGTCCCTGGCCAGTTCTCACAGGGCGTCGACCCGCGCGCGATCGTAGACACCGACATCGCCGGCCGAAAGGCCGTCTTCCTCGCCTTGGGCGACATGGTGGAGGCCGTCTGGTTCGCAGAGATCCCGCTCGTCTGCGACGTGTCCGGCCCGGCTCTCGCCGGGGGCGCAGTCCTAGCGACCTTGGGCGACTTCGTCGCGATCGACGCGGCGAAGGGCAAGATCGCCTACTCGGAGGTGAAGGTCGGCCTGCCCGTGCCGTACTTCATCCAGCGCCTCGTGATGAGCAAGGTCAACCCGTCGGCTTTGAACGACGTTCTCGTCCTCGGCCGCAACGTCGACGCCGAGGAAGCGGTGAGAATCGGTTTCGCGAACGCGGTTTACAAAACTCCGGCCGAGCGCGACGAGGCCCTGCAGGGCATGCTCGGCCGCATCACGCGCCTGCCGCCGGCCGCCATCGCGATGACCCTGCGCGAGCGCCGCGCCCCCGAACGCCAGTATCTGCGCGCCTTCCGTGACGACCTCGCCGGCTTCGCGGATTTTCTGACCGACGATTACCTCGGCAAGGGCCTGCGCGCCGTCCTCGCGGGCGAAGCGCCCAAGTTCTGATAACATAGGGGGAACGGAGGTTTCCCCCTTTGCCGCTTCGCCTCAAGCAGCTCGCCCCGATCCTCTTCGCGCTCCTCGCGCTTGCCGGCTGCGACGGCGACAAGAAGACCGCGGGCCTAGATCGCGCCAAGCTCTGCGAAGCCGGCAACGCGAAGCTCAGCGCGACCAACGAGTGCATCTGCGACACCGACGCCAAATGGAACGGCGTCCGCTGCGAAGTCTTCACCGTCGCCGCAGGCGACGAAAAGCCCCTCTCTGCGCCCTCTGCGCCCTCTGCGCCCTCGGCGCCCTCGGCGGTAAAACTTTCCCCACCGGAACTCCCCACGTCCGCCCCGAAATCCCAAGCCAACTCCCAACAAGCCGCCGCCGCCGCGGCCGCCGCCACCGCCCGTATCGGCTCCGCCGCCTCGGCCGCCCCCCCGAGGCTCCTCCCACCGCCGGACCGCTCTCGCGCCGTCTCGCTCGAAGCGACCTGTAAACGCGCCGACGCCATGTGGTCCGCAGAGGATAAGACCTGCCACTGTCCCAAAGCTGCGGTTCTCGTCGGCCTCTCGTGCCGCACGCTCCGGGGCTTCGTCTCCGACGACGCTTGCCGTCGCGCCATCTACCCTGGGCGGTGGACTGCTGGTCGTTGCGACTGCCCGACGGGCAAGTTGTTCTCCCCAGCGCGCGGCGGTTGTGTCGTCACGCAGAAGACGGTCGCCCTGAGCCTCCGCCGCATTTGTGAGAGCTCGCTCAACCGCGGCAAGTGGGAAGCCCGCGGCAACCGCTGCCTTTGCCCGTCAGGACGCGTGTGGAACGACGAGACCTGCGACGTGCAAGAGGAGCTCACCTCGCGCGCCGTTTGCGAGAGCACGTTCAACAATGGCTCCTGGGACCCGGCGCGCAAGCGCTGCGATTGTCCTACCGGCCGAACTTGGATCGACCAGAGCTGCCGCGCCAGCAGTGCCCTGAGCGGGAAGGCCGTTTGCGAGAGCGAAGGTAGCGGTGGCCGCTGGCTCGCCGATAAATCGACCTGCGCCTGTCCCCGAGGCCGTTGGAGCACCGCGGTGAAGGCCTGCCGGTAAGACTATTGCTCTGATTTAACTGGCAAAAGACGCATAAGTCTAATCCCTAGCCAATAATCTCCGATCTCCCTACTACCACGTAGGAGATGGCCCCATGGTCCTGATTCCCAAGAACAAGCTCTGGCTGACTGGCCTGATCGCCACCACCCTCTTCACGGGGTGCAGCAAGGAAGAGGACGAAGCGAAGGACGAAGACGAGGCGGAAATCGCCGCCGTCGCGACCGTCGGCGCCGTCCTCGCGACCCCGACGAGCATGGACACGGCCTATCCGACCGAGCTCGCCATCTCCTTCTTCTCGTCGAGCTCCGCCGCCGCGCTCCACTTAGTCGAAGAGGCGCCCGCCGCCGCCGACACCGAAGCCGCCAAAGCGTCCGAGCGCCCGATCAAAGAGCGCAAGGGCGACGCCGAGAATCGGCTGAAAGGCATGGTCGACGACTGCGTCGCCGACGCCCTCAAGCGCGCGCCGGTCAACGGCAAGAGCGAGACCTGCTACGAGTTCGATCAGGACATGCTCTGGGGTCTCCGCGCCGCGGATCAAGCCGCGAATGGCACTCATAACGGCTTGAACGCGGAAGGCGCGCCCTGCATGGTCGCCTTCGCGAAGAACAAGGTCTCTCTCGTCAACGACCTTCTCGATCGCGCCCAAGGCATGGTCTCCACCATGCTCTGCCAGGCGAAGAAGATCGACGCCAACGCACAGCCGCCGACCACCGTCGGTGGCCTCCTCGACCTGAAAGCGATCCTCACGCAAGCGATGGGCGCCAAGGCTGATCGCATCGACGCCGCCAAGCTCGAGCGCCTGGCCGACGTCGACGGCAAGGCCGTCTACAAGTCGACCGTCGAGATGCAGCAAGGCTCGCGCGGCCGCACCGTCGTCCTCGTCCATTCGCCCGGCGCGGACGGCACGTACAACGGCGTCCTCTACACGATCGAGACCAAGATCCCCGGTGCAGTTGCCGAAGGTGTCGGCCCCGCGGGCGACTCGAAGACGCGCGTCCTCTCGGTCACCTACGCCAAAGTGAAGACCGCGACCGGCTACGAGATGCAAGGTGATTTGATCCGCGCGAACCTGGCCCCTGAGCTCGTCTCGGTCGCGCTCGGCACGAGCGGCGTCCTCGACCTTTCCGCATACCGCGACTTTAGCGTGGCTACGACCGACCCGAAATACGGCTCTGCGAAAAAGGCCGACGGCACCTACTACCTCCACAATGAAGACGCGAGCGGTCAGACCCGCATCAGCTTCGTCGTGAACCCCGACACCGAGGAAGGCACCGTCACTTACGCGGAGAATCCGGGCTCGAACTACACCGAGATGGCGCGCGGCATGACGGCGCAGATCGCCATCGTCGATGGCGTCAAGAAGGGCTGCAGCGTCTCAGGCGCTGCGGTCGGTCGCACCAACATCAACCAGTCCTACTCGATCGCGAAGTCGCAGAAGGAAGGCGTCCCGCTGGAGTTCGCCGGTTTCTATCATCCTTTCTTCAACGACCTCATCCAGGGCGGTGAGACCTGCACGATGACCTCGAACCCGGGCTTCGACGCCAGCGGCGACTTCTACGAGAAGAGCTGCACGCGCGACGCCGCCACGGCCGTGATGAAGTGGTACGAGCCGAACGTCTCCGCCACCGTCCTCGCCCAAGCGTTCGCGACCGATCAAGTCGGCCCGATCGTCACGCGGCAATGCTACAAGTACGACACAGCTACCGCTGCCTACGTCCTCGATACCGATGCCATACCGGATGCGGCCGGCTTCGAGCTGATCGCGAGCAACGATGACGCGAAGTTCGTCAAGGCGCCCGCAATCGACGCGAACGTGGTGAAGCCGTTTGCCGGGGACTTGGCGAAGAAGAACTAACGATCCGACCGCTTCCGCGGGCCGTAGATCTAGGACGCCGCCATTATTTGGCGGCGTTTTTCGTTCAAGCGGCAGCTCCCCGCCGGAACATCCCAAAAGTATACTTTTGATACCACCTAGACGCTCCCACTTATCCACAGCCTCTCATCGAATATCCCGCGAATCCAACAGACAAATATCACTGGCCACCCGGCCAGCGAACGCCCCGTTCTTTCGCGCGGCACGAAAGTCGCTCAGTCCCCCTCGCCGGTCGCTCGATCGGTCCACTTTTCGACGGGGAATCACGCCAACATGAACCGACGCATGCATCTCTTCTGCAGAACGAGTTTGGCGTTGGCGCTCGCTTACGCGCAAGTCGCGCGTGCCGACGTGCCCGCGCGCCTCGACGTCGCGTCACAGCAGGCGCTCGTCGAGCGCGCCGGCGCCGCGGCTCGGGCCGCAGAGGCGGACAGGGCCGCCGCGGCCCAAACGCTCGACGCCAAGAAAGCCGAGCGCGACCGTCTCGCTCAAAGCGAAGCGGCCACCGCGCAGGCGCTCGCGGCGAAGACCGCGGCGCTCGACGCGCTCAGGGCCGAAATCCAGGCGCTCAAGGCGAAGATCGACGAGGCCGAGGCGGCGTTCGCCGCCGGCCGTGACGCCTTGCATGCGAAGAAGGCCGAGCTCGCAGCGACGCGCGACGAGCTCGGCATGTGTCATGGCGACAAGGACGGCGCGCAGGTCGCCCTGGCCGCCGCGACGCGCGACGTCGACATGCTCGCCGCCAACGCGAAAGCGCTCGAAGACTCCCTCACCATGATCACGCTCGAGCTCGACAAGGCCGCCAAAGAGCGCCAGAAGCTCGTGAGCCAGCTCGGCCGCGCGCGGGACAACGCCGCGGCCGCCGACGCCCGCGCCGCCGAGCTCGACCAGGCCCTGGCCGGTCTCGACGCGCAGATCGCAGCGGGCAGCGCCGCAGGCGAGGCCGCGCGCCGCGAGCGCGCCGCCGTCGAAGCCGAGCGCGCCAAGCTCGCTTCCGAGCGTGCCGAGCAGGCCAACGCCTTGGCCGCGCTCGAGACCGCAAAAAGAGCCGCTGCCGAGAGCTTCAAGAACGCCGACGCCGGCATGCGCCAAGCCACGGCCGCGCTCGAGCAGATGCGCCAAGCTCTCGCTGCCGCCAGCGCGCAGCTCGCCGTCGAAGTGAAAGCGCGTGACGAGCTCGCCCGGCAGAAGTCCGAGGCCGAAAGGAGCCTCGCCGAGGGCCGCGCCCAAATGGGCGCGCTCAACGCCGACAGGGGCCGGGTCGCCGCCGCCGTCGCCGCGGCCGACGCCCGCGCCGCTGCGAAGGCCAACGAGCTGCGCAGCGCGCAAGCCCGCCGGCCGCAGCTCCAGGCCGCGATCGACCAAGCCTCGCGCGAGCTCGCCGGGATCAACCAGCAGCTCCAGAGCTTGGCCCAGGCGCTGCAAGGCGTCGAAGGCGTCATCAACCAGCGCGTCGCCGAGCGCGACCAGCTCAACGCGCAGCGCAATGGTGCTGCGCAGCGCCTGGCGCAGACGCAGCAGACGATCCGCAACCTCGAGACGCAGCTCGCCAATCTGCGCAACCAGCAGGCGGCCCGCCAAGCGGTGAACGTCAACCTGTCGAGCCAGTACCACGCCCTGATCGCACAGTCGCAAGCTTGCGTCGTCGCGATCACCGCGCAGCCGTACATCCAGGTCGACGGCGACGGCGGCATCTTTCTCAACATCCACAGCGGCCAGTTCCGCATCTCGAACAAAGGCAACCAGTGGACGTCGATGGCAAGCATGCCGCTCGTCGTCACGCTCCGCAACGGCCACACCTTCCCGATGGGCATCAACTTCGCTGGCAACGCTGCGCCCGCGAACGCCAAGGTCCCGCACTTCTGCGCCGCGAAGGCCGACGCCTTGCACGTCCGCTACGCCGGCCGCTCCCGCAAGCCCGACCACGCGGGTAACGCGACCGCAATTGCGCCGTTGAAAGCGGGCGCCGAGTCCGGCTTCCTTTTCGAGGACGGATGCTGTAACCGCGGCTCCACCGGCGACGTCGCCGTGACCTACAACTTCGCTTTGATGATCGACGACCAGATCGCCAGCCTCGTGCCGCCGATTCAAGCCGCGCAACGCGACGTCTCCGCCCTGGGCCAGCAAATCACCGCCACTGAGCAAGCGATCCACGGCCAACGCCCGGCCGAAGCCGCCGCCGCGAGCGAGATCGCCGCGATCGACCGCCGTCTCCCGGTGGTGCACCAGGAGATCGCGACGCGCACGCAACAAGCCAATGCGCTGCGCCCGCAGGTCGCGCAAACCGCCGCAGCGGCGCAGGCCAAAGGCCAGCAAGTCGCACAGCTGACTGCCGAGATGTCGGCACTCGACCGCGCTCTGGCCTCGCTCACCGCCGAGATTCAAGCGGCGCAAGCTGAAGCCCAGGCCGGCCGGAGCCGCATGTCCGAGATCGACCGAACGCTCGCCGCTTTAACCGCTCGCGACGCGCAGCTCGCCGAGTCGATCGGCGGGAAGCAGCGCGAGCTGCAAGCTAAAGAGCAGACGATCGCCGGCTTAGTGCAGAGCACGCAGGCGATCAATCAGCAAACGGCCGCGCTCGAAGCGCAGCGCAAGGCAATGGAGGCGCAAGCTGCTGCCGCCAGCACCGAGATGGCCCAGATCGACGCTCGCGCCAACGCCAGCCGCACCCGCGTGACCGCCATCGACGCCCGTATGGAGGCTCTCGCCTCGAGAGCCCGCGAGCTCGAGCTTGCCGTCGCCAGCGCCGAGAGCCGCGTCAAAGGAGCCGGCGAAGCTCGCGCGGTCATCGCAAAAGAGCGCGGCGACCTCGAGCCGAAGCGCGCCGCCCTCGCGGCCGAGATCAAGGCCGGCGAGGCAGCCGTCGCCGCGCAGGACGAGAAGCTGGCGGGGATCGCCATGGCCGCCGACGCCGCCTCTGCCGCCGTTCGTGAGGCGAAAGGCGCCCATGCCGCCAAACGTGAGGAGATCATGGGCCTGCGTCACTTCCTCGACGCTCTCACCGTCATGATCGCGGAGCTGAAGACGCGCCGCGACGCTCTGGAAACCGCGATTTCGGCGATGCAGTCGGACGGCCAAGCCCGCCTTGCTGCGCTCGACGCGCTGAAGGCCAGCCACAAGTCCAAGGCCGAAGCCCGCACGGCGATGAAGGCCGAGACCGATGCGCTGGTCGCAGCCCTCGCCGACGTGCGCGCCAAGGCCGCCAACGCCGACCGCGAGCTCGAGTCCGCTAAGCAGATGCTCGCCGCGATGAAAGCGAAGCTCGACGCCGCGAGAGAAGCTCTGGCCAAGGCCGAGGCGAAGCTTCGCGACGTCATCGCCACCTTCGAGCGCGAGAAAGCCGCGGCCTTCGCCGCCGGCGCGCAAGACGGCAAAGACGGCGGCGAAGAAGAGGCCGCCGAGGCGCTCTCCGCCGGCGCTGCCGCCGCCGGCCGTCGCCTCGGTCAAGAGACCGGCCTCGCCGCCGGCAAGTCGATGGGCGAGATGCGCGACGAGCAGATGGGCTTCGCGGACGGCAGCGCCTCCGGCGCCGCGGACGGCGACGCCAAAGGCCATGCGGCCGGCGACGAGCTGGCGAGAGCTCGCGGCTTCGGCCTAGGCTACGCCCACGGCCGGAACGCCGGCCTGGGCGAAGGCCGGAGCGCGGGCTACGCCGAAGGCGAGCGTACGGGCTTCGCCGCCGGGAACAACCAGGACAACTTCAAGATCGGCTACCAGCAAGGCATGGTTACCGGCGACGCAAGGGCGCGCGCCGAGGCCATGGCGGTCGACTACCCCCGCGGCGTCGCCGACGCCGAAGCGGCGCTCGACGCAGACAACCCGGAGAAGATCGACGAAGTGAACAATATGGCGGGCGGCGCCCTCGACGTGACGCCGGTCCCGGTCACGCCCCGTGCCGTACCGATCCGCATGGTCGCGAGATCGGCGAGCACCATCTCCCGCGGCGCGAGCACCATGGATGCGCGTGACGGCTCGACGCCGGCCGCGCCGCGAGACGCCCGCCCGGGCAACGGCGGCGGCATCGGCCTCGAGGCGCCGTGCGACGCCGGCGACGTCCGCGTCCCCTCGGCCCCCGCGCCGACCTTCTCCAAGAAAAGGAGTCGTCCGTTCGACTTCGAGGAGTTCGCGAGCCTCTACCGCTCGAGCCACGACGGCGCTTATGCGAAGGCCTTCGCCAACGCCTACGCCTCGCGCTACGAAGCCGAGTTCCGCTCGGCCTTCCGTGAAGGCTGCGGCAAGGGTTTTGAGACGGCGATCGCCCGCAGCTACGACGTGGCGCGCGCCAAGGGCTTCAAAGCCGGCTACGACTTGGCCTTCGGTCACGCGTACGAGGACGCGAAGAAAGCCGCGGCCGCCAGCGAGGGCGAAGCATTCAAGATGGGCATGGAGCGCGGCGTCGCGGATGGCCGCAACGAGGGCTTTGCCGACGGCTTCGCCGCGGGCAAGACCGAGGGCCTCGCCAAGGGCCTGGCCGAAGGCAAAGAGGAAGCCCTTCGCAGCGGTCGCGCCAAGGGCGAGGGCGAAAGTTACGAGCGCGGTCGTCCCGCGCATGCCGAAGCGCAACGCAAGAAGGGTTACGACGATACGATGGCCGACGCGCAGCGCAGCGCCAAGCCGCGTCTCCTGAAGGCCCTGATCATGGAGAAGCGCGCTGGCCGCAACCGCGGGCCCAAGCGCGCCGAGCTCTCCCTCGTCCTCCGCAACGTCGGCGCGAAACCGGCCGAGCTGGGCAGCCTGACGGTGAAGGTCGAAACCTTCGTCCCCGGCCTCACGCTCGCCCCCGGCGAGATCCTGCTGAAGAAGCTGCCGAGGAAGTCTCTCGTGACTTTCCGCAAGGTGGCGATGGGTGAGATCCCTGCCGAGCTGCCGCAAGGCGTCCTGGCGCGGGTGACGGTCAGCCATGCGGGCCGGGTGATCGGCACGATGGTGATCACCGCCGCCGACGTCGTGCCTTCGATGGATCGGGATGACGTGGTGGTCGTCCGGTAAGCGGGTGTTCCGAGACTAGTTTCGAGTGCGAGTCAGACAGAACCTTCCGTGCACGGCCGGCGCGAGCTCCTCG
>JANOTL010000149.1:0-4833 GCA_031416315.1 Pseudomonadota bacterium
CGCGTTGATGCCGCGGCATTCAAAGGCTAAGTCATAAAATGGACATGTAACCGACATTAGACCTTCACATCTTCATTTTATGACGCCGGGTTACACTGTTGTATGACCATCGAGCACCTCCAGAAAACGCCCACCGGCATCGCCGGCTTCGACGAGATCACGAACGGAGGCCTGCCCAAGGGGCGCCCCACCTTGATCGCCGGCAACCCGGGCTGCGGCAAGACCCTTCTGGCGCTCGAGTTCCTGATCCGCGGCGCCCTGCAGTACGGCGAGCACGGCCTTTTCGTGGCCTTCGAGGAGACGGCCGACGACCTGGCCAAGAACGTGGCCTCGCTCGGCTACGACCTCAAGGACCTGATCCGCCGCAAGAAGATCGCCGTCGAGTACATCCGCGTCGAGCGCAGCGAGATCGCCGAGACCGGCGAATACGACCTGGAAGGCCTCTTCATCCGGATCGACTACGCGGCCAAGCGCGTCAACGCCAAGCGCGTCGCGATGGACACGCTCGAGGCGCTGTTCTCGGGCCTGCCCAACCACGCCGTGCTGCGCGCCGAGCTGCGCCGCCTGTTCCGCTGGCTCAAGGACAAGAAGTTCACGACTCTCATCACGGGCGAACGCGGCGAGGGCGAGTCGATCACGCGCCAGGGCCTCGAGGAGTACGTCTCGGACTGCGTGATCCTGCTCGACCATCGCGTCACCGAGGACATCGCCACACGACGCTTGCGCGTTGTTAAATATCGCGGCTCGACCCACGGCACGAACGAATATCCTTTCCTCATCGGCAATGACGGCATCAGCGTCCTGCCGATCACCACCATGTCGCTCGATCACAAGACCTCGACCGAGCGCGTGTCCTCCGGCGTGCCGCGCCTCGACGACATGATGGGCGGCAAGGGCTTCTTTCGAGGCAGCAGCATCCTCATCTCGGGCACGTCCGGCACGGGCAAGAGCACGCTCGGCGCCATCTATGCCGCCGCTTGCGCCGCGCGCGGCGAGCGCTGTCTCTACCTGGCGTTCGAGGAGTCGCCTGACCAGATCATGCGCAACATGAAGGGAATCGGTTTGGACCTGCGCTTAGCCGTCGCGAAAGGCCTGATCCGCTTCGTGGCCTCGCGCCCGTCCTTGTGCGGCCTCGAGTCGCACCTGGCCGAAATCCACAAGCACATGGACGACTTCATGCCCCAGAACATCGTCGTGGATCCGATCACGAACTTCCTGGGCGTGGGCAGCGTCAGCGAGGTCAAAGCCATGCTCTCCCGCCTCGTGGACGGCATGAAGGCGAGGCAGATCACGACCGTCTTCACCAGCTTGACCGCCGGCGCCGCGAGAGAGGACAGCATGGTCGGCGTCTCTTCCCTCATGGACACCTGGCTGCAGCTGCGCGACATCGAGCTCAGCGGCGAGCGCAACCGCCTCATCTACGTGCTCAAGTCGCGCGGCATGAACCACTCGAACCAGGTCCGCGAGTTCTTGATCACCTCGCGCGGCATCCGGCTCGTGGACGTGTACCTCGGCAACGGCCAGGTGTTCACGGGCTCGGCGCGCGCCTCGCAGGAGGAGCGCGAACATTTGGAACGGCAGCTCTTGACGGACGAGTCCGACCGCAAGCGCCGGGACGCCGCCCGCCGTAAAACGGTCGTGGAGGCGCAGATCGCGGCGCTGCGCGCGACGCTCGCCTCCGAGGACGAGGAACTGACCACCTCCGCCGCCGCCGCCCATATGGCCGTGAGGCTCGCGGGCAAGGCGCAGCTGAAGCTCGACAATCTGCGCGACGCCCCGACGAACGCCAGCAACGGCACCAAGTGAAGTCCGAGGCGAGAGCAGTCTATCGTCTCACGCTGTATGTGGCTGGCCAGTCGCCGCGCTCGCTGAACGCGATCGCCAACCTCAAGACGCTCTGCGAGGCGCACCTAAATGGCCGCCATACGATCAAAGTCATCGATCTCCAGCGCCATCCCGCGAAGGCGGCCGAGCATCAGATCCTGGCGTTGCCCACGCTCGTGCGCAAGCTGCCCGCGCCGGTCCGCAAGATTCTCGGAGATCTCTCCGACACCGCGAAGGTCCTCGTGAGCCTGGACCTCGCTTGACGAAGGGCCAGACGCGAAAACCGCGCTTCGCGCTCACGCTCTACTTGACCGGGGCGACCGTTCGCTCGCAGCGCGCGCTGGAGAACATCAGTCGCCTCTGTGAAAAAGAGCTGCCCGGCAACTACGATCTGGAAGTCATCGATATTTATCAGCAACCCGCATTGGCCGGCATACATCAGATTTTCGCGGCGCCGACCTTGATCAAAAAGAGCCCGCTTCCGTTGCGCCGGCTCATCGGCGACATGTCCGACGAGCAGAAGGTGCGCGTCAGCCTTGGCCTCCAGAGTTATGCCGCGTAGGATCGCGCTCTCGCTCACCCCCGCCTCGCGCCGGCAGATCGACGAGCTGCGCGAGAAACTGCGCGACGCCGAGGAGACGCTGTCCGCCATCCAAAGCGGCGCGGTGGACGCCCTCGTCGTCGCCGGCCCGGCCGGAACGAAGCGGATATACACGCTCAAGGGCGCCGATCATCCGTACCGCGTCATCGTCGAAAGCATGAACGAAGGCGCGCTGACGCTGAGCTCCGACGGCGTGATTCTTTACTGCAACGCGCGTATGGCCGCGCTCGCCGGCCGTCCGCTCGAACGCATGATGGGGCGTCAATTTTCCAACTTGCTGGTCAACGGAGGACGCGCCGCTTTCGACAAGCTCCTTCGGGGCGACTCCGGTCCTCGGAAGGCGACGATCATGCTCCGCCGGGTCAAGGGCAGCGTGCCCGCGCAGCTCTCGCTGACGCCGCTCGACCTGGACGGCACCCAGGTCTTCTCCGTCATCGTGACCGATCTCACCGATGCGTTCGCCGTGCGCCAGGCGCTGCTCCAGAAGGACGCGAGCCTGCGCCTCGTCGCCGAATCGTCCCCGGCCATTCTTTTTACCGCCGATTCGCACGGCCGCGTGCTGTCCGCGGCCGGCGGCGCCTTAAAATCGATCGACGGCCGCGCGCAACCCTTGCTCGACGCCCCGGTCGCCGGCGCGCGCAAGCGCGCGTCCGCGCTCGCGATGCGGCTGCAGGCGGTGCGCACGGGGAGCGCGTCCTATGACGCCCTGTACGCGGGCCGAATATGGAAGGTGCACTTGGATCGCCTCGGCATCGGCGGGGTGATCGGGGTCGCTTTCGACGTCACCAAGGAGCGCAGAGAGGCCAAGCTCAGCCAATCCGCGACCCGAGAGCGCCTGCAGCGCGATTACGTGGCGAACGTCTCGCACGAATTCCTGACACCGCTCACCGCGATCAAGGGCTACGCGGAGCTCCTGCTGCGCGGCGGCTTCGACGACAAGCGGCACGCGCGCGCGTTCGTGCGTACGATTGAGAGGCACACCGTGCGCCTGACCGAGCTCATCGAAAACCTGCTGTATCTTTCGACCCTGGAGGCGAAAAGCCTGAAGTCGTATCCGGGCCCGATCGATTCAAACCGCCTGGTCCGCGGCGTGCTGGCGGACCTGGCGCCCTTGTCCTCCCGCCGCGAACTGACCATCAAGGTCTCCATTGCGAAGGACGCCGCCGTCCACGCGGACGAGGCCCAGTTGCGCCGCGTCTTCATGAACATCACGGCCAACGCCATCGTATTCAACCGCCAGGGGGGGGGACTGACGATTTCGGCGAAGCCGGCCGGAGACTCCGTGCGGTTCGTCGTCGCGGACACGGGCATCGGCATCAACGCGGCGGAGCTGCCGCTGGTCTTCGACCGATTTCACCGCACGAAGGAAGCGCGCCGCTTGGACATCAAAGGCACCGGCCTCGGACTCTCGATCGCGAAGATGCTCGTTGAGAGCAATCAGGGCGGCATCACGATCAAGAGCAAGCCCGGCAAAGGCACCCGGCTCGACATCCTGTTGCCGCGTCGCACAGAGGCCGCCGCTGCATGATCTCGGCGCTGGCGAACCTTGTGAGCGCCTCTCAGGTGGGCGACGGCTTTGGCGTCAAGCTTGGAGCAAAAAGCCCTCAGCCACCGGCAACGACTAGCAACAGTGGCTGAGGGGCGCTCGTCGAAGACCGTCTAAACTGGAGGTGCGAGCGGGATTCGAACCCGCGAATAATGGTTTTGCAGATTGTCCCCATGCACCTCTTTGGCGACACACCATTTTCGAAATACTGCTGATTCATTCTACTAATATTCGGATCGGCTAGTAGAGGCGCCCGGCTAGTCGGACGGATTTTTTGTCGAGTTTGGAGACGGGTTTGGACGATTTCTGCGCGGGAGTTCCCGTGGCGGCGGGCGTGCTGTATCCCGCGTTCGGCGTCCTTCTCAGTCCGATGATGGCGAGCGCCGCTATGAGTCTGAGTTCCGTCTCGGTCATAGCGAACGCGCTTCGGTTGCGCTCCGGCAAGCTGTCCGAGAGCTCGACAGGGTAGCCTTGCCGGGATTCGGCGTATCTGTTATAAACTCCCCATGCGCAAGGCCGCTCTGGCGTTAGCCCTCCTGTTCGTCGCCGATGTGGCGATCGACACAATGGATGTGAGTTGCGTCCAGGCTGAGAGCTGTCACGCCTGTCTGTGCCAGACCCATTTTCTTTCTCCAGCGATGGCCTCCGGTGAGATCATCGCGGCGCCCAAGCAGACGTTCCTGGCGCCCAAGTTTGATCCGTTCGCAGATCGCCTGATGGTCGAGACGATCCTGCGCCCTCCCATCAGCCTCGCCTAAAAGTCCGGCCCGTTCGAAGTTCGCTTCGCGCTTGCGAAGCCGCGGCCGGGTCAGATCTTCTACTCGACTTCGGGTCGAGGCACAGTCGGCCACCTGGCAGCAGA
>JANOTL010000150.1:0-7316 GCA_031416315.1 Pseudomonadota bacterium
TTGGGGCTATCCTCCTACGACGCCGAGGTGCTGACGAGCGACCGGTTTCTCGCCGATTATTTCGAGAAGGCCGTCGCGGCCGCCCCCGCCGGAACCGCCAAAACCGTGTCCAACCTCTTGACCACCGAATTGCTGGGCCGCCTTAACGCCGAGGGCAAGACCGCGACTCAGTCGCCGGTGCTCGCCGCGCACCTGGGCGAGCTCACCGGCCTCGTGGCCGCGGGGACCTTGTCCTCCAAGGGCGCCAAGGACGTCTTCGCCAAGATGTGGGAGTCCGGCAAGGGCCCGAAGGCGCTCGTCGAGGAGCTCGGCCTGTCGCAGGTGTCCGACGACAAGCAGGTCATGGAATGGGTTATTCAAGCGCTCGCCGCCAATCCCAAAGCCGCCGCCGACATCAAAGGCGGCAAGGACGCCGCGATCGGCTCGATCGTCGGCGGCGTCATGAAGCTCTCCAAGGGAAAGGCGAACCCCGCCCTCGTCAATAAGCTCATTAAGGAGGCCGTAAAAGCATGAACCGCATCAAGCTTCTCTCTTTGGCGCTGCTGCTCGCCGTACCCGCCGGCGCCTACGACACGATCCGCTTCCTCGAGCCCATCAAGGGCGACGAGATGGTCAAGCCCGTCGCCGCGGCCGCCGCGGCCGACCGGCTCTATGTCGTCGACGAGAAGAAGAACTCTCTTTTCCTGTACGACCTGACCGGCAAGCTGATCAAGTCCGTCGGCAGCAAGGGCACCTTCAGCGGCCCGCGCGGCGTCGCGGTCGGACCGAAGGGCAACGTCTACGTCGCCGACACGGGCAATCACCGCATCGCGATCTTCGACCGCGACGGCAACTTCGTCTACGCGTTCGGCGAGAAGGGCGCGGAGCCGGGCAAGCTGCGCAATCCCGAATCCGTCGCCGTCGGCGCCGACGGTCGCATCTACGTCTCGGACACGGGAAACAACCGCATCCAGGTCTTCACGAACGAAGGCATCCTGCTGTTCCTCTTCGGACGCTACGGCAAGGAGCCGGGCCTGCTCAATAATCCAACGCGCATCGCCGTCGATCCGTCCGACAACGTCTTCGTCCTCGACCGCAACAACGAGCGCATGCAGAAGTACGATGCGTCCGCCAAGTTCGTGAAGGAATACGCCCTGCTCGGCAACGACTTCACGGTCGACCAGTACGGCTTCCTCTACGTCGTGGACGGCAAGAACGGCAAGGTCATCGAGCAGTCCGGCGACGGCTTCATCATGGGCCGATTCGGCTCGCTGGGCTCCGGCGTCGGCCAGATGCGGAAGGCCGAGGGCGTCGCGATCACGCCGGACGGCATGCTGCTGGTGCTCGACACGGGCAACAACCGCATCCACCGCGTCGAGCTCACCAACAAGCTCAAGGTGAAGCCTCTGTCCATGAACCTCCAGACCAAGATGTCGGTGTCCGGGCCGAGCCGCAGCTGGCCGTACTCGGCCTCCGTTCTCGCGCCGTACGGCGACGACCTGTACGCCTGGCTGCCGAAGGAGATGCAGTTCGTCCTCATCGATTCCTCAGGCAAGGAGAAGGCGCGCTTCGGCTCCTCGAAGGGCAAGGGCGGCGAGGTCACGCGCGGCGTCGGCGGCATGGCCGCGTCGAAGTCCTCGAAGGTCGACGGGCTCTATGTGACGGACAATCCCAATCACCGGCTCCAGCAGTTCGAGCTCGACGGAAAGTGGAAGTCGAACGTCGGCGAGGCTCAGGGCTTCTTCGACAGCAAGAAGCGCGAAGGCCGCATGAAGAACCCCAACGGCGTGGCGATCAACGGCGAGGGCGTGGTCTACGTGGCCGACACCGGCAACCAGCGCATCGACGCGTTCAGCCCCGAGGGCGTGTTCCTGTTCGGCTTCGGCCCCAAGGTCGGCTCCTACATGCTGCAGGAGCCCGTCGCGGTCGCCTGGGACAAGGCCGGCTTTGTCTATTTCGCCGACAAGGGCCTCAAGCGCGTGTTCAAGTGCGAGCCTTCAGGCGCGTACATCAACTCCTGGGGCGAGGACGGCGACGGCCCCGGCGAGTTTAAGTCTCCCATCTCGCTCGCCTTCGACGGCCAGAACTACCTCTACACCCTGGACTCCCAGCTGCGCCGCGTCAGCGTCCACACGAAGGACGGCAAGTGGCTCGCGGACTTCTTCGCGGGCGGCAAGCAGGAGCGGGAGCTGCTCGAGCCGATCGCGGTCTCCGTGCAGGGCGACAAGCTCGTGATCGCCGACAAGGGCAAGGGCCGCCTCGTCAGCTACGATCTCCACCCCATGCTCACCGCCCCGGTCGGCGTCTCGTCGAAGACCGCCGACGGCATCGTCTACCTGCACTGGGACGCGGTCGCCGATCCGTGGACGGGCGGCTACGTCGTGACGCGCTCGACCAACGCCTCCGGCCCCTGGTCTCCCGCGGGCGAGACGACGAAGGAGAAGTTCGAGGATTCCGAGGTCACGCCTTACGAGAAGTACTGGTACCGCGTCGCCACGAAGTCGAAGACCGGCGACGTCGGCCCCGCCGGCCGCCCGATCGACGCCTTCGTGTCCGGGTCCTTCAACCGGTCGCCCGTCGAGATCTCGACCATCACGCTCGGCGACATCTTCGCCGCGAACTACAAGTGGTACCTGCGCAACCCGATGGGCTCCGCTCTCCTGACGAACAACGTCAACGTGCCTTTCCAGAACGTGAAGCTGACCTTCAAGCTCAAGGACTACATGGACTTCGGCTTCGACACCGAGATCAAGCGCCTCGAGCCCAAGCAGTCCGTCGAGATCCCGCTGATCGCGACGCTCAACAACAAGGTGCTCGACGTCAGCGAGGACACGCCAATCCAGGCGGAGTTCACGATGACCTACTTCGAGAACGGCAAGCAGCAGACGGTGTCGATCACGAAGCCGCTGCGCCTCTACTCCCGAAACGCGATCACCTGGCAGGATCCTCAGCGCATCGCCAACTTCGTGACGCGCAAGGATCCTCCGGTGAAGGACTTCTCGAAGAGCGTCTCCTCGCTCGAGTTCAAGAACCGCAAGGCGTCCGCGCTCAACGAGCCGGTGGTCAAGGCGATGCGCGTCTGGAACGCGCTCTCCGAGTACGGTCTGAAGTTCGTCGCGAACCCGGCGAACCCGTTCGCGGCGGCGCACGACGACCCCAACTTCCCGGTCGACTACACGCAGTTCCCGCGCGAAACGCTGCGCAGCAAGGCGGGCCAGTGTTCGGACCTGACTTCGTTGTACGCGGCGCTGCTGGAGGACAGCGAGGTGCGCGTCGCGATCCTCGACTACCCCGGCCACATGACGATGATGTTCGACACCGAGGCGGAGGACGCGGCGGAGGCGGGCATGCCCGCCGACCTGCTCGTCGAGCACGAGGGCACGATGTGGGTCCCCATCGAGGTGACCTACATCGGCAAGCCGTTCATCGACGCCGTATCGAAGGCCGCCTACGCGTATAAGGCGGAGGCCGAAAAGGGACGCGTGAAGGTGTACTCGGTGCAGAAAGCCTGGCAGACCTACGAGCCGGTCTCGATGCCGCCGACCGACTTCAGCCCCAAGTTCCCCGACTTCACCACCCTCGAGCGCAGGTACGACGATCAGGTCAACGTCCTCGCCAAGGATCGCTATCAGTTCCTGAAGAAGGGCTACGAGGCCGACATCCGCCGCAACGGCAAGGACGTCGACGCGCAGCTCCAGCTCGGGATCATCGAGTACCAGTTCGGCAACCGCGAGGCGGCCCTCACCGAGTTCAACAAGGTGCTCTCGCTCGACCCGTCGAATTCGGCGGCGCTCAACAACCTCGGCAGCGTGGCCTTCCTGGAAGGCGACAACATCGAGGCCGAGAAGCGCTTCACGCAGGCGGCCGAGGCCGACCCCACCGACCCGATGATCTGGCTCAACCTGGTGAAGACGTCGCTCCGCCTCAAGAAGTCCGAGAAGGCGCGCGAGATGGGCGAGAAAGCCGTGGCGCTTTCGCAGAGCTTCAAGCCGGCCGTGGACAGCCTTATCAAGGGAAGCTGAAAACTCTCAGGAGGATATTAACATCATGAAACTCATTCTAACCGCCACTCTCGCGTTCGCGCTGATCGCGCCCGCGCGGGCCGAGGAGGCCCCGAAATCCGCTCCGGCTAAATCCAGCTGGGCGTACTTCCTCAAGAACTTCCGCAACACCTTGGCCCAGTCGGCCGTGAGCGGGGAGCGCAAGAAGGCCCGCGGCGCCCAGGGCGTGGCCGCCGTGCGCGGAGACCCCCAGGCGAAGAAGAACATCGCCGATCCGAACGAGCCCGGCCTCAAGGGCGACGCGGGGTCCGCGAAGGCGCGCAAGCTTCGCCTGATCGATGACGAGCTCGCTCCGTCCATCGAGCTGCTGGAGCAAGGCAAGTTCGAGGCGGCCCTCAAGGGCCTCGAGAAGTTCAAGGCCGCGCACCCGAAGCACATGACCGAGGATGTCGATAAGGCGATCGAGGGCGCGAAGGCGCAGATCGCGGAGAAGGGCGCCGCGCCCGCTCCGGAGAACGCGACGGCTCAGTAAGAACGGCTCAACGCATCAAGTAGAGGGGCTCCCGCCGAGAGGCGGGGGCCCTTCGTCTTTTGGGAGGCATCCGAAGGCGAACTGTTCACACTTCTTCCCCGCGGACTTATCCACAAATATTTCTTGTCAGAATACTGTGGATAACTTCAACGATCGCAATTAATTCCCGCCTTCGATGGTGCCGATGTCCGTGACGGGTCCGCGGATCGTGAACTTGAGCAGCTCGGCGGCGTTCTTGCCGAACACGAGGCGGTGAATGCCGGGAGGGCAGCCGTCGGCGCGAAGCTCGAACGTGCCGTCCTTACTAATGCGCTCGGTGCCGCGCGTGACCTTGCAGTCTAAGATGCTGACGGTCGAGTCCGGTGTGAGCTTGTAGCCGATGAAGCGGCCGCGGACGATCGCGCTTCCGGGCTTCGGAGTGGACGGCGTGACGGATCCGGCTCCCGCGCAAGCGGCCAAGCAGGCCGCGACCAGCGCCAGTGCCGCGCGCATCAGCGCTTCCCTTGCAGCCGCCTGATCAAGCCCGTCGTCGAGTAGCCCTTCTTCAGCGCCACGATCACGACGCGCCCCGCGTGCTTGGCCTCGGGCAGGTCGGAGGGCTTGTAGTCCCCGCCCTTCACCTGCACGTCAGGCTTCAGGCGAGCCATGAGCTTCTCGGGCGTGGCCTCGTCGAATTTAACGACGGCATCCACGCAGCCGAGCGCGGCGATGACCTCGGCGCGGTCGCGCCACTTGTTCACGGGTCGCCCCGGCGCCTTGTCGAGCGCGCGCGCGGAACGGTCGGAGTTGACGCCGACGATGAGCAGGTCGCCCTGCGCCTTCGCCTTCTCGAGCACCTTCACGTGGCCCGCGTGCAATATGTCGAAGACGCCGTTCGTGAAGACGACGGCGCGGCGCTCCCAGCGCCACAGCTCGCGCATCGTCGCGAGCTTCTTGAGGGGGCGGATCTTCGCGGTCGTGCTCGCCATCAGCCGTGCGCCAGCGGGGCGTTGGGGAACAGCTCGTCCTCCAGGATGCCGCACCAGATCTGGATGACCGTGATGTGCGCCTCTTGAATGCGGGCCGTGGAGTCTGAGGGCACGCGCACGCAGTGGTCGCACAGCGCCTTAAGCTTGCCGCCGGAGCGGCCCGTCAGGCCGATGACCGTCATGCCGATCTCGCGCGCGGCAGCCGCGGCCTTCAGCACGTTCTTGGAGTTGCCTGAGGTCGAGATCGCGACCGCGATATCCCCGGGGCGGCCCAGCGCGCGCAGCGGGCGCTCGAACACGAATTCGAAGCCGAAGTCGTTGGCGATCGAGGTGAGGTCGCTGGTGTTGGCCGAGAGCGCGACGGCGGGGAGGCCGGGGCGGTTGCGGCGGTAGCGGCCCGTGAGCTCGTCGGCGAAGTTGATCGCGTCGCACGAGGAGCCGCCGTTGCCGAAGGACAGCAGCTTGCCGCCGTTGCGGTAGGAGCGGAGCAGGTCCTGCGCGGCCGCGTCGATGCCGGGCGAGAGCTTGGCGACGGCGTTAAGCACCTTCGCCGAGTCCTTGAGCTGCGCCTCGATCGTTTTTTTGAAGGTCCCTTCTCCACGGAGTGTGGAAGGGACACTTCCTCGCCTTATGGCTCGGTCGTTAGACATGTGAAGGCTCCTTGTCGAGAAGCTTCGTCTTTTCGATGAAATGCGTGTCGAAATCGCCCGCCATGAAGACGGGGTGCGCGACGACCTTCGCATGCATCCCGGCGGTCGTCTTGACGCCGATGATCTTGAGCTCGCCCAACGCGCGCAGGGAGCGCCGCAGGGCCTTCGGCCGGTCCTCGGCCGAGATGATGAGCTTGGCGATCATGCTGTCGTAGTAGCTCGGGATCGTGTAGCCCGCGTAGACATGGGTGTCAACGCGCACGCCCGCGCCGCCGGGGAGCTCGATCGATTCGATGCGGCCGGGGCAGGGCATGAAGTTGTTGTCGGGATCTTCCGCGTTGATGCGATGTTCGATGGCGTGGCAGCGAATTTCGGACGCGCGCTCTTGTCCAAAAGGAAGCTTCTCGCCGGCGGCGACGCGGATCATGAGCTCCATGAGGTCGACGCCCGCGACGGCCTCGGTCACGGGATGCTCGACCTGCAGGCGCGCGTTGACCTCGATGAAATAGAACTTGCCGTCCTGGAAAAGGAACTCGACGGTGCCGACGTTCTGGTAGTTGGCGGCCTTCGCGAGACGGATCGCGGCCTCCTGCATGTCCTTTCGAATCGCCGGCGTAAACGCCGGCGAGGGCGATTCCTCGACGAGCTTCTGGTGGCGGCGCTGGACCGTGCAGTCGCGCTCGGGGAAAGCGACGACGTTGCCGTGCTTGTCGGCGATGATCTGGATTTCCACGTGGCGCGGGCGTTCGAGCAGCTTTTCGATGAACACCGAGCCGTCGCCGAAGGCGGCCTTGGCCTCGGTCGCGGCGGCCTCGAGCTGGGGCTTGAGCTCGTCGGGAGTCCTGACGATTCTCATGCCCTTGCCGCCGCCGCCGGCGGACGCCTTGATGAGGACCGGGTAGCCGATCGCGGCGATCTCCTCGGGGTCGACGGTGGAGATGTCGCCTTTCGTGCCCGGCACGCAAGGCACGTTCGCGGCCGTCGCGACGGCCTTGCCCGTGCTCTTGAAGCCGAGCTTGCGGCTCGCGGCGGGGGGCGGCCCGAGGAAGGTGATGCCGCGCTTGGCGCACAGCTCGGAGAAATCGGCGTTCTCGGACAGGAAGCCGTAGCCGGGGTGAAGGGCGTCGGCGCCGGTGTTTTTGGCGGCGCTGAGCACCGCTTCCTGGTCCAGATAAGAGAGCTTGGA
>JANOTL010000151.1:0-15063 GCA_031416315.1 Pseudomonadota bacterium
GTGTTGGTGCGTTAAGGTTAAATCATAGTCGGGTTTATGTCGTATATACTTTTTTTTTTTGGACTCCTGCTTTGTTTTTGTTCCCCGGAGTTTAAACCTTTGTTTTTTCTGCCACCCCCCCCCCCCCCCCCTAACTAAGGCCTTAGTTGCATCCAACTAAGATCTTAGTTACAGTCATCCCATGAAGAAAAAAGCCGTCACCCTGACCGAAGCCGAGCTCGAGCTCATGACCATTCTCTGGCGCGTCGGCGAAGCGACGGTCCGCCAAGTGATGGGCGAACTGCCCTCAGACCGCGCCCTCGCCTACACCTCCGTGTCGACGATCCTGCGCATCCTCGAGGGCAAGAAGATCGTCGCGACCCGCAAAGAAGGGCAGGCTCACTTCTATGCGCCGCTCCTCGAGAAGTCCGAGTACGAGCGCACGAGCCTCGAGCGGCTCGTCACCACCGTTTTTGACGGCGAGGCGTCGGCCCTCGTTGCGCGCCTGATCGACACCGAGTCACTCGATAAAGCCGAGCTCGACCGCCTCCGCAAGCTCCTCGACGAAAGGCTCGCGCCATGACGCTCGCCGCGTATCTCGGCGCGCACGTCGCGCTTGCGTGCGCTTGGCTGGCGTTCCGCGCTTGGCTGGCGCTCGTCGAGCTGTCCAAGGACGGCTTTCGCATCGCGTGGAGGACGCGCGTGGCCGTGGGCCGCGGTCTCCTCGTCGCGAGTCTGCTCGCCGTCCCCTTCGCGGCGCTTTTGCCGCGCCATCGAGCGCTCCAGGGAGCGACGCGGATCTGGGCCCTCGTCGTGAAAGAGGTCAGTCCGGCTGCGACCAAGCCGGGGGCGGTCGACCTGGAAACGGGAAAGCGGCTCGCGCTCGCCAAAGCCGAGCCGACCCTCGCGGCACGCGCCGAGCTGTTCGGCGGCCTCGCCCTTGCCGGCGCCGCCACGGTGGAGATCGTCCTCTTCGGCCTCGGCATTTACCGCATCCGTCGCCTCCTGCGCCGCGGCTTGGCGTTGCGCCGCATCGGACGGGTCGCCGTCTTTGCGCAAGCGGACCCCGCCGTGCCGTTCGCGCTGTGGACACCGCGCTCGGCGCTGATTTCCCTGCCCCAGGCGATGGCGGCCGAGCCGGGCGCGCTGGCGCTGGCCCTGCGCCACGAAGGCCAACATCACCGCCACGGCGACCCCGCCTGGCTCTGGGCTTTGGCGCTATTGGCGCCGCTCTTCCCCTTGAATCCCTTCACGAGGCTCTGGCGCAAGACGTTCCAGGACCTTCATGAGTTGGCTTGCGACGAAGCGCTGCTCGGCCGGGCGCGCCTCGATCCGCAAGCCTACGGGCACTGTCTCGTCTCGGTCGCCGAGGCAGCGCTCCTGGCCCGTGCCCTTCCGCCTGGTACGGCGGGAATGGCGGCGGATCCGTGCGACCCCAATCGCTCCAAACACTTACTTTCTAGGAGAATCGCGATGTTTCCGCGTCATCTCATGCTCGGCGAAAGTCCCCGTGCCGCGGCCCGCGCCGCGCGCCGGGCCCTCGCCGGCGCCGTCCTGCTCGTCGGCTGTCTCGGCTCCTTGGCTTATGCGGCGCAAGGCGCCAGGCCGCGTCCGCCGCTCACCCTCGAAGAAACCCGCGAGATCGTGCGCGGCATCGAGGTGAGCGCCGACTTTCCCCTCGCCGTGAACGATGCCGTCCTCTCTCGACTCAACCGCGCCGTCACCGACCCGCAGCGGGCGGCGTTCGTGAAGGCCTCGCTCGAACGGATGGAGCTCTACCGGCCGCTCATCGAGCCGGAGCTCGCCCGCCTCGGCTTTCCGAAGGCGATCCTCGCGGTCCCCCTCGTCGAGTCGGGGTATCAGAATTTGCCGCAGCAGGTCGTCGGCGCCGGCATTTGGCAGTTCATCCAGCGGACCGCGCGGCGCTACGGGCTGCGCGTGGATGCCGAGGTCGACGAACGCTTGGACGTCGAGAAGGAGACCGACGCGGCGATGCGCCTCCTCGGCGACGACAAGCGCATGTTCGGCGGCGACTGGCTCCTGGCGCTCGCGGCGTACAATCAAGGCGAAGCGCACGTCCAGAAGGCGATCCGCGACGGCGGCGCGCGTAATGCCTGGGAGCTCGTCGAAGCCGGGCTCCTGAACGACTACATTGCTTACGTGACGGCCGGGGCGATCTTGATCCACCGCCCGGACCTCTTGGAATGAGCTGATCGGAACCGATCGGATCGGGGCGGTGGGCGTCTTCTTCGGCGCTCGCCGCTACCCGACGACTTAGAGCGGCGCGACCAACTGGAATCCGACCCCGTAAACGGCACGGAGCGTCACGCGGCTGTGCAGGTCCAGTAAAGACTTCCGAATGACGAGGACCTGCTGGTCCAGCGCGTTGCTCGAGACGGCCGCGCCTTTCCAAGCGCGCTCGACGAGGTCTTGCCGCTCGATGACCGCGCCCTGGGCCTGGACCATCGACTCGAGCACGACGTAAGGAACCGGCGCCAAGACGATCTGTCGAGCCGCACAGCTGACGACCCATCTTCCTGAACGGCGTCAGCACGTCGGACTCGGTCTCGGAGATCTCGGGCCGCGGCGTCGGCATGAGCGCGGTCGAGGCCGCCGTCCGCGACGCCGGCGGCACGCTCGACGTCACGACCAAGCGTGGCGAAGGCACGAAGGTCACGATCTCCGTCCCGAAGGGCGTCCGCCCGAGTCACGGGAAGCTCGCCGCCTAATCGTTGAACCCAGGCCGTCGACCGACTACATTGACGGGATCGGCGGCCTCGGCGGTGCTCGTGCGGGAGGGGGAGATGCGGTTCGATATTGTGGTGCTCACCCTCCTGTTCGCCGCCGAGGCGAAGGCCCGCGAGGTCGATTGGCCCCGTGAGCTCGCCTTCGACGCCGCTCTCGGCGCCGCCACGCTCGGCGTCGCCGCGATCGCCGCCGATTCGAACGGCGTCGAGCGCGGGAAATTTCCGACACAAAGGGCCGACGACAAAGTGCATCAGACGCTGCACGGCGACGACACCGGGCCCGCGCCGACGCCGAAGGAGAAAAGGTGGCGGCAGGCGTCCGACGTCTCCGTCATCGGCATCTCGGTCGCGCCGGCGGCGATCGCTCTCATCGACGACTCGCCGGAGACGGCGGGCAAAGTGCTCACCGTCGCGCACACGCTCCTGCTCGAGAATTTCATCGTCACCGGCATCAAGACCTCGGTGCGCCGGCCGCGGCCGAAGCCGAACGCGTACCCGAGCGTCCCGGCGAAGGGGGACGACACCCTGTCCTTTCCGTCGGGTCACTCGTCGGCAGCGTTCGCGGGCGCGACGCTCTTCGCCCGGCTTTTCCCTGAGGCCTCGCTGGCGGCGAAGCTCGGCGCTTTCGGCGTCGCGGGGATGACGGCTTTGGCGCGGATCGAGGGCGACAAGCACTTTTTCACCGACACCGCCGTGGGCGCGCTGATCGGCGCCGGGACGGCGCTAGGGGTGACGGCTTGGCACCGGGACGACGGCGCGGCCGTGGCCTTGCTCGTCGTCGAGAACGGGCTTGGGGTCACGCTCGCTCTGTGACGCCAGGTGCCGCGCGAAGAGGCGCATCACCAAGAGGTGCACTCGAGCCTGCGTTTGCCGGTAGATCCACCACGGTAGGCGCGGCCGGAAGTCGAGAACCGCGGCGATCAGCTCGCGCCGGCCGGGGACGTCGCGGAACTCCAGACGACCGCGGGCGTTGCCTTTGATCTTGCGCAGGAGGAGGCCGCCGGTGAGGTAGTAGAGCTGCCGGGTTCGGCTGCTGCGTTCCTTGCTGTAGGTGAGCTCGAGAAGCTTCCAGCGCCAAAGGCGGAAGGCGAGCGAGCCTTCCGCGTCCGTATCGACCTGGAGAAAGGGCCGCATCAGGCGCGGCACCCAGCGCACGTACTCCGCCGCGATTTCCGCGATCGTATGACCGGGGGGTTGCGGCAAGCGCTGCACGGAGGTCACCGCGGAGTCGGCGAGCACTGCGGCGGGCAGGCGCGGCCGGACGGGGCGGGAGACCTCCACCAAGGCTTCGCGCACGGCCGCGTCGAACGATTGCGGCCGCATGTCGTAACGCTCGAACAAGCGCGCATCACGAGCGACCATGTCGTGGCGCAGGCTCTCGATCAAAGGATAAACGAGGTTGCGCGGGGTCTGCGTCACGGTGCTGACCCAGAGCCGGGACAAGCCCGCCGAAAGCATCGGCACCTCGATGAACCGGCGCCGCAAGCCGAGGACGCGCGCCACGTGCCTCAACATGACCCAATACGGCAAGACGTCTCCCGAGCCGACGTCGTAGGCGCCCGGCGGCAGCTCCGGGTCGTCGACGACGCGGACCATGAGGCGGACCACATCGCTCAAGGCGATGGGCTCGCAGCGGTTGCGGGTCCAGCGCGGGCACAGCATCACGGGAAGGCGGCGCACCAGCTTCTCGAGGATGCAGAAAGAGGAGCTAGCGCGCCCGATGACGAGGCCCGCGCGCAGCGTGACGACCGGCACGCCGTGGCTCGCGAGCACACGCTCCACTTCCAGGCGGCTTTCGAGGTGCTCGGAAAGCGGCGCGTCGGGGATCAGCCCACCGAGATAGACGATCCGCTTGACGCCCTTCAATTTCGCGGCGCGCGCGAAATTGTCGGCGATGATCAGATCGAGATCGGCGAACGAGCCCTGCGTCAGCCGGCTCGGCGGCATCATCGAGTGCACCAGGTAGATCGCGACGTCGATGCCTTCGAGCGCGCGCTCGGCCTCGAGGAGGCTGAAGAGATTGCAGGGGAAGGGTCCGCGCCGCGAGAGCGGGACCACGTCATGGTGCCCTGCCAGCTCGGCCGTCACCGCGCGCCCGATGAAGCCGGCGGCGCCCGCGATCGCGACCTTCAAGACAGGACTTCGCGGCGCGCACGCAGGTAAGCGCTGCGCACGTCGAACGGAAGGTCCAGCTGCTCGAGGTGCTCGTACAGGCAGACGAGGCCGGCGCCAAAAGCGAAGAACTCGCTCGGGATTCGCGCCTTCGCGGCCTTGGCGCTGGTGAAGAGCTGGTGGAAGGTGGCGCGGAACTCGCTCAGGCGAAACCGGACCGCGTCCTGGCTGTCGCCGAAATGCGTCAGGAGCACGTCTCGCCCCGAAGCCAGGCCGAGATCGGCCAGCGTCTCGTCGAATTGTGCGCCTCGGCTGAGATAGAAGCCGTCGTACATCGCCCGGATGCGCGCCAGAAACACGGGCTCCCAGCGGACCAACAAGGCGGACGGCCGCCATTCCAGCTGGTCCCCGTTCTCACGAAAGCGCGCGTGGCGTAGATCCAGCAGGGCGGAATCGAGCGTGAGGAGTTGGCGAAAGTAGAGCTCGAGGACAGCGTCCCCGCGCTTTTGCGCGGAGACGGTCGACGGCAGTATCTTGTCCCCCCGCGGCGGCTCCTCGCGCTGGAGGACGATAGGTAAGCCCGCGTCCTTGATCAAAGATTCCGTCGCCGCGCAGGCTTGATCGAAGCCCTTGCGGCTGACGTAGCTGCGCGTCATCTCGCCGATGCGCGCGGCGATGCCAAAGGGCGAGACGGTCTCGAAGAACGCGGGCGAGAGGTACGAGCCCAGCTCCTTCCAGTCACTGCCTCGCAGAATTTTATCCAGCATCTCCGCTCCTCATTCGATCGCGGCCCAGAGGCGACGCCGCTCGTCGTCGGAAAGGGTCTCGCCCCCGATCAGATATTCCGTCGCCGTCACGCTACTTTGCTTCTGCACGCCGCGCATGCGCATGCACATGTGCTCGGCGGTCACACGCACGACGACGGCCCGTGGCGCGACCGCTTCGCGGATGCCTTCGGCGACTTGTCGCGTCAGACGCTCCTGGACTTGCAAGCGCCGTGCAAAGAGGTCGACGATGCGCGGGACCTTCGACAGCCCGAGGATCGAGGCGCCCGGATAGTAGGCGACGCTCGCCTTGCCCCAGAACGGCAGGACGTGATGCTCACAGAGACTGTGGAACTCGAGATCGCGAACGGCGATCAGACCTCCGCCTTCGGCGGCGAATACGCCTTCGCCGATGGCGTCGCGCACGGTGAGGCGATATCCGGAGCAGAGCTCGGTGAACGCTTTCGCGAAGCGCTCGGGCGTGCGGACGAGGCCCTCGCGGGCAACGTCTTCGCCAACAGCGGCGAGGAGCTCGAGGCCTGCCTTCTGCAGCCGAAATTTTGGGGTCGGGGTGGGGTCTTGGTCGTCACGGAGCAGCATGGCCTAATCCCTCACGATTGTGTATCGGACTTGTATCACAAAAAGTTAGACAAGATCCATACGTCACGATAGGATGTTGTAGGACTTTGGGGAACCTTTTTGAAATTAGGTAGTTACACCGTTCAGGCAGCCGCAGCGCGGGCTGGCATCTCCACCCACACGCTGCGGGCTTGGGAGGCACGTTACCGGGCGGTCGAACCGGAGCGAGCCCCGTCGGGGCACCGACGCTATGGCGAGCACGACGTCGAGCGCCTGCAAAAGATCGCGGCGCTCGTGCGTTGCGGCCATGCGGTCGGCGAGGTCGCCGGCCTCGCGGACATAGCGCTCGACCGGCTCTTCCAGACGGAGCCGCAGCGCGCCAGCCGCCGCCTGCCGCTCGACGCCTCGCCCGGCATCCGCGCCCGCGCCGACTCCCTGATGCAGGCGATCGAGACGTTCGACATCGCGCGCGTGACGATGCACGTGAAATGGCTCCGCGCCGCGCTCGGCGTCCGCGCCTTCGTGCTCGGCGTGGCCGTGCCTCTGTTCGCACGGCTCGGTGAGCTCGTCGCGGCCTCTTCGCTCGACGTCTGCCAGGAGCACGCGTTGTCCGCCGTGATGCGCGACCAGCTGGGCGACATGTCGCATTCGTTGCAGGCGCTTTCCTGCGGCGAGGTGCCGGAAACGACGGTCGTCTTCGCGGCGCCGGAAGACGATCTGCACGAGTTCGGCATCCTCCTCGGCGCGGCGCTCGCGAGCGTCCACGGGCTCGGCGTTTACTACGCCGGGGCCAATTTGCCGGCCAAAAACCTAGCCGCCGCCGTGGCAGCGGTCCGCGCGCCTCTCGTCGTGCTCGGCAACGCGCCCGTGCCGGCGACCGAGCGGCGCATCGCCTTCGCGGACTACTTGGCGCAGCTCGACGGGCTTTTGCCGCCAACGGTCGACCTCGTTGTCGGCGGGGCCGGCGACCGGCCGCGCACGAGCTTGGATAGCCACCGCACATTCGCGTACGTCAACGCGCTGGACGAGCTCGACCACCTGTTGGAGACGCGATCTAGAAAAGGTTGACCGCTGCCGTATCGGACTCGCTCGGCAACCCGGGGATCACCTTGCGGATCAGGTTGCGCTCTTCGACCATCGTCGCGCACTCGAGCAAAGTCGTGCCGAAGGCGACGAGGTCGAGACTTGCCGTCGCGGAGCCGGCGAGGCGCTCGCGCTCGATGGACCAGGCGGCGATCATCCGGACGATGTTGTCCATCATCTGCGTGACGCGGTCCTGGAATTGCAGGGTCTGCACGATCGGGTCGATGAAAGACTGGACCTCGCTGTGGTCGGCGGCCAGCTTCTTCAGGCCGGCGATCAAGTTGGTCGCCGCCTTACCCTCGACGGCAAAGGCGGCCGCCATGCGGACCGCATCGACGGCGTCCACGGCCTCCTTCGACATGCTGGAGACGCGCGCGGCTTCCTTGGTCAGGAAGTCGAGGATCGTGAGGATCTGCCGCGTCGCATTCTCCGAGGCCTCGGCGCACCAGCGCATGGACTCGGTGCTGAACTCCATCAGATCGTCGAGAAGCTGCTGGATCGCCATGCTCTTGCTCGCGCTGAGCGCCATCGCGGGTCCCCGTCGTGAATTAGAGGTCGAACAGGACCATGTCGGCGACGTCCGAGTCCGGCGGGGGCTCGCTCCTCATCAGGATGCGGTAGGCCGAGGCGCGCTCCGCGACGGAGGTCGTCATCTGCGCGATCTCGAGCGTCATGACCTCGAGGTCCATCGCCTCGGGGTTCTGGAGCTGATCGATGGTCAGGCTCCAGGCTTGCTCGATGTGATCGAGGCGCTGGCGCAAGGAGTCCTCGAACTGCATGTTGGAGAGAATCGGCACGAGCTTCTCGCGGATGCCGGCATCCATGCGAATGATGGCCTCGAGCTCTTTCTGCACGCCGGAGAAGCTGAGGCGAGCCCTGGCGGCGGCCTCCTCCTCCATGATGACGATGTTCGACTCCTCGACGCCGTCCTCGACCTGCGCGGCGACTTGGTCGAAGATGTCGTCGACGTTGCGATTGACCGAGAGCGTGCCGGCCTGGGCCTCGGCGCCGGTCGTGTAGAGCTGGTGGAAGTTGACCAGCGCCTGACGCGCGGAGCTGGCGACGTAAGTCGAGGCGCGCTGCAGGATCATCTGCGAGGCCTGCCCGGCGACCGTGGTCACCTCGGCCTTCATGGCCGCGAGAACTTGCAGAAAGACGTCGTCGAGCTCCCGCACTTTCTGCGGCGGTTTCCCGTCGGCCATGTCCAACACCTCAGGCGCGAGTGGCAGGCACGTTCACCGGATTGCGGCCGGAGGGGTTTCTGGCCTCTTCCGTGATCCGATCCTGCAGGGTCATCAGACCGGCGAGCACGGCTTCCGGGGTCGGCGGGCAGCCGGCGACGTAGATGTCGACCGGGATGATGCGGTCGACGCCTTGGAGAACATGGTAAGCGCGGTAAAAGCCGCCGCTCGAGGCGCAGGCGCCCATGGCCATCACCCACTTGGGCTCGGCCATCTGCTCGTAGACCTTTTTGATCACGGGCGCCATCTTCTCGGTGATGGTGCCGGCGACGATCATCAGGTCGGCCTGACGGGGGGAGAAGCGCACGGCCTCGGCGCCGAAGCGCGCGATGTCGTACTTCGGGCCGACGACCGACATGTACTCGACGCCGCAGCAGGCGGTGCCGAAGGGGTACGGCCAGAGCGAGTTCTTCCGGCCCCAGGCCACGAACTCGCGGAACTTGGTCAGGAAGAACGTATTCTCGAGGCCGTCCATCGGATTCTTCATCGCTTCACCGTCTTTGACTTGGGGCCCGACACTCTTTCATCGCGAAGGCCATCATCGGCAGGGCCGAAGAAAGGCTTTGTCCGTGCGACCGCTTGGCGACGAGGTCAGCCAGGATTATGCCAGAAAGACTGGCGCTGATCGCAGCGGAAATTTCGCTCCAGGCGTCCCGCGAGCTGCACTGGTGCTCGAGGACGCAGCCGGCGCCGCCCTCGAGGCACTGGACGGGCTGGAAGCTGTCCTCGACGGCCGTGAAGATCTCCAAGACCGAGACGCGGTCGGCGGGGGTGCTGAGGCGGTAGCCGCCCCCACGGCCGCGGGTGGAAGCGATGAGGCCCGCCTCGCGCAGCCGCGAGAGGACGTGGTCCATGTAGTCGAGCGGGATGCCCTGGCGCTTCGAGATGTCGGTGCGTTGCGCGACCGCGCCGGTCCCGGTGGGATCGCGCTCGGCCAGATCCATGAGGATCTTCAACGCATAACGACTCTTCGAAGTGATGTTCATTCGTGCACCGGGATCACGTCCACGATTTGGTCCTGCCCGAACTTGTCCTGCAGCTGCCCCAGAACGCCGTTGAGGAGCGTGATCGTGGACGAGGGGCAGCCCTGACAGCCGCCGCCGAGGCGGATGTGGGTCTGGCCGGCCTCATAGGCCTCCAGCCGGGCGAAGCCGGAGTGCAGGGCGAGCATGTCGGAGACCTCGCCCTCGAGGAAGAGGGCGATGTCCTTGGCGAGACCCGTGAACCGGTCGCTCGTCTTCGGCTCGGCGAACGCGCCGTCGTCGTCCATGCCGAGGAGCTTCCTCATCTCGTCCTCGGCTTCGTCCTTGGTCAGGCCGTGCGAGACTTTGCCGGAGGGGACGTGCTGGGCCATGAAGCTGCCGTCGACCTTTTTGCTGATCACGACGGATTGCAGATCGCTCATAGCGCGACGACCTCGAGGTAGGGGTTGTATTCGGTGCGCAGAATGCCTTCGATGGCCTGGAGCGTCCCCATCATCGAAGAAGGGCAGCCGCCGCAGGCGCCTTGGTAACGGATGGTCAGGATGTTGCCCTCGAGCTCGAGGATCTCGACGTCGCCGCCGTCGGCCTGGAGCCCGGGCCGAATGGTGCGATCCAGGATCTCCTCGATGGTGACGACGTCGGGGGGAAGGAGCGCGCGGTCTTGCGCCGTCTTCGCGGCGGACGCGCCCGCGAGCGCGTCTTCGAAGGCGGGATCGTGGAGTGGCAGGAGGGTCTCGACGACGTTGGTCACCGCCGCTTCGAGGATGTCCCAGTCGGAGCCGCCGTTCTGCGTGATCGTCGCGACGTTCTCGAAGAGGTGCACCTGCGTGACGTTCGCCAGCCGCAGGAGCGCGGCGGCGAGCGGCACGTGCGCGCACTCGTGCTCGTCGGTGTAGGAGATCTTCCCCTCGCGCTTCAGGTCCATGCTGGTGATGAACTTGCGGGCGTTGGGGTTCGGCGTCTGCTGGATTTTGATTCTGATCAAGGAAGTCATTCGGTGGACACCGTTTGGCTGCGGTCGAGCGCGCCGTTCATCGTATGCCAGGAAAGCGCCGCGCACTTCACGCGGGCAGGATACTGCCAGATGCCGGAGAAAATCTTGAGCTTGCCCAGCTGATGCGGCTCGGTGTCCGGATTCAGCTCGCCGAGCAGGAGCTTATGGAACTCGGTGAAGATCGTCTTCGCCTCGTCGACCGTCTTGCCAGTGAGCGTGACGGTCATCATCGAGGCGGACGCCTTGCTGATGGCGCAGCCGGAGCCCTCGAAGCCGACTTTCTCGATCTTCCCCGCGAAGTCGACGGTGAGATAGATCCAGAGGTGATCGCCGCACAATGGGTTGAAGCCTTCGGCCGTGTGCGTCGCGCCTTCGAGCTTGCCGAAGTTCTTGGGCTTCTTGTTGTGCTCCAGAATGACCTGTTGGTAGAGGTCGGCCTGGACGTTGGTCGTCATGCGAAGATCTTCTGCGCCTTGCGGATCGCCTCGACGAGGGCGTCCACTTCGGCCTTGGTGTTGTACAGGGAGAAGGAAGCGCGCGCCGTCGCCGGCACGCCGAAACGGGCCATGAGCGGCTGGGTGCAGTGATGCCCCGCGCGAATGGCGACGCCCTCGGCATCCAGGAGCGAGCCGATGTCGTGTGGATGCACGTCGTCGAGGAAGAAGCCGCAGATCGCGGTCTTTTTCTTGGCCGTGCCGATCAAGCGGAGGCCGGGGATCTCGCGGAGGCGCTCGGTCGCATAGGCGAGGAGCTCCTGCTCCCAGGCGTTGATCGCCTCGAGGCCCACGGAGTTGACGTAGTCGATGGCCGCGCCGAGGCCGATGACGCCGCCGATGTTCGGGGTGCCCGCCTCGAATTTCACCGGCAGGCCGGCGTAAGTGGTCTTCTCGAACGTGACGGAGCGGATCATGTCGCCGCCGCCGAAGACGGGCGGCATCTTCTCGAGGAGCGCCCTTTTACCGTAGAGGACGCCGGTCCCCGTCGGGCCGAAGAGCTTGTGCGCCGAGAAGGCGAGGAAGTCGACGTCGAGCGCTTGCACGTCGAGCGGCACGTGCGCGACGGCCTGCGCGCAGTCCATGAACACTACGGCTTCCGGCGCGTGGGCGCGGACGAGGCGGATCAGCTCGGCGGCGGGGTTCACCGTGCCGAGGGCGTTGGAGATGTAGACGAAGGAGACGATCTTCGTGCGCGGCGAGAGGAGCTTCTGGAATTCTTCGAGGATGATTTCGCCGCTGTCGTCGACAGGAGCGACCTTCAGCTTCGTGCCGCGCTCTTCCCCCAGCATCTGCCACGGCACGATGTTGGAGTGATGCTCCATGTGCGTAATCAGGACTTCGTCGCCGTCCTTCAGGAAGGTGCCGTAGCTCTTCGCGACGAGGTTGACGCTCGCCGTGGTGCCGGAGGTCAGGACGATCTCGGCGTTTTCCTTGGCGTTGAGGAAGAGGCGGATCTTGGCGCGCGCCTCTTCGTACTGGCGCGTCGCGACTTCCGACAGAAAGTGCACGCCGCGGTGGACGTTGGCGGCGCCGAGGAGAAAGTGCTTCTCGACGGCCTCGACGACCGAGCGCGCCTTCAGCGTCGTGGCGGCGCTGTCGAGGTAGACCAGGGGTTTTCCGCGCGCCAAAGTGCCGAGCGCCGGGAAATCGGCGCGCACCTTGAAGACGTCCCACTTATTCGGGGCCCCGTTCATTTGGGCAAAAGTTTCCGAAAGCGTTCGCGATGAAAAGGCATGGGAAAGCGTAGCAGCACCTCGTCGGCAAAGCCCAGAGCCAGGATCCGCACCGCGACGTCGCGGGGGATGGCGCGGCTCTGGAGATAGAAGATCTGGTCCTGGTCGAGCGGGCCGACGGCGGCGCCGTGGGCGCACTTGACGTCGTCGGCGTCGATCTCGAGCTGGGGTTTCGTGTCGATCTCGCACTCGGAGCTCAGCAACAAATTCTTGTTGAGCTGGTGCGCCGCGGTCTTCTGCGCGTCCTGGCGGACGAAGACCTTGCCGTTGAAGACGGCGCGGGACTGGTCCTCGAGAATGCCCTTGTAGAGCTGGCTCGAGACGGTGTGGGGGACGCGGTGGTCGACGGTCGTGTGGTTGTCGACGTGGCGCTTGCCGTTCACGAGGTAGAAGCCGTCGAGGACGACCTCGGCGCCTTCGCCGTTGAGCGCGACGTCGAGGTCGTTACGGGTGACCTTGCCGCCGTGCGTGAGCGCATAGGTGGTGAGCTTCGCGTCGCGGGAGAGCTGGGCGCGGGTCGAGGCGACGTGGAAACCGTGCTCCGAATCTTGCTGGATCTTCGCGTGGGTCAGGTGCGCGCCGGCGGCGAGGTCGAGCTCGGTGACGCCGCAAACCAGCGTGCGGGCGCCGGGCGCGGAGACGTGGGTCTCGAGAACCGTGGCCTCCGCGAGCTCGCCCAGGCGGACGACGACGCGGGGGAAGCGGGCGACGCCGCCGGTTGCGGCGATGTGGACGATATGCAGCGGCTTCTCGAGCTTCACCTTGCGGTCGATCTCGATCAAGAGGCCGGCGTCGAGAAAGGCCATGTTCAGCGCTTCGAAGGCGCGAGACCCGGCGAGGGCGGCGGCGAAGCGCGGCTCCAAGACCTCGACGCGCGTGGCGACGGCGTCGGTCAGCGGGGTGACGCGGACGCCTTCGGGCAGCGCGCCGAGCTTGGACCAGGCGGTCGAGAGGAGGCCGTCGTCGAAGACGATCGTGTGCTCGTCGGCCTGGAGCAAGGACTCCAGGGTGGCGGCGGAGAACAGGGCCGCGGCGCGCGCGTCGCCGGCGGCGACTCCGGAGGCGGCGGCGGATTTGGCGGCGTCTAAGGTCGAGACGCCGAGGCCGGCGAGGACGGCGGCGCCGGAATGAGCGTGGGCCCAAGGCGCCTCGTCCAAGCCGCGGAGCGAGGTGTATTTCCACTCTTCCTCCGAGCGCGTCGGAATCCCGAGGGTGGAGAAGCGGGCAAACGCGTCGCGGCGCAAGCGCGCGAGCCATGCCGGCTCGGCGGCGCGCATCTTCGCGAAGGCGGCGAAGGTCGCGTCAAGGCCGGCGAGCTTCGGGCCGAGGGTCACCGCGGGATTAGTTAAGGAGCCAGTCATAGCCCCTTTCCTCGATCTCGAGCGCCAGCGACTTGTCGCCGGTCTTGATGATCTTGCCGCCGTGCAGCACGTGCACGAAGTCGGGAACGATGTAGTTCAGGATGCGCTGGTAGTGGGTGATCAAGACGACCGCGTTGTCCGCGGTGCGCAGCTTGTTCACGCCTTCGGAGACGACGCGGAGGGAGTCGACGTCGAGACCGGAGTCGGTCTCGTCGAGGATGGCCAAGCGCGGATTCAGGACGGCCATCTGGAGGATCTCGTTCCTTTTCTTCTCGCCGCCGGAGAAGTCGACGTTCACCTGCCGGTCGATGAACTTCTCGTCCATGCCGAGGAAACGCGCCTTGGCGCGGATCAAGTCGTCGAAGTCCAGGGCGTCCATCTCCTCCACGCCCTGGTGGCGACAGATGGCGTTGAAGGAGGCGCGCAGGAATTCGCTGTTGGCGACGCCCGGAATCTCCACCGGGTACTGGAAAGCGAGGAAGACGCCTTCGCGGGCGCGCTGGTCGGCGGAGAGCTCGAGGAGGGACTTCTGCTTGAAGTTGACCTCGAGCTGGACGGAGCCGCGAGTGACCTCGTAATCCGGATGGCCGGCGATCACCTTCGAGAGGGTGCTCTTGCCGGAGCCGTTCGGGCCCATGATGGCGTGGACCTCGTTCTCTTTGACCTCGAGGGTGAGGCCCTTGAGAATCTCGGCGCCGGAGGCGCCGACCTTGGCGTGCAGGTCTTTGATCGTGAGCATTTAGCCGACGCTTCCTTCTAGCTTCATTTCCAGGAGCTTCACCGCCTCGACCGAGAACTCGAGCGGCAGCTCCTTGAAGACTTCCTTGCAGAAGCCGTTCAGAAGGAGGCTCACGGCGCCCTCGTCGTCGATGCCGCGCGATTTCAGATAGAAGATCTGCTCGGCGTTGATCTTGGACGTGGTCGCCTCGTGCTCGACGGTGGCGGTCTGATTCTTCACTTCGATGTAGGGATAAGTGTTGGCGTGGCAGCGGTCGCCGACGAGCATCGAGTCGCACTGCGAGTAATTGCGCGCGTTGTCGGCCGAGGGCAGGATCTTGACTTGACCACGGTAACTGTTCACCGACTCGTCGGCGGAGATGCCCTTCGAGACGATCTTGCTCGTGGTGTTCTTGCCGATATGCACCATCTTGGTGCCGGTGTCGGCCTGCATCTTATGGTTGGTCAGCGCGACGGAGTAGAATTCGCCGCGCGAGTCGTCGCCCTTCAGAATGACGCTCGGATATTTCCAGGTGATGGCGGAGCCCGTCTCCACCTGGGTCCAAGAGATCTTCGACTTGCGGCCGGCGCAGAGGCCGCGCTTGGTGACGAAGTTGTAGATGCCGCCCTTGCCGTCCTTGTCGCCGGCGTACCAGTTCTGCACGGTCGAGTACTTGATCTCGGCTTCGTCGTGGGCGACGAGCTCGACGATCGCGGCGTGGAGTTGGTTCTCGTCCCTTTGCGGCGCCGTGCAGCCTTCGAGGTAGCTGACGT
>JANOTL010000152.1:0-2659 GCA_031416315.1 Pseudomonadota bacterium
ATGATCGGCGGCGGCGTCCCCAAGAACTTCGCGCAGGACGTCACCGTCGGCGCGGAGATGATCGGACTTGAGCCCATCATGCACAAGTACGCGGTGCAGATCACCGTGGCCGACGAGCGCGACGGCGCGCTCTCCGGCTCGACCCTGCGCGAGGCGTGCTCCTGGGGCAAGGTCGCGGTCACCGACGAGCAGATGGTCTTCTCCGAAGCCACCATCGCGCTCCCGGTTCTCGCGGGCTACGGCTGGCACAAGGGCAACTGGAAGAAGCGCCGCGAGCGCCGCTTCAACGCGCTGCTCAACGACGAGAAGGCGAAGATCCCCGCCGCTCTCCGGTAAAAATAACATGGGTCGGGTCTTTTCCGACCTCAAGACGGCTGAATACGGCGCCTCGGGACACCCCGAGGCGCCGTTTCGCGTTTCCAAGACCTTCGCGCGATTGAAATCCGCCGGCCACGCGCCGGAATTGCCGGCCGTGAAGGCCTCCCCGGCCGACGTCGAGCTGCTGCACGGCAAGGAGCATCTCGTTTCGATCAAGAACGGGACCTTCGCCGACGCCGACACGCCCGCCCATCGCGGCATCGACGAGATCGCGATGATATCCCTGTCGGGGGCTCTGTCCGCGGCCGACTCCGCGCTCGCGGGCCAACCGTCGTTCTCGCTGATGCGCCCGCCCGGCCATCACGCCGGCAAGGACCGGGTCGCGGGCTTCTGCTACCTCAACAATCTCGCGCTCGCCGTCGCGCGACTGCAAAAGGCGAAGCCCGGGCTCAAGGTCGCGATCGTCGACTTCGACGTGCATCACGGCGACGGGACCGAATCGCTCGTGCTCGGCCGTGAAAACACGACATTCTTGTCGCTCCATCAGTTTCCGCTTTATCCCGGCTCGGGACTCGACACGCGCGGCAATTGCTGGAACATCCCCCTCGAGGCGGGCACCGGCGAGGATGGCTGGCTGGAGTCATTCGAGCCCGCCTTCGGCGTATTGCTCGGCACGAAGCCTGATATCATCGCGGTCTCCGCGGGCTTCGACGCTTACAAGGGCGATCCGATCGCGGGGCTCAAGCTCGACAAGTCGACATTCAAGCGCATCGGCTCTCTTCTCGCGCAAACCAAGCTGCCGCGCTTCGCCACGCTCGAGGGCGGCTACTCGGAAGATTTGCCGCTTCTCGTCGAGAGCTTTCTCGACGGCTTCTTTTAGGGCTCAGGCCTCCCGTTGTTGCATAAGTATCGAACTGTTCCCGGGAGCAGTGATTATCTAGAGAAGTATATTGTGCCCCCGACTTACGCAACAACGGGATGCCAGGCACCATTCCCCCAATCGGATATAATCAGCATATGCTCGACTTCGACCCCAACTCCGCGCCCGACGCCGACTCCGGCGTTTTCGGCCTGCCCCACAAGGAAAAGGACGCCGCGTTGATCCTGCTTCCCATTCCCTGGGAGGCGACGACCTCGTACGGCGGCGGCACCTCGAAGGGCCCCGCCGCGATCCTCGCCGCCAGCGGCCAGGTCGATCTGTTCGACGGCGAAGTGCACCGCCCGTATGAGCCCGGAATTTTCATGCGCCCCGAATCAAAGGAAGTGCGCGCGTGGAATAAGACCGCGAAAGCCGCCGCGCAGAAGGTCATCAAGCTCGGCGGGCGCATCGAAGGCAACAAGGCCGCGCAAAAAGCCCTCAAGACGGCGAACGAGCTCGGAACCAAGCTCAACGACTGGGTCTACCGCGAGACGAAGGGCCTCATGGACGCGGGCAAGATCGTCGGCCTCGTCGGCGGCGACCACAGCGTGCCGTACGGCGCCTTCAAGGCCGCCGGAGAGAAGCACGGGAGCTTCGGCCTGCTCCACTTCGACGCTCATTCCGACACGCGCGTCGCCTACGAGGGCTTCACCTGGTCGCACGCCTCGATCATGTACAACGCGATGGAGAACATTCCGCAGATTTCCCGCATCACGCAGGTCGGCATCCGCGATTTCTGCGAGCAGGAGCACGAGTTCACCGTCGCGCTCGGCGACCGCGCCAAGGTCTTTTACGACCGGGAACTCGCCGCGCGCCGCTTCGCCGGCGAGCCGTGGACGAAGACCTGCCAGGAAATTGTTGACACCTTGCCCAAGCTGGTTTGGATAACCTTCGACATCGACGGCCTCGACCCGGTCCTCTGTCCCCACACCGGCACCCCCGTCCCCGGCGGCCTCCAATTCGCCGAGGCACTACACCTCATCGCCCTCGTCGCGAAGTCCGGCCGCAAGATCATCGGCTTCGATCTCAATGAGGTCTCTCCGGGCGAAACCGAGTGGGACGCCAACGTCGGCATGCGGCTCCTTTATAAGCTCATCGCCTGGACCTTCGTCAGCCGCGGCCTGCGCAAAGCGCGCGCATGAAAATCCTCGTGGTCATGGGCACGCGGCCCGAGGCCATCAAGCTTGCTCCGGTCGTAACGGCATTACGGCGATGGAAAGGGATGAAGACTTTAATCTGCGCGACCGCGCAGCATCGCGAATTGCTGGATCAAGCGATGCGAATGTTCAAGCTCAAGGCGGATTTTGATTTGAACTTGATGCGTCGCAGCCAAACGCCGAAGGCGGTCGCAAAGAGAGTCGTCGCATCTCTCCGTCCGGTGCTCCTTCGTGTGAAGCCGGACATGGTCGTCGTGCAAGGCGA
>JANOTL010000153.1:0-105825 GCA_031416315.1 Pseudomonadota bacterium
TCCTCCGGCAACGCGGTCCGGCGATTCCGAACTATGTCTATCCTGCGTTCGTTCTCGCGTCCGTCGGCGCGGCCGTCTACCTGGGCAAGCTCTTGGGCAGCGTCCGGACTTGGGGCAGCCGGTCATATCTGGTTTCGTTGACCGGGATCAGTGCCACTATCGTGGCTCTGGCGGTCGGTACGCGCCTCGGCCGTCGCGTCCCGCTCGTCCGTAACTTCGAGTACGGATACAACTATTCCAAACCGCTCGATGTCTTTTCAGACCCCAACCTGGTGTCTCCACTGGTTCAATCGTTTTTCGGAGTCGCTCCGATCGCGATCGCAGCATTGCTCGTCGCCGCGTTCTCATGGCGCTCGCGACGCCTATTGTGGACCTGGGTCTGCTTGCTCTGCCTGTTCGGCTCGTGGCAGAACGTCTCATTGGGGCGGCTCAAACGCGAGTTCGATCGAAACGAAGCCGAAATCTACTATGAGCTAGCCGACGCGATCGAGGCGTTGAAGCCCTTCCGGTACGGTGAGCCCGTGGGGATCTTGATCACTGACGCGGAACGTCTCAAGTTGCGAATGCACCACATTCCATGGGTCGTCAGCGTCGTCTCGGCGGACACGTTCGGCGACGGCGCCAGCTCAATGAGAGCAATGCATGCATTTTCCCGGGCTAGCGCGGCTCTCGTTCCGCTTCTCAACGAGGCGGCGGTGCGAGCAACTCCCCTCGACCTTGTTATGACCGACTCGGTGAACACCGTCGCGCGTGCCCACCCCGAGCTCACGATGGTGCTGGAGCAATCCTGGCCTCACGGGAGCCTCTACCTAGTCCGCTTGCTGCGCAACAACCCGATCTAAGGTGAGAAATTGAGCGCCAGAGACAAGACGATATGGCGTGACTACGTCGTTCATGGCGTCTACTTTAATCTATACGCATGGTTCAAGTATCTTCCGTCGCCGATTGGCGATCTGTTGCGCTACTGGGTCACTCGACCTTTCATGCGCTCCGTTGGCAAAGTTCGAATCTACGAAGGTGTAACGGTTTGGTACCCGTATCGGGTCTCAATTGGACACGACACGACTTTGAACGAGCATGTCTACATCAGTGGCTATGGAGACCTTACGATCGGAAACGGTGTCCGAATCGGCCATCGCACGTCAATTTTGACCTCCGATCACGTCATTGATGACGCTTCCGTGCGCATAAAGGACTCCGGCCTGGTCGCGAAGCCTGTTCGCATCGACGACGACGTGTTCATCGGCTGCAACTGCACGATTCTCGGCGGGGTGCACGTCGGGCGCGGCGCCGTCATCGCGGCAGGATCGGTCGTGAACCGCGACGTCCCGGACTTCGCGATCGTCGGCGGCGTTCCGGCCCGCGTTCTCAAGTACCGACGCGGCGGTCAACCAACAAGCTAGAAAGACGAGTATGTGCGGGATTTTTGGCATTAGTGTTTGCAAATCCGAGAAATCCGACGCGCGGGGTGTCGGTCACATCGTCGACGCGCTCTTCGTCCTTTCTGAGTCGCGCGGAAAGGAAGCCGCGGGCATCGCCGTCGATTCGGGGCGCAATCTTCGCGTTTTCAAGGAGGCCGTTCCGGCCTCTACGATGATCAGGTCGCGGGAATACAAGGAATTCTTCGCCGAGGCTTCGGCCTGGCCTGATGATCCAAAGCGCAACCTTGCGGTCATCGGGCATTCGCGCCTCGTCACCAACGGCAATTCCGGCATTAGCGACAACAACCAGCCGGTCGTCTCCGGCGGAATCGTCGGCGTCCACAACGGTATTATCGTCAACGACGCCGAGTTGTGGAAGGCGCATGCCAATTTGAAGCGAAGCTCCGATGTCGACACGGAAGTGCTCCTCGCAATCGTGCGCGAAAAGATCACTTCGGGCACGAACGTTTCGAACGCGGTCGCCCAAGGATTCGACGAGATCGACGGCGCTGCCTCGGTCGCCCTCCTCTTCGGCGACTACGACGTGCTGCTACTCGCGACGAACAACGGCTCCCATTACTATGTCTACGACGATGCGAGCAAGGCCCTGGTCTTCAGCTCTGAGCGACTCATCCTCGAATCCCTCTTCAAACGCGTCAAATCCGTTCGCGACCTTTTCGCCGACGCAACGATCCGCCAGCTGCGCCCCAACATGGCCTTGATCCAGGACCTCCGTACGGGCTCGATTTCTAGCTTCTCACTCACGGACGAGTCGAGCCGCCAGGTAGCGATTGCACCCGCGTCTCGCGCGACGATTCGCTCCATCCGCGACGAGTCGGCGAACTCCGAAATCGCTCGCGCCTCGATGCGACGCTGCACGGTCTGCATCCTGCCGGAAACTTTTCCGTTCCTGGAGTTCGACGCCAAGGGCGTTTGCTCGCTTTGCCGGACGTACCAAAAAGTCGCGCCACTTGGTCGCGCGGCTTTGGACGCGCGCGTTGCTCCGCACCGCCGTTCGGACGACCGCCCGGATTGCCTCGTCTCGATCAGCGGCGGCCGAGACAGTTCCTACGGCCTTCATTACGTCAAGGAAGAGCTGAAGATGAACCCCGTAGCGTACACCTACGACTGGGGACTCGTCACAGATTTGGCCCGACGCAACATATCGCGCCTATGTGGGCGCCTCGGCGTCGAGCACATCTTGATCTCCGCCGACATTCGACACAAGCGATCGAACGTCCGCCGCAACATCAATGCATGGCTCAAGCGCCCGGCTCTAGGAATGATCCCTCTGTTCATGGCGGGGGACAAACAATACTTCTTCCACGGTCACGACCTCGCCAAGAAGACGGGCGCGGACCTAGTCTTCTTCTTCCCGAATCGCTTGGAGCGCACGAACTTCAAGTCGGGATTCTGCGGCGTCGACGAAGGCAGCAAATGGTTCTTCAAGATCTCGCTCGCCGAGAAGGCGACGCTCGCCGCGTATTTTGGCGGTCAAATCCTAAAAAACCCCGCGTTCTTGAACCGCTCTCTCGTCGACACGATTCACGCCTTCTATTCAACTTACTTTCTCCCGAACGATCGACTTCTCTTCATGTTCGACTACGTCCCCTGGGACGAAGCGACGATCATGGGGACTTTGCGCCAACACTACGACTGGGAGGCTGCTGCCGACACCGAATCCACATGGCGCATCGGCGATGGAACCGCCTCGTTCTACAACTACATTTACTACACCGCCGCCGGCTTCACCGAGCACGACACGTTTCGCAGCAATCAAATTCGTGAAGGGATCATCACGCGCGAGCGCGGCCTGGAGCTGGCGTTGAGAGAGAACCGCCCACGCTTCGATTCGATTCGGCAGTACTCTCAGATCATCGGCTTCGACTTCGACCATGCCTTGCAGGTCATCAACGCGATGCCAAAGCTCTACATGCGAGAGAACAGGACGCGAACGCTTGTTGCGGCGACCTCAAGCAGTTCGCAGCTCGAAGCGTTCTAACCGGCCCAGCGCCATGGCGCCTCTAAATCACGAACTGATTTCTCCGAAGAAACTGAAGCCGAGACACCGCTTCATGATGAGCGAGAAATAGGCCACCGAGGCCAGCAGTGCCAACGCGGTCGCTACGGCAGCCCCGAGAATTCCTAGCGTCGGCACGAGCAGAAAGTTCAAGGCGACGTTCGTTGCTAGGATCAGCACGGCTTGCGCGGTGAACCACCCTGGATGTCCGGAGTGGATAAGGACGCTGTCAAAAGGCACGGTACCCGAGACTGCGCACACGCCGCTCGCAAGAATCAGGAAAGTCATGGTGACCGTCGCATCGACGCCGAAGTCAGGCGCGAACGCGCCGACGCCGTATAGAAAGAGCGCGATGAGCGCCGCCAGGACGACAGTTCCCGTGTAGAGCATTCGCCATGACCGCCTTGCCATCGACCGTAAGGCGCCGTATTCGCAACCAGCGACGAGCTTGCCAACCTTCGGGCTGAAGACGTTCTTCGCGACGACGAGCGTCTGATAGAGTCCCTCAGCGAACGTCGACGCCAGGGAATACTGGCCAACCGCCGTATCCGACAAAAACAACCCGATCACGAGAACGTCGACTCGGGTGTTTAGCTCCAGGAAGACGCCGCTCAGGAGTCCGCGAAATCCGAAATGAAGATGCTTCCGTCGCCATTCGACCGCTTGAGCCGCGATCCGCAGGTCGACGAGGGGCCAGATCGACGCAATGCCTGCGATGAACACCAGCAGCTCGCCTCCGAGCAGGGCGGCGGGAAGCATTTCCACCCGACCGATGCCGACGACATAGGCGATCGTCGCAAACATTCCGACATATCGGATGATTTGCAGGCCCGCGAAGAGGCGAAGCCGCGCTTGCCCGTTGATCGCCGCCATGATGGTCTTGTTCACGGAAAAGAGCAGCAAAGCGGGCGCGACGTATCGAAGCCCGTCCTCGACCATGGGGCTATCCAAGAGCCCTGCGATCACACCCTTTAGTAGCCAAACCAAGGCCGCTAGTGCCAAACCGAAACCAAGGCAAAGCGGCAGCGCTGCCGAAAAGGCTTCGCGCCGTTCTGCAGGGTCCTCTGTCTGAGCGACCGCTCTCAAAACCGACTGATGGACACCGCCAACAGCCAGCTGTCCACCAACGATAAAGACCGCTAGGACTTGGTTGAAAACCCCAAGCGCCTCACGGCCCATCATCCTCGATATGAGGAAGTTTAGAATTAAACCACTAGCACCAACTACGGCGAGACTCGCGTAGTTCCAGGCCAAATCTGTCTTTGCGCTCGATGTCAAAGCTACCCATCGCAGAAGACTGGTAGGCCTGAGTGGACTCGAACCACCGACCTCTACCTTATCAGGGTAGCGCTCTAACCACCTGAGCTACAGACCTATGACTTCAGTCGCGGGACGCTGAGTTATAGATAGGGGGCCGTCTCAAGTCAACCCCCAAAGTCCATCAATCCGGGATGGAAATTCGGTCCAGTTAGGGATAGGAATGCCAGTTCGATGTCAACCCAGCAAAGGAATCCCGTATGAACAACGCCGGAGACTCTCTCGACGCTCGTTTGGAGGTGATTTCAGGGATTTCGAACGAGCAGTGGCTGTCGAATCTGAGTGACCGAAAGCGCAAGGAGCTGTCTTTCCACGATCGCGATCGTGACCGCGACAAGATCCAGACGCTCGATACGGACACTTACGAGAAGTTCTACGGCAATAAGAAGTACTACGGCGCCACTGGCGACTCGCGCTCCTATGTCGATCAGTGGATCGCCACCAATGCGAAGGGCAAAGTCTTCCTCGACTATGCCTGCGGCAATGGCGCTCGCGCGATCTTCGCGGCGAAAGCCGGCGCTCGTATGGTCATCGGCCTCGACATCAGCTCAGTCTCAGTGGAGAACGCCCGACGCGACGCCGAAGCCGCGGGCGTCAGCGCGAACTGCCGCTTTATCCAGGCCGACGCCGAGAACACGCTCCTTCCGGCCGATTCGATCGACACGATCCTCTGCTCGGGCATGCTCCACCACCTGGACCTGTCCTTCGCGCTCCCCGAGCTGCGCCGCATCCTCGCTCCGGGCGGCCGCATCCTCGCTGTCGAGGCTCTCGACTACAATCCGGCGATCAAGATGTATCGCTACATGACGCCTGCCATGCGCACGGACTGGGAAAAAGCCCACATCCTGAGCTTGAAAGACCTGACCTTCGCGAGCCGCTTCTTCGACGTTCGCTCGGTGAACTACTGGCACATCACGTCGATCCTGTCGCCGCACCTGCCGTTCCTAGCCAAAACCTTCCAGACCCTCGATCGACTGCTGACCAAGGTCCCGCTCGTGAAGTTGATGGCTTGGATGTTCACATTTGAAATGGTGAAGACGACGACCGAGAAAGCCTTGGAGCTGCCGGCCGCACCGAAGGCGCCTTCGCTGCCTCACTGATCTCAAGCGTGGGGTTGCGTTGAAACACGAGGGCCCGGAAGACATTAGAGCGTTCTCGGCCGATCCACTGGCCGTCGGCTACTTCTTCGGAGCCCTCGCTCAGGCTCTGTTCTGCGCTTTGGTCATCGCTGCGATCGTAGCCGCAGTGTTCCTCGACGTCGAGGCCCGGCCCTTTCGCTATATGGGATTCTAGTCCTATGGAAACGAATCCATTCGAGTGGTTGGAATCGATCGCCGCTGCCGACCCCGACCGCACCTTGCTCGATCTGGATTCCGGCCGCGTCTCGTATCGAGCCTTTTCGCTTCTTTCGCACGCGCTCGCGAATTCCTTGAGTGCCAAGGGCGTAGGTCGCGGCGACGCCGTTCCGATCTTCTCCGGCCGCTATGACACCGTTTTAGCTGGAATGTTCGCCTCTTGGCGTCTAGGTGCGACCGCGCTGCCGATGAACCTGACGCTGACTGGCGCCGCGCGCGCAGCCGTACTGAAGGCCACTCGCTCGGCCGTAGCTCTGGCCGACCTCGAGCTTGCTCCTCGGCTCGGGACCGACCACCCTGAGATTCGCGTGGTCGAGCCTTGCGACGTGCCCGCGAATGCTGCGACGAGCTCGAGCCTCGACCTGAACGTCCTGGATGTCGACTGCTTCTTGAACTTCACCTCCGGCACGACGGGCGTGCCGAAAGGCGTGAGGCTTTCGCCGCGAAAGATCGCCGCGAATGGCGCTGCCGCGGCGCAGTTTCTCGGCTTGAAGGAAGATACGAGGCTCTTCGTCAACTCGCCGCCCTTCTACATGAGCGGCATCATCCACTTCCTGACGGCTCTGTCCGTCGGCGGCGCGATCATCAGCCGCCAAGGCTTCTACTTCGGCGCCGACCTTCTGCGCATCCTCGCCGAGACGCGAGCGACGGGCTTCGGCGGCGCCCCGGTGCACCTCAACCGCGTCATCGCCGAGCCTTCCGCGCCGAGCGCCGCGCTCTTAAAGGGCCTGTCGTTCTGGATGAGCTCTGGCGATGCGCTGCCAACCGCTAACATCCGCTCTTTCAATGCGATGTTCCCCGCCGTTCGGGTCGTCGTCATGTACGGCTTGACCGAGCTGGCGGGGCGGATCTGCGCCATCGACTTGGGCGCTGATCCCGCGGGGATCGGGTCGGTCGGGAGGCCCCTGCCGAACATGAAAGTATCGATTCTCGATCCGTCGGGACGCGCATGCCGCGTCGAAGAGACGGGCGAGATCCATGTCGAAAGCCCGTTGCGCATGTCCGGCTACCTCGGGGCCACGGCTTCAGCACCGTCACCGGAAAGCCCCGCCGCCTTTCCGACGGGAGATTTCGGTCACGTCGACGAAGCCGGGCGGATCTGGCTCGAGGGGCGTCGAGATGACATCTTCAAGTCGGGCGGCGAAAAAGTTAGCCTCCAACTCGTTCGCACCGCGCTGTCCGAATGCGGCGAGTTCGCGGATTTCGAGGCGATCGCCCTGCCACATGAAGTCATGGGCCACGTGCCGGCGGCAGCCGTCGTGCCAAAGAACCCGTCGACGTTCGAGCCGCGGCTGAGCTTGCGCATGCTACGATCGAAATTGCCCGCATCTCACGTTCCGAAGAGCCTCAAAGTCGTCGAAAGCGTCCCGCGCACGGGCAGCGGCAAGGTCCTTCGCTCGGCCGTGTTGGAAATGTTCAAACAGGAGGCTTGCCATTGAAAGTCCTAGCACTGGGCGGCAGCGTCCGAGCCGTCAACCCTCGGTCGAGCGACGCGCTTATGCGCCACATCGCGAAGACTTCCTCCATCGCCGAATTCGCCGAAGCCGTTCGCGCGGACAACGCCGCGCTGGCGGAGCGCGGCATCACTCGTCCGATCTTGAGCAACTCCGAGATTCTCTCCGGGATCGCACTCATCGGCGCTAAGGGCCAAGGTGCGTCGGTCGACTACTTTCCCCTCGCCCGCCTCTTCAACCGCCTGGAAACTCCCGTGCTCCCGGTCAGCGCGAGCGAGCTCGGCCTGGACGACGAGGCCGCTTACGTCGACACGCTGTCGATCAACCCCGCGAAGCGGGCGCTACTCCTGGAGAAGATCGCGGCGGCGGACGCGATCATCTTGTCGTCGCCGATTTACTTCGGCGATCGCTCGTCGGTCAGCAATAAGGTGCTGCAAATCGCCCAGGCGGAAGGAAGCCTCAAAGGCAAGCTGGTCGCGACCTTGAGCGTCGGCGCCAAGCGCAACGGCGGTCAAGAAACCACGAACATCTTCACCCTGAACGAAGTCGTTCACATGGGCGGGATGATCGTCGGCAACGGGCCGTCGAGCTGCCAGTACGGAGGGACCGCGATCGCGGGCGACGCCGGGACGATCCTGAAGGACGAGTGGGGGATGGAGACCGCCTTCGCCACAGGTAAACGCGTCGCGCAAGCAGCCTCCGTCTTGACCACGGCCATCGACCCGAGTCACGAGACCGCTCCGATCGAAATCATGGCGATCGTGACCATGGACATGCCGCAACGGATCCTTGCCGAGACTTTACGCGCGCATCAGCAAAGCTTGCTGCAAGCGGGTCATCGCGTGAATCTCTCCGTCGTACAGCTGATCGACGGATACATCGAGCGCTGCCTGGCCTGCAACATTTGCCCGATTCCCGAGCTGATGAAGTCGCCGAAAGACTACGGCTGCATCATCCAATCGGGTCGCGACATCATGAAGGACGTTCGGGAACAGATGCTCGCCAGCGACGGCATCATCATCGCCGGACTCAACCTTCGCGACATGCGCAACGTCGTCTATCGGTATCAAGCGTTCACGGAGCGCACGCGATTCATCCGGCGCAACGACTTCGAGCTGACCAACGTTCCACTGACGTCATTTACTCTGGAAGAGGTCGGCGGCGCCGGGAACGACATCTTCGGTCTCAAGGTCATGACGTCATACATTCGCCACAACACGATCGTCTGCCCGCCGATTTCGGAGATTCTCCACGAGGGTCAAACGATCAAGTCTGCCCTCCCCGAAATGGAGGCCTTCGTGCGCACCGCCGGCGCGATTGCCGCGAAGCGTCGGGCCGCGGCGCGTTACGCCGTCAGCTACAAAGCCGGCGGCCACGGCGGCTACTCGGACACGCGTCTCGATTCGACGGAGGCGATGCGTTGAACAACGCGACTGGAGAGGCCGCCATCTCGGCTGTGCTTCTGGATTTCATCCGCGTCGACCTCGTCGATGGCCCGCAAGAAATCGACGCCGAGACCGCGCTCTTCAGTAGCCGCGTCCTCGACTCCATCAAATTGCTCGACCTAGTCAATTTCATGGAGTCGGAGTTCCGCATGAAAGTGCGCCCGATGGAGATCGTCATGGAAAACTTCGACTCGGTCGCTCGCATTTGCGGTTACGTCCGACGCACCCAAGAAAGGGGCCAGACATAGCGGAGTTTGTCGCGGCGCGGCGCTTCGTTGCGGGTTTAGCAGCCGGCTGGAAGGCCAAAAGTGGGCGCCAGCTCTTCTTGAATGCCCTCGCTTCGCTGGTCGTGCTGGTTGGAATCGAATTCGCGGCGCGGCACCAAGCCTATTGCTTGCTTCCGGAGGCGATGCTTAGGTATAGCGCTGGCGACGACTACACGTCTGCCGCGTGCAAGGTCTTCCGCGCGCGTCGAGTAAAGGCGCGGGAGTCTTGTGTCTACGTCCTCGGCGGCTCGGCGATCCGCGAGCTGACCGCCGACGATGCCGCGCTCAGCCGTGCGATTTCTTCCGCCTCGGGGACGAACAGCCGCGTGTGGAACCTCGCGTCGTCGTCGCAGACCTTGGGCGGCAGCCTTTCGCTCCTCGAGCGCGTGCCGACGTGCGGCCGAGAGCTCTTCGTCGTCGGAGTCTCGGTTGGCCGCATGGCTTCGCCGCTGAGTGACTTCGAGGCCGAAGTTCTGGGCAATCGAGCTCCTGGAGTCGCGAAAATCTCCTATGACTTCGTCGCGTCTCGCCTAGATGTCCCGTTCTTTGCCCGTTTCGACGCGTTCGCCGCGACGATGCTGGCGAGGAGGGCCTTCAAGACACACTTGCTTACGAACGCAGGCGCGGCCGACCGGGGCTACATTCAGCACGTCTACGACACGATGGGAAAACCGACTGAGGCCCTCATAGCCGAGATACGGGCGCGAATCCCGCCCGAATTGGTGGATGGATATCGCGCGAATCACGTCGCCAATTCCGTCTTCCTCGACTGGCTCGTGGAAGCGGCGCGGCGGCGCGGCGCTGAACTGGCGTTCCTCGAGCAACCGACGAATCCCCTTTACCACGAGATGATTCGAACGGAGGATGATCGCCACGGGGAGACCATGACGTCGCGCGCGCATGCGGCGGGGGTCCCTTATCTGCGACTCGAGACCGAAAGCCTTAGTCCGGACGACTTCTACGATCTTTCGCACGTTTTCGAGAGCGGCCGGGCCAAGGTTCAGCCGCTTTTGGTCAACGCGCTTGCGGCCCTGATCCGCAAAGAGCGCGACCGGTGACGGATTTCATCCTCGGCTGGAAGGGCCTCGCGTTCTGGATCGTGATCTTCGCCTGCCGGTGGGCGCCCCCCCATCGGCGAGAATTTCCATCGGCGCGAATCGCGATCCTCTCCTGCGCGTACGTCGCGTGGTTCGAGCCCGCCTTCACGCTCTTTTGTGCCGTGATCGGCGCGATCCTTTGGTTGTTGCGACCGACCGGGGTTCGCCTTTTGTTTTCGCTGGTCGTGCTCCTAGCCGCATCTTTCGCCCTAAAGTATGGAGCATGGACGTCGTCCGCTGCCGCGAGCATCGGGATCGCCATTCCAAGCTATGCGATGCCGATCGGGACCAGCTATTTCGTGTTTCGCATGACCTTGTTCATCTTCGATCGCTACCGCGGCCTCATCCCGCCGGATGGGCGGGAGGGCCGCTGGGCTTTCGCGAACTACGTGTTCTTCGTCCCCGCGTGGGCCGCGGGTCCGATTGATTCCTTCAACAATCGGATGCAACAGCTTGCATCCGCGTTCGACCCGCATCTGGTCGCAGCTGGGATTCAGCGCGTATTCTGGGGAGTCTTCAAGAAGATCGTCATCGTCGAGGGCCTCGCGGCCGTGATGTTCGGACAGATCCTCACGCGCGTCGCCGACGGCCAAACGGATTTGAGCACCCTGCCGTCTTTAGCTCCTGCCGCATTCGTCGTCTTGGCGTTCGTGGTCGCGTATCTGGATTTGTCCGCATACACCGACATCGCGATCGGGACGGCATTGACGCTTGGAATCCGCTTGCCTGAGAACTTCCAGCGTCCTTTCGCGCAAAGAAACATCTCTGAGTTCTGGCGAAGCTGGCACATCAGCCTTTCGGCGTGGTGTCGCAGCGTCGTGTACTTCCCGGTCTTCGGATTCACGAAACGCCCGGTCATCGCGATGTACGCGACAATGCTCACCATGGGGCTGTGGCACGACTTCGGCTGGAACTGGCTAGTCTGGGGTTGCTATCACGGCAGCGCCTTGGCCCTGTACGCCGTCTGGGATCGATTCAAGCGCCGTCGCCCCTCCCTACGACGTCTCTTCGATTCGCCTCCCGTTCGCGTCGGCGGCATGATCTCGACCTTCCTGTTCGTCGCGCTTGGATATGCCTTCGTCGCGACGAAGTCGATCGACCGAGCATTCGAGGTCTTTAGGGCCGCGCCTGTGGGGGTCGTCGAATGCGTTAAGTCCTCGACGTGCAGTTTAGGCGCGCTGCGTCCCAGCCGGTTTCCTGCCGCTCCCTGACGAAAAACAAGGCCGCCCGAGCCTCACCTATGCGGGTAAGCGCTGCTCGTGCGGCCTTGGAAGATCCTACCCATCCTGTCTCTCGCTACACAGAGGGGAAAGCACCCGACCGCGGGGAAAGAGGACTGAGACGAGACAGGAATTCTTAAATTAACTGGTGAGACCCGAGAGTCCCGAATCGGGACTATGCGTCTGCTAGAACCGGCAGGCCAAGCTCCAGACGGTACTGCTTCAACTTACGCTGGAGCGTCCGGATACCAATGCCGAGCACGCGCGCCGCGCGGGTCCGGTTGAAGTTCTGGCGTTTGAGGGTCTCGAGGATGACCGCCTTCTCAATCTCGGAGAGGGTCAAACCTTGCTCAAACTTGACCTGCGTCTCGAGCGTCTTGGCCGTCTTGCTAAGGACCGCATCGTGTGCGGCGATACTGGACATCATCATTTTTGACTCCTCCTCCCTTTCGGGTCTCGGGGTCTCTATAGCAATTGAGGTGCCAGCTCGTTACTTCGTCTTTTCAGTAACTTAACGTTCTCATCTTCTTGCGACCGGTATCGAAACTAAACCGGCTCCCCGCCAGAGTGGTACGAAAAAAGACGACCGCCTCGCACCAGGATCAGCTTGGGCGAAGGCGGCCGTTGACGAGAGAGACACATGAGCTCGGTAGTGGGCTGTGTCAGAGAAGACCTTAGCGGAGGAGAGCCAAGGCGGCTTCCGGCGCTTGGTTCGCCTGCGAGAGGACGGAGATGCCGGCCTGCTGCAGGATCTTGTTCTGGGTGAACTGGGCCGTCTCGTCGGCGAAGTCGACGTCACGGATGCGGCTGTTGGCGGACTTCATGTTCTCGATTTGGACGCCGAGGTTGTTCACGGTCGAGCCAAGGCGGCTTTGCTGCGCGCCGATGTAGGCGCGGTTCGAGCTGATCGAGAGGATCGCCTTGTCGATGACGGTCAGCTTCTCGGCCGCGGTCGAGCGGCTAAAGTCGTCGCCCGGGTTTTCGGGGCCGATCTCGGCGCCTTTGCCGAGGCCCATCTCCTCGATGTTGACCTTCAGGCTATCGATGCCGATCTGGATCGTGTCGGTGTTCTCGACCGAGCCGTCGCCAGCGCCGACATGGATGGTGAACAAGCCTTCGGCGCCGGCGGCTTCTTGGCCCTGCAGGAGCGGGGTCGAGTTCCACTCCGTGGTGTTCGCGATGCGCTGCACCTCGTTGACGAGCTGCACGTACTCACGGTTCGTGAACTCGCGCTCGGTGTTGCCGATCGTGTCGGACGCGGCCTGCGTCGCGAGCTCGCGAAGCCGAACGAGGATGTTCCCGACCTCGTTCATGCTGCCTTCCGCCGTCTGGACGAGCGAGATGCCGTCCTGGGCGTTGCGTTTGGCCTGGCTCAGAGAGCCCATCTTCGCCTTCATCCCTTCGGAGATGGCGAGGCCGGCGGCGTCATCGGCGGATTTATTGATGCGATAGCCGCTCGACAGTTTCGCCATGTTCTCGCCCATGGAGGCGGTGGAGTTGGCGAGGTTACGCTGCGCGTTCACCGAGGCAGTGTTGGTTCTGATCCGAAGGCCCATGGTTCGTCCGCTCCGTTTTGATTGACGACACTTGCTTTTGTTAGTTCGTCATAGCGGGTTCAAACGTTAATAAAAAAACGCGCGGGCATTTTAAAGCCACCTCGCACCGAGGCGAGACCAGGGGCATTTTTAAGGGATTTTTATGACTGACAAAATTCGCAGAAGAACGTCGAGCGGCCGGATAGGCGGGCTAAACTGATCTTTTTCGCGCAATTTGGGCACGGCTCGCCGACCTTGTCGTAGACCTTGAGCTGCACCACGAAATAACCGGGATTTCCGTCGGAATTTTTGAAATCGCGAAACGACGTGCCGCCCGCTTTGATCGCCTGACGCAGGGTCTTTTGGATCGCCGCGGCCAGGAGATGGTACTGCTCCGCCGAGACGCGCCCGGCGGCCCGTAAGGGGTGGATCCCAGCCGTGAAGAGCGACTCGCTGGCGTAAATGTTCCCCACGCCGACGACGACCCGCGCATCCATCAGGAAGGCTTTGACCGGCTGCTTCTTGGCGCGGCTCCTCTCGAAGAGATAGGCGGCGAGCTTTCGGTGCGCCAGGGGCTCGACGCCCAGACCCTTGAACATCGAGTGCTCTTCGAGCGCCTCGTCCCGCGCCACGCAATCGATGACGCCGAAGCGGCGCGGATCGACGAAGTGGAGGAATTGCGCTTTCCCCGCCTTCGAGCGGAAGTGGAAGATCGCGTGCGTGTGCAACGCCTGAGGCTCGGCCGAGTCGTGCACCAGCATGTTGCCCGTCATCCCAAGGTGGAAGACGCCGAGCCCGTTCTTCGTGCGCACGAGCATGTACTTCGAGCGGCGGAACACCTCGTCCACCGTCTCGCCACATAGCGCCGCACGCACCCGTGCGATCGGGATGGGCCAGCGTAGATCCTTACGCAGGAATTCTGCGCGCTCGACGGTACCGCCGAGGAGGGCCTTGCGGACGTTACGCGTGAGACATTCGACTTCGGGCAGCTCGGGCATACGCCCGATCTACCATGGTTCAGCGAGTCTGCGGCACCGGAATCGCCTTCAGCACGATGCGCCGATTCTCCGTCTCGTAGCCAGGCTTCATCGACGCGTCGGCAGGCTCCGCTTCGCCATAGCCGACGGCGACGACGCGTTTCTCGTCGAAGCCGAGCTCGTCGATGAGGAACTGACGCACCGTCAGCGCGCGCTGGTAAGACTCGATCTGGTTGGCGCTCGCGGCGCCGTTGTGGTCGGTGTAGCCTTCGATCATGAGGAGGCTCAGGCGCGCGTCCTTGAAGGGGCGCACGGCCTCACGCAAGGTCTCGACGGCCTCGTTTTTCAGCTCGAAGCTGGAAGGCGTCGCCTTCGGATCGATGAAGATCGAGCGGTAGGCGAGGTCGACGGTCGGCGTCATCACCTGCTTGCGCACGATCTCCATGCGCTGCGCGACGGCAAGATCGCCGGCCATGACGCCGGGAAAACGCGGGAAAAACGCGCTGGACATCGGCGTCGCTTGCGACTCGATCATCGCGAGCGTGTAAGTCTCCTGGACGTCGACCGTCTTCAAGCGGCCAGTCTCGACCCACAGCGGCGAGGCGCCGTCCTGCGTCATGCCGGCCTGCTTTGGCGAGTGCTTCGCCGCCTCGGCCGGACGGGTGGGGCGGAACGTGCGGAGGATCTGGCCGACGATCACCCCCTGCGCGCGGCCGCCGGCGATCACCACCATGGCCTTCGTGGGCTCGGCCTCAGCCCCTTCGGCCGCGACGGCTTTCGTGCCCTTCGCGCCGAGCTCGAGATAGTTCAGCACGCGGTAGACGTCGGGCTCGTCGGTCTTCTGCCAGCGCTCCCAGGTGGGGCTCGTCGCGGCGACCAAAAGCACGGCCAGGGCGGCGATCATCGACTTTGCGAGCATCATGGCGTTCCTCCACGCGATCTCCCCCGTCTTGTCGTCACCGCGTGTAAAACATTTAGACAGGCCCTTTCCTTGCGGGACGCCGGCAAAAATTGCCGGGTTTCCTAAAGGCGGCTATCATTTCGCGAATGAGCCGAGCCTTGCTGGAAACCCTGCTCAGCGGCGACCCGCTGAGCATCGCCGAAGCCGACGCCTTGTTCGCCGCCATGTTGGACGGCGGCCTCGAGCCTGCGACCATCGCGGCCGCACTCGCTGCCCTGCGCCTACGCGGAGAGTCGGCGATGATTCTGACGGCCGGCGCGGCCGCCATGCGCGAGCGCGCCATCCGTCCCGACCTGCCGGCGAAGCTCAGGCCCCTGGCCGACAACTGCGGCACCGGCGGCGACGGCTCCGGCAGCTTCAACATCTCGACCGCCGCGGCGATCGTCGCCTCGGCATTGGGCCTGCGCGTCGCCAAGCACGGCAATCGCAGCGTCTCGAGCCGCTGCGGCTCGGCCGACCTCCTGTTCGCGGCCGGCTACCCCGACTCGCTCTCGCCGGCCGCGACCGTCACGCTGCTCGAGCGCACCAATTTCACCTTCTTTTTCGCGCCGCAATTCCACCCCTCGATGAAGCACGTCATGCCCGTGCGCAAGGCGCTGGGCGTGCGCACCGTCTTCAACCTGCTCGGCCCCCTTGCGAATCCCCTTGCCCCCGAGGTGCAGCTCGTCGGCGTCGGCGTGAAGGCGGCGCTCGAGCCCATGGCCGGCGCGCTCGCGGCGCTCGGCAGCAAATCCGCGCTCGTCGTCCACGGCCGCGACGGCACCGACGAGATCAGCGCCACGACGGCGACCGACGCCGTGCGCGTCGACGGCGGCTTGCTCAAGGCGATGACGATCGAGCCGAAGATGCTGGGCCTCACGACGGTGCCGGCGGATCTCGCCGGCGGCGATCCGACCGAGAATCTGAAGACCCTCGGCAATCTCCTCGCCGGGAAGCTCCCGGGCCTGGCCGACGCCGTCGCGCTCAACGCCGGCGCGCTGCTTTGGATCGCGGGCCGCGAGCTCACCCTCGAGGCTGGCCTCGCCATCGCCCGCGCCGCCATCGAAGGCGGAAGAGCGCGTGCTCACTTCGAGGCATGGCTCACGGCGGCGCAGTCCCTCGCGAAGAGCACGACGGCGTGAGCGACGTACTGCGAGAGATCCTCGCGACGAAAAAGACCGAGGTCGAGGCCGCGAAGCAGCGCGTCTCCCTCGACGAGATCAAAGCGCGCGCGGCGGCGACCTCGGCAAAGCGCCCAGCCCGCGACTTCTTCGCCGCGCTCGCACGCGAGAAGACCGCGATCATCGCCGAGTGTAAGCAGAAGTCGCCGAGCAAGGGCGTCTTGGTCCCCAATTACGATCCCGTCGCGCTCGCCCGGGCGTACGAAGCCGGCGGCGCCGTCGCCATCTCGGTCCTCACCGACGGCCCTTATTTCGGCGGCGACCTCTCGCACCTCGTCGCCGTCAGCGCCGCGGTCGGCATCCCGGTTCTACGCAAGGACTTCGTGGTCGACGCGTATCAGATCTACGAAGCCCGCGCGCATGGTGCCGACACCTTCCTCCTTCTCGCCGGCCCTCTCGGCACGGCTGAGCTGGAGTCTTTCACGATGATCGGTCGCAGCCTCGGCATGGAGCCTCTCATCGAGAGCCATTCCGCCGAAGAGCTTGCCCTCGCGTGCGCCACCACCGGCCGCATCCTCGGCATAAATAACCGCGATTTGAGGAGCTTCCGCGTCGATCTCGACGTCTCGCGCGCGCTCCTTCGCCAGGCTTTCCCGAGCCCCGAGCGTCTGGTCGTTTGCGAGTCGGGCATCAAGACGCGCTCTGACGTTGAGATGATGGCTTCCGTCGGGTATAAAGCGTTCCTAATCGGCGAATCTCTCGCGACAAGTTCTGATCCCACCGCCGCCCTGCGCCTGCTTCTGGGCGCCAGCTGAGGGTCAACTAAGTGACTACCAACGACAATCGACGCGACCTCTACCGTGAGGCCGGCGTTGACGTCGAAAAAGGTGACGCGCTCGTCGATTGGCTGCAGTCCAGCGGGCAAGCCTCGGCGCCGGATCGTCGCTACGGCGCCACCGTCTCGGGAATCGGAGGTTTTGCGGGCCTTTTCCGGCCGAACTTCGCCGGCATGAAGGATCCGCTCCTGGTCAGCGGTACCGACGGCGTCGGCACCAAGGTCCTCTTGGGCTTGGAAACGGGCCATCTCGAAGGTTTGGGCCAGGACCTCGTCGCCATGTGCGTGAACGACCTCTACACGGTCGGCGCTCGTCCGCTCTTCTTTCTCGACTATTTCGCGACCGGCAAGCTGAGCGATCCACAGTTCAAAGCTGTGCTCACGGGGATCCGCCAGGGCTGCCAGCTCGCCGCCTGCGCTCTACTCGGCGGTGAAACCGCAGAACTTCCGGGGCTTTACGCTCACGGGCACTTCGACCTCGCCGGCTTCGTCGTCGGCGTCGTCGACGGCGCGCGCAAGCTCGGCCCAGAGCGCGTTGAAGTGGGCGACCGGCTCTACGGCCTACCGTCGAGCGGCTTCCACAGCAACGGCTACTCACTGATCCGGCGCTTCCTCGCCGAAGCGAAACCTGCGCCGGGGGACGAGCTGATCCAACGGCTCCTCGTGCCGACGAAGATCTATGCCGAGATACCTGCCCTGGTCGACGACGTCGGCGAGGACGTTCTGCACGCGATCGCGCACATCACCGGCGGCGGCATCTCGGGCAACTTGCCCCGCGTTCTTCCCGCCGGCACGGTCGCCGTGATCGACGAGAAGGCCGTCCCGACGCCCCCGTGGATGCGCGACTTCCTCGCCGCGAACGGCACGACGCCGCGCGCGCAGGAAGGCGTTTTCAACCTCGGCGTCGGCATGATCGCGGCCGTCGCGGAAGCGGGCGCTGCGCGCTTCGAGGCCGCGGCGAAGAAGCTCGGGCTAGCCCCGGCGCTCCTCGGCCGTCTCGAGGCCGGCCACGGCGAGGCGATCGTTCGATTCCACTGAACGCACCTTAGGAGGCAGTCCATGACGCAGGCGCAATCTCGGCCCAAGCACATTCTCAGCGCCCAGCAGTTCGACCGCCCGTACCTGGACTATCTGTACGAGCTGATCAATACGATCCGCATGTTCGACAAGTCCAAGGACGGACTCCTTTATCTCCAGAGCCTCCTCTCCCACAAGCGGGCGATGCTCTACTTCACGCAGCCGTCGACACGGACGTTCATGTCGTTTCAGTCGGCCTGCTACATCCTCGGCATCAAGCCGTCAGAGATTCGCGACAGCTCGACCTCGTCGGAGCGCAAAGGCGAATCGATCGAAGACTCGCTGCAGACCTTCGCCAGCTACGTCGACTTGATCATCATGCGCTCGCCGGTCGCTGGCCTCTGCAACCGCATCGCGACACTCCTCGACGAGACCGAGCGTCCGGTCCCGGTCATCAACGCGGGCTCTGGCCCTGACGAGCACCCGACACAGGCTCTCCTCGACATCTACACCCTGCAACGCAGCTTCAAAAGCGCCGACGGCATCGAGGGCAAGACGATCTGCATGGTCGGCGACCTCAAACGCGGCCGTACCGTGCGCTCGCTGTCGCGCTTACTCACGAACTATCCCGGCGTGAAGCTCCTCTTCACCTCGCCGGAGCAGTTTCGCATCAACGACGACCTGCGCAGTATGCTTTTGCAGAAGAACGTCGCCTTCGAGGAAACGAAGGACTTCGAGAACGCCATCGCGGCCGCCGACGCGATCTACATGACCCGCATCCAAGATGAGTACGACACCGCCACCGGCGACTCCGCGAAAGTCGACACGAGCCGCTACTGTCTCCGCTACGAGCACCTCGAGCGCCTGAAAAAAGAGTGCGTGATCATGCATCCGCTCCCGCGCCGCAACGAGCTCGACCCCGCCATCGACAAAGACCCCCGCGCTCGCTACTGGCGCCAAGAGCGCAACGGCATGTGGACGCGCGTCGCCTTGATGACGCAGATCTTCGGCGTCGACCACAACATCGTTCTCCCGAAACTTTGAGACCATGACCACGACCACGCTCAAGCTCGCCGCCATCTCGATGACCAGCACGTCGAATAAGGACGTGAACGTCGAAACCGCCTTGAACATGATCCGCGAAGCCGCCGAAAAGGGCGCCGAGTGGGTGCAGATTCCGGAGATGTTCGCCTTCCACGGCCCTTACGACCAAGTCCACGCGATGGCGGAGCTCGAGGGCGGCCCGGTCTACGGCATGCTGTCGGACATCGCAAAGCAGCTGAAAATCGTGCTGATCGCGGGCACGATGGGCGAACGCGCCGACAACGACGTCATGGCGACTGCCTTGCGCACGAATTCGAAAGGCGACACCAAAGTCTACAACACCGCCTACGTCTTCAATCGTAGCGGCGAGCGGATCGCAAAGTACCGCAAGGCGCACCTTTTCAGCTTGGACGACAAGGTCGCCGGCGCCCTCTACAACGAGAGCGAAGGCTACCTGCCCGGCGACAAGGCCGTGACGACGGAGATCGACGGCTGGAAGGTCGGTCTCTCGATCTGCTACGACCTGCGTTTCCCGCGGTTCTACGACATGCTGGAAAAGGGCGGCGCGCCCGAGATCCTTCTGGTCCCTTCGGCCTTCACGAAGGGCACGGGAATGCACCATTGGGAGCTGCTTCTCCGCGCCCGCGCCGTCGAGCGCCAGGCCTTCGTCTTCGCCGCCAACCAGGTCGGGCTGCACGGACCCGGCAAGGAATCGTTCGGCCACTCCATGATCGTCGACCCTTGGGGCAAGGTCCTCGCGTCCACCGGCGAGCTGCCGGGAATCGCGTACGCCACGATCGAACGCACGGCGCTCGAGGAAGCGCGCGGGAAGCTGCCGGCCCTGAAGAACCGCAGGCCCGAACTCTACGGCAGTTGATTCCGGTCGTTCGCTGCACTACATTGTAGGGCATGTACTTTGAGTGGGACGCGGCAAAAGCTGCGGGAAATCTGAAAAAACACGGCATCTCGTTCGAGATGGCGGCGACGGTCTTCGACGACCCCCTGCATCTGTCCATCCGGGACGGCACGGCTTCCGGCGAAGAGCGTTGGGTCTCGGTTGGCCTCGCCGCCGATCGAAAGACTTTGGTTGTAGTTCACGCCTTTCGGTCGAGTATTGGCGGTGAATCAGTGCGGATCATTTCGGCGCGCCTGGCGACGAAGCGAGAAAAGAGACAGTATGAAAAAGGAATATGACTTCGCAGAAGGTGTTCGCGGCCGCTTCCACCGCCCGAAGCGCGTCCAGAAAACATTGCGCTTGGACGAGGATGTCTTGAAGTTCTTTCAAGACATGGCAAAGACGGCAGGGATCCCCTACCAGACGCTGATCAACCTCACGTTGCGAAAATTCGCGGTCGAGGACGGCGAAATCGTCGTCGGCAGCAAAAGAACCCGACGCGCCTGAGCGGCGCTGCGCGCGGGCGGTTATTTTTATGTTTAATATCAACGTGTTGCTTGGTCCCTAAATCTCTCCGCGCATCCTCCGATCCATAGGACTGAACCCTTTCGGAAGGAACCCGGATGTCCGCAGAACCGATGCGCGCACGCATGGATTTGCTCGAGCGCACCGTCATGGAGCTCGGCAGCGAGCTCTACGCGATGCGCAGCGCGCAGGAGAAGAATCGCGCGGGCCACGACCAGTTTCTCAGCATCCTCAAAGGGCTGAAGCAGCTGCTCGACGAGAAAGGCCTGATCACGCACGAGGATTTCGACGCCGCCGTCGAGCTCGGCGAAGCGATCGAACGCTTCAACACGCAGAACGAGACCGCGCAGATCCATGCGCAGCACGAGAAAGCGAAGAAAGCAGGTCATTGACGTGAAGACCTACGTTCCCGCCCTCCTGGCGCTCCTCCTCGCCGCGGCCCCAGCGGCCGCGCAGAACGAGTTCGGCCCGCCGGACAATAACAATGCCGGTGCCAACAACGCGGGCGGCAACAACGCCGGCAACAACGCAGGCAACAACGAAGGCGGCAACAACAACGCAGGCGGGAACAACAACGCAGGCGGGAACGACAACGCAGGCGTGAACAACAACGCAGGCGGGAACAACAACGCAGGCGGGAACTACAACGCTGGCGGGAACAACAACGCGGGCGGGAACAACAACGCAGGCGGCGAAAACGGCGCCTTCGAAGACGACGCCATGGAAAACGACAACGGCGGCGGCAACCAAGAAGCGCCGGTGAACAACGCGCCGCCCGAGGAAGAGCCGCCGATCAACAACGTTCCGATGAACGTCCCCGTCAACAACGTGCCCGCCAACGTCCCAGCTAACGTCCCGGCTAACGTGCCGCCGACCGAAGAACAGCCCCCTGCGAACACGCCGCCGCCGACCGATCTGCCGCCGTTCGAAGGCAAGCTGGACTACACCTACCAATTTGATCATCGCGGCACGCCGTCTTTCCACACGTACAAACTCCACTGGGATTCGCCCGAGGGCAACCTCCAGTACATCGAGATCCTCGTCACCGAAACCCAGGAAGTCCTGCAGAAGATCGCGATTCCGCAAGACAAGGTGAAGCTCGTCATCCGCGATCTCGCGACCAAAAAGGACCGCATGCGGGAGAAGATCCTGGATGCGATGGATTACAACTTCGACAAGTTCTCCGACCTCCGCCTTCTCGCTGGCTGGCCCTACAAGGCCGGCGCGAAGAAATATCTGGTCTGGATCTTCGACGAGGCGTCGAACCGTTACGTTCTGAACGAGGAGATCTCCGGCCTCCCCGCGCCCTTGCCGAACGTCAAGACGGGCCGCATCGAGTCGACGACCCTTCTCGGCTACGCCGGCTGGGAATACGAGAAGCGTACGTATTCGATCAATAAGAAGCTGAAGCTCCGCGTTCAGTCGGTCGTAACGCAGAAAATCCGCGAGACCAAGCCCAACGCCTACACCCGCGAAGTGCGCCTGCGCATCAACGGCGACTTGCAGCGCGTCTGCCGCCTGCGCGTGCCGGCCGAGGGCGTTCCCGAGCGTCTCTCCGGCAACAAAGAGCTTTGTCGCAAGTACATGACGAAGGAAACGCCCACGACCGGAGAGAGGGTCGAGGGCGCCGTGAAGTCACCTTGGAAGATGAAGAAATAGTTCAGGGCGTCGTGTAGGGAGCGCTGATCTCGAAGCGATACGTCGCGTCGCCGATCATGTAGGACACCGACACGCGTTGGAGCGCCGAAACGGCGATCGACTCGTCGAGCGTACCGCTGAGATGAGCGGCATCGCCATCGATCGCCTCAAGCTCAGCGTAGGCGTAGGTTCCAGTCCGGTTAGAGGCGTTGATCTCGACGTTCGACACGATTTTCTTGAGGGCCGTGGTGTCGGTGACCGACGCGTATTCCGTGCCGTTCCAGATGTTCCAACCGACCGTTGCCCCCGTGAGCTTCTGGTCGGACGAGACCGCGAACGCGATCGTCGGCATGTAGACGCGCGCGTGGCCGCTCGCGTCGAGAGGCGCCATGGAGGCGACGTCATAGCGGGCAATCTCGACACCATCGTAATTGACCTTCCAAACTCCGGCGGGAAGGTCGCCGACGAAGGTGCCGAAAGTTAGCGAGTAGAATGGCTTGGCGTCGTCGTCGAGGTACTTGTTCGCGTAAAATCCATAGCTGCCACAAGACGAGGTTCCGCCGCCGCTGGGGTAAACGGTCGCGTCGGCGTTGGAGATCTCTGCCTTGCTGTTGTCGACGCTACCAACCGTGACCACGGCTGACGGCACCAAGCTCAAGAGCTTTTGCGCCGGGCCGCAGATGCCGTCGAAATCGAAGGGCATGTCGACGCCGGATTTCGATCCGAGCTCGAGGCTGACGCCATTGTAGGCAAGAGTCTCGGGGCCGACTTCTGCGGCGAGAACGGCCGCCATGTCGGCGTCGCGCTGCATCCAATTGAACGAAGCGTCGAGCTCGAGCGTGCCGTTCATATACACGTTTTTCAAACCTTTCAAGGCGCCGGAGCTACGCGCGAGGCCGTCAATCGCGCCGGCGGCCAGCGAGAAAGACTTTTCGGCGGTCTGCTCGGTCTGCACGACGTCATCTGTGCCTGCGACGATCTTGCCGAGCTCGACATTGCCGAGGAGCGTCTGCGAGTCGAAAGCGATGAGGTTGCCGGCGGCAGCCGTCGGCATGCCGATGAAACGGAAGCTCGCCGCCTCGGCGGTCTTGTCGCCGGTGGCACTGGGCTTATACGCCACGAACATCGTCATCGTGCCCAAGGTGCGGAGCTCGGTGACCCGTTTGGCCATCTCAGTCTGGTAATCGGCCTCTGTGATGCCGCTTTCGATTTGTTGGACGTAACGATCGATCATGGCGACCGGCTTGCCTTCGGTTTCGACGAGGATCGTCGCGACAGCGCGGTTGTCGCGCGCCGCGGCCGCGACCGCCATATGCGCCTCGAGCTGGTCGGCGAGGTCGTGGCCACGCGCGACGCTTCCCGTGAAGTGACCGTCAGCGTCGACGACGAGCTTTTTCGGCTCGCCGGACTGGCGGCCGCCGCGCAGCGTGAACTGCATGACGCCGTGGGTCGCGTCAGCAAGTGCGCCGGCGCTCAATGTTCCGCCAACGGTGACGCTCGTCTCGGCCGTGGCGACGACGCTGGCCGCTGGTGGCGTTTTAGTTCCGCCACCGCCCGTCGCCGCCGGTGGCGAGGTGGTGGTGTCCGAGGGAGTCTCTTCCTCCTCCACCGGCTCACCGCAGGCGGTCAGACCGAGGAGAGCCAGCGGCACCAACATGGCGACGAATCGTTTCGAGCAATTGGTACGGATCATCGAACGGATCTCCCCTAGGCTTATAGTCTCAAGCCATATCGAGAGGACTCATCCGAAGTCTTAGGCCATTCTTGTTGAGTCCAGTGAAATCAGCAGATTACGGCCCGCTACCGCCACGCTCGCCACCGCGCTTGTCGAGACCGTACTTCTCGACCTTCATGATCAGGCCGGCGCGGCTGATGCCGAGCTCTTTCGCGAGCCGCGACTTATTCCATCGCGTTCTCTCGAGGCCTTCCTTGATCATCTCTTTCTCGAGCTCTTCGAGCGCGTCCTTCAGACGACCGTTAACGCGGTAGCCCGGGTACTTGTTCTTGGCGTTCTCGATGATGTGGCTGGAGAGGCACTCGGGGGAGACGACGGCGTCGGAGCCCGCGAGGACGCAGAGTCGTTCGATCTCGTTCTCGAGCTCGCGGACGTTGCCCGGCCAGTCGTGGTTCACGAGGCGCTCGAGCGTGCCCTTGTCGAGCTCCTTCTTCGGCGCGCCGCTTTCCTTGCCGTACTTCGTCAGGAAGTGCTCGGCAAGGATCGGGATGTCTTCCTTGCGGTCGCGCAGCGGCGGGACCGTGAGGTTGATGACCTTCAGGCGGTAATAGAGGTCTTCGCGGAAAATACCCTCTTTCACGGCGCGCTGAAGCTCGCGGTTCGTCGCCGCGAGGATGCGCACGTTGACGCGCTTCATCACCGTCGCGCCGACCGGCGTGAACGTGCCTTCTTGCAGAACGCGGAGCATCTTCACCTGCATCGACATCGACGTTTCGCCGATCTCGTCGAGGAAGAGCGTGCCGCCGTCGGCCTCTTCGAAGAGACCCTTCTTGTCTTTGATCGCGCCGGTGAACGACCCCTTCATGTGGCCGAAGAGCTCGCTCTCGAGGAGGTTCTCATTGAAGGCGCCGCAGTTGATGACGACGAACTTCCTGTCCTTGCGCCGGCTATTGTAGTGCAGCGCTTTGGCGATCAGCTCTTTACCGGTACCGTTCTCGCCGTTGATGAGGACGGTCGCCTCGGAGTCGCAGACGCGGTCTAGGAGGCGGTAGAGGTCCTGCATCGGCGCTGCCTTGCCGATCATGCGGTCGAAGCCGTAGCGAACGCCCAGCTCTTTCGAAAGCTCGGTGACCTTGTCGGACTCGTCGGAGACGCGCTTCTGCGAGACGATGATCTCCTCGACGACCATCTCGATCAGCTCGGTGAGGTACGAGATGTCCTTGTCGCTCAAGATCGGCAGCGCGTCGATGTGCGAAATCAGCTCGGCCTCGGATCCCGGGAAGGTCCGCTCGAGGAAGGACTTGATCCGCGACTTCTGCTCGGCGACGCTGTCGGCGACGAGGAAGCCGTCCCCGAACACGCAGCCCATGTACTTGCCTTCGACGCGGATCGGCACCGTGATCGTCGAGAAGCCGGCGTGGCAACGCGAGACCTTGGCGTCCTTCGTGCGCGTGCCTTCGACCGTCGTCTGGCGCGCTGTGCCGCGGCAGGCCTCGAAGCCCTTGTTGTTGCCCGTCACCGCTCGGCAGATCGGGTTCAAAGGATTGAAGAACTTCCCGTCGGGAACGCCGCGGAGCAGTCCCTTGGTATCCGTAAAGTTGATCTGGATCTGCCACCACCTGCCGACCAGCTCGCGCAGGCGCCGAATGACGTGCAGCTTATCGAAATCGCTCCAACGAACTTTGTCCGTCGACATGTCACTCTCCTGACGCAGGGGATGCCTTCAAGGCCCCTCTTCGGCAGGAATGACGACTTTCTTTACACCCCAAAAGGACCGTCTAAACGGCCGGATATCGAAACGGCTGACTGAAAGCTAGGCAGTCCGTCTACTTACGGTTCAGTTACTGTCCGTAATCTTGACAGTTTTGGGCAACGTGAAAGCGTCGGCTTTTACCTTGTTGCGCGACGGAGTCTTGAAGTCGTGCGCGAGGTAGTCCGTGCTCTTCATCGTCAGCTTCAAAAAGCTGATGTACGAGTCCTTCTGGCTCAGGTGCAGCTCGACGCCGGTGACGTCGCCCTCGGTCTTCGGGGTCAGCTCTACCTTCACGAGGTCGCCGTCCTGCTCCGCCTTCTTCAGCTCGTAACGCTTGAGCAAGGAGTCGAAGTTGAGGACCAGGTCGACGATTTGCTTCAGGTCGTAGGACTGTGGGCCCGTCGGCGAGTAGCGCACGGCGGAGTTCGAGCCGGGGTTGTACTCGAAGAAGCTCTTGCCGTCGAAGACGAGGTACTGCTGCACCGGCTTCTCCAGCATCCACTTGAAGCTCGAGGGCTTCGAGAAGATGGCGCGGCCCTCGCGCCTAGATGTCTTGTCCCGCAGCTTCGAGTACTTGGTCTGCACAAAGTCGACGCTCATTGAGTCGGTCGCTTTCATCTTGCTTTGGATCACGCGCAGCTCGTCGACCGACAACTCCTTCGCCGACGCCGTGCCCCAAGCCAACGCCAAAATGATCGCCAGGACCGACTTCATCCTTCGCCCTTCCCTCGCAAAATGACCGTCTTCAAAAGCTCGAGCGCCTTCTCCGACGCCTGCTCGCGGATGCTATCACGATCGCCGATGAGGGCCAGCTGAGCGCTTTGGGTCCCGCCAGGCCCCGATGCGGCGACGAAGACCGTCCCGACCGGTTTCGCGGCCGTACCGCCGTCCGGGCCCGCGATTCCGGTCACGGCGACGCCGAATGTGGCGCCGACCCGCGTGCGCGCCCCTTCGGCCATGGCGCCCGCGACCTCGGCGCTGACGGCCCCGCGGCGCGCGATCAAGTCGGCGGCGACTCCAAGGAGATTTTCTTTGACGGCGTTGGCGTAGGCAGAGACCCCGCCGACGTAGACGTCGGAGCTCCCGGCAGCGCGCGTCAAGAGAAAGGCGAGGATTCCCCCGGTGCAGCTCTCCGCCGTCGCGACGGTCGCGCCGCGCTGGCGCAGAGCCTCCTGCACCTCGCGGATCAAAGTCCGAAAGTGATCGAAGCCCTTCAGGTTTCCGGGTGCCTCAGGCATCATAGCTACTACCCGCTATCAGGAGCCCTCTCGATGAGCCACGACTGGTATAAATTCTATCCCGCCGGCGTCCAGCGCGAGATCGACACGTCCGTGTTCAAAAGCATCGCGCAGGCCCTCGAGACGGCCGTCCAGAAGCACTCCGACCGCATCGCCTTGACCTGCATGGGCGCCGACCTCACCTACCGGCAGTTCGACCGGCTCGCGAGCCAGTTCGCGTCCTACCTCCAGCATACGCTGGGACTGAGGAAAGGGGACCGGCTCGCGATCATGGTCCCGAACGTGCTGCAGTTTCCGATCGTTTTCTTCGCCGCGCAAAAAATCGGCGTCGTCTGCGTCAACACCAACCCGCTCTACACCCCTCGGGAGATGCGCCACCAGTTCAAGGACAGCGGCGCGAAGGCGATCGTGATCGTGGACCTCTTCGTCCACAATCTCGAGCAGATCATCAAGGAAACCGACATCAAGCACATCGTCGTCACCGGACTCGGGGACTCCCTGCCTGCCTGGAAGGGCCTCATGGTCGGCACGGTCCTGAAGATCAAGGGTATGATCCCGAAGCACGGCCTCACGGTCACCGGCTTCAAGGCAGCCCTCGCCGAAGGCGCGAAAAAGCCCGTAGACAAGGTCGACGTCGGCCCGGACGACATCGCCGTCCTGCAGTACACGGGCGGCACGACCGGCGTCTCCAAAGGCGCGATGCTGCTCCAGCGCAACATCCTGGCCAACATGCTCCAGATCAAGAACGTCGCGCACGTCCTGATCAAAGAAGGCGAAGAAACCGTGCTTACGGCGCTGCCGCTGTACCACATCTTCGCGCTCGCGGTGAACTTCCTCGCCTTCGTCGCCATGGGCCAGCGCATGGTTCTCGTGCCGAAGCCGGTCCCCGTCGACAACCTGCTCAAGATCTTCAAGAAGTACGACATCACCGTGATGACCGGCGTCAACACGCTGTTCAACGCGCTCGCGAATCACGCGGGATTCAAGGCCAACCCGCCGCGCACCTTGAAGATCGCGCTCGGCGGCGGCATGGCCGTCCAAGAGGCTGTGAACAAGCAGTGGCAGAAGCTCACGGGTCAGCCGATCGTCGAAGGCTTCGGCCTCACCGAGTCCTCGCCGGTGACCCACGTCAATCCCTTGAACGAAAATATGCGCATCGGCTTCGTCGGCATCCCTGTCGCCTCGACCGACGCGAAGGTCGTCGACCCTGAAGGCAAAGAGGTGCCGATCGGCGAGCCAGGCGAGCTCATCATCAAGGGTCCGCAGGTGATGGCTGGCTACTGGCAGCGCCCTGAAGAGACCGCAAATACCATAAAGAACGGCTGGCTCTGGACGGGCGACATCGCGCGTCGCGACCACGACGGCTTCTTTCAGATCGTCGACCGCAAAAAGGACATGATCCTGGTGTCGGGATTCAACGTCTTCCCGAACGAGGTCGAGGAAGTCCTCGTCTCGCATCCGAAGGTGCTTGAAGCTGCCGTCATCGGGATCCCCGACGAGCAGTCGGGCGAGGCGGTCAAGGCCTTCATCGTCGCTAAGGATCCCTCGTTGACCGTCGAAGAGCTGCGCAAGCACTGTACGGAGCAGCTGACGGGCTATAAGCGCCCGCGCCACTTCGAGATGCGCAAAGACCTGCCGAAGTCAAACATCGGCAAGATCCTACGTCGCGAGCTCCGAGACGCCCCTGCCGCCAACTCGGCGGCGCAGCATAAGACATCCTGACTTTATGATCGCCTCGGCCTCGAAACACTGCGGCACATGCCACCGCGAATATCGTGCCGAGAGTGATTTCCTCACCAATACGAGCCGCTGGCGTGTCTGCGCCACCGGTCATCTCTGGTTCAACTGCAGCTGCAGCTCGACCTTGATGATTCCGAAGGGGAAGTACGGCTGGTACTCGCCCGAGCACTTCCTGTCCGAAGATGCGCGAAGCATCTTCAACAAGCTCGGGAACCTGAAGGACATGCCGCACATCCCGAGCATCGTCATGGAAATCCAGGTGATGCTGCAGGATCCCGAAGCGACGCCCAAGGCCCTCGCGGCGGCGATGCGCCAGGAGCCGCTCCTTGCCACGCAGCTATTGCAGATCGCCGAGAATATGCGGCGCGCGCGCAATCCGACGAACACACCGCTGCGCGCGCTCGATCACGCGATCGTCTACGTCGGCCGCAAGGTCATGAGCGATCTGGTCCTGTCCTCTTCGCTGCGCGCCCTGCCCCTTCCGGCGAGCGGCTTTCGCGCTCAGGAATTCTGGGACGAAAGCTACCTCACCGGCGCCATCGCCGAATTTCTCGCGGCGCGCTTGAAGCTAACGCTCGCCGTGGACGAGATCTACCTTTCAGGAAGTCTCTGCAACATCGGCAAGCTCGTACTCGCCTTCTGTTTCCCGCCGCTCGCGACGAAGATCGCGCACGACACGCACGACCGAAAGATCCAAATGACGTGGCGCATGGCGGAGCGCGCCTATCAGTTTCCGGACCACGGAATTCTGGGCGAAATCGCGGCGACCTTCTGGGGCTTGCCCGAGTTCGTCATGCAGGCCTCGCGCCGCCATCACGATCTGCCGGGCACGAATTACCGTGCGCTCGAAACGGTGAGCGTCGTCGCCCTAGCGAACCAACTTTGCCACTATGTGCTCTCGAACCCGCATCGCATCGAAGAAGACGTGATGATGGCGCACGCGACGCGCTACGGTCTCGACGAAAAGAAGCTCGAGGCTCTAGTGGGCGAGCTCGTCGGTGTCCGGCAGGCGATCCTCGGGCATTAGTCGACGACCAGCTCGATCGTCTGCTCTTCGCCGTTGCGCATGAACGTAAACTCGGCGCGCGGCTCGTTGCGCATGCCTTGCAACATGCGGATCGCCATGCCGACGTCGGAGAGGCGGTTGCCGTTGATGGCCGTGATCAGGTCGCCGTTCTTGAACCCGACGCGATCGTAAACGCTGTCGGCGTCGATGTCCCAGAGGCGAAAGCCCGTGAGCGTGCCTTGAACGTAGTAGGGGACCGCTGCGGCTTGCATCAGCACCTTGCTCAGCTGCGTTTTCGTCACCAGATCGCGATAGGCCGCGGTCATCTTTACTTTGTTGCCGTCGGCTTTCTCGATGCCGCCTTCGGCGACGGGCGCCGCGAAGCGGCTCGGGACGAAGCTCTCGCCGACGCGCACCTTCGACTCTTTACCCTTGATGAGGAGGTCGACGAAATCGCGATTGACGCGCGTCAGCTTGGTGTCGGGGTCGAGGTGCTCGCCGACGCGGATCGCTTTGGTTCCGGGGCTGCCGTCGATCTTCACGAGCGCGATGCCCTGGCCCTCGGAGCCGGAGGCGATGACGCCCAGGATCTCGATACCTTTGGCGCCGGTTTCGATGGCGAGGGCCGGAGAGGAGAACGGGAGGAAGAGGAGAAGGAGCAGGAATTTCACGGGGGATGACCGCCACAGCAGGGGAACGTCCGCAGATCTCGCGGGGCGCATTTGCAAGGAGCGCGCCCGGGTTTTCCTTCCGTAAGACCATGAATCCACGGGATATCCGCGAGCTTCGCGGCGACTCCGCCAATCCCGATCGTCGAATGTTTGGACAGTCTTCGCGTGCTAGAATCGAGGGAGCCTTCCTACCTTCTTCCTCACTCCCACGGACCCCATGCGTTTTCGCGTCAAATCTGCGGCTCTCGCCGTGGGCTTGCTCGTCGCGGCACAGGCGCGCGCCGTCACGTTTCGTGCGGAGACGACGGCCGGCCTCATGCAGCAGCCGACGAGCCACTACTACCACCTGATTTATGGCGGCCTCTTCGAGATCTCCGCGGAGAAGGACGTCGCCATCGGCCGCGTTTCCTACGTCGAGCGCCCCGCCTTCAAGAAGTCAGGCTTCGTCGATCAAGACCGCGGCATCTTCGCTATGATCGGCCGCAAGCTCGGCAAAGCGGCGACGCACGGCGTCTATCCGTTCTTCGGCGTAGGCCAGGTCAGCGGCTACGTCCGCTCGGATCCGGCTGCCGCGGGAATCACCGAGCGCGAGACGCGCACGTTCGCCCTTCCCGGGCTCGTCGCGGCTTTGGAGTATCAGGCGCGGTTCGGACCCGTGGCCATCGGCGGCGGCCATCAGACTTTCGTCGGCTACGTGGATGCGGACGAGCTGCGCGCTTTCGTCGCCTGGCCTTACAACTTCTACCAGGTGCATGCGGGGGTGGAGTTCTGAGCCGCGCTCTGCAACACTTCACCCTCGCGCTCGCGCTCGCGCTCGCGCTCGTTTGCGATCCAGCCTGGGCGGTCGACAAGCGCTACACGCTCACGGCTCAAGGCAAAGCTCTCGCTCCGAACGCCGGCGGCCAAGACGCCTATTCGTTGAAGCTCGCCACGAATGACTGGGAGGTCGGCGGCTTCGCGAATCGCTATATCACCGCCGCGGGGCGTCCCCTCATCGGCGGCACATATTCCCTGCGTTTTCCGGTGTGCGACGACTCCTGCTTCTGGCAATTCTTTGCGCAGGTCGGCGCCGGGCTGTCGACCGGCGGCCCCCTCCTCGACCTCACCTGGGGCACGAATCTCCCGCTGATTCCTTTGTGGCTCCCGTTCCGCGCCCCGCCTTACCTGCCTCAGCTTCGCCTCGATTTCACCACCCAGATCATCTTCATTCAGTGGCGCGCCGTCACCTGGAGCTATCCATTATGGGTTGGCGTCAGCTTCCCCTTCTAAGCGTCTTCTTCGTCTTCCTTTCCACGCAAGCCTTCGCCTATCCGACGCCTGTCGACTTCGACGGGAGCCTCCTGCGTTGGCAGATCGACGAGACCTCCGGGCCGATCACGTATGAAGTTCTCGCCGACGACGATGCCTACCTTTCCCAATATGGAGACATTGTCGACGACGCCGCGTTGATGTGGTCGGAAATTCCGACGAGCTACTTTCGCTACGCACGCGCCGACGAAAGCAAGCCCGCGCAGGTCACAGTAAATTTGCGCTCTTCGATCGAGGGCGGAGCCTACTCCGCCGGCTACGCCATTTTCGACGAATACGCCGACATCGTCCCGCTGCACTGCTCAATCTTCGTCGTCATCGACGAGTACGTCACGCATGCGAGCATGGAGAAGACGATCCTCCACGAGCTCGGCCACTGCCTCGGCCTCGGCCACACCCTGATTCCGCAGGCAATCATGAGCTACCGCCTCGAGGAGAACGGCTACGCTTTGGACGTCGACGATCGCGCCGCCGTCACGCACCTCTACCCCGTCGACGGCAGCGAGCCGGAGCTGCCGCCGGGATGCGCGATCGGCGCGAAGCCGCGCGACGCATCGAGTCTCCCGCTCCTCCTGCTGCTCGTCTTGCCGCTGATTCTCGGCGCAAGGTCGAGACGGCGCTACAAGTTGGCCTTGAGCGGCTCCGAGGTGTCGGACCACTCGGAAGCGTTGCCAGCCCGGTCGAACAAGCGAATGCGACCGTAATATGAAGTTTTGCCGCTAGCCGGATGATTGTCCGTCTTGGCCGACGTGGTCGTGCTCAGGATGTCGCCGCCGCCGACGCTGGTGCCGACCTCGAACTCGAAGTTGCGGAAGCCGGACGGACCGATATCGGAGCCGGCGTCCCATTCCCAGCGCGCGACCTGCGAGACAGGCGTCGCGCCGGAGCCGCGCGGCGGGTTCGGCTTCGGCGGCGCTTCGATGTCGGCGTTGAAGGCGATGCCGTAATTCGTCGCGGCCGTCGCGCCGACGGCGTTCTTCGCGATGATGCAGACGTAATTCACGCCGTTCTGCAGCGGCTGCACGATGACGCTCGTGCCTGTGTTGTCGGCGTAGACCGCGGTCGAAGCCGCGCAGGTCGGGTCGGTCGCGTCGATACGCACTTCGTAGACGTCGGCGCCCTCGGCGCGCTCCCAGCGCACTTTGGTCGCGATGCCGTACACGCGGGCCGGATCGACCGGATCGATCATGACGAACTCGCTCGGCGGCGCCGTCGCGGGTTCGACCGGCGGCTCTGGATCTGAAGGATTGACCGGACCGGCGGGATTCGGCGACGTCCCGGGTCCCGGCGCGACGCCCGGAGCGGGCGCGGGCGGTGGCACGACGGTTTTGACCAGCTCTTCGGTGGTGACTTCTTCCGGCTCGACGATCGGCGTCGCCTGGTTGAGGCGCACCACCTGATAGACGCCGGAAGAGCTCGACTTGAAGGTCAAGGTCGAGCCACTCACCGCGAATTTCTTCGCCGAGATCAGGCCGAGCTTGTTGGACTCGCTTTCCTCGACGTTCTTGAGGAAAAGGACCGCGATCGCGCTGGTCGAGACGTCTTGCAGCGCGGCGGCTGCCGGCGGGGGAATCGGCAAGGTGATGGAGAACGGACGCTCGGTGTCGTAGTCGAAGGTCCAGCTCACCACGACGGCGGGGCCGTAGGCCTCGATGATCGTGCCCGTACCGAAGCCGAGCTTCGTCAGATTTTTGCGGCTGGCGATCGAACGGCCTTCTTCCAGAGCGATGTCGTAGTCGACGTCGAACGAAAAAGGCAGAAAGGCGAGCTGAGCGCCCGCGATCGCGCTGCTCGGCGCGGCTTTGATGATCTGCGTGTTCGCGCTCGTCGTCTTGAGCAACGCCTGCACGACGCCGCGGTTCTCGCTCTTCACGGCGGCGTTGGTTTCGACCGCCTCGAGCGCGGGATCGATCTCGCCCGAGCGCCGGTCCTCGGACTGCATCTTGCCGCAGCCGAAAGGGATGAGCCCGGCCACGACGAGCGCGACGGAGACAAGACGCAAGCTGCGAACCTTCATAGGCATCACGAACTTATCGGCCGCCCCGCACGAAAACTGAAGAGGGGCAAAACGATGAAGAGTGTCGCTAGCTTATGGCAAGCATTCGGTCGATCGCCCGCTTGGCGCGGACCCGGATTTCGGCAGGGACCTCGACGACGTAGCGCATTTTCTCGAGGCAGTCGCGCGTGTCTTCCAAGGTGATCTGGGCCATGTGCGGGCAGCGGATGCTGCACAGGCGCAAGACGTCCTTGTCGCGATTCTCCGCGATCACGTTGTCCGCCATCGCACACTCCGTGAGGAGGAGGTAGCGGCTCGCTTTCACGTCGCGCACGTATTTGATCATCGCGGAGGTGCTGCCCGAGTAGTCCGAGGCCTCGACGACCTCCGGGCTACATTCGGGATGCGCGAGGACGACGACGTCCGGAAACTGCGCGCGCACACGCTTGATGTCGTCGACGGTGAATTTTTCGTGGACCTCGCACTTGCCTTTCCAGCCGATGAAGACCTTCTCGAGGCCCTTTTCTTCGGTGAAGGCTTTGGCCGGATTGCGCTCGGCGACGATGACGGTCGTCCCCGTCTCGCGTGCGACGTTCTTCGCCAGATATTCGTCCGGGATGAAAATGACGCGGTCGGTCTTCAGCGAGGCGACGACCTTCGCCGCGTTGCCAGAGGTGCAGCAGACGTCGGTCTCCGCTTTCACGTCCGCGTACGTGTTGATGTAGGTCACGACCGGAACGCCGGGGTAACGGCGCTTCAACTCGCGCACGTCCTCCGCCGTGATCGACGAGGCGAGGGAGCAGCCGGCGCGGTTCGACGGGATCAGCACCGTCTTGTCGGGGCAGATCACCTTCGCCGTCTCCGCCATGAACTCGACGCCGCAGAAGACGATCACCGGGTTGGTGGTGGCCGCGGCCTTCCGGCAGAGCTCCAAGGAGTCGCCGTTGAAGTCGGCGACGCCGTGGTACAGCGCCGGCTCCATGTAGTTGTGGCCGAGGATGATCGCGTTGCGCGCCTTCTTCAGGACGGCGATCTCGTCGACCAGACGGGCCTTTTCGCGGATCTCGAAGTCAGGGACCAGGCCCTCGAGCTTCTTGGACAGGAAATCGTAGGTTTGGGCGGCGACCGTCATGGCCCCCCTTCTAAACGAAAACGGCGGGCCTGCAAAGGCCCGCCGCACAAGCAAATAGTCTTCGAGTCTTAGGATCGGGTCGAGCTCAGCCGCGGAGCAGGGCGAGGACGGCCTCGGGCGCCGCGTTGGCTTGGGCCAGGACCGAGATGCCGGCCTGCTGCAGGATGCGGTTCTGGGTGAATTTCGCCGTCTCGGCGGCGTAGTCCACGTCGCGGATGCGGCTTTGAGCGGCCTGAAGGTTCTCGTTCGAGATCTCGATGTTGTTGATCGTGCTGTTGAGGCGCGATTGCACCGAGCCGAGGGTCGCGCGGTAGCTCGAGATGGCGTTTTGCGCCGTGTCGAGGACCGAGAAGAGCTCGCCGGTGTCGCCACTGCCGAGCTCGGAGGCGGTGAGGCCTTCGCCGCCGCCGTCCGGGAGGATGGAGAAGTCGTCGCCCGTGATGTCCGTGATCGCTTCGCCCAAGGCGCTCAGCTCGGTCAGCTCGATCTTGATGATGTCCGGGTCCATGTCGGCGTCGATCTCGGGCGCGTCGCCGGCCATGTCCTTGCCGCGGTTGGAGGCGCCGACGAAGATCTGGATCGGGTTGTCGCCGTCGCCGCCCTGCAGCACTTTCGAGCCGTTGAACTCGGTCGACTCGACGATGCGGGCGACTTCCTGGCGAAGCTGGACGAACTCTTTGTCGAGGAAGCTGCGCTCGCGCTCGCCGAGGGTGTCCGACGCGGCCTGGGTGGCCAGCTCGCGCATGCGGATCACGATGTTGGTGACTTCGTTCAGGCCGCCTTCGGCCACCTGGATGTACGAGATGCCGTCGCTGGCGTTTCTCTTGGCGACGCCTAAGCCCGCCGTCGTGGCGCGAATGCGCTCCGACACGGCGAGACCGGCGGCGTCGTCGGCCGATTTGTTGATCCGCAAGCCGGAAGACAACTTCTCGAGCGACTCGCCCATGCCCTTGCCCGATTCGCCCAAACGGCGCTGGGCATTGATCGAAGCGACGTTTGTCTTGATACGGAGACCCATGACATATCCTCCCTGATTATGCGCGGCAATCCCTTGCTGCGCTAAACCAAACTATGTTTATTCGACGCCTGTTCGTTGACTAGGGGCCGGACTAGCGCAGGAGCTGGAGGGCCATCTCCGGCATCTGGTTCGCCTGCGACAAGACCGCGGTCGACGAGCTGCTCATGATGCGGGCCTGCGTGAGCGTCGCCGTCTCGGCGGCGAAATCGACGTCCTTGATGCGGCTCATCGCGGCCGTTTGGCTCTCGATCGACGTGCCCAGGTTGCTGATCGCAGAGCCGAGGCGGTTCTGGATGGCTCCCAAGGTCGCGCGCTCGCCGGCGATCCTGTTCAGGCTGTCGTCGATCGTCGTGAGCTTCGACGCGATGTCCTCACGGGACGGGCCGTCTTCGCCGTCGACGCCGCCGATTTCGGCTTCTTTGCCGAAACCGAGAGTCTCGGTCGTGAACTTCAAGCCCTCGAGGTTGATTTTGAGGGTGTCGATGTTCTCTTCGGGGGAGGTGCCGCGCGTGCCGACCTGGATCACGAACTCCGACATCTCATTTTCGGGGTCGAAGATCTTATTGCCGTTGAATTCGGTCGACTTGGCGATCCGGTCCATCTCGTCGACGAGCTGCGTGTACTCGTTGTTGAGGTAGCCGCGCTCTTTTTCACCGAGCGTGTCGGTGGAGGACTGAACGGTGAGCTCGCGCATCCGGATCAGGATGTTCGACATCTCGTTCATGCTGCCTTCAGCCACCTGGACGAGGGACACGGCGTCGTTGGCGTTGCGCTTGGCGACGTTGAGGCCCCGGACCTGCCCGCGCAGGTTCTCGGTGATGGCGAGACCGGCGGCGTCGTCGGCCGACTTGTTGATGCGGTAGCCCGAGGAGAGTTTCTCCAGGGAGTTCGACATCTGTGCCTGGTTATTCTCGGTATGACGCTGGGCGGTCAGGCTGGCAACGTTCGTGCGGATTCGCATTCCCATGACAATTCCTCCCTGATAAAGCTCACTCAACGGCGGCATCCAAGCCCCCGTCATCTGCAAGCTCCACCCTGGAACTTGCAAAGCTACCAACGGCTTATTTGCCGAAAACTTGAATCTCCGTTTGCGAATTGCCAAAAAATGGCAGGTTCGCGAGCGAGGTCGGGGTCATGAACGAATGTTGTCTGATTTCCAAAACTTACAAAAAGATATGGATGCGAAAAAAAGCCTCTTTCGCGGGCAATTTCGAGGGCTTGTGGTTGCGGTATCCGGAGGCCCTGATTCCATTGCGCTTTTTCACCTCCTTTGGCGTCTTTCCAAGGGGGGCAAAGAATTTGCGATCGCGGTCGCACATATCGCGTTTGGACTTCGCGGCGACGATTCGGAATCTGATTTCCGGTTCGTCGAAGCCCTGGCGGCGGAGCACCGGGTGCCCTTCTTTTCGCTGCGTGCCGAGCCCCCGCCGAAGGAAGGGATTCAGCTGTGGGCGCGCCGGGTTCGGCGCCGTTTCTTCGCCTCGCTGCATCGTGACGGCTGGGCCGTGGCGCTGGCACATCACGAAGACGACGTCGCTGAGACGGCGTTGATGCGCCTGGCGCGGGGCGCATCGCCCGGTCGGCTGGACGGGATGCGCGTTTGGGACGAGCCTTATTGGCGACCGCTGCTCCGCTGGCGCAAAGCCGAGCTTTTGGCCTTTCTCACGGCGGAAAAGCTGCCTTTTCGCACGGACCAGTCCAACGCCGGCCGCGACTACGCTCGCAACGTCGTGCGGCACGATGTGCTGCCGGTGCTCGAGGCCCTTTACCCTGGAGCGACCGAGCGCGTGGCGGCGACCGCTCGGGAAGCGAGGGTGCTGGGCGAATGGCTGCGAGACGGCGGAGACGGCGTTAGCGGAGTCCGGAGCGGCGCTCCTGGGCTTTTTCCGGGACGCAAGCCCGGAGCGGGCGCAAATGGCGCTCGGCGCGTGGCTCACGGCCCGCCTCCCTTCTGGCGCACAGCTCTCCCGGCAACTCCTCTCGGCCGCGACGGCACGCCTGATCGACCTTTCCGCAGGCGAGCCCCCCCCAGGGACCGTTTCGATCCTCGCGTTGCCGGAGGGCCGCTCGCTGCAGCTCGCAGAGGGGCGACTCATCGTGGCGTTTGGCACTTCGCCAAAAACCAAGAGAAGAAACCAATACGCTAGCTACTTGGCGCATGGCGACTATTCGACCGTCTTTCTCACGCCTGGCTCTAACGCCCTTCTAAGGCGTGACGGACGATGCTTTCTTATCGCGCTCAGTCCCGAGGCCCCAGGCCCGGCACGCGTGACCGTGGGCGCGACGCGTGGCCGCACGCACAAAGGCTTGTTTCAACGGTTGAACGTTCGTGACGGATCGCGCGAGGAATATGTGACGATCGAGTATAATGGAGACTTGATCGGACTCTTCGACGGGAAGCGCCCCCTCGAGCATCCCCATCTCTCACTCCAGTTCTTTACCCGGGAGCCCCTGCATGGCTAAGCCACCGCCGAAGCAAAACCAGCAAATGCGCATCACGATGCTGTTTGCGGCGATCGTCGGTCTCTTTCTCCTCGTCCACCTGATGGTGAAGCCGCAAGACGAAGCGCGCCCCATCAAGTTCTCGGAGTTCATGGCGGCCGTGAGCCTGCCGGACACCGACACGAACAAGGTCACCGAGGTCACGTTCAAAGAGAACGAGATCTACGGCGTTCGCGCCGACAAGAGCACCTTCAAGACCTTCGGCCCGAGCGACGCCGACATCCGCAAGGACCTCATGGCCAAGGGCGTCCGCGTCAACTTCGAGCCGCCGGAGGAGATGAGCTGGTGGAAGACGCTGCTGATCAACTCCCTGCCGCTGATCATCATCCTCTTCCTTTTCGTGTTCTTCATGCGCCAGCTGCAGATCGGCGGCGGCAAGGCGATGTCCTTCGGTAAAAGCCGCGCCAAGCTTCTGACGGAGAACCAGACGCGCGTCACCTTCGACGACATCGCCGGCATCGACGAGGCGAAGCAGGAGCTCGAGGAGATCATCGACTTCCTGAAGGACCCGAAGAAGTTCACGCGCCTCGGCGGCCGCATCCCGAAGGGCGTGCTCCTGATCGGCTCGCCGGGTACCGGCAAGACGATCCTCGCCAAGGCGATCGCCGGCGAGGCCGGCGTGCCCTTCTTTTCCATCTCCGGCTCGGACTTCGTCGAGATGTTCGTCGGCGTCGGCGCCAGCCGCGTCCGCGACCTCTTCGACCAAGCGAAGAAGCACGCGCCCTGCATCGTCTTCATCGACGAGATCGACGCCGTCGGTCGTCACCGGGGCGCCGGCGTCGGCGGCGGTCACGACGAGCGCGAGCAAACTCTGAACCAGCTCCTCGTCGAGATGGACGGCTTCGAGTCGAACGAAGGCGTCATCATCATCGCCGCGACCAACCGCGCCGACGTCCTAGACCCCGCGCTCCTGCGTCCGGGTCGCTTCGACCGCCGCGTGATCGTGCCCAAGCCGGACGTCAAGGGCCGCGAAGGCATCCTGAAGGTCCACAGCCGTCGCTCCCCACTGGCGAAAGACGTCGACCTGCCGACGATCGCGCAAGGCACCCCGGGCTTCTCGGGCGCCGACCTCGAGAACCTGGTCAACGAAGCCGCCTTGATCGCCGCGCGCAAGGACAGCAAAGAAGTCGACATGCTCCACTTCGAGCTCGCCAAGGACAAGATCCTGATGGGCCCGGAGCGGAAGTCGATGATCATGTCGGTGGATGAGAAGCGGAATACCGCCTACCACGAAGCCGGCCACGCCATCGTCGGTCTTTTCACCGAAGGCGTCGACCCGGTCCACAAAGTCTCGATCATCCCGCGCGGCCAGGCGCTCGGCGTGACCGTGATGCTGCCGGCCGAAGACCGCTACACCCTGACCAAAGAATACGCCGAGGGGATGATCGCCTACGCCATGGGCGGCCGCGCGGCGGAAGAGCTCGTCTTCAACAAGCAGACGACGGGCGCCGGCGACGACATCAACAAGGCGACCGACATCGCGCGCCGCATGGTGTGCGCCTGGGGCATGAGCGAGAAGATGGGTCCTTTATCCCTGGGCAAGGACAACGAGGAAGTCTTCATGGGCCGCGACATGGGCTCGGGCCGCAACTTCTCGGAACGGGTGGCGGAAGAGATCGACGGCGAGATCCGTCGCATCGTCACGACCGGCTACAAGAAGGCGATCAACATCCTAAAGACCAACCGCGAGAAGCTCGACTCCCTGGCCGAGTCCCTCTTGATCAAAGAGACCCTCGACCGCGTCCAAATCGAGTCCGTCATGCGCGGCGGCGTCGTCGTCACCGAGGACGAGCGCAAAGCCTTCTACGACGCCCAAAAGAAGTCCAAGGAAGCTCGCCGACCGCTGGCGCCGGGCTACGTTCCCGGATCGTCGGAGTCGAGCGACGTCGCCGTGGCGCCGCTCGGAGCTCTGCCGCAAGGCACGTGACCCTTTCTGCTCCTCAAGTTTCGCAGTCGAGAGATCGAGTCTGGGTCATGGCGGTGCTCAATCTGACGCCAGACTCGTTCTCCGACGGCGGCCGGTTTCTGGAACCCTCCGCTGCGCTAGCGCACGCTAAATCCTTGCTCCAAGACGGCGCCGACGTCCTAGACCTCGGCGCCGAGTCCACCCGCCCCGGCTCCACCCCCGTTTCCCTGTCCGAAGAAAGAAATCGTCTCCTCCCGGTGCTCGCGATCTTGCGAGACCAGCTCCCCCGGGCGATCCTGAGCGTCGACACTCGCAAACCGGAGTTGATGCTCGAGGCCGCCGCCGCCGGCGCCCATATCGTGAACGACGTCGAAGCGCGCCGCGATCCGCACCTCCTCCGCCAGCTCTTGGCCATGAATCCCGAACTCCAGTACGTAGCGATGCACATGCACGGCACTCCCGAAACGATGCAAAAAAATCCGCTCGCCGGCGCCGCCGCCGTCGGCGCGGTCGCGGCGTTTTTCGCCGAAGAGCACGCGCGTCTCGTCGCCGCCGGCTTCGCGCCGGAGCGGATCTGGCTCGACCCGGGCGTGGGCTTCGGCAAGGACGATGCCGGCAACGCGCATCTGCTACGGGCGACTGCGCGTTTCGCGCAGCAGTACAACGTCGCCGTAGGCATTTCTCGAAAAGGCTTCCTCGGCCGCGCCCTCGACCTGCCGACACCTCGAGAAAGAGATACGGCGAGCAAAACCCTGGAATTCGGCCTAGCCTGCGCCGGCGCCCGCATGCTCCGCACGCACGAGCCCAAACGCCTCCGCCGCCTGCTCGATGCCGCCGGCATGGGGGGCCGCTGATGCTTGAAATCTTCGGTCAGTTCGGCGGCTGGGCGATCGTCGACATCCTGCTGATCGCCTTCATCATCTATCACCTGCTTCTGCTGATCCGCGGCACGCGCGCAGCGCAGATGCTCACCGGCATCCTGATCGTCGTCGCCGCCTACCTCCTGTCCTCGATCGTGCCGCTGACGACCTTGAACTGGGTGATGAACAAGTTCTACTCGTCGTTCATCATCATCATCATCATCCTGTTCCAGGACGACATCCGCCACGTGCTGTCGCGCATGGGGAAAAAGTCGTTCATTCCGGGAACGGACAACCTCTCGTCCTCGCAAATTCTCGACGAGATCTCGCGTGCCGCCGCGGTGCTCGCGTCGAAGCGCATCGGCGCCCTCGTCGTCCTCGAGCGCAACATCATCCTCTCTCGCTACGTCGAGGTCGGGGTCCTCCTCGACGCCCGCGTCTCGAAGGAGATCATCGTGTCCGTCTTCCACCCGAGCTCGCCCATCCACGACGGCGCCTGCATCATCCAGCGCGGCCGCATCGCCGCCGCCGGCTGCTTCCTGCCGCTGACGCGCGACGAGAACCTGGACCCGAACTACGGCACGCGCCACCGCGCCGCCATCGGCATCTCGCAGGAGACAGACGCCATCGTCGTCCTCGTGTCCGAGGAGGGTGCCTCGATCTCGCTCGTCGTCGACGGCAAGGTCTCGCGCAAGATGGACCCGAAAGACCTGCGCAAATCGCTCAACGAGCTGCTCACCGAGGAAGAGGAGGAGGCGAGCGGCCAGCCGCCGAAATCCAGCTCCGACTGGCTCAAGCTTTTCCGTCCCGGAGGTAAGGGATGAAGGGCACGAGCGTCGTCTCCGCGGTGTTCCGCAACTTGCCGTACAAGCTCTCGGCCGTCGTGCTCGCGTGCCTCTTTTGGTACATCGTGCAAGGCGAGGAGATCCTCGAGATCAACCGCCGCATCGCGGTGAACATCAAAGTCCCCGAAGGCTTCCTGCTGAAAGGCCCGGAGATCCGCTTCAAGGACGCGACGCTGCGCGGCTCGCGCGTCCTCCTCGCCGACTTTTCGACGCGCCCCCTCGAGGCGACCCTGAAGATTCAGGAAGGCAAAAGCGGCCAGCTCCGCTTCCGGATCGACAAGGAATACATCAAGGGCTGGGACAACCGGATCAAGCTCACCGTGCACGATCCGTATTTGACCGTGTTCGTCGACGAGAAGATGAACAAGAAGGTGCTCGTCAAAGAGTTCCTGAAGGGCGCCCCTTCCGACGGCTACAACATCGAGAAGATCAGCATCAAGCCGAACACGGTGACCATCACCGGCTTGAAGAGCGACATCGCCAAGATCGAGGAAGTGCAAACCGAGCCGATCGACATCTCCGACCTCCAGGGGTCGAAGACCTTCGAGGCCAAGCTCGTCGCCAAGGACATCCCCGAGAGCGGCCTGTCGATCGACAAGGTTTCGGTCAGCCTCCTCGTCGGCGAGAAGAAGGTGAACAAGCGCTTCGGCTCGGTCCCCGTCGAGGTCGTCGGCAGCGAGTTCCTGACCGCCGTGAAGCCCCGCTACGTCTCGATCGTCATTCAGGGCACGCCCGGGGTCCTGAACTTCGTGAAGCGGAGTGACCTCGAGGCCTTCGTCGAGGCCCGGGAGCTCGAGCCCGGGAAGAAACATAGCCGCGCGATCCAGGTGAAGATCCCGCCGGAGACGGTCCTGATCGAGACCTTCCCACAAACTGCGACGGTCGAGATTTACAACCAGAAGCGCCTGAATTAGGTTCGCAGGCCTAGAAGAGGCGCCCTGATGAAGAAGCTATTCGGTACCGACGGCATCCGCGGCCTAGCCAACGTCTACCCCATGTCGCCTGACCTCGTGTTGCGACTGGGCCAGGCGATCGGCGTCTTTTTCAAAGAAAAGCTGGCCCACCCGCGCATTCTGATCGGCAAGGACACGCGCCGTTCCGGCTACATGCTGGAGCAGGCTCTGGCCTCCGGCATCTGCAGCGTCGGCGTCGACGCCTACTTCCTCGGGCCGCTCCCGACCCCGGGCATCGCCTATCTGACGCGCGGCATGCGCGCCTCGGCGGGCATCGTCATCTCCGCATCGCACAATCCGTTCGAGGACAACGGCATCAAGATCTTCAGCGCCACCGGCTACAAGCTCCCCGACGAGTCGGAGGAGAAGCTCGAGGCCCTGATCGCCAGCGAGACCTTGGCGCACTCCCTCCCGACCGGCACCAAGATCGGCCGCGCCAAGCGCATCGACGACGCCATCGGCCAGTATGCCGTCTTCCTCAAAGAGCAGTTCCCCAAGCATTTGACGCTCGACGGCCTGCGAATCGTCCTCGACTGCGCCCACGGCGCTGCATACAAGGTCGCGCCAAAGGTCTTCACCGAGCTCGGCGCGGACGTCTTTTTGATCGGCGTCGAGCCCAACGGCTCCAACATCAACGACCAATGCGGCGCCCTGCACCCGGGCCGCTTGATCGAGGACGTGAAGCTCTATAAGGCCGACCTCGGCATCGCCCTCGACGGCGACGCCGACCGCCTCGTGGTCGTCGACCACAAGGGCGAGATCGTCGACGGCGACGAGATCCTCGCGATCTGCGGCACCCGGATGATGAAGCAGGGCCGCCTGAAGAAGGCGACCCTCGTCTCCACCGTCATGAGCAACATGGGCCTCGACCTCGCCATGGAGCGCGCCGGCGGCAAGCTCGTTCGGGCGAAGGTCGGCGATCGCTACGTCATGGAGGAAATGCTGAAAGGCGACTTCAACCTCGGCGGCGAGCAGTCCGGCCACCTGATCTTCCGCGACAGCGCCACGACCGGCGACGGCATCCTCGCCGCCCTCCACGTCCTGACGATCATGATCGAGGAAGGGAAGCCCGTCGCGGAGCTGAAGAAGTGCATGACGCGCCTGCCGCAGGTCCTGAAGAACATCTCCGTGAAATCGAAAGTGCCGCTCGAGCAGCTCCCCGACCTCCAGGAAGCCATCGCCAAGCTGGAGGCCAAGCTCGGCAAGGAGGGCCGCATCCTCTTCCGTTACTCCGGCACCGAGAACGTCGCGCGCGTGATGATCGAAGGCCCGGACGCCGACACGATCGACGAGATGGCCGAAGGCCTTTGCGCGGTCGCCACGAAGGCGATCGCCAAACATCAGGGCGGGACGCGCCCATGATCCGACTCGGAATCAACGTCGACCATGTGGCGACCGTCCGGCAAGCCCGCGGCGAGACCTACCCCGATCCCGTACAGGCGGCCGTTTTTGCCGAGCTCGGCGGCGCCGACAACATCACCTGCCACCTCCGCGAGGACCGCCGCCACGTCAACGACCGCGACGTCCGCCTCCTGCGCGAGACCATCAAAGTTCCCCTGAACTTCGAGATGGCGATCACGGAAGAGATGCTCGCCTTCGCCGTCGAGCTCAAACCGCACGCCGTCACGCTCGTTCCGGAAAAGCGCGAGGAGAGAACCACCGAGGGCGGCCTCGACCTGACGCGGGCCCAGGACGAGAAGCGCCGCGCCATCTCCCGCCTGAAAGACCGCGGCATCGTCGTCTCGCTCTTCGTCGAGCCCGACGCCAAGGCCGTCGAGCTCGCCGCCACTCTCGGCGCCGATGCCGTCGAGTTTCATACCGGCACTTTCTGCAAGAAGGTCGACGCCGCCGCCAAAACTCAGGACAAGCTCGCGTTGACCCGGGAGCTTGCCAAGGCGGCGAAGCTCGCCGCCCAGGCGAAGCTCCAGGTCCATTTCGGCCACGGCCTCCATTACGCCAACGCCTCTTGGCTGCAGTTGATCCCCGAGGCCGAGGAAGCCAACATCGGCCACGCCGTCGTCGGCCGCGCCCTCTTCGTCGGCCTCGAGAAGGCCGTGCGCGAGATGAAAGGCCTCTTGACCGACCCGGCGCAAAAGCCTTGGCAGAGCTTGTGAGCGGGGAGGGGTGGTCGGAGGCTTTCGACGCCGAGGGCCTGCCTCGGCTCGCGGCGCGGATCGCCGCTTCGCTGAGCGCCGCGTCGCCGCCCTTCTGCCTTTGGCTGATCGGGGACCTCGGCGCGGGCAAGACGACGCTCACGGGTCACATTTTCCGCGCGCTCGGCCTCGACGCGCGCATGCCCGTCACCTCGCCGACGTACACCTACGTGAACGAGTACAAGGTCGGCGATCATTGGTACGCTCACCTCGACCTCTACCGGGCGGGAGCTGCCTTCTCGCTCGAAGACCTCGGCCTGGTCGACGCCCGCCGCTACGCCGGTTTTTTCGTCGAGTGGCCAGGCGCCGTACCGCCCAGTCCGGCGATCACGCCGACCCATGAGCTGCATCTGATGTTCGGCGAGCAGGTGGATGACACGCGGCGGGCCGTTTTCTCGAAAAAATAGGCAAAGAAAAACCCCGGAGGTGGGCCCGGGGATTGTAGCGAATTCTAAGGGACACTAGGGAGATGGACACGAGGCACTAGGATTGGGACACAGGGCACTTAGTGCGCGGTCTTCTTCTTGGCGCCGACTGGCGCCTTCTTGGACTTGCTGCTCGTCTTCTTGCCCTTGAAGGCCGGGGCCTTCTTCTTCTTGGCCGGAGCCGGCTCGCCGTCATCGGCGACTTGTGCTTCTTCGACCGGGGCGGCTTCGACGGCCGCGGTGGCCTTAGGCGCGTTCGGGTTGAGAACGGAGAGGACCATACCGACTTCGATACGGTTCGGATCGGTGAGCTTGTCTTTGTTGCGGGTGTAGATGGCGCGCCAGGCGCCGGCGTTGCCGTAAATTTGCTGCGCGATACCCGAGAGGGTGTCGCCGTGCTTGACGGTGACCGACTGCTCGGCGCCGACAGAATTGGCGGCGAAGCTCTTCGAGGCGTCGTTCAACGCGTCGAACTGGAGCTCGTCGCCCGGGTAGATCACGTAAGGAGCTTGAACGTTGTTCAGATTCGCGACCTTGTTCCAGAAACCACTCGAACCGTAGATCTTCTGTGCGATGTTCGCGAGGGTGTCACCCGCGATCACGATGTAAGAGCCGCCAGTACCTTTTTGGGTCGCACCCATGGGGGTGTTGTTGGCCCAGTTCGCGTTGCCGGCTTTTTTCGAGTGGGTCGTCGTCGCGTCCGGCGCGATCGCGGTCACTTGGGGCGGCTCGACCGAGGTGGTGTCTTCGGCGACGACCTGGGTCATATCGCCGACGGGAGCATCCGTCAGGGTCTGGTCCGCTTCGCCTTCGTCGCTTTGCTCGGCGGGAAGCGCGGGAGCCTCGCCGTCCGTGCTGGCCTGATCGTCGCCGCTGGCGGCCTCGCCTTCTTCTGGCGGAGGCGCAGCCTCGTTCTCGCCGTCACCCGTGGCCGGCGCCTCGTCGGACGGAGGGGCCATGTCGCCTTCGATCGCTTTCGCGTCGTCAGAGACCTCGCCCGCTTCCCCGTCGACCGGTGCCGCCGCTTCGCCCGCTTCGCCCGCATCGCCTTCGGCTTTTACGGGTTCTTCTTGGCTCTGGTCGTCGGAGCATCCTCCGAGACCGAGGCCGAGGAAGAGCGAGAAGGTCCAAGCCTTCCAGCGTCCTCCCAATGCCTTACTCAAAAATGGACAGTAAGCCCTCGTCATCAACGTGTCCCTCCTAGTGCGCGAAATCATTCTCGCGAAAATACCGACTGCTCGTTCTTTCGGCCGCCGCGCGACGAACCTTAAGCCCGCGTAACTCGGTAGATTCTTCCTAGGCGCTAGACCTAGGCGCGAGAGGCCTTCCCTTGGGATCCTTGCGGATGCGCCAAAGTCGCCCTTGCTCTGGCCTGTCCCCTTGGATATACAGGCCGAGCCTTTTTCTGCACGCACCTGTGGCTCAGCTGGATAGAGCACCAGACTACGAATCTGGGGGTCGGAGGTTCGAATCCTTCCAGGTGCGCCATTCCTTTCCCACAGGGAAAGGAATCCTCCATCAACTCATGCTATCGACTTCTTCAAACCTCGCCCTTCGGCGAGGTTTTTAATTTGCCGACTCCGGCACTGTTTGACGCCTCGCTGGCGAGATACCCAGGATCTCGGCCGCCGCGGACCTGTCGCCGTTGGCTTTGATCCGCTGTGCGCTATGCCCCAAAGCAACTTAAAGCTGAACCACGACGTTCCCGCTCTTGTGCCCCGTTTCGGCGTGGTGGTGCGCGCGAACTATTTCGGCAAAGGGGTAAGTGCGATCGATCACCGGGCGAAAGGCACCTGTATCGGCAAGGCCGGCGAGAAATTCCAAGTCATCGCGGCGCTCGGGTACCATGCCGGACAGTGCTCTTCCTCCCGTACTTAAGCCCCGCAGCATTTCTACAAGAGTGGCGGAAACCATTAAAAATTTTCCGCTGGGGGAGAGAAAGGGGCGGGCCTGCGCCCAGGTGATGGACTCTACGGTGTTAAAAATCAGATCGTAACGGGTCGCTCCGACTAACCCCGGGCCGGTTGCCGAGTCAATGACGTGGCTGGCGCCCAACGACCGCACAAGACCGTGCGTGGCGCCACGGCATACGGCGGTAACTTCGGCGCCGAAGTGTTTGGCTAGTTGGACCGCCGCCGTGCCTACCGCTCCCGAGGCACCAATGACTAGCACCCGGTGCCCGCGCTGAATTTGACCCTTATCGCGAAGATAGTACAAGGCGGTGGTGCCGCCAAACGAGAGCGCGGCTGCCTCGGGGTAGCTAAGGCATTCGGGCTTGATAATGACCGCCGCGTTTTCGGGCAGGACGCGGTACTCCGCATGGCATCGCATTGCGGCTCCAGTAAAAGCGATTACGGAGTCTCCGATGCGGAAGCGCTTTACGTTTGCCCCGATCGCGATCACTTCACCCGAAAGCTGGGTCCCTAAAATACGCGCCCGCGGACCGGCAAACCCTAACGCAAGGCGAGCAATCGTTCTCAGGCCAGGCGGAATAATAAAGGCCCGCACGCGCCAGTCGGCCGCCGCCACGGTCGTGGCCACGATGCGCACTAGCAGTTCGCCCTTGCTTGCAACGGGCATAGGCACCTCAACAAGCTGTACCACCTCGGGCGGCCCATACCTTTCGCAAACAGCAGCTTTCATCGTCACATTGTAACCTCCCAAAAGGGGCCCATCCGCGGCGTCCCGCGGAGACGAATATAAGTCATGGAAGAGTTGCATGACGTGACAAACGAACCTCATGCTTTCGACCCGCCAAAACCTCGCCCTCCTCGGCGAGGTTTTGCATTTCCATCCTCGCAGATGGGCCAAAAACCGGCCCCGGTCCGGAAATTAGGCCACGCTTGACCCCGCCCGCCCGGAAATCACGGCGCAATCCAAGTCAACAAGCCGGTCCCTTGTTTGCAATTGCCCGCCCAGCAAGCCTCCTCGGGTTTGCTGCCCCCACCCCTTCCCTGCGAGGCCCCTACCCATGCGTCACATCACGACCCTCCTGCTGACCGTCGCCGTCCTCTCCTCCTGTCAGCAGCCCTCCAACGCCGCGACCGTCGCTAACGCCGATGCTGCCGTCGAACCGAGCTCGGTTGCGATGACTCAGCCCCTGAACGGCATCATGCTCCGCGGCCCTGCGCTCGCCATGAACGGCGTGGTCGCCTCTGGCCGTGGCCTCTCGTTCGCCTTCGACACCAACAACTGGAACGCAGGTAACAACTACCTCGTTACCGTGAGCCAAGAGCTCACGGCGGCCTCGTCGCAGCGCGCGCGCCTTTCGCTCTCCTGCGGCACGAAAGTCCTCGGCGAAGCCGCGGTGCCGGCACGGCAGTCGCGGACCTCGCTCCAAGTCCTCGTCGCGGCAGGCAGCTGTGGCGACGCGAAGATCAGTTACGGCTTGGACGGCGTTGCCCCGGATGCGATCGGCGAGCTCGTCCTCACGATCCTCGAGGTCAGCGCGCCGCTCTAAATGCGGCTAGTCTCTCTGCGTCAAGAGCCGCAACACATACCAGAACATCATCGCTACGGAGGCGAACAGCGACAGCGCGGCGCCAACGTAGCGACTCTCGTCGTAGTGATGAATCACGTTCGACGTGTCATAGAGGATCGACGCACCGGCTAGGGCAACCATGGCGACCGAGAAATAGAAGCCTAGGTCGTAGCCAAAGATGAACGAGCCGACGATCGCCGCGAGGGCGATGCAGCCGCCCCAAATCATCACGCCCCGGAGGAACGAGAAGTCTTTCCGAAGGCCCCAGGCGATGCACGTCAAAACGCCAAAGCCGATGAGCGTGACGTACGCCGCCTTCTCGATGACGCCGCCTCCGGCCGCAGACTGCGCCATGTAGAGCATCGGCACGAAGATGATGGCGTCGAGGACGACATATGCGGCCAGAGCCAGATACTGAACGGCCTGAGATTCTGCCGTATGCGCGAATCGCGTCGCGAGCCAGCCGATCAGGACGAAGCCGCCCATCACGAGACCCCAGTGCGTGCTCAAGAGAGCTTGCGCGACGGTCTCCGCGAGGCCGCTCTGGAAGAGATACATCTCGATTCCGGTGAACGCGATGATCGCGCCGAGGAGATGCAAATAAGTCCGCGTCACGAAGGTCGCACGCGCATTGCCCGCGGTGATCGGCATGGCGCCGCGGCGGGTCGACTGGTCGTATGAGCTCATGCGGGGCACTCCAATTTGCAACCTGCGATAATCATAGCAGTTCACCAGGACGTTCTGGGCACAATAGCGCCTCTAGCTAGTCTCTGGCGCGAAACGCGCCAGAGACTATCCTGAGGAGCAAAGCGACGAAGGATCTCGGCGATAACCAACTGATTCGATTGACGCGGTGAGATCCTTCGCTGCGCTCAGGATATTCTCTGGCGCGTTTCGCGCCAGAGACTAGCTAAAAGCAACTAGTCTTCGACACCGCCGAATCGCTCGATGCCCGACGACTGAATTCCCCGGGAATACGTGGGAAAAGTAGGTTCAGACAATGAGGCTTTCTGCCGAAAAGTGAGCCATGAGCTTGCCCACATTTTCGATCGCCGCTTTTGTCGCCTTCGGTGCCTTCGGCTGCAACTCCAGCTCGTCGAGCTCGAGCGGGTCGGCGCCTCCGTCCGCGCCGGCTCCCGAAGAAGAGATCGTCGTCGCGACGCCGTCGGCTCAGGTGGCAGGCTCCTACCTGACCGTCGCCTGCTCTGCGGACACGAGCGCCAGCGTATTGAAAGACGAGGCGGCTGCGGCCGACGTTACGGCCTGCCTTCTCAAGACCGCCGACGGTGCGCCGGCCGTCCTCGCCTCGGTCTCGATCGAAGTGGTGAAAAAAGACGGGACGCGCTTCACTCCGGCCGTCGTGGCGAAGGAGATCGAAAGCCCATGGCATGCTGCCGTGCGGCTCGACCCGGCCGATCGCGCTGAGACCGACCGATTCGAGATCGTGTATGCCGAGCCTGGAAAACCAGTCGCGGCGACGGCGACCTCGAACTTCACTTTCGACTGGAAAAACGATCCGGCCTTCGCGATCGTCCTCGTCGCCATCGACGAGCAGCTCGCCCTGGCCCGGCCACCCCGCGCCCTGCCCTTTGACGCCGAGGGGCTCATCGCGACCGCCACCGCCTTCGGCACGCCCTTTCATTTCGCCTTCGTGACCGAAGAGCTCTACACCGGCAACTTTGGGGGAATCGAGGGCGCCGACGCGATCTGCACGGCAGCCGGTGCTCGCTTTGCGACCAACCGCACCTGGTTCGCGGCCCTCAGCACGGCAAGTGTCAACGCACGCGACCGTCAACCCATTGACCACCCGGTGACGAACTTCGTGGGCGGGCTGCCATATTTCGAAGGCTCATTCTTCGAGCAGCCGCTCGAGGACAACCTCACATTCACGCAGCTTGGCTATGACGTGCGTTGGTCCATTGCCGGCGTCACCCCGCCCCGGATCAACGGCCTCGTCTGGACGGGGAGCGACGACAAGGGTCGCTTCAACGGCTCGAGCTGCTCCGACTGGAGCTCCGACGATGCCACGACCTCGGGTACGGTTGGTCTGATGGACTCTATCGAAAAAAAGCAGAGCTGGGTCTCGCGTAAAGCGCAAAACTGCAGCAGTCGCGCGCGACTTCTGTGCGTCAGCAGCGTTGCCGCCACGCCGATCGCAGTCCCAAAAATGCCGGACGGAACCGACCCCGCGCCTTCCCGAAAGCTTCGGAGCTGCGCCAAGACAGACCCGCGCGACACAGTGCCGCCTCCGACCGACGAGGCGATCGTCCCAGGGATCCGCGCCGTCGGCACTATCGACGGCGAGAACGCCCGCATCTTCTGCCCGGAGCTCCCCGGATCCTCGCATTTGCGCACCGCGACCTTCGGCGCGCATTCCGGCTACTCGATCACTTGTTCCGCCGTCGATCCTCCGAGACAACTCGATCTCTCTTTCTTCGGATTCGAGGTCGGCAAACTGTTCTACGTCCAGGCGCCCTGGGAAGGTAGCGCCTCGAACGTCAGCGCTCACCTACGTCTTGGCGAGAAAGAGTTCCTACACGCACCAGGTCCCATCGCGCGCGACCGGCTCGACCGCTTGAGCGGCATCATCTACGGGATCACAGACGGCCGCGTGCGCGGTTGCGTCGAAGGTTTTTTTCGCAAGTCCGATACGACCTCGGCGGGCTTCTTTCGCGCGGTATTCGACCTCGGGGCTCCGAACCCGTAAGCTCAGCCGATGTTCTACAAGACCATTACCCCACCTCCGGCCCTCGAGCCCTTCGTCGACTGCTTCTGGATCCTCGCGGCGGAAACAGCGGAAGGTAGCGCCGAAGCCGAGCCCGAGATCGTCCTCCCCGACGGCAAGACGGAGCTGATCGTTCACTTCGGCGACGACTTTCTGAAGCTCGAGGGCGAGGCTTACGTGCGCCAGGCGCGCGTCTTGATGTCGGGGCAGCTTACGGAACGCATCCTACTGCGTCCCACCGGGACAATCGGCGTGGTCGCCGCGCGTTTCAAAGCCGCTGGCGCCGCGCGCTTCTTCCACATTCCGTTCGAAGAGATCGTCGACCAAGTCATCGACTTCTCCCGCTACGAGAAGGCGACCTCGACCGCCATCTACGATGAAGTCGCGCGCGCCGCATCACATGAAGACAGATTGGCCGCAATGCAAACGCTGCTCGAGCGTCTTCTCAGCGTCGAATCGCAAGAAGACGTCTTTGTCCGTCAAGCGTGCCAGTACATCACGAAGTCCGAAGGCGAGTACTCGGTGCAGGAGCTGGTCAAGCTCATCGGCTTCAGCGAGCGCCAGCTCGAACGCAAATTCAAGAAGCAGGTCGGCATCACGCCGAAAATCCTGTCGCGCATCATGCGCTTTCAGAAGTTCCTCGCGATGACGAAGACCTCGAACACCCTCACGCTCTCGGACGCGGCGCTCGCCTGCGGCTACTACGACCAGTCGCACTTCATCCGCGACTTCACGCGCTTCTCGGGCGTCACCCCGATGCACTATTTGAACTCGTCCCACGCGATGTCGGATGCCTTTGTCGGAAACGTACAATCGCCGAAAACGCCCTCGCGATAACTTGGTTTCAGAGGCGGATGTAACCGCTTCGAAGGCTCTCAAACCCAAGTTATTCCAAGGAAATCACATGTATCAGATTGCCGTTCAAGACGTCTCCGCCCAGGCCGCCCTCGTCGTCAAAGGCAAAGTCCCTGTCGAGAACGCCGGCGAGGCCATCGGCGGCGGCATCGGCGCCGTCGGCGCCTTTCTCGGCGCCCTCGCGCAGGAGCCCGTCGGCGCGCCCTTTACCCGTACCCTGAGCTTCGAGAACGGCGTCCTCGAGTTCGAGACCGGATTCCCCGTCGCCACCGCGACGAAAGGTCAAGGCGAGGTCATCGCGACCGAGCTCCCGAAGGGCCAGGTGGCGACGACGGTTCACGACGGCGACCAAGCCACGAGCGAAAACGCTTACAAAGCGATCCACGCGTGGATGGCGAGCAATGACAAAGCGCCCGCCGGCGCTCCTTGGGAGGTCTATCTGACTGAGACTTCTATGCAGATCTATTTTCCGATCCGATGACCCGATCGCCGGCTCAGGAATCACCCGCCCCCCCCGGCCGGGCGATTCCTGATATGCTCGCATCATCGTCAACAGAAATGGATGGGGCCACTTTGCGAAGGACTTTCTTGAGTCTTGCCGTCGGCGTCTCGACGGCCGGCGCCGCGATCATCGGAGTCACGGCCTGTAAAAACCGCGCCAACGCCGAGGAATCGACGCTCCGCAGTGAGGCCGCGCCGCCCGCAGCGGCAAGCTGCGAGCCGGTCGTCGCCGCCGACGGAAAGGCCGTTTCCTCCACCTCCCTCAGCGCGTTGATCGCGCGGGCGAAGAACCCGGCCTGCAAAGCCCGTTTTCTCCAGCTGCCGCTCGTCCGTCAGACCAAAGGGTTTACGTGCGGCGCCGCGTCCCTGAAGTCGATCCTCTTCTATTTCGGGGATTTCATCGCGGAGACGGAGCTTCAGCGCATCCTTCGTTCGCACAAGGAAAACGGCACCTCGTTCAAGCGCATCATCCGTCTGGTGAGTGCTTTGAACGACAAGGCCTCACGCGAAAAGATCGCCGGGATGTACGGTTTCGACTCGAAAGTCGACCTCAGCGAGCTCGAGCTCGTTCTGAACGACCCGGCAGTGCTAGCCGCGATCAAGGCGAAGGCTGGATCGAACGCGACGTTCGCGTCCGTCGTAAAGGGGATCGAGGCCTTGCGCACGGACGCACTGGACATCGATTCGATGGGCAGCCTCTCGACCGGGCTTGGCCTGACCGAAGGCGCCGAGCCGGTCGACTCCGGCCACCGCGTTCAGCCGCGCCTTCCAGTCGAGGCGGAGCCCCATCAGAACACGTACTCGACGAAGCTCTTTTTCGAGCCTCGACCATACGATCCCAGCGGCCCCCGGCCCGAGGGTTGCCCCGCCGAGGCTCCCCCGGCCGTGGCGGGAAGCGTCGGGAAGACGCGGGCGATGACGCTCGGCGACTTGACCCAGGCCATCGACGAGGGCAGCCCGGTTCTGGCGTTGACGCAGGCGTGGTCCTTCACCAACGACAAAGACTACGATTTGGCGGAATACTCGAAGTCCTGGTACTCAGGGCACTACGTCGTCGTGATCGGCTACGACGAAAAAAACATCTACTACATGGATCCGTACGACATGGGCCATTACGCCTTCCTTCCGAAGGCGGAGTGGGAGCGCCGTTGGCATGACTACGACGGCCTCCTGGCCGCTGACGGCACGACGCGCTGCCCTGGAGGGACCGAGCTCGAGCACTTCGGCCTCGTCATCTCCCGCTCCGGCGGCCCGGCATACCGCCCCGACCTCATCACGAAGATGTACTGAGCCTCCCTGCGATCCGGCCGCGCGAAAACGCTCAAAACGTTCTAGACTGCGGCAAGACCAGGAGAGTTTTCATGAAGAAAATCGATGTCACCCGCACCATCAGCGCCGTTATCCGCGAGGTCGTGAGCCGCGAGCACGAGGGTAAGCCCGTGCAGGTCGTGATCGCCACCCGTACGTTCGAGACGACCGGCGAGGACCTGTGGGATGCGCTCACCAACGAAGAGCGCATCCCGCGCTGGTTCCTGCCCATCTCCGGCGACCTGCGCGTCGGCGGTCGTTATCAGTTTCTAGGCAATGCCGGCGGCACGATCACGCGCTGTGAGCCGCAGCGCTACGTCTCCGTCACCTGGGAGTTCGGCGGCTCGGTCAGCTGGGTCAGCGTCCGCCTCACGCCCGACAAGAAGGGCACCTGCCTCGAGCTCGAGCACATCCAGCCGGGCGGCAACGAGCGCTGGGAGCAATTCGGCCCGGGCGCGGTCGGCGTGGGTTGGGACCTCGGCCTGATGGGCCTCGGCGAGCACCTGGCGACCAAGGCGATGGTGAAGAAGGAAGACGCCGTCGCCTGGTCGGCCTCGGAAGAGGGCAAGGATTTCGTGCGGCGCAGCAGCGAGGACTGGTGTCGAGCGGCAATCGCGGCCGGCGCGCCTGCGACGCGAGCGAAGGCGGCCGCGGCGCGGACGACGGCTGCTTACAATGCGGAAAAGCGCTGATCTACGATCGGCAGCTCACCGCATCACAGCTTCGATTACGGGCAAGTGCCTGGCTGGTCCGCGCCGCCTTGCCCTTGGCATTCAGCGCCGTTGGCGCACTGGATGTTCGCGAGCCCGCCGCAAGCGCCGCCCGAGGCGCCCCATTCCGGCTGCGTTCCCGCGGCCTGGCAGGTTCCCGGCTCATCGCCCGCGCCCGCGCCGACGCACTGCGAGCCTTCGCCGCACGTAAAGCCGACGAAGCCGCCGCACGGTCCGCCGCGCTCGCCCCAGTTCGGCTGGCCGTTGTTCTTCTCGCAGCGGCCCGGCTGATCCGCGGGTCCCGAGCCGCGGCAAAGGAGCCCCGCGTTGCAGGGAAAACCGACGAAGCCGCCGCAGAAGCCGCCTTCCTCACCGTACTGCGGCTGGTTCGCTAGCTTCTGGCAGCTGCCCGGTTGGTCGGCGAGACCTTGGCCCGCGCAGGTGAGGCCGGATTTGCACGCGATGCCGGCGAAGCCGCCGCATGCGCCGCCTTCGACGACGCCTTCGTCCGCCGCGCTCGCCGCGAATCCGGCGACCTTCTTCACGCACTTGCCCGGCTTGTCGGCGGGACCCGCGCCCTTGCACTGGAGCCCGGCCTTGCAGGAAATGCCGGCGAAACCGCCGCAGGAGCCGCCCTCGACGCCCCACTTGTCCGCGCCGCCGTTCGTCGCGCCGCCGCCGGCGGTCGCGCCGCCCGTCGCCTTCAAGCACTTGCCCGGCTTGTCGGCGGGGCCGGAGCCCACGCATTTCAGGCCCGATTTACAGGCAAATCCGGCGAAGCCGCCGCAGCTGCCGTTCTCTTCGCCCCAGGTCGGACCCGCGGGAGTCGCGGGCGCGGTCGAACCGCCGCCGGTGCTGCCGCCGGTCTTTTGCACGCACTTTCCGGGTTTGTCGGCCGGCCCGGCGCCGACGCAGGCGAGCCCGGTCTTGCAGGTGAAGCCGGCGAAACCGCCGCAGCTCCCGCCTTCCTCGCCCCAAGTCGAGCCGCTCGTCGGCGGCGGCGAGGTCGAGCCCGCGGTCGAGCCGGCGTTCGGGTCGTCGACGCACTTGCCGCCGGAGTCGCCGAGGCCGCCGCCGGACTGCTTGCACTTCAAGCCGGTGTTACACTTGATCGCGCCGAAGCCGCCGCAAAACTCGCCCTTCTTTGCCCCGGGGCCATCCTCGGCCGCGGGGCCGCCAGCGCCGCCGGCGACCGCATTCGGATTTTTCACGCATTTGCCGCCGGCGTCGCCGAGGCCGCCGCCGGACTGCTTGCACTTCAAGCCGTCGGCGCACTTGATGCCGCCGAAGCCGCCGCAGAATTCGCCCTCGCCCGCGTTGGCGCCGCCGGCCTCGACGCCGTCTTCGCTGCGCAGGCGCGCGCTATCGGCGGATTTACAGGCGAACGTCGTCACGACGGACGCCAATGCAGCGGCGAGGAAAAGCGTTGCGGCTCTCAAGGGACACTCCTTCGATGCGGGCGGATCTCGCACCATTTTGCGGTGCCCCGGCCTGAATTTCAAATGATTTACATTCCGAGAGGCGCCACGTAACGTAGCGTTCATGCGTGGAGACCTCGTGACCGAGCCGAAGCCGAAGAAGCAGCCGCCGCCCCCAGCTCTCGAGCTGCGAGACGTACCGGTGAAAGGCCGCGGCGTATTCGCCGTACGCGACTTCGCCAAAGGCGAGGAAGTTCTGCAGTTCGTCGGCGACACGAAGGACGTGAAGGAATTCGCGGACCTCACGTACGCGCTCCAGATTGGACCGACGACCTACCTAGGCCCGTCCGGACGGATCGACGATTACGTGAATCACTCCTGCGATCCGAACACGGGCGTGCGCGATCCCGACGGCCGCGTCGTGCTCTTCGCGCTGGAGGCGATCGCCAAAGGCGACGAGATCACCTTCGACTATTCGACGACGCAGGCGGGTCAGCACTGGCCGATCAGCTGCGCATGCGGCTCCGCCAACTGCCGCGGCACCATCGGTGACTTCGCCGATTTGCCGCAGGAGCGGCAGCGCTACTTCCGGGATCGCGGCGCGCTCCTCGACTACCTTAAGTAGTTTTCAGCTTGACCTCGTAAAGGTCGATCCGCCGATCGTTCCAATTCTTCACGGTCCCGTGGGTTCGCGCTTGCTCCAAGAGCGCGAGGTCGATCTCCTCGACGAGCACCGCTTCGACGTTCGCCGACGCCTCGCCGGCGACGCCATCGCGCGCGAACCCGTGATCGGACGGCGTCAGCACCGCTGACCGAGCATAGTGGACGTCCATGTCGACGACACCACGCAGATTGCCGACGACGCCCGCCGTCACGACGTAGATCTGGTTCTCGATGCAACGCGCTTGCGCGCAGTAGCGCACCCGGAGGAAGCCCCGGCGATCGTCGGTGCAAAACGGCACGAAAATGAGCCTCGCGCCGCGCTCCACTTGCAGCCGTGCCAGCTCGGGAAACTCGACATCGTAACAGACTTGGGTCGCCACCTTGCCGAAGGTCGTGTCGAACACGTTGACCGCATGGCCCGGAGCGATGCCCCACGTCGCGCGCTCGCTGGGCGTCACGTGGATCTTCGGCTGCGTTTCGTGGCGACCGTCCGGGTGAAAGAAATAGGAGACGTTGCGCACGGCGCCGTCCGCCTCAGTCGTGAAATGCGAGCCGCCGATGATGTGCATTTTGAGCCGCAGCGCTTCGGCACGGAAGAAGGCGAGGTAGCGCTCGGTGTACTGATGCAGGATTCGCGGCGCTTCCTGCGGTTTGGCGTCCGGATGCAGCGCGAGGAGCTGACACGTCAGCATCTCGGGAAACACCGCGAACTGGGCGCCGTAGCCGGCCGCGCTTTCAAGGAGGGCGCGACAGGTCCGCGCGAACTCTTCAAAGCTGCCGAGCGGGCGCATTTCGTATTGTAAAGCAGCGACACGACAGCGCATTTCAACACCCTGCAAATTTGGATTGTGCAAAATTCAATTGTGTGCGATCTTTCTGGTGTCGGAGGTGCTTCGTGAATCCGCGAGAGCTACTGAAAATCGAGAACCAATTCTGTTTCGCGGCTTACGCCGTCTCGCGGGCGGTGATGCAGGCTTACGAGCCCCTCCTCGCCGATCTTGATCTGACGTACCCACAATACCTTGCGATGCTGGTTTTGTGGGAGCGCGACGACATCACGCTGAAAGACCTAGGCGATAAGCTCCGCCTGGACTCTGGGACCCTGACCCCCCTTTTGAAGCGTCTCGAAGGCAAAGGCCTCCTGACCCGCAGCCGGTCGAAGACCGATGAGCGCGCCTTGGAGATCGTCCTCACCGCCGCCGGAAAGAGGCTGCGCCAAAAAGCTCTAAAAGTGCCGGAAAATCTGGTTTGCCGGCTCAACACCCCGCTCGTGCGCGTCATCAAGCTACGCGACGACCTCAACGAACTGCTCCGTGCCATGGAGCAACAAGGAGATACCGTATGAAAGCTCTCTATACTGCGTCAGTTCATATCGATGGCGGCCGCGACGGTAAAGTCCACTCCTCGGACGACATGCTCAACCTGTCCCTCGGGATGGCGAAAGAGCTCGGCGGCGGCGGCAAAGGCGCCAACCCTGAGCAGTTCTTCGCCGCGGGCTACGGCGCCTGCTTCGAGTCGGCCGTCCGCCACGTCGCCCGCACCAAGAAAATCGCGGTGACCAAATCTTCGGTCGACGCGGAGGTCGACCTCCATAATCGCGAAGAAGGCGGCTTCAACCTGGCCGTGCGCCTGAAGGTGAGCCTCCCCGAGCTCGACCGCGCGACGGCCCAAGCACTCCTCGACGCCGCGCACCAGGTCTGTCCGTACTCCAACGCAACGCGCGGCAACATCCCGGTCGAGATCACCCTCGTCTGAGTCCCGCGTGCCGCGGCGCGTCGGTCGAGGCGGCCTTCGGCGAGCTGAAGCCGGGCCGTCTCGACGCCGACGTCGCCACCGCTGAAATGCAGCGCTGATCAGGAGCGCACTTTTTGCGCCGCGACCTCGATCATGCTCACCACGGCGGCGACATCCTTCGCCGACGCGCAGCGGAACTCGATCCAGTCAGCCGCCGAGCCTTTCGCTTTGAGCTTCACTTGCGTTCTCCGCTATCATCGTCGCACGCGATGGGAGCGTCGATGAACAAGACCAGGGTGCTAGTCGTAGCACGTCTTTGCAACCCCGAATGGTCGAGCGTCCCGTTCGTCGGCTGGAACCACGCGCGCGCGCTAAGAGACGTCGCCGACGTTCACCTGGTGACCCATTGGGAGAATCGTGAGGCGATCGACCGCAGCGACTGGCCGAAAGCAACGGTCACTTACGTCGAGCGTACCCGCTTCGACGACCTCTTCTACTGGTTCCTGCGCAACGTATTCAAGCATCAGTTCGGCAAGGTCTCGCTCACAGCGTTCTCCCTGCCGTTTTACTGGCTCTTCGAGCGCATGGTGTGGAAGGCGTTTGCCGCTCGCCTGAAAGCCAAAGAGTTCGACGTCGTCCACCGCTTGACGCCGATGAGTCCCGTCACTGCCGGCTCGCTGGCAAAACGTTGTGAACGGACCGGCGTGCCCTTCATCCTCGGCCCGATCAACGGCGGCCTTCCGTGGCCAGCGGGCTATCCCAGCGCCGCCGAGAAAGAGCGCGAGTGGCTCTCGTCGCTGCGCTTTCTCTATGGTCTTCTGCCGTTCGTCGGCTCGACCCGTCGCGCGGCGCGCGCTCTGGTCGTCGCGTCGCGCAATACGTGGTCGCAAATCCCGGGGCGCATGCGCGCCAAGCTCTTCTACGTCCCCGAGAACGCGATCTTCGCCGCACAAGTCGAGCCGGAGCGCCAAACCGCGGCGCAATCGCCGCTACGCGTCGTCTTTTTGGGCCGTCTGGTTCCGTATAAATGTTGCGATCTCGTCATCAAAGCCTGCGTCCCCCTCCTGAAAAGCGGCAAAGTCCTGCTCGACGTGATCGGCTGGGGCTCCGAGCGACCCGTGCTCGAAGCGCTCGCGAAGGAGCTCGGCGTCACCGACACCGTGCGCTTCACCGGCGAGTTGCAGCACGCCTCGGCCCTTGCCCGACTCAGCGAGAACGCGGTTTTCGCTTTCCCCTCGATCCGGGAGTTCGGCGGCGCGGTCGTCGTCGAAGCCATGGCGCGCGGCGTCGTCCCGCTCGTCATCGACTACGGCGGGCCGGGCGAGATGGTCGTCCCGGGCACGGGCTATCTTTTGCCGCTGTCGAACGAGCACGAAACGACCCGGCAGATGACGGAGATCTTGACCAAGATCGCCGCGCAGCCCGCCGCGCTGCTGCCGATGGCCGCGCGCGCGCGCAAGCACGTGCTTTCAGAATGGACCTGGGAAGCGAAAGCGCAAAAGAGCTTGGCCATCTATGATTTTGTCCTCGGTCGCGCGCCGCGTCCCGCGCTGGTGCCTCCGACCGGACTGAAAGGCTCGACACCATGAGATCAGACGCCCGTCCCGTCTTCGTCCTTGGCAGCAACCGCATCCCGTTTGTGAAGAGTCAGACGAGCTATGCCGAAGTCGAGCGGAAGGACCTTCTCGTCGCGGCGCTCGACGGTCTCGTCGACCGTTTCGGCTTGCAGGGAAAATTGATCGGCGACACGGCGCTCGGCGCCGTCATCAACAGCGTTCGTGACTTCAATTTGGCGCGCGAAGCGCTGCTCTCGACGAAGCTCCACCCGGAGTCACCGGCGTATAACGTTCAGCGCGCCTGCGGTACGGGCCTAGAGACGACCTGGCAGATCGGCCTGAAGCTCCACGCCGGCGCCATTTCCGTCGGCATCGCTGGCGGCGTCGATACAAACAGCGACGTACCGCTCGAGCTGTCGAAACGCGCGCGCGACGTGCTCATGGCGCTGAATCGCGCGAAGACCTTGCCCGACAAAGCCAAATCTCTGCTGAAGATGTCGCTCGGCGCGCGTCTTCGCCATCGACATGACGCGCTGCCCACGGTGCGGCGCAGCACTCGCGCCCGAAGATTGCGAACTCGTCACCGCGCCGTTTATCGTCCAGGCGGTGCTCCATGCGCTCGAACTCTATGGACGCGCGCCGGTGTTCCTTTGCACGCTATTCCAGACCGAAATTCTTACGTTCGTCGGGACGGATGTTCTCGCGCTCCGTTGATCGGACCCGCAAGTAATTTAGTGACGAGCTCACTCCGACGCTTGGTTGCCTTGGGCCGCTTCTGCGCAACAACGCGTCATTGAACTGATGGAAATGGTACCTCAAACGCATTGACACATTCCGCTGTACTATGAGAAAAGTTGACACTGCCCGAAATATGTTTTGCCTATTTGATCCAACACAAAGAGTTGAACAAGATGTGTAGTCAAACTATTTGTCTGACGATTTTCCTGGTGACAATAATGGGCTGCAAAACATCGAGTAACAATTCCTTTAGCAAAGACATTATTGGAGATGGCACAACTGCCATTTGCAACGATGGCGATGGTTTCGAGTTTACCAATGATCTCGAAATTAAATTCAAACAGGCATCTACCAAGAAAGTATGTGCGTTAAAAAAAGGCGAATATTTTTGCCTTTATTTTTCAAATTCGGCTGTTTGTGATCATCTCAACCCAGGCACGACGACGTTTCTTGGTACGCGTCAATCAGAATATTTCTTAACACTAAACGGTAAAACCACTGCTGAATTTGAATTTAGCTCAGATAAAATCAGATATGTATGCGGTGGGGGCTATACAACTTGCGATTTAGACTTGTCTGGCCTGGTACCAAAGGTTGTGCTCAGGCCGTAACTCGAAGTGCGGCGGCTCCCAGTCGACCGTCATGGCCGACGGTCAACGGCTGGCGGGCGTATTAGTCGTGTTGATCGCCGCGGCATCAAGCGCTGAGAGGTCGTCGATGCCGGTGTACTGCAGAAACTTTGTGCCGGTCGTCCGCGCGTTGCCGTCCGTGAAAACGACTCCCGCTCGCGTCAAAAGAGGCATGCCGTTGACCTCGGCAGAATTGTCCTGAGCAAAGGTCGCTCCTCCCTCTGCCTTGATGTGCGTAAGCATCAGCCCGCGCGCGTCTCGACGCGCCGACTTCCGTGCGGAAGCGTGACGGTGGGCGCGGCCTGATCGCGGAGTTGCGCCGCATTCGCGGCGCCGTCGTGGCGAGCGTCGACTATGCCCCCCGCAAACCGTTGAGCAGAGCCCTTGGTCGCTTCGGCAATAGCGTCACCACGTAGCTACGTAAGCGCTCTACGTTCCCAGCTTGATTACGCCGGGAGGAGCGCTTCGAAATCATCGGCCGTGACGCAGTCTGGCAGCCGCTCAATGACCCGGGTCAGGTAGCTCACCGGCTCGACGCCGTTAGCCTTGGCGGTGAGGAGGAGGCTGTAGATATTGGCGCTCGCCTGCGCGCCGGCCTCGGTGCACATGAAGAGCCAATTTTTTCTTCCGAGGGCGAATGGCCGGAAGGAGTTTTCCGCGAGGTTATTGTCGAGCTCGATGGCGCCGTGCTCGAGGTAGTTGCGGATGTGCGGCAACTCTTCGTCGGCGTAGCGCAGCGCCGCGAAGTACGGCGAGGAGCTGGCGACTGCCTGCCGCTCGTCGGCGACGAGCTGGGCAAGGTCGTCGAAGAGATGTTCGGCCCCTTGCTCGAGCCTATAGGCAAGTCGCGTTTCTGGCGCGAACGGTCGGCAAACATCTTCGATCTCGTAAAGCGCTTTGACCATCTTCACGATCTTCGCGGCCGGGTGCGCGGCGCGCTGGTCTTTCGCGGTCGTGGCGATCACGTCCTTGAATTTGCGCACGACGTGCGCCATGCAGCCGACGCGCGTGCGCGGTGAGGTGTCGCCGAACAGGAGATCGTAGGAAGCAAAGCCGTCGATCTGCACAAACCCCTCGTAGGAGCCGAGCAGCTTCTGCGCTACCTCTTTTTTTCGCGACAGGTCGAATTCGAAGACGACAAGCGGCTTCGGCCCCCAGCGCGAGATTTGCCACATGTAAGCCTGGTGCGACGTGCGCGCGCCGTCTTTAGTGAGCACGCGCACCGGAGTCTCGTCGGCGTTTACGACGGGACCGTCCAGAATGCGCTCGTGGATGAGGCCAATCAGCGGCTTCACCGCCTCGCCCAGCCTGATTACCCAATCGGCCATCACCTGACGCGTCAGATGCACTCCGGATCGGCTGTAGATTTGTTCTTGGCGATAGAGCGGTAGATGATCGCAGTATTTCGCCGCGACAATCTGCGCCAAGAGCGACGGAGCTGCGTAACTTTGCGGGATGAGCGCCGGCAGCGGCGGCTTTCTGATGGGAGCACCCTTGCAGGTGTCGCAGCCGTATTTCGGGAAGCGGTGCTCGACCACCTCGAACTTCGCCGGGGTTTATTTCAGCTCCAGCTTGACGTCATAGCCCATGGGAGAAAGCGACGAGCCGTTGGTGGCGCAGGTTTTCTCGGCGTCATCGACATCATGTTCCACGACCGTGCGCGGGAGATGGTCGGGGATCGCCGGTTTTTTCTTTTTCCGCTTCTTGGGATTATCCGCCGGCTGCTCGTCGTCGTCGACCAAAGTCTCGACCTTTGGGTCGAGGGTCATCTCAGCTTCGTCGAACATCTCGCGCAACGCGGCGGACGACACGATGTCCGGACGCGCGGCACGGAGAGCTATCAGGTACTGCTGCTTGATGAAGGCGATCTGCTGCTTGTAGTACGCGTGCGTCTTTTCGAGCTCGCCCACGAGGTCCTCGCAGACGGCTTTGGCCTCCGGCGTGAGGCTCGCCGGGATTTCGTAGGATTTGAGTTTGAGCGCTCGTTGCTGCATCGGAGAAAAACTTAGCAGAGTCGCGCGCACCAATCACGCAAATCTCTTCGGCTTCGTCGGCGCGTGCGCGACGCCCTCGAAGATATTGAGACCATCGAGAAATCTGCCGAGGTCTCGCCACGACAGCGTGCGCGTCGCCTGGCTGCGCGGGCTTTGGACCTTGAACAGGTCACGCTCGAGCCGCATTTGCCAGAGCGCCACTCCGGTGCCGCGCCAGTAGAGGATCTTCGCCTTCTTCTTGTCGATCGAGACGAACACGAACCAGTGTCCTGCCCGCATCTCACCGGGCAGCTCCAGATCGACGATGGCGGCGAGCCCGAGGGCCTGCTTTCTGAAATCCACTGCCTTGCCGTAGTAGAAGACCTTCTTTGGCCGGCTACGATAAAGCATTGGACCAGGCGCCGACGATCTGCGGCAGGTGCGCCACGTCGAAACCGCTTAGCGTGAGCGTGCCGCGCTCGTCGCGCGCAATCACTAGCTCGGTCCCGACCTGGAATTCTTCGAAACGCTTCGGCTGCCGGCGCCGCTTCGCCCTCTGCTTATAAAGGTGATAGCGGAACGTCTCTAGCTTGATGCCGGCGACGGCGCAGTAGGCTGCCGCGCTCTGCGACGACCCGCGAAATGCGGCTATGTGCTCAGACCAATCGAACTTCGTCATGACGGCTCCCGTGAAATGGAGCGGGATCGTGGACGAATGCGGGTCGGCGATCAACCTGGAAAGGACGATCGCTTACTTTACGAGGCGTTCGCCGGCCAGGTCCTGTGCACGCTCCGCGCCTGGGAATCCGCGGATTACTGCAAGAAGACGCTCGGGATTAGCGTGGTGCTTGGCTCCGTTGACCGCACGAGGCTGAACGTCAACGGCAGCAGCCTTGCCGTAGGCCACCCTTTCGCCGCGACCGGCGCCAGGATCGTCGGCACTTTGGCGAAGCTCCTGGCGATGGGCGGCAAGAAACGCGGGCTGATCTCGATCTGCACTGCTGGCGGGATGGGGATCGCCGCGATCATGGAATCGGTTTAGATGCGCTTATCGACGCGAATGACCGCGGGAAACATCCTGGATGCCGTTTCCTTCAGGCAAATCCAGCGAAGTCGATCAGCGTGGTTTCCATTCACGCGGCGTCTCCAGCCTCTTTTGCCAGTCGAGTTAGCAGATACAGCTGCATCTGCTGCATCCCTTTCAATGCGACCAAGCCGCGGTCGGAGAAATCGTAACTGCTGCCGAGTGCTGAGCGAACAGCCTCGGAGACCTGAATGGCGTCTTTGACGCCGTGGGACTCGAGGCGAGATGCCGTGTTCACTGTTTCTCCCCACAAATCGTAGTGAAAACGATTCGTCCCGATCACTCCCGCGACGAGGGGCCCGCAGTGTATGCCCGTTTTGGCGGCCAGATCTAAATCGTTTGAGTCCGCAAACCTTCGTACGATATCCCGGACGTCCAGCGCGAAATCAGCCATTCGCTGCACGTGATCAGTCGACGGGTCCGGTACGCCGGAAACCGCCATGTAGGTGTAACCGATAGTCTTGATTTTTTCGACGCCATGATGAACGGCCGACTGATCGATCTGCGAGAACAATGAGTTCAGCAGGGCAACCAAGTTCTCCGGTGTTTGGGTCTGCGCAAGGTGCGTGAAACCGACCAGATCGGAGAACATGATGGTTGCCGAGTCATAGCGTTGAACAATGGCTTCTCGGAGACTGACGCGGTCCTGCAGGCGGTCGGCAATCTTCGGCGGCAGAATGCTCCGCAAAAGCACGTTCGCCCGGGCCCGGTGGCGGGCAGTTTCTGTGACCGCGATGTAGGTCGCGCGCTGCGTGCGTTCCGATACCCGGGCGACAAACAGATAAATCGCGGTCCCAGCTACCATGAAGAAGTAAACAATAGTTGCGAGCTCGGCTTCTCTTGAGGGAGAGGACCAAAGCCCGAACAGATAGGCGCCCGTAAAAGTGGACATAGCCCGTAAGCGAACCGCAAAGATCATTGGCAAGGCGAAGTAGCCAGACAGGATCACGAAGTACCCAGCGATCGCCCCAGCATAATTGGCAGGCGAAACGAACGATGCAATGATTCCGCAGGTCAAGGCAAGTGCCAGCGACCCTAACTCGACTTGGGCGTCAAGAGACCGAATCGACGGTTTCGAAAGGAAGGCGGACAATGTCGCGAGGCCGACCACGACGACTAGACCGAAGTGCGACAAGTTAGGCGTGGAACCCAGGTATTCGCTTCCCTTAGCGATTAAGGAGGCCGTGGTCACGGCCGTCCCGATTGCAAGAATGAATAGCAGGATCGTGCGATAGACCTTCATGTCGCCAGAGAAACGATGGTGTCGGTAGCGGGATTCGTCATCCGCACTAAACCGTAGCGCCCAAGCCTGGGTCGGGGGTTCGGCTTCCCTGGAAGCGAACGGGAGTCCCGGGGCAGTCGCTTCAGCGCCCGGCGGTGCGCTTGGGGCTTCCTCGGAGCTTTGTCCTGCGACGGCGTGACGCAACGGGGCCTGAAGAACGTACCGTCGCGCAGCGCCGTGGTTTTTTCCCGCGCCGAGGCCGAGGTCGGCAAAAACATAGTTTTCGCTGAGGGCAGTACGCATCGTTTCCGATACCAGAATTTCACCTGCGACGCCGCTGGACTCCAGCTGGGCGGCGACTTTCACGGTCTCGCCCCATAAATCGAAGTGGAGCCTCGTCGTTCCAATCACTCCAGCAACGACGGGACCGCAATGCATTCCGATTCGGAGTTGCAATTCGATGCCGTTCAGTAGCGAGAATTTTTGCGCTGCCTCCCGCAGTTCAAAGGCAAAGTCAGCCATTCGACAGGCATGATTTCCGGCAACTTCTGGAACGCCGGCGACGGCCATGTAGGCGTCTCCGATCGTCTTGATTTTCTCGACTCCGCACTGGACGGCTGCGGCGTCGAAGCGGGAGAAGAGTGCGTTTAGGATGCTGACGAGACGTTCAGGCGGGCTCACAGCAGCACCTCAGGAACCAGACATGTAATCAGGAGTGATCCTCCGCGCCTCACCGCGCGGAGGATCACGTACAGAATCACGTACGAACACTTTTCCCTTCCAGATTCGCCGAACAAGTCAGCAAGTTTGGAAGGGAAGTGGCGGAGAGAGGGGGATTCGAACCCCCGGTACAGTTACCCGTACGCGGCCTTAGCAAGGCCGTGCCTTCAGCCACTCGGCCATCTCTCCAAGATGTCGACCGTCCTTGCGGACGGATGGCGAGCCGAAAATGTAACCCTCGGTGAGGCCCCGGGCAACCAAAATCACCCCGGGCTGAGCAGCAAGAGCCTCTCGGGTTTGAGCTCCAGGGTCCAAACCTCGCCCCAGGCCGCCAGAGCCGCGGCTGCCGCATCACGCGGCATCTCCACCTGCACCTGGCCGCGACCGACCTCGAAGAAGAGGGTTGTTCGATGGGCCGACTCGCTCGTCTTCACCCGACGCCCGGCTACCTCGTTCGCACGCCCTTCCTGCCGCGGCTTCACGACGACGTGATGGGCACGGATGCCGATCCGGTCGAAGGCGCGGTTGCTCGGCTCCGAGATCTCCAGCTCGACGCCCCATTCCTCGACCAAGGCGCGCCCCGCGCCGCGGGGCGTGGCGGCAGCGACGTTCTTCAATCCGGTCAACCGGGCCACCGACTCCCGCACGGGATCGTCGAAGACAGCGCGACAAGGCCCGCTCCGCACGATAGCCCCGTGGTCGAGCACGACGAGCTCATCGGCAATCCGAAAAGCCTCGTCGACGTTGTGCGTCACCAGAACGACCGTGCCCGAGAACACCGCCAAGGCCGCCGCGAGCTCGTGCTCCATCTGCGCCCGCAAGGGAGCGTCGAGGGCCGAGAGAGGCTCGTCCAACAGGAGCAGATCCGGCGCCGTCGCCAACGCGCGCGCGATCGCGACCCGCTGCCTCTGGCCGCCGGAAAGTTCGCGTGGCGCTCGATGCGCGAATCCCGCGAGGCCTACGGTCCTCGTCCACTTCTCCGCCTCTGCCGCATCCTTTGCGCCGAAAGCGACGTTCTCTGCGACCGTCATGTTGGGAAAGAGGGCGTAATCTTGAAAGACGTAACCGATGCGACGATCCCGCGGCGCGAGGCCCCCGATCTCCCGCGCGCCGAGACGCACGTGCCCCCCCTCGGTCCGCTCCAGGCCCGCGAGCGAGCGCAAGAAAAGGCTCTTCCCCGATCCTGACGGCCCGAGCACCGCGATCCGTCTCGACCGCGTTGCGTAGGTCACATCCAAGGTGAAATCGGCATCACGCCAACGAACCGACACGTCGAAGGTCCGGGCGGCGGCGGGGGTCGCCAGCTTCGTCGCCACCCCTTTCTTCGGTTCGGCACAGGGCGCAGCGCTCGTCCGCGTCTTCTTGCCGATCTTTCTCCCAAGCATCCCTTCCGACACCAAGACGACGGCGCAGCTCGCAATCATGATGCACGCCGACCAAATGGCCGCCATCCGCATCTCGCCAGACTCCACAGCGAAGAAGATCGCCATCGGCGCCGTTTGCGTCACCCCGGGAATGTTCCCCGCGAACATCAGCGTCGCGCCGAACTCGCCCAAGCTGCGCGCGAACGCGAGAAAGGTTCCCGCCACGATCCCGGGCCAAGCATTTGGCAGAGCCACCCGGAAAAAGATTCGCGCCTCATGCGCTCCGAGTGTTCGCGCTGCGGCGACGAGATGCTCGCCCACCTGCTCCAATGCCGCGCGACTTGTCCGGTACATCAGAGGAAAGGCGACGACCGTTGCCGAAATTACGGCCGCCGGCCACGAGAAAACCAAGGGCCGACCGAAGGTCGATTCGATCGTCTGACCCACCGGACTCCGCGCGCCGAACGCGAGGAGCAACAAAAACCCGATCACCGTCGGCGGCAACACCAACGGCACGATGAACAGCACATCGAGGGCCCGCAAAATACTCGCCGGCCAAACGCCGCGCGCCCGGAGCATCCCCCAGGCTGCCGCGAGCCCGATGACGAAGGTCACGGCCGTCGCTGCGAGCGCCGTCTGCGCCGACACCAAAAGCGGCAGCCCGATTTCTGCCGCTTGAGAGGCCGACGTCAAGCTCAGGAAGCCTTCGCCGGAACTGGCGTAAATCCATGTTTTTCAAACACTTTTCGCGACTCGTCCTCGCCGAGGACATCGAGGAGCTGCCTGGCAGTGGCGGGGTTTTTCGATTTTTTTAAGACGACGGCGGGGTAGGTGATCGGTTTGTGAAGTTTTGCGTCGGCCGTAGCCACGACGGTTACGTTCTTCGAGCCCCGCGCGTCCGAGCCGTAGACGAACCCGGCGTCGGCATTGCCGGACTCGACGAAGGTGAGGACCTGTTGCACGTTCATTCCAAACACGAGCCGTTTCTCCACCGCGTCGGCGAGCTTCATCGCCGTCAGCACTTCCATCGCATAGGTCCCCGCCGGTACGGCCTTGGGCTCACCGATCGCGATCTTCTTCACGGTTTCGCTCTTCAGGTCCTCGATTTTCGTGACCGTGGTCTTGCCCGCCTTCGGCACCACGAGCACCAAAGTGTTCCCGACGACGTCGATGCGCGTGCCGTCCAGCGTCAAACCCTTCTTCTCCAGCTCGTCGACTTGTTTCGACGCCGCGCTCACGAAGACGTCAACCGGCGCGCCGTTCTCGATCTGCTGCTGCAAGGCGCCGGAGGCGCCGAAGTTGAACGTCACTTTCGTACCCGCGTGCGTCTTCTCGAACCTGGCCGCGATCTCCTCGAGCGCGGCCTTCAAGCTGACGGCCGCCGAAACCGTCAATTCGGCCGCTTGAGCCCGCGCGCTCGCAAGCCCCAACGCCATCATCAACACCCAGACGATCTTCATACGCATTCCTCCAGATTCCCGAACTATGGTAAGCCATCATCAGACCGTCAAGCGTCGCCTGCACGCCCACCTCACGGGAGCACGGTATGTCCGAATCCAAAGCCTACAAGGGCGGTTGCCACTGCGGCAAAGTTCGCTATGAAGCCACCATCGACCTCGCCAACACGATGAAGTGCAACTGCTCTATCTGCTCGAAGCGCAACTGGGTCCTGACCTTCGCCGGCGCCGAGCAATTCAAGCTAGAATCGGGCGAGAAAGTCCTCACCGACTACCAGTTCGGCAAGAAGAACATCCACCATCTCTTCTGCTCGAACTGCGGTACGCAGTCGTTCGCGCGCGCCGCCGGAAAAGACGGCATCACGATGTACGCGGTCAACGTCAATTGCCTGGACGCGGTCGACGTCTCGACGCTGACGCCTAAGGCCGTCGACGGCAAGAGCTTCTAAAGGCTGCCATCCGGTTGGATATGGTGAGTTATCGCGGATCAGTGCAGAGAATCATAGAAGGACTCGATGATCCCGCGATCGTCGAAAGACACGTCTCCGCCGGCGACATGTTGCAGGCGCTCGTGACTGACCCCAGTCACGATCACGACGTCCTCCGGTTTCGCCGCCGAAAGCGCGCGTCGGATCGCCGCGGCACGATCCGGCTCGCGCAACACGTCACGCCCCGGCTCGGCGCCCGATGCGATCGCGTCGATGATTGCCGCTACGGCTTCGCCGCGCGGATGCTCGCTCGTGATCACGGCCAAATCCGCGAGCCGCGAGGCAATCGCGCCCGTCGGCTGCCGCTTGCTCGCATCGCGCTCGCCACCACATCCGCAGACCACGATCACACGACCGCCCGAACCGGGGCGCAGCTGCCGACGCGCCCAAGCCAAGGTCCGCTCCAAGGCGTCGGGCGAATGCGCGAAATCGACGAACACCCGTGGACCCGTCGTCTCCGTCGCGCGCGCGCCCTGCGCAGCTCCATGCACTTTTTCCAAGCGCCCCGGCGGCAAGGTCGCCGATTTCAGCGCCCGTGCCGCAATCGCGGGCTCGACACCGAGCGCATACGCCGCGGCGATCGCTCCCAAGGCGTTCAGCACGTTGTGCTCTGCAGGAAACGGCAGCTCCAAGGCGCACGGCCCGTCGGGCGTCACGAGTTGCCCGCGGCTGCCGCCCTCGCTTAGCGAGAGCTCCGAGACGCCGAAAGCGGCGTCGGCGTCGAACCCATAGGTGAAAATCCGACGTGCCGTCGTCTCGCGCAAGAGGCGGCGACCCCAGGTCTGGCCGCTCCAAATCACGGCCGCGTCGAGCTTCGGCCCGCGGAAGAGCCGCCGCTTCGCCTCGAAGTACCGCTCGAAGCTGCCGTGATAATCCAGATGATCGTGAGTCAAATTGGTGAACAAGGCGACCTTGAACGTCAACGCGCCGGCGCGCTCCTGATCGAGGCCGATCGACGACGCTTCGATGATCGCATCCGTCACGCCCGCATCGCGCATTTGCGCCAACTGGCGGTGCAGCACGTCTGCCGTCGGCGTCGTCAGTCCACGCGACGCATCGACTTCGGCGCCATTGAGCGCATGCTCGGCGCCACCGACGAGCCCGACCTCGCGCCCCGACTCGCGAAGAATGTGCCGCAGCAGGAAGCCGACGCTTGTTTTGCCGTTGGTCCCCGTGATGCCGACGAGCCGCAAAGAGTCGCCCGGACAGCCGTTGAATCGCGCCGCCACCGCAGCGAACGTGCGGCGCACGTCGGCCACCAGCACGGCTTTCGCGCTGTTCACGAACGTCAGAGGATCATCGGTGACGACCGCGAGCGCACTGCGCCCGAGCGCCGCGCCCGCCAAAGCGCGGCCATCGGTCCGCCTTCCTAGGCGCGCGAAGAAGAGCACGCCGGGCGCGACGGCCTCGGCCCGTTCGGTAAAGCCGGCTACGAGCTCGTCATCTTCGACGTTCCGTCGCTCGCCCTCGTGGAGAGGCAATAGTTCGCTCAGACGCACGCCGTTTCTCCCGTGACCCTCGCATCGTAGCATGAACCCAAGCGGCCCTGCTAAACCGAGCGGCACCGAGATGCGAGCAGCCCCGTGGCCGTGGCAAGCTCGAGATCGGCGATCAAGACCCCCTCCACGCCGTATGGTTGATGGCAAAGCAAGGTGCCGTCCGGATTGACGACTGCCGAGGTCGTTCCCGACCCTTCGCTGGCATAGTTGTTCGTCGCGAAGAAGCAGGTGTTTTCCGCCGCGCGGCACAGCGCTGCCTTCTCGTGAAACGTATTTGCGGGATCGGCGAACGTCTTCGGCCGGTAGCTTCCCGCCTCGGCGACGTGCAAATGCGGATGGAAAACGACTTTTGCGCCGCGGCGCGCCGCCCAGCGCACGGTTTCCGGATAGCGCCAACCCTCGTGACAGATCACGACCCCGAAGCTCAGCTCGCCGGCCTGGAAAAGGCGCCGTCCGTTCCCGGGCGCGTAGGTTTCGTCTTCCGACGGATCGAGCTGCTCTTTGTCCTGAAAACCGACCCGTGTGCCGTCCGCGTCGATCACCAGCGCGGTCGCGTGTAATTTTCCGTCGACGAGCCGCTCGGTTCCCAAGATCACGGTAATGCCCGCGTGCGCTGCGACTCGGCCGATCGCACTCCACGCTCTCTCAAGAAACACCGCATCCGCGGGCGGCGGAGTTCGACCAAGCCCCCGATACCCTGGCACATAGCACTCGGGAAAGCAGACGACTCGCGCGCCATGAGCCGCTGCTTCCTCGATGGCCTTCCCGACGAGAACGACCGAAGCTTCAGGGCTCTCCGGGTACCGAAGATTTGCGAGAGCGATGCGGAACACGAGATAGCTCTCCCTGTGTGACTCGAGCGGGGGAGTAGTTCATGAGCAAGGAGCTCCGATTTGAGCCGCGATCCAGACTAACACACGCGTGGATGGCACGGCGAATGCAGTCCTGCGGCCCGCATCGACCCGCACGCCGCGCGCTGATGCCGCAAAAATTTGGAGGATTCCTCGATGAAATTTTACGCCAAGCACGCCTTGAAACTCCTCGCCGCGCTGCTGCCCTTGACCTTCGCGTCGGCAGCGCTCGCCGATGCTCCGGGCTACGTGCGCATCCGAAACATCTCGTACGCGGGGAGTGGCTGCCCCGCCGGCACTGTGTCACAAAACGTCGCACCAGATCTTCTGGCCTTCACCCTGCTGTTCGATAGCTACATCGCGCAAATCGGGCCGGGCGTCGCCCTGTCCGAAAGCCGGAAGAACTGCCAGCTCCTCATCGACCTCGACTTTCCATCGGGATGGTCTTACACGGTCTTCACTGCCGACTATCGGGGCTACGCTAGTTTGCAGAGTGGCGTCTCGGGCCAGCAGATCTCGAGCTACTACTTCCAAGGCCAATCGCAAACCGCGCGCCTCGGCACGAACTTCTCCGGCCCGATGACACGCGACTTCCAGATCCGCGACACTCTTGGCCTCAACGCGTTCGTATGGTCGCCGTGCGGCGCTCAGCGCGCGCTGAACATCAACTCGCAGATTCGCCTTTCGAGCTCCAACCGGACGGCGAGCGGGCTCATCACGACCGACTCCATCGACGGTGAGTTCAAGCACATCTACGGTATGCAGTGGCGGCGCTGCTGAAAAACACGAAGGCGGAGCGAACCTAATTCGCTCCGCCCGCAGAATCGACTCGGATCACTCGACCGCGTCGACCGTCATCTCACCTTCACCGGCGACTTCGTCGGCGCCGATCTTGCCGTCGGCATTCCCGTCCTTGCCGAACCGCGATTTCAGCTTCACGTTCTTGCGGATTTGCTGCCAGATCGTCTTGTTGTGACGGTGATCGACGAGGATCACGCCGGTCTCCGGGTCGATCTCGGCGGCGCCCATGTCGACGCCTTCGAACCAGCCCTTCAGGTCGAAGACGATGCCGAGCTTGTTCTCTGAGCCAGGGGTGACGCCCATGCCACCGTCGCCGGCGAGCCGCAGGTTCATTGCGGCATGCATGTCGAGGGCGAACGGCACGAGCTCGTCGCCAATCTTCACCGTGCCCTTGATCGCGAGCGCCTGACCGAACAAGGGGTCGGTGTCGGCGACATCGAAGTTCGGACGCAGCTTGAACTCGATACGACGATAGCTACCGTCTTGGAGATCGACTTTGGGCGCATCGCCCACGAGGGCGCCGGCGACGAAGTCGTAGACGTACGGGCCTGCGAATTTCATCGCGGCGTCACGACCTTTGGCCTTTTCGGAACGCTCTTTCAACTTCTGCTTGAGCATGTCTTTCTTGGCGACGAGCTTGGCCTTAACTTCACCCTTCTTGGCCTCGAGCTTGGCCTTGCCAGCATCCAGTTTCGATTTGGGCTCGTCCTTGGCGTTCGCCATGTCTTCGGGCTTTTTGCCTTCCAGAGCCATGGCGTCCGCTTCCTCAGAAGCCGCGACGATCTCGGTCGCTTCGGCCGCATCTTCTTCCAGCTCTTGCTTGCCGTTCTCTTGATCTTTCGCCGTTAGCTCCTTCGTCGGCTTGATCTTCACCGCTGCGATCGAAGCCCGGGCCCATTCGACCGAAACGCTATCGCTGATCGCGATTGCCGGCGCGGCCACGGGGGCATCGCTCGCCGTCGTGGTCGTCATGGAGGCGTCCGGGACCCCTCCCGTCGCCGGCGCTTCCGGCTCCGCCATCGTTTGCATCGTCGCCTCCGGCGCCGTCTCCTCGACAAGCCAGAGCGCGATCGCCGCGGCCGAGCCGAAATTGAGGCTGGTCGAGACGAGCGCTCCCGTCGAATCCGCAGGCTTGCTCTCGTCGGCGTCGGTCGCGACCTTCTGCACCGTCTTCACCGCCTTGTCGGCGGTATCCGTCTTCGACGGGTCGCCCGAGGTTTCGGTCTTCCCGGTGTCTTTGTTTTCTGCGGCGCCGTCAGTCTTGACCCCACAGCTCGTCAAAGAAACGAGAGCCAAGCCGAGCGCGATCCGTTGCGTGAGTTTCATGTTTTAGCTCCTAGGGCCAACTGATGTGGTACACAGTTTCTACTTCGGACAAGCTTGGAAAAACTTGAGCTTGATTAAGCGATATCAATAAAAGCAAGCTGTTGCGCTCGTCGGCACATACACGAAATTCCCCTAAAGCAATCTCCCCATCTGGCCGAAGATTGGGTAGGGGGAATTGAATTGCCGACCGGGCTGTCCCAATCAGACCTGCTTGCAAAGACGAGCTCGAGCGTCGCGCCCAGCGGCTATCTCGACTACCGCCTGTATCTAAAGGCCGTGTTCGAGGCCGTGAAGCAGCAGCTTGGCTCCTATTCCTATAGAGCGTTCGCAGAGGACCTCGGCTTCGGCCCGACAACGGTCATGCACCAGATCGTCAGCGGCTACCGTCCGCTCACATTGAAGGCGGCCCAGCGGGTCGCCGGGCCCCTCGGGTTGAAAAGCATTGAGCGGCGCTTCTTTCTCGCGCTCGTCGAGCATGGCAATACAAAGCTCGCCGCAAAGCGCGATGAGCTCTTCAAACGGCTCCTCGAGCTCAAGGGCGAAACGCTGGCGGAAGAGCTCGACAAGGACCGGCTGGAATACTTCAGCGCGTGGTGGCACCCGGTCATCCGCGAGCTCGTAGGCGCCCGCGGCTTTAAGGACGACCCCGATTGGATCGCGAAAAAGATCGCCCCGCGGCTGCGTCCCGAGCAAGCGAAGGAAAGCCTAGCCCTCCTGGACCGCCTCGGTCTGATCGAGCGCGACGCAGAGACCGGCAAGCTACGCCAAACCCAGAAGCGCATCTCCACGGGTCATCGCATCAAAGGCATGGCCATCGCGGGATTTCATCGGGAGATGATCGATCTCGCTCGCGAGGCCCTGACGCGCGTTCCTGCGCAACGCCGTGACGTCAGCGCTCTGACGGTGTGTGTCGACGAAGCGACGGCGCAGCGGCTGAAGGCCATGATTCATGCCTTTCAGCTGCAGCTCCTCGACGAGGCCGAGAAGGCCACTGACGGCGACGAAGTCTATCAAGTCAACATCCAGCTATTTCCTTTCACGGAGTGAAGGCGAATACCATGCGAATCATCGCCGCAAAATTTGGCCGCATCACCTACGCGCTATTCGTGCTCGGCTTTTGGAGCTGCGGCACCCTCGTCGGCAATCCGGAAGAAGAAGACGACAAGAAGACGCAACAACCTGATCAAACGCCCGCCGGTCAGGACGTCGCGCTCGAGGCCGAACGGCCGACCGACTCGACCGGTGCCACCGGCCGCATCGGCTTGAGCCTCGCCGCCGCCGGCGGCGGCGCAGCGCTAGGCCTCGCCGACGAGCTCACGATTTCTTACGCGAAGTTCGGCGTGGCGAAGGTCAAGCTGAAGGCGACGCGGGTGGTGAGCGTGAAAGAAACCGAGATCGCTCGCCAAGAGAACGACGCCGAGAAATCCGCGGTGATGGAGCTCGACCTGGTGGCGGGAAGCCCCACCCTGGCGCTCGCGAACCCCGACTCAGATGGCAACAAGCCGAAAGGACAGAAGCTCGATCCTAAGCCCGAAATCCCTGGCAAGCCGGGCGACGGCTCCGAGCCTGCGGGGAAAGCGCACAAGGATCGCAAGGCCGAGCGCAAAGCCAAGCTCGCCGAGAAGAAGGCGGAGCTGCATGACAAGGCCAAGGCACAATTGGACAAGGAAGCCAAAGGCGACCAAGCGACGAAGTTTGTCGGCCCCTTCATTTACGACGCGCTCCTCGGCAAGATCGAGGGCGCACTCCCCGCGGCCGAGACGACGGACGGCAGCTACCAAAGAGTCGAGTTCCAGCTCCGCCGTGACTTCGCCGTCGGCGTCGACGATCCCTTGTTCGGCAACGTCTTCGCGATCCAAGGCACCGTCATGAGGGACGGCGCTCCCGTCCCGTTCGCGGTCGAATGGAACATCGCCCTTAATTTCAGGCTGTTCGGCGACGGCGCCTTCGCCGTGGCTCCAGGCGCGGACAACACGTTGAGCATCGGCTTCGACGTTCACAGCTGGTTCGCAGGCATCGACTGGGCGTCCGCCACGGTGGACGCCGACGGCACGATCTACGTCGACCGCAGCGCGAACCGCGAGATCATGCGTCAGGTGCATCGCAACATGAAATCCAGTACCGTCTTCGGCCGGGACCAGGACGGCGACGGCAAGCTCGGAGCGACTGAAAGCGCCGGCAAAGGCCAAGAAACCCTTGACGTCGAAGTGCCGTGAGGTCAGAGCTCTCTCTGCCTCAATCACTCGACTGCATTGCGCACGAACTCGTACCGTCGCGACGACGCATCTTGAGCGACCGGCGGCGGTAACGCATATATGGCGCAGCCACAGTGCGGATTCACGCCCGTCACGCGGCAATCGAAGTCGGACCCACAGTGGTTGACCCGAGATTGCGCCGCGATGATGGCGGCATTCTCGTCACGACAATCCGACGCTTCCTTCGCCGTCTCATCGCATCCGATGAGGGCGGCGACACTCAGAATCCAAACTCGCATCATGTCGCTTCTCCTCAGCGACGTCATCATCGCGAGGAGATGATCGGACCGAGGCGCAGAGGCCCGCGTCGCGACGACGCTAAAGTGTATTCTTGCGTATTCGACCTACCGAGTCCGAAGCCCTCGGGGATCGACGGCGGCCGCGGTTTAGCCCGTCGCGTCTTTTACAAATTCGTAAGAATCGGCGTCCTCAGTCGCTGCTTGTCACTTCGAGTTCGGCACCTTACCGCCGGCCGCCTTGATACGGCGATGCGAACCCCCCCTTGAGCTTTGGCGACAAGGCCCGAAAGGCAGGAGGTTGCTCGACGGATCAACGTCGTGCGCCCGCTCTACACGAACGCAAGGAGGGCAAGGAAGATGAAAGCAGCGAATCGGGTGAAGTGCATCTTGGCGGTCCTGGTCGCTGCGACGTTTCCGGCGTACGGCGGCGAGATCGAGACCTTAGACGATGCCCTCTTTCCAGCGGAGGAGGTCGACTTTTACTTCGGTGACCACTGCGACGAACTCGAAGCACTCTCGTTCGAAGCGCTCCTTCAGCTCACCGTCGCCTCGGACGACCGCCTCCGCCAGCGCTTCTGCGCGGTGGCATCGCGCGCCGACTGTGTCGACCGCCAGGGCGGCATCCAGGACTTTGGCACGCTCCTGCCCTCGGAAACCGTCGGCTATTGTCGCTTCGTCCCGAAGGCCGTCCGGCGCAAGGCGGACACGCTCGTATTCTAGCCGGCCACAGCGACGACGCCCGGCCATCCATGCCTGGAGGCTCGACCTCCGGAGTTCAACACCAAAGAAGGAAACATCATGACCTCGTTCGCCGAAATCTGCGCGGCCGCCCATGGACAAACCGATGAAGCTTCCGGAGTCTTTGGCTCGTCGCGAGGCGTCGTGAAGCCGCGCGTCATGCCCCGCATCCTCCTGGTCGACGACGACCCCGTGTTCGGCAGGATCATGAAGCGCGCAGCCGCTTCCTTCGCCGCCCGGCTGGCCTTCGTGCAATCGGTCGACGAGCTGACAGATGAGCATCTGTCAGATGTCGACGTCGCGATCATCGACTTCGATCTGGGTGCCGTCACGGGGCTCGAGCTCGCGCGATTCGTCGACGACCGCGTTCCCATGCCCGTCGTCCTCGTCAGCACGACCGAACGCCGGCCCGATGAGCGCTGGTCGGAGAGCATCCACGACTTTCTGGTCAAGGAGTCCGGGCCCCTTGCGATCATGGACGCCGCCTTCGAGGCGCACGAAGTCGCACGGCTGCTTCGCCAAAGCCCAGGCGCCGGCAGGCGGGTGGATTTTTCGACGCAGGACGACGGCCCCCTCGCCATCATCGACAGCGCCTTCGAAGCGGCCGAGATCGCTCGAATGGATCGTCAGATCCGCCGCAGGGCGCGGCAGACGCGGAAAACAAGAAACAAGCGCTGAAGCTCGAGCTCTGGCCTGGTTGACCCCGTCTCATTGAGACGAGGCGCGATCGCTGGCTAATCCCGGTATGACCTGAAGCAGCCCTTCGACCGTCGCGCGAAACGTCGCCTCGAGGTCGCCGAGCCTTTCGTCGGCGGAGTCGCGTGGCGCCGTCTCCATCTCGCGGCAGCGCTGAGCCAAACGGCTGGCACCGACGTTGGCGCAGGTTCCCTTGAGCGAGTGCGCCTGGGCGCGGAAGGCCTGGAAGTTGCCCTCCGACGCGGATTGCCGCAGGTCTCGCAACAGGTCGGCGGAGGTTGCGAAAAAGTCGTCGTATATCTCGAGGAGCAGCGCATCGTCGCCGGACTCACGCCCGACCGACACGAGGGTCTCGATGACTTCGGCATCGAGCAACGCAGAAGGCGCGATGGTCTGCATTCCTCTCTGGGCGACGGCCCCGGGCGCGAACGCGTCGGGCAGCAGCCGGGCGAGCTCGGCCTGGAGCGTGTCGAGGCGAATCGGCTTGGTCAGGAAGCCATCCATCCCGGCGGCAAGGCAAAGCTCGCGGTCGACAGCTTGTGCGTTGGCGGTCAGCGCGATAATCGGCGTCCGTCGCCCGTTGGCCTCGGCGGCGCGAATCAAGGTCGTCGCACGGACCCCGTCGAGGACGGGCATCCGAAAGTCCATCAAGATCGCTGCGAATTCGTTCGCGGCGGCGCAGTCGACGGCTTCTTTCCCGTTCGCGACACAGACGCTCGCGAACCCGAGGTGCCCGAGAAAGCGCACGGCGACCTTCTGGTTGACCACCATGTCTTCGGCGATCAGCACCGTTCCGGAAAAATCGGGCCGACATCGCAAGACTTGCGCCGGCGCCTCACGCCGCGGCGCCGACATCGGAAGAACGACGGCCGTGTCGCTCGTCGCCCCGTCGACGATCCGGACGACCAAGGCGGCGACGCTCGCCAGCTGAAGTGGTGCGCCGACGACCCAAAGGAGCGGGGAGGCCGCGACTTGTACGGCCGGGTCGTCGAGGAAGCAGAGTTGGACGACCGGTCGCCCTTGCGCCAATTGCGCCTCGCGCGCCGCGAAAAGCGCCGCGTCGCTCGCGTCCGTCGTGCACAGGTCGACGATCAGCACGTCTGGCGCCTCATTCGGGACCAGCCCCGCGCGGAGGTCGATTCCGCGCTGCGCCAATTCCTCGCGCAAAAAGCGGTGGCGATGGGACGATGGGCTCAGAAGGCGCGCCGTCACGTTCCGCATCTTCGGGGTTTCGAGCGCGCTCCCCACGACGGAGGAGCTAAAGGGAAGATCGAAACGAAAGACGGAGCCCTTGCCCTCGACGCTGGTGACGCTGAGCTCGCCCTTCATGAGGTTGACGAGCCGCTTGGAGATGGAGAGTCCCAGGCCAGTGCCGCCGGTCGACGTGTCGGCGTGGGCCTGCGTGAACGGCAGAAAGAGCTCCGCGAGACCGGCGCGCGGAATGCCGATGCCCGTGTCCCGCACCTCGAACCCGAGGATGCAGAAGTTCTCGGTCGCGCTCGCGCTCGCCGTGACGTGCAGCGAGATGTCGCCGGCGAACGTGAATTTAACGGCGTTCCCCACGAGGTTCAGCAGCACCTGGCGCAGGCGGACCTGGTCGCCGCAGACGGTCGCCGGCACACCGTGACCGATCGTGCTCGTGAGGCATACGCGTTTAGCGTTCGCGGCCAGCGCGTGGATCACCAAAACCTCGCGCAGGAGATCGTCGATCTCGAACGCCTTGGTGTCGAAGACGAGCTTGCCCGCCTCGATCTTCGACATGTCGAGGATGTCGTTGATCAGAATAAGGAGATGGTCGCCCGACGTCTGGACCGTCTCGAGCTGTTCGCGCTGCTCCGCATCGAGGTTCGTCATACTGAGCAGCTGAACCATGCCGAGGATACCGTTTAGGGGCGTCCGAATCTCATGGCTCATGTTGGCGAGAAACTCGGATTTCAACTGCGAGGCGCGAACCGCGGCTTCTTCCGCCGCTTTGAGCGTCAAGGCCTGCTTCTTATAGTGCGACACGTCCCGGATCGATGCGAGGAATGCGACGCGATTCTCCCACTCGATGCGCGTCATCGCCATCTCGGCCGTGACCGATCCACGGGCGCGGGACTCGATCGTCAGCTCGATGGGCCGCTCGGAGCCCAGCGGATAGCCGAAATAAGAGCCTAGGAGCTCGCCTTCGCGCCGGTCGAAAAGCTCGACTGCGGCCGGGTTGGCAAAGCAGACCAATCCTGCTTGGTCGACGATCAGGATGCCGTCCTGAGTGCGGCCGATCAGATTGCGGAGGTAGCCGACCTGCTCGACGAGCTTGCGCTGCAGCGCGGTGTTCTTCGTCCGCAATGACGAGACGACGCGCTGGCGAGCACAGGCATCGGCGATGGCGGAGTCCAGAAAGCCGAGTCCCAGCTGCTCGGGAACCAACACACCTTGAAGGCCGTTCTCGAAACATGCCTCGAGATCTGGCGGCCTCATCGACCCCACGTACAACAAAATCGCCACCGACGGCTGGCGCAACTGAACGGCCGCGATGCGCTCAAGCTCGCCACCGGGCTGCGCGACCGCATCGATCAGCGCGAGGTCGTAGCAGCGCGTCGCCAATCGCTCGAGTCCGAGCTCGAGACTCCGCGAAACGTCCAGCTCCCAGTTAGGACGCTCGGCGAGAAGTGCTTGGAGCGCGCCAATCAGCTCGACATGGCCTGATGGATTGTCACTAGTGATAACCAAAAGACGACAGACCGCTTGGCGAGCGTGATGCACGGTCGTGGTTCCTCTGGCCGTTGGCGGAGTTTGCAACAACATTACCACGGGGGCCGCCTGCTGGACTAGTAGTGGAACCCCTATCCCCCTAGACTCAACGGATACCGATCGCAAAAATTCCGAATCGTTCGCGGCTTAGGAGATTCGCAGTGAATGACAATCCCTACGTGCTCCGCCTGTACGTCGCAGGAAAAAGCCACATCTCGCAGAATGCGATCGCGTCCTTGCAGCGCATTTGCGCCGACGACCTCTCCGACGACTACGTCATCGAGGTCATCGACGTACTCGAAAGGCCGCAGCTGGCCGAAGACGAGCAGATCGTCGCGACGCCGACGCTGATCAAGCGTCTTCCTCCCCCCTTGCGCCGCATCATCGGCGATTTGAGCGATCGAGAGCAGGTGCTCATCGGTCTCGACTTGAAGCGCTCGCAGCTACCCCCAACTCCCCCGTTGTGACAAACGGTGGCAACACGGAGACGGCCATGGACGAAGAAAGCATCTCAGGTCCGCTTCCGGGCGACCCTGTCGAAAAAGTGCCGACCGGCATTGGCGGCCTCGACCTAATCACTTACGGCGGCATCCCGAAAGGGCGCACGACGCTCGTATGCGGCTCCGCCGGCAGCGCAAAGACGGTGCTTACCGCGCAGTTTCTGGCCGAAGGCATCCGTAAGTGCGGCGACCCGGGCGTCTTCGTCACCTTCGAAGAAAGCCCCGCCGACATCCGCAAGAACCTCGCGGCCCTCGGCTTCGACATCGCCAAGTGGGAGGCCGAAGGCAAGTGGCTCTTCGTGGACGCTTCACGGCGTCCGGATGACCAGCCCGTTAAAGTCGGCATCTTCGACCTCAGCGCGCTTTTGGCGCGCATCGAGCACGCCATCAATCGAGTCGGCGCCACGCGAATCGGCCTCGACTCCTTGGGCGCCGTCTTCAGTCAGATCGACGACGACCGCCTCGTCCGTTCCGAGCTCTTTCGCATCGGCTGGGCGTTGAAGAAGCTGGCCGTCACCTCCCTCATGACGGCCGAGCGCACCGAAGAGTACGGCCCGATCTCCCGCTTCGGCGTCGAGGAGTTCGTCACCGACAACGTCATCATCCTCCGGAACAGCCTCGACCACGAGAAGCGCCGCCGCACGATCGAAATCCTGAAGTTGCGCGGGACGAACCACCAGAAGGGCGAATTCCCGTTCACCATCCTGAGCGGCGAAGGGATCGTCATCATCCCGCTGTCGGCGATCGAGCTGAAGCAGCGCTCGACGGAAGAGCGGGTCACCTCGGGCAATGCCGAGCTCGATCGCATGTGCGGCGGCGGCTTCTTCCGCGACTCGATCATCCTGATCTCCGGCGCGACCGGCACGGGCAAGACGCTCGCCGTGTCTGAATTCCTCGCCGGCGGCGCCAAGGCGGGTCAGCGCAGCCTGATCTTCGCGTTCGAAGAGAGTCGCGACCAGCTGTTTCGGAACGCGGCCGGCTGGGGCGTCAACTTCGAGTCACTCGAAGCTCAAGGTTACCTCAAGGTGGTTTGCGAGTATCCGGAAAGCGCCAGCTTGGAAGATCATCTGGTTCGCATCCGCTCGACGATCCAGAAGTACAAGCCGACGCGCGTCGCGCTGGACAGTCTCTCGGCGCTAGAGCGTTGCGCGTCCTCGCGCAGCTTCCGAGAGTTCGTGATCTCCTTGACCGCGTACATCAAGCACGAGGAAATCACGGGCCTCTTTACGGCGACAACGTCCGACCTACTGGGCGGCTCGAGCATCACCGAAGCGCACATTTCGACGATCACCGATTCGATCATCCTCTTGCGCTACGCCGAAGTTCAAGGGCAGATGCGCCGTGGTCTCACGGTCTTGAAGATGCGCGGCTCGATGCACGACAAGGACATTCGGGAGTATACGATCGACGCCACCGGGCTCCACATCGGCAGACCATTCCGGGACGTCTCCGGAATTCTGTCTGGCAAGTCGCATCGGACGCCGACCGATGTCGAGCGTTTGAGCGCGATGTTCAAGGATGAGACCTGACCGCGGGGCACTCGAGCTTCTGACAGGAGTTTGTCGTGCCGGTCCGTAAATTCGTCACGCAATTCTTTGCGGTCGGGATCCTCGGTTTGACCGGGGCTTGCGTCACGAGCGATCGCGCCATTACGAAGACACAGGCGGATCTGTCGCTGGACGGCCTATAATAACGGCAAAGTTGCCGAAGACGTTCGATTCGCGCGCGCCGATCAGCTCTACCTGGATGCCGCCAAGAAGTTAGACGAGATCAAGAAGGCAATGGCGCGAGATTCGAGCTTCGTGCACCGCAGGACCGACATCAAGCGCTCCGGCTCCAAGAAACGACTTGTCGTCGACACGTTCTCCATGCGCAAGGAAAACGGCGACGAGTCACGTCTGATCCTTGCCTGGCACGAAGTCTACGATGCGCTCGAGACACCCGAACCTTGGGTTCGTCGTCAGATCTTCCAGAAATACACGCCGAAGAGTGGCCGTGTGACGCGATAGCTGGTTTTGCGACGACGCGAAGGCGGCAGCGAGTCAGCTTGGGAAATGGCATTGGAAAATGGCGGACTCTTTTCCTGGCGGAACAGAGTGGCGGAGAGAGAGGGATTCGAACCCCCGGTAGGTTGCCCCACAACGGTTTTCAAGACCGCCGCCTTAAGCCACTCGGCCATCTCTCCAAGCACCCGAATCTAGCCTAGAACTCGGCCCCGCGCTGCAACCATGACAGGCCGTGCCAAAGTGCGTAGCCTGAGTATAGTCAATTCGTCGGAGACAACCAAATGCTGCCCCCGCCGAGGCGCCTGGTCGTGCGCTCGGAATTTCAGCACATTCTGAGCCTCGCGATGGTCGCGATCTTGCTCGTCGTGCACGCTCGCGGCGCCTTCGCCGACACCTCGTTCGACACGCTGGACTTTCCGAACGCCGACGCGAGCAGCCGCTCCCCCCGCCGCCCCGATCGCGACGACCGCGTCCATACCGTCGACCTTCAGTTTTTCGGCGACTTCTACGTCCCGCGTAGCGTCCTCGAAGACGACCCGCCCCCGGCCTTCTTCGCCGGCCTCACCGAGCAACTCGCGACTTCGCGTCACAACATCGTAAATTTCGAGGGCGCCGCCACCGACGCCGCCTTCCCGCTGATCCGCAAGGAATACCTTCTCCGCATGCCGAAAGCCGTCGCCAAGCTTCTGGCCGACGCCAAGATCGGTATCGCCACCCTTGCCAACAATCACGCCCTGGACTACGGCCAAGCCGGCCTAGAGGACAGCCTTCGCGTCTTGCGCCAAGCGGGGATCGCCACCGTCGGCGCCGGCATGCATGCCGCCGAGGCCGAGCGCCCTCTGATCTTCCAGAGCGGCGACCGCACCGTCTGCCTCGCCGCCTTCTCGCGCACGCTCCCCGACGTTTTCTGGGCCACTTTAAACCGAGCGGGTTCTGCCTTCGGCAGTCACGAGGCGATCGCCCTCGCCGCCCGCACCTGTCGCGCCCAAGGCCATTTCACGGTCATCACCTTCCACTGGGGCCGCGAGAGCATGGACACGCCGATCGGCTACCAACGTGCCCTCGCGCGTTTCGCGATCGACAACGGCGCCGACACCGTCATCGGCCACCACCCCCACGTCATCCAGGAGATCGAGGTCTACAAGGGCCACCCGATCTTCTATTCGCTCGGCAACTTCGTGTTCGGATCGCGACCCGAAGGCACGACGCCGTCCGGCCTTCTCGTCCGCATCGCCCTACCGCCGCCGCCCGCGCGGCCCCGATGGGAGCTACAGGCCCTAGATGTCAACAATCACCGCGTGCGCTTCGCGCCGCAGGCCAACACGACGCGCAGTTTTTTCCATCCTTCCCTGATGGACCTCGTCGCGCAGCGCAGATGTACCTTCGCTCGCGACCAGGCGCGCTGGATCTGCCGCTTCGAGGGCGGGTAAATCCCCACGCTCCGAAGCGCTACAACTTTTCTTTAGGCCGCGTAGCCCTTCAAGCGCGCGATCCGATCTTCCAAAGGCGGGTGCGTCAGGAAGAAATGTGCCAAGCTCCGCTTCCCGTTGATCTTCAGCGCCGCGTAAGCGGGCTGCGCCGTGTCGACCATCTCGCTCGAGCGCTGGAGCGACTGCAATGCCCCGATCATCTTGTCGCGACCGGCGAACTGAGCGCCGCCCTTGTCCGCGCGGTATTCCCGCAAGCGCGAGAAGTACGCGACCACGATCGAGCCCAAGATGGTGAACGCGATGTCGCAAACGAAGGTCACGACCATTTGCACCATGTAGGACGGCCCGCGCTCGTCGTCGCTGCGCATGGCGTTGGCCACGATGTACCCGATGATCCGCGCGAAGAACATCGCGAAGGCGTTCACGACGCCCTGGATCAAGGTCATCGTCACCATGTCGCCGTTGGCGACGTGCGCGATCTCGTGGCCGAGCACGCCTTCTAACTCAGCACGGTTCATGCGGCTCAACAGGCCGGTCGAAACGGCCACGAGCGCCCGAGATTTGGACGGCCCCGTGGCGAACGCGTTGACCTCGGCACTCTCGTAGATGCCGACTTGCGGCATTGCTGGCAGCTGCGCAGCTTGCGCCAAGCGGTGCACCATCGACACGAGCTCGCGCTCGGCCCCTCCGGCGGATTGCGGATCGATGACCTGAACTCGCATCATCCATTTGGCCATCACGCGCGATAGCGCGAGCGAGATGAAGGCACCGCCCATGCCCCAGATCGCGCAATAGATCATCAACGACTGATAGTCGATTCCGTACTGGGTCATCCAGCCGCGAACGCCGAGCAACGACGTCACGAGGGAAATCGTCAGCATCACGAGGACGTTCGTGACGAGGAACAGAAAGATGCGTTTGATCATTGAAACGTCGGTCTCCAACCCGGCACAATGCCGTCCATTAGAGGATAGCAGCGCTAGATGAGACCGACGTAAAGCGAAATATATTAATTATTTTAGCGTTTTATCGCTGCGGACGACGCCCTTGGCGACCGCCTGGCCCGGCGGTAGAACCGGCGGCGGCTGGTTCATCAAAAGCGCCATGTTCTGAACGAGCCGCGCCGGCTCGTTGGCCCCGTCCTCGGCCGGTAGCCAAACGGCCCCGACCGCACCGGTCGCCTGCGACGCATCCCGCAACCGCTCGACCGTGTTCTTCACCGTCAGGTCGACGGTGTTCCACGAGTTGCGCGCGACCCGCAGCGAAACGCGGTTCCGATAGACCGCGTTGTCGAGGTAGTAGCTGTCCCACTCGGTCGTGAGGATGCCGGTCGAACGATCCGCGATCGTCAGAATGTAGTTCTTCAAGAGGACGTTGATCGCCGTGTCCCATACGTCCTGCTCGCGCAGGGCGAAGCGAAACGTCTGCTTGTCGATCGCATAGATCGTCGCGCGCGCCGGCGCCGTCGACTGCGGCGAGCCGTTCGTCGGCGGCGGGGGACTCTTCCCCTTCGCGGCGAACATCGACTCCTGCGTCTGCGGCGGCATGTTCGCGGCCGGCCCGCCTTCAGAGCCGCGCCCGTCGGCGCCGTCTTTCGAGCGGTACTTCTGCAACCGCGCCGGCAAGCAGCCCGCGGCGAACGACGACGCCAAGATGAGCATTACGAGGTGTTTCATACCTTCCAGTATACCACCTGCTCCGCCTCAGCGATCGAGCCAGAAGTAGTCGAAAGCGCGTCCCGTCGGTCTAAGGCGACCGGCGCCTGCGTCCACCGATTTGCGTGCTGCCTTGTGATGTGAGGCGAGTCGAACGCAAAAGAGGGCGGCCGTAAAGCCGCCCTTTCCGCAAGTTCCGTCAGCGCGCGTTACTTGCCTAGCATGCCCTTGACGACGTCGCGCTCTTCCACGAGCTCTTTCACGGTGTCCGCGATCTTGCGGCGCGTGAAATCCGAGACCTTTAGGCCCTTGACGATCTCCCACTTCCCGGCGCCCAGCGAGCGGATGGGGAACGAGAAGATGAGTCCCGGGGGGATGTCGTACGCGTTGCCGTCGGAGGCCACGGCCATCGAGAACCAGTCGCCTTCGGGCGTCTTGGTGATCATGCGCTTGATCTGGTCGATGCAGGCACCGGCCGCCGAAGCCGCCGAGGATTTGCCGCGCGCCGCGATGATCGCCGCGCCGCGCTTCTGCACGGTGGTGAAGAAGTCGCCTTCGAGCCACGAGCGCTCGGTGATGACCTCGGTGACCGGCTTGCCGTTGATCTTCGCGTTCTCGAAGTCCGGCACCATCGTCGAGCTGTGGTTGCCCCAGATGGCAAAGTTCGTGATCGAGCCCGGGTTGACCTTCGCCTTCAGCGCGAGTTGATGGCGCGCGCGGTTCTCGTCGAGCATCGTCATCGCGGTGAAGCGCGTCGGCGGAATGTCGCGGCAGCTGTGCTGCGCGATCAGCGCGTTCGTGTTGCACGGGTTGCCGACGACGATCACGTTCAGATCGCTCGCCGCTTTCGCCAGCGCTTTGCCTTGGCCGATAAAGATCTGGCCGTTGTCTTTCAGTAAGTCGGAGCGCTCCATGCCCGGGCCGCGCGGCTTCGAGCCGACGAGGAGCGCCCAGTTGATGCCTTGGAACCCTTTTTCCGGGTTGTCGGAGATCTCGATGCCGTCGAGCGTCGGGAACGCGCAGTCTTCGAGCTCCATCGCGGTGCCTTCGCAGCCTTTGATGGCGGCCGGCAGCTCGACCAAGTGGAGCCGCACTGGCTGGTCTTTGCCGAATACCTCACCGGAGGCGAGCCGGAAGAGCATGCTGTAACCGATCTGTCCTGCAGCGCCGGTGACGGCGACGCGAATGGGGGCCTTCATCACGAACCTCCTCGAAGTGAGACGTGTAACTTACTCTTTCTCAGGCGCCTTGACGATCTCGAGGCGCTTCGTTTTCTGCGCAGCCTTGCTGTCTGCTGCATTCGGCTTGTTGATGTTCCAAAAGTCTTCGCTCGGCCGATAGTCGGCGACGTCGGACCAATGGATCGGCTGCCCGTCCTTCATGAAATAAAGGACCTTCACCTTTTTTGTCGTCTCGAGCTCGTCCTTGCAAACTTTGCACGACAAGACTTCTTTCACCGCGCCGTCGATTTTGACTTTGACCTGCGAGTACCGGTTTTGCACGACGGGCCGCGAGCAGAAATAGCAACCCGTCGTCGCGGCCGGCTTCGGCGCGCCGTGCAGATCCTCGAACTTCACCTGACGGCCGCGCACCGAGTCCTGAAACGCTTGTTGCGCGCGCCCGATCCGCTCGCGGCAGTCGCGCACGAGGAAGAAGGCCGAGTCGAGGCTCGCGACGTCGGCGCCGAACGGCGGGATCCGGCGCACCGCGGTGAGCAAGGTCTCGAGCACCTTCAGCGTGCCCTCGTAGTAGTCGAGGACCTTCGGGTCTTTGACCTGCCGGGCCGGCGGCTCCAAGGTGTTGGCCGCCCGAGTCAGCGAGTCGAGCTGCGCCACGCGCTGAACGAAGCGGCCACGGTAGCTCTTGGCTTCCCGGAGTTGCCGCTTCTGTTGCCACGAATGCAGGACGAGCACCCCGAGGCCCAAAAGCCCCGCGGTCACCAATGGCACCCACCACATACCTGAAGTCCTCAAAGATACATGAGCTTACCGCAACATCCCGGAGATTGCTCTCAAGCCTCACGGACTTCCGGCCGACCCAGTATAACGAGGCCACTCGGGGAGGCGACCATGGGCATCACATACGAGAACCAACGCGTCGTCTTCGACGTCATCGCCCGCAAGTATAAGGACTATATAGCCCTTTACCGCCTGTTCAACGGCGGCTCGGTCGAAGGCATCACCTCGTTCGGCGACTTCTACTGGCGCATGGTCTACTTCTCGAAGTACCACGAGCGGAAGAACTACGGATCAAGCGGATACTAAGAGAAAATTCAAAGATTTTGCGTGCTTGATCCTCTCTCATCGCTGGTCTATATCTCCTAGGGTCATCCCAGGAGTCCGCGGATGGGGAGGAGAGCAGCCACCAAAAGTACCTCGATCGTGGTCAAGCAGACCGACGACGGTTTACATTTGGCGAACTCGATTCTCTGGCTCGACTCTCGCGTGTCCGGTGATCTCTCGTTTCTTTCCTCGGCGGCGACGTCCACCGAGCTCCCACGCGTCCCGCAAGTGATCGCGACGGAAGAGACGGTGAAGATCCTCGAAGCCGTCCGACGACGTCCGAACGCGCTCATCTGCCAATACAATCGGCCGTTCTCGATCGGCCGATTGAAGATGGAGCTTTTGCCCTCGGGCTGCGTTTTAGGCGGCGCTTCGCTCTACGTCGAAACCGACCAGGGCCGTCTTCTTTACGCACCGCAACTGCAGTCGCATCGCATCCCCACGGTGCGCCAAATGCAGCTAAAGCGCGCGTCCACGCTGATCCTCGGCGTCGCGAATCCGGATCCGTCCGCGACCTCGCCGAACCGCAAGAAAGAGAAAGAGCGCCTCGTCGAGACGGTCCAAAAATGGGTCGCCAAAGGGCTTTATCCGACCATCGTCTGCGAGCCCGTCGCCATCGCACAGGAGATCACCAAGCTCCTCACCGAGCATAAGATCAGCCTGGCGGTTCACGAAACCATCTTCAAAGTGAATAAGGTCTACGAGACTTTCGGCTCGATGCTCGGCGACTACAGCAAGTACTCGCGCCGCCACACGCGCGGCAAAGTCGTCTTGATGCCGAAAGCGAAGAAGCCGGGTGCGACGCTACTCGCGACCGATGCCGCGAAGGGCCCGATCCTCTTCGTCGACGCCTTCGCCGAGGCCCTGCCGAAGTCCCTGACGGAAGCGGAGCGTTTCGTCATCAGCCCATCCTGCGACGGCGCCGAGATCCGCGAGATCGTCCAGATGGTCAGCCCGAAGGAGCTGTACATCTTCGGCCCCTATGCGAAACGCTACGTCGACGACCTTCACGGCGCGTGTCCCGTCATCAAGCCGCTCTTCGCCAATGATCAGCCCACGCTTTTCTGACGAACGTCTAAGGTTTGGGCACCCCCACCGCATCCCCGTTTCTCACTCATTTCAACAACTTGAAGGCAAGGTTCAACCTGGGCCTCCCTTTGCAATCGCTTAGACGCGGCTCACGCCGTGCTCTGTACTCCTCTCTCTGTTGCTGCTGTTGTTGCCTTCTCTCTCCTCCTCCTCCCCCCTCCCCGTTGCCGCTGCTGGAGCCCCTTAGATGCAAGCTGACCTCATTCCGGAATCTTTCTTTCAAGCCCTTTATCCCGAGAGCTCACTCCCGCCCCTTTGGGAAGTGATCTACCAAGAGTCGATGCGCGGCCATCACCTCCTCTTCAAGCGCACCGATGTCGACCTCTTCGAGACGCTTTCCGACACCGACGACTCCTGGCTCGAAGAACGTCTCGAAGGCGAGCTCGAGCGTCTGGTCCTCAAGCTCCTCTCCAAGAACGAGCTCGGCGACATGGTGAAGCTGATCGACGGCGAGCCCGAAGCGATGCGGCGCCGCCTTTTCGCGTTCTACAAGCGCAGCATCATGCTCTGGAATCAGTACGTGAAAACCCGCCTCAACTAAGGCGTTTTCGCGATCTGACCAAGAAATCCCGGGAGTCATAGCCAAGCCGCAAGTCCGCGTAGGACCTGCGGCTTGAGCTTTTTCGGACGGCGTCGGATATAATTTTCCTATCCCACCCGTGCCGTTCCTTCCCACTCCGTTCCGGAGACTCCTCCATGCAGAAAGCCGCTCACGCGCTTCGCGCGGCGCTTGGCTATCGTCCTTGGCGCCTGGATCACCCTTTCCAGCGCGAGGTCTTTCTCCTCTCCGCCTTCGGCCTGGCGGCCTTTTACGTCACCGCCTTGGCGACGTTTACGCCGACCGACGCCTCGTGGACGACCGCCGTCTTTCCGCCGCAAGTCCCACAGAACCTTGCGGGCGCCCTCGGCGCCAAGCTTGCCGGCATCGCCTACTTTGGCCTCGGCGCCGCCGCCTGGCTCGCCCCGATCCCACTCCTCGTCACCGCCATCTTGATCGTCTCGCGCCGCCCGCACGCCGCCGCGCGCTCGCGCATGATCGGCTGGGCGCTGGTTCTCGCGGCCTCGGCGGCGACCGCGACCGTACGCCTGTCCCCACTTTCCGTGCACGGATTCGAGCTTCCCGCCGGCGGCTACGTCGGCAGTGCCGTCTCGGCCCTCCTCTTTCAATACCTCGGCCACGTCGGCAGCCTGATCGCGATCGCCACCGCTGGCGCGTGCGCCGTGCTGCTCGTTCTGCGTCGCAGCTTGATCGAGCCACTCTGGCGGAATGCGACTGCGGGCTTCGAGATGCCGGAGCTTCGCCTCCCGAGCTTCCGCCGCGCGCCCTCCACGCAGCCCGAGGAATCCGCCGACGCCCCCGCGGTCGCGGCCGCGCCCGAGCTTCCGCGTGTCGCTCCCGTTCCCGACTTCTTTCCGCGCGTTCACGACGAGCCGGCGATCGAAGCCGGTGCCGCGCTCGAGGACGAAGTCGACGAGCCTGACCACGTCGCTCCCGCGGCCGCGTTCGCGCCCTTCGCGGTCACACCACCGGCACCGAAGAAGCGCTACAACACCCCTTCGCTTGCCCTCTTCAACCGCACCGACCCCAACGCGCCGTCCTCCGCCAACCCGAAAGAGCTCGAAGCCACCGCCAACTTCCTCGTCAAAACCCTGCTGGATTTCGGCGTCGAAGGCCGCATCGTCGGCTATCAGCCCGGCCCCGTCGTCACCACCTTCGAGTTTCAGACCGAAGCCGGCACGAAACAAGCGCGCGTCCTCTCGCTCATCGACGACATCGCGCTCGCCCTCAAGGTCGACTCGATCTTCATCCATCCCGTCAAAGGCAAGAGCGCGCTCGGCATCCAGGTGCCGAACACGAAGCGCGAGGCCGTCTTCTTCGGCGACGTCGTCGCCGCCGCCGCCTTCCGCGACACGCCGTCGCCGCTGACGTTCGGCATGGGCAAGTCGATCAGCGGGCAGCCGATGTGCGCCGATCTCGCCGCGATGCCGCACCTCCTCGCCGCCGGCGCCACGGGCTCGGGCAAATCCGTCGCCATCAACGCGCTCCTCTCCAGCATCATCATGAAGTCGAGCCCCGACGACGTGCGCATGATCCTCGTCGACCCGAAGATGCTCGAGCTCTCCGTCTACGAAGGCATCCCGCACCTCCTGATGCCCGTCATCACGGAGCCCGACAAAGCCTCGCTCGCGCTGAAATGGGCGACCCACGAAATGGAGCGCCGCTACCGGCTGATGCAGCACGGCGCCGTGCGTAACATCGCGGGTTTCAACGATTTTTTGGAGAAGGCCAGCCCCGCTCGCTTAGCCCAGCTCGCCGAGGCGACGGGCGATCCGCAGATCGAGAAGCTTCCTTACATCATGCTCGTCATCGACGAGCTCGCCGACCTGATGATGACCGCGCCGAAAGACGTCGAGTCCTCGATCCAACGGCTCGCGCAAAAAGCCCGCGCCTCCGGCATCCACATGGTCCTTGCGACGCAGCGTCCTTCCGTCGACATCATCACCGGCGTCATCAAAGCCAACTTGCCGTGCCGCATCGCCTTCCAGGTCGTCTCGAAGCACGACAGCCGCACCATCCTCGACCTGATCGGCGCCGAAAAGCTCCTCGGCAAAGGCGACATGCTCTTGCAGCGTCCGGGTATCGGCAAGCTCGAGCGCATCCAAGGGGCCTTCATCAGCGACGAAGAAGTGATCAACCTCGTCGCCGCCGTGAAGCGCGACTACGGCGCCGCTCGTTACGACGAAGCCATCATGGGCTGGATCGACGACGAGCTGACGCGCCAGAAATCCTCGGACAAAGGCGAAGATCTCGACAACGACGCGATGGAAGACGATCCGCGCTACGGCGAGGCTCTCAACATCGCCCGCACGCACGGCGTCGTCAGCGCCAGCTTCCTGCAGCGCCACCTGAAAATCGGCTATAACCGCGCCGCCCGTATCGTCGAGTTCATGGAAAAGCGCGGCCTGGTCGACAAAGCCGACGGCGCCAAGCCGCGGAAGTGGCTCGGGCCCGTCGCATGATCCCGCTCTTGCCGGTGCATCACGATCCCTCAGCGGTTGGCGTTGCGTGGCGCACCGCACAAGCTCTAGGAGCTATCGCCCGCGCCGCAGCGAGAGCTCCCCGCTGTCCAGCTGAATCGTCGCCGTCTCGAGCTTTGCCCGAAGCTCCCCCGGCACGACCAACTCGACGTGTCCCCAAAGCTTCAAGGTCTTCGCCGCGCTGTCATGGGTGATCATGTCCGCGGTCCCATAAACGTATTCGTGCGACTCCTCGAAGCGCGCACAAAAGCGCGGCCGCCGAGGACTGCTCTCGCCCCCCTCGCCGATCGTGCGCGACCCAATCTTCTGCACGTTCACGGCATCGATCCGGACGCCCCCGATCTCGACACCGGCGCAATCCGCCCCGGTCAGACCAAACATCAGCGCCCAGACTGCGACCATCGGCTCTTTCCTCCAAGCTTGTCAGCCTAAAGGAGAGCACGACGATCATGAGGATCCGATGACCTCGCGAAGGGACTGTCCCATGGCCTCCAGCGAGAACAGCGCTTTCGCTCGCCGCGCGCGCACGCTCTTCGCACCATCGCCCTCGTGGACGCTCTTCTCGACCCAAGCGGTCACGATTTGCGCGGCCTCGGTCTCGCTCCTCCCGCGATAGCTTGCCCCCGCGTCACTAAACAGAACCTCGTCGAGTGACCCGACGCCCGAGACCACCACCGGCGTCCCGCAGAGCAAAAACTCCTCCGCCACCCGCGCGATGATCTCCGACCCCAAGCTCGGTACGACGCCCAGCGCCGCTTCGCCCATTAGCTTCGGCACGTCTTCAACCCGCGCGAACGTCAGCTTCGTATCCGCCTCGGCTCCGTGCTTGGCGACCAAGCGCCGGACCTCGCTTTCAGAGATGTTCGCCGCTTCCCCGACGATATGCAGCACCGGCTTCGTCGCAGCATCCGTCCAGGCCCGCCACACCTGCGCCATGATCCGCAGGATCGCGGCATGCCCTTTGACGGGATCGAGCCGTCCCAAGACCACGACTTCGGGCCGCTTCGCTGGCAGCAAGAAATCGTCGCGCCGCCGATACCGCGCCTCGTCACAGCCGAGCGGGACGACGTGGACGCGCGCATTTCGCAACGCCTCCGCGACAAAGACGCTCGGCGCGATGACCCGGTCGAACGGCGCCAGCGCCATCTTCATTCGCACGCGTCCCAAAGCGCCGCCGGGCACCTCGTGCCCGCGAAACCGCACCTTCTTCCCTTTCGCCGCGAGAAAGCGGCTTAGAAAGCTCTCCTGACCTCCGTAAACGACGATGTGGTCCGGCGCAAACTTCGCCCCGATCCGCCGCGCCTCGTGCGCAGCGCCCACGCCGAATTCATTCAGCGGCTCCACTTCGAGCCCCGCGTCCCGCGCGCGCCGTTCCGCCGGCGATCCTGCCAAAGGCGAGAACAAGGTCGTCGCCCCTTGCATGGCCAAGGACCGCGCCGCGCTCAACGCATACTCGGTGATCGCGCTATTCCAACGATTCGACGAGAGGTGCCAGACTTTCACTTCGCCGCCGTCTCGAGCTCACGCAATTTCGCGTACTTCACGAAGGCATAAAGGCTCGAAAGCAATGCGTAGCAATACCCCGGATACCCGTCGAGAAACCCGAGCCGCAGGAAATACCGGGACACGAACTCGCCCCAAGGGCGCAGCACGTGCGCGACGAACGGGGGCATCCGCCTCCCGCCCCGCCGATGCTCCTCGGCGATCCGCGACGTGTAGAAGTTGAACCGTTTGAAATAGTCCGAGAGGTCGTCATAGCTGACGTGCAGGAGCTCGCCTTCGAGCCGCGCCGCCGACGCACCGCCGCTCAGGACGAAGTGCTCGTGAATGCTCGCTTCGAAGCGCCCCGCCCCCCGCTTCCACAGCCGCAGCGGCGCGTCAGTCGTCTTCCCGAAGCGCATCCGCCGCCCCATGAAGAAGAGACGCCGGCGCACCCGATACCCGGGCGCAGCCTTATCCCCGGACGCCACGACCGCTTCGATCTGCGCCCGCAGCTCCGGCGTCGCCTCCTCGTCCGCGTCGATCGAAAAGACGAAGCCGCGAGTCGCCAAGGCGATCGCGGCATTTTTCTGATCGGCGTGATTGGTGAACGGGCGGGTCGAGAAAAGGGCCCCGCACCTCAAAGCAATTTGCTCGGTCTGATCGGTCGATCCCGAATCCAGAACTAGAACCTCGGCGCCGTCGGGCAAACTGCGAAGACAGCGCTCCAGATGGCGCTCCTCGTTCAGCGTGATGACGACGCAAGAAAGGTCGAGATTCAGTCTTTGTTCGAGAACGAAGCCGCCCACTGCATGTTGCTATCGCGGTTTTCGACGTCGACGATCACGGGATAACCCTTGCGAATCGTCTGGGTCGCGTTGGAGACCGTCACCACGGCATAGGCGCCGCGGCGTTTCACGATACGGCCGACCGCGATGACGCGCGCCTTCTCGTCCATCACCTTGACCCGATCACCGATGATGCCTTCTTCGACTTTGACGACGCATTTCGAGCCGCCGGTCGAGCAATTATAGACGCTAGCCGCTTCGGAAACCGAAGCCAACACGAAATTCGAGAGCAACACGGCGACGATGGAGAACAACAGCTTCCGCATAAACAACCTTTCAACGTCAGATCAGCTTCCGCAGGGAGAACAACAGCAACAGCCGCAGACCCTTGAGCAAGTCTCGTTCCGGCGCGGATTCAGGGAGTTTCGGGTGCTTGCGGGAGCTTCGGGCTGAGGAAAGGCTGCCGCCCCGTCCAAAAGTTAGACAGGGCAGGCGGGCTTGGGCGGGGGAAGGACTCAGCGGCCGGCGGCGGCGCCGATTTCAGCGGCGACTTCGGCGGCGCGCGTGACGGCGGCCGACTTCTTCGCGGCGGCGGCCTTGGGGGCGGCCTTCCTCACCGGCTTGGCGTTTTCGACTTTGTTCTTGAGGTCTTTCACCACGGAAAGGCCCTTGTCGAAGAGCTTCGGGAAGCTCACTTCGGCGTGCTTCAGAACGATTTGGAAGCCGAAGGCGTCGACGATGAAGCCCACGCGGGGCAGCTTCGCGCGTTTCGAGGCCTTGCCACTCTCGGCTTTGAGGATCTTGAACAGATAAGCCATGTTAGTTCCCTCAGGTCGTTTACGGAAATTGTTCGCTATCTATAAACCCTATAGAGTGCCCGCAAGTCAAAATGGAAGGACGGACCGTGACCGAGACGACCCCCACCCGGCGCACGCCGCTGTACGAAGAGCACAAGGCCCTCAAGGCGAAGACCATCCCCTTCGGCGGCTGGGACATGCCTGTGAGCTACACCAGCGTCCTCGCGGAGCACAAAGCTGTACGCGAGGCCTGCGGTCTCTTCGACGTCAGCCACATGGGCGAGGTCGTGGTCAAAGGCAAGGATGCGACCCGCTTCCTCCAGCACGTCACGATCAACGACCCAGCGAAGCTCCAGCCGGGCCAAGGCCAATATAGCGCCATCCTGAACCCCGACGGCGGCATGATCGACGACCTGATCGTCTATCGCCTGACGGACGACGAGTACTTCATCTGCGTCAACGCCTCGAACGCGGACAAGGACTTCGCCTGGATCAAGCAGCAGTCGGCGAAGTTCCCCGGCGTCTCCGTGGACAACGAATCGCCCCGCTACAGCCAGCTCGCCGTGCAAGGCCCCACGAGCCTCGACGCCGTCCGCGCCCTGGTCTCGCAGGCCGACCAAGCCAAGCTCGAAGCGCTGCCGTACACCAACATCATGCGGACGCAGATCGGCGGCAAGCCAGCCCTCCTCGCCCGTACAGGCTACACGGGCGAGAAGGGTTACGAGCTCTACATTCCGAACGAGGCCGCCGTAAGCGCCTGGAAGACCCTCCTCGCCACGCAGCCGAAGACCGGCATCCAGCCGATCGGCCTCGGCGCGCGCGACACGTTGCGCCTCGAAGCCTGCTACCTCCTCTACGGCAACGACATGGACGACGGCGTCTCGCCCCTCGAGGCCGGCATCGGCTGGGCCGTCGCGATCGACAAGCCTGACTTCATCGGCAAGGCGAAGCTCGTCAGCCAGAAGGAAAAGGGCCTGACGCGCTCGATCTTCTGCTTCCTCATGGACGGCGACGGCATCCCGCGCCACGACATGCAGGTTTACAAAGGCGCCGATCTCATCGGCAAGGTGACCAGCGGCTCGGTCCTGCCGACGCTCGGCGGCGCGGGTGGCATGGCGCTGCTAGACCCTAGAAAAGTAGCGGTTGGAGACGTGGTGGAGGTCGACGTGCGCGGCAAAAGAAAACTTGCGAAGCTCGTCAAAAGGCCTCTATATAAGGCTAAAGTGAAGGCTTGATTCGACTTTTTGGAGTCCCGCGCGATGGATTTTCCCCAGGGCCTGAAGTACACGAAAGATCATGAGTGGATCGAGACGGCCGCGGGCGCCGTAAAGATCGGCGTCACCGCCTTCGCCGTCGAGCAGCTCGGGGACATCGTCCACGTCGAGCTCCCGAACGTCGGTGAAACCTTCGCCGCCGGCAGCTCCTTCGGCACGATCGAATCCACCAAGACCGTCTCCGACCTCTACATGCCGATCGCCGGCAAGGTCGTCGAAGTGAACAAGGCCGCCGTCTCGAAGCCCGAGTCCCTGCAAGAGGACCCGTACAAGAACGGCTGGCTGGTCAAAGTCGAGCCCACCGCGGGCAAAGTCGAGGGCGCGAGCCTCCTCGATGCCGGCGCCTATTCCAAGTTCGTCAGCGAACAGGACCACTAAAACACGATGAAACTGCAAGACGCCTTGAACCGCAGGACGAGCTTCGCGCGGCGCCACATCGGTCCATCGACGGCAGACCGCGACGCCATGCTGAAAGAGCTCGGCGCCGCCTCCCTCGACAAGCTGATCGACACGGCGGTTCCCGCCTCCATTCGCGCGAAGAAGCCGCTCGACACGGGCAAGGCGCTCGCCGAGCACGAAGCGCTCGCGAAGCTCCACGCGATGGCGTCGAAGAACAAGGTCTTTCGCTCCTTCATCGGCCTCGGCTACTCGGACACGCTCGTCCCTGCCGTGATTCAGCGCAACGTCCTCGAGAATCCGGGCTGGTACACGCAATACACGCCCTACCAGGCGGAGATCGCCCAGGGCCGCCTCGAAGCGCTCTTGAACTTCCAGACGATGGTCGCCGACCTCACCGGCCTCCCCATCGCCAACGCCTCCCTCCTCGACGAAGGCACTGCCGCCGCCGAGGCCATGAACCTCTGCTGGAACTCCAAAGCAGCCAACACCACGAGCCTTTATTTCATCGCGGAAGACTGCCATCCGCAGACGATCGCGGTCGTGAAGACGCGCGCCGAGCCCCTCGGCATCGAGGTCGTCGTCGGCAGCCCGCAGAAGCTCTCCTTCGACGCGCAGGTGCCCTTCGGCATCTTGCTCCAGTACCCGTCTTCGACCGGCGGCATCGAGAACTACGAAAGTCTCATCGCCTCGGCCCACGCCAAAGGCGCGCTCGTCGCGGTCGCCTCCGACCTCCTCGCGCTCACGCTCCTGAAATCCCCGGGCGAGCTCGGCGCCGACATCGCCGTCGGCAGCGCCCAACGCTTCGGCGTGCCGCTCGGCTTCGGCGGCCCGCACGCCGCCTTCTTCGCGGTCAAAGACGACTTCAAGCGGAAGATCCCGGGCCGCATCATCGGCATGTCGAAAGACGCGCACGGCAAGCCCGCGCTTCGCATGGCGCTGCAAACGCGCGAGCAACACATCCGCCGCGACAAGGCGACGAGCAACATCTGCACGTCGCAGGTTCTCCTCGCGGTCATGGCGTCGATGTATGCCGTCTATCACGGCCCCGAAGGCCTGAAAGACATCGCACTCCGCACGCACGCAACCGCCGCCACCCTGGCTAGGGGCCTGGAAAAACTGGGTTATAAGCTCGGCAACCAAGGCCGCTACTTCGACACCGTCCTGGTCGAGACGACCGCGAGCAACGCCACCGACGTCCACAAAGCCGCCGAAACGCGCGGCATGAACCTGCGTCCGGTCGACAGCACGAAGATTGCCGTCGCCGTCGACGAGAAGACCTCGCTCCAAGACGTAGATGACCTGCTCGCCTGCTTCGCCCTCGGCAAGTCCGCGCCCAAAGCGCACGAACTCGCCCATGAGCTGAAGGGTGACCTCGACGAGCGCTTCGGCAAGGGCCTCGTTCGCACTTCCGCTTTCCTCACGCATTCGGTCTTCAACTCGCACCGCTCCGAGACGGAGATGTTGCGCTACATCCGCAGTCTCGAGTCGAAGGATCTGTCGCTCACGCGCACGATGATCCCGCTCGGCAGCTGCACGATGAAGCTCAACGCGACGAGCGAGCTCATGCCGGTCACTTGGCCGACGCTGAACGGGATCCATCCGTTCGCGCCGGAAAATCAATGGGCGGGCTACAAGGAGCTCACGGTCGAGCTGGAGCGTCTTCTCGCCGCATGTACCGGATTTGACAGGATTTCTCTGCAGCCGAACTCTGGCGCGCAAGGCGAGTATGCCGGCCTCCTCGTCATCCGCAAGTTCTTCCAAAGCAAGGGCGAGAGTCACCGAGACATCTGCCTGATCCCGAAATCGGCGCACGGAACGAACCCGGCCTCGGCCGTCCTCGCCGGCATGAAGGTCGTCGTGGTCGAGTGCGACCAACGCGGCAACATCGACATGGACGATCTCGCGAAGAAGGCCGCCGAGCACGAGAAGACCCTAGCCTGCGCGATGGTCACGTACCCGTCGACGCACGGCGTCTTCGAGGAATCGATCACGCGCCTCTGCGACATCGTCCATAAACACGGCGGCCAGGTCTACATGGACGGCGCCAACTTGAACGCGCAGGTTGGCCTGACCTCGCCGGGCACTTTCGGCCCCGACGTTTGTCACATCAACCTGCACAAGACCTTCTGCATTCCGCACGGCGGCGGCGGCCCCGGCATGGGCCCCATCGGCGTGAAGACGCACCTCGCGCCCTATTTGCCGGGCCATCCCCTCGTCAAGGTCGGCGGCGAGAAGGCCACCGGCCCGGTCTCTGCGGCCCCCTACGGCTCCGCCTCGATCCTTCCGATCTCGCTCATGTACATCTGGATGATGGGCGGCGACGGCCTCACTGACGCCACCAAAGTCGCGATCCTGAACGCGAACTACATGGCGAAGCGCCTTCATCCGCACTACCCGGTCCTCTACCGCGGCGATACCGACCTAGTCGCGCACGAGTGCATCATCGACCTGCGCCAGATCAAGGCAAAGTCCGGAATCGAAGTCGAGGACGTCGCGAAACGCCTCATGGACTATGGCTTCCACGCGCCGACCGTCTCCTTCCCCGTGCCGGGCACGATGATGATCGAGCCCACGGAAAGCGAGAGCAAAGCCGAGCTCGACCGCTTCTGCGACGCCATGATCGCCATCCGCGCGGAGATCCGCCTGGTCGAAGACGGCAAATCGCCGAAAGACGACAACCCGCTCGTCAACGCGCCCCACACTGCCGCCGTCCTGGCCGCGGCGGAGTGGAAGCACAGCTACTCGCGTGAAACCGCCGTCTTTCCGACGGAGTGGGTGCGCGCCCAGAAGTTCTGGCCGTCTGTCGCCCGCGTCGACGGCGCCTACGGCGACCGCAATTTGGTGTGCACGTGCGCGCCGATCGAGTCGTACACCTAAGTGCGCAACGTTCTTCTCGCCGTCGTGACGGGCCTCAGCGCGCCCGTCGCGGCGGCCTGCGTGACGGGGCAAGTCGACGACTACCCGGCCGTTGTCGACACGACGCCTTTGCAGTCAGCCCCGGCAAAGTCCGTGACCCCAGAATACTGTCGCGGAACGCTAGCCCTTTACACCTCCGTCCAAGCTACTCGCCTCTCCCTCTTCCGAACGCAGCCCGCTGCGAGCGCAAGCCTTGGCCTCCTAGGCAGCCCCTTTCTCGACGGCAAGAAGAACCACTACGGCAACGCCGTCACCGGCACACTCTACGGCGGCCGCTGCAGCGCATCCTGGGGCTTCTCCAGCGACGCCTCCCACTCCTGCGAAGCAGTCGTTTCCGCATACGCCCTCATCGGTCACTTCGACCTGGGCGTCGGGCAAACTTGGCGCCGCCGCCAAGCCTCACCGCACGTCTCGCTGACGATGCTGGCCTTCTTCTTCCATCTCGAAGCCCGATTCGGCATTGGCCCGCGCCGTTTCTCGTCCGTCAGCGTCGGCACCGGTTTCGGCTTACCCGTCACTCAATGGTGATCATTGTCCCGATGAATGATCGTCGTAATCGTGTTCGGAATTGGCGCCGCAAGAAACGCGCGCCCCAGCTCCTCCGCAAACGCAACGCTGCGATGACGGCCGCCGCTGCAGCCGATCCCTAGACGGAAGTAATGCTTTCCTTCCATGTAGTACTTGGGGAGCAGAAAACGCAGCATCGCGTCGATCTTCTGCATCATCTCTTTCGCGTCGTCCCTCCCGAAGATGAAGTCGCGCACCTCGGGATCTAAGCCCGACTTGTCGCGCAGCTCCGGAACGAAGTACGGATTTTCCAGGAAGCGCACGTCGAACATCGTGTCGACTGGTTTTAGCTGACCGTATTTGAACCCGAAACTGGTGATGGTGACATGCAGCATCCGCGCCGGCACGTCGCGATAAAAGCGCTGCTCCATCTGGCGCGCGAGCATATGCGGAGACCACGACGTCGTATCGAAGACGACGTCTGCCGACTCCTCGACCGGTGCGAGCATCTGCCGCTCTTCTTCGATGACCTCGGGTAGCGTCTCTCCGCCCCGCATCAACGGATGCCGCCGCCGCGTCGTCGTGAACCGCGTCGTCACCACGTGGTCGTCCGCAGTGAGGAACACGACCTCGAGCCGTATCCGCTCCGCATACTGCTTCTTCAGCTCAGGAAACTGCAGCGCGAAACTCTTGTTACGCACGTCCATGCCGAGCGCGATGCCGTTCTCGGCATTGATCCGCCCCGATTCGAGCAGATCGATGATCGTCCCGAACATCTCCATCGGGAGATTGTCGATACAGTACATGCCGCAATCGGCGAGCGCATTCAGCGCCGTCGAGTTGCCGGCTCCGGAGAGGCCAGTCACGATCACGAGGAGACGTTCGACTGGCTTCTTCGCGGAGCTCACGTCAGAAGTACTTCTTCCGTTTGCTGGAAGGCAAAATCTGAAGTTGTTCCCGATACTTAGCTACGGTGCGGCGGGCCAGCTGAATGCCCTTCTCCTCGAGCATCTCGACGATCGACTGGTCGGACAAGGGCTTCTTCGTGTCCTCGATCTTGATCATGTCGGCGATCATCCGCTTCACGGATTCGCTGGCGACGTCGTTGCCGTCGGAGCGCGAGACCGAGCTGTTGAAAAAGTACTTGAGCTCGAAGACTCCGCGCGGCGTATGCACATACTTGTTGTTCGTCACCCGCGAGATCGTCGACTCGTGCATCGAGATGTCCTCGGCGATGTCCTTCAGGATCATCGGCTTCAGATGCTCGACGCCCTGGTCGAAGAAATCGCGCTGCCGCTTCACGATCGATTCCGTGACCCGGAAGATCGTGCGCTGGCGCTGACGGATGCTCTTGATCAGCCACTCGGCGCTCTTCAGCTTGTCCGAGATGTAGCCTTTCTCGTCGCCCTTGGTCTTCTTGCCTTCCATCATGCCCGTATAGAAGTTGCTGACCTTCAGGCGCGGCAGGCCGTCCTCATTTAGATTCACCACCCACTCGTCGCCGAGCTTGAAGACGTAAACGTCCGGGGTGACGTAATGGGCCTCGTTCGAGCCGAATTGCCGGCCCGGAACGGGCTCCAGCTCGGCGATGATCTGCACGTTCTCGATCACTTGCTCGAGCGTGATCTTCATCGCCTTCGCGATCGCCACGAAGTTGCGGTTCTCGAGCTCGGGCAGATGGTTGTCGACGATCTTCTCGACGATGCCGTTCTTGTGACGGCCGGCGCGCAGCTGAATGTGCAGGCACTCTTTCAAGTCGCGCGCGCCGACGCCCGGAGGATCGAAGCGCTGTACGGTGTCGAGCATGTCGCCGGCGAGCTCGGGATCCAGATTTTCGGTGGAGCAAAGCTCTTCGAGCGTCAGCGTCAGGTAGCCGCGATCGTCGATGTTGCCGATCAAGAGGCTCGCGATCTTCTTTTCATTCTCGTCGAAATCGAGCTCGCCGACCTGAGTCATCAGGTGGTCTTGAAGGGTGCTCGCCTTCGTGACCATGTTCTCGTAGTTCGGCAGGTCGTCGTCGGAGACGTTTTTCTTGGCCGCGGTCGACGCGGCTTGCGGGATCGATTCCTGGTAGCGCGCCATCGCGTCCCAGTCGACGCCTTCGCCCTTCTCGTCGCCGCCGGCAGAGTCGACGATGCTGCTGGCTTCCGCCATGCGGTCCCCGACGGCTTGCGCCTCGGTCGTCTCACGCTCGCGCTCGACCAGCGCTTGCTCTTCGCCGCTCTCGTTCTGGCCTTCCTCGAGGCAAGGATTCTCGGCCAGCTGCGTCTGGACGAACTGCTCCAGCTCCAGGCGCGAAAGCTGCAGGAGTTTGATCGCCTGCTGCAGTTGCGGCGTCATGAGAAGCTGCTGCGTCAGCCTCAGACTTTGTTTTAGTTCAAATGCCATGGACCACGTCCAACGCGTTGGGTTGCGTTCACCGCTATCTCTATCTTACTGGCGGACGCAGACCCTATGCAAAAAAAATTCCAACTCGAAAACCCCAACGATAATAGGCGATCAGAGCTTGAAGTTTTCACCCAAGTATTGATCTCGCACCACTTGGCTCTCTGAGATCTCCTGGGGAAGGCCGTGGGCGATGATCTGCCCGCCGGAGAGGATGTAGGCCCGGTCGCAGCTACCGAGAGTCTCGCGGACGTTGTGGTCCGTGATCAGGACGCCGAGCCCGTCGCTCCGCAGCTTCTCGATGATCTTCTGGATCTCCTGGACCGTGACCGGGTCGATCCCGGCGAACGGCTCGTCGAGGAGCAGGAACTTCGGCTTGATGATCAAGGCCCGTGCGATCTCCACGCGTCGCCGCTCACCGCCAGAGAGGGCCGCGCCCATGGATTTCGCGATGTGCCCGATCTGAAACTTGGACAGGAGCTCGTCAAGATAGCCGGCGCGCTCGTCGCGCTTAACGCCGGTCACTTCCATGACCGAGCGCAAGTTGTCTTCGACCGTCATGCGTCGAAAGATCGACATGTTCTGCGGCAGATAGCTGATGCCCATGCGCGCGCGCATGTGCATCGGCATCGACGTGATCTCCTGATGCCCTAGAAAGACGCTGCCGCGGGAAGGGTAGAGGAGGCCTACGACCATGTAGAAGCTCGTCGTCTTGCCCGCGCCGTTCGGACCGAGTAGTCCGACCACTTCGCCCTCGGTCACGGTGAAGCTGACGGAGCGCACGACTTGGCGAGCCTTGAAGCTCTTCTCGAGATCGACGGCGCGCAGCTCGGTGCGGACGATCGTCACGGCTTCGCCTCGGGCACTTTGTCGGCCGGATGCACTTCGCCGGCGACGCGATCAGCACGAATCCAGCCGGTGTCGAGCTCATAGGTGATCTTTTTGCCGCGTACCAGGTCGGCACCGCGCCAAAGCCGCGCGTTGCCTTCGAGCGTCACGATGCGCTCCTTGTTCATGAAGATGACGGTGTCACCGTAGGCTTTGATCTTGTCGCCCGAGTCTTCGTCGGTCTTGAACATCTTGACGTTGCCGTCGGCGGTGACCTTCACCACCTCTTTCGTCACCTCATCATAGGCGACTTGCGCGTGGTCCGCTTCCAGCCGCATCGTCCCTTGGGAGACGACGACGTTCTCGACGAGCTCGACGAAACCCTTCTCGCGCAGGCCCCGAAGCCCCTTGCTTTCGAACAGGACCGGCTCTTCGGCGTCACCCTTCTGGCCGGGCGCCTTCTTCTTGCCGCCGCCCTTCGGCGCGAGGACGCCGCCTTGCTGCGGCTTCTTCGAGGGCTCGCCTTCCTCCTTCGACAAGGACGGCTTCTTGCCGGGCTTCGCCCCACTGCCACTCCCCGGCGCCGGGACCGGGCTCGGCGTCGGCACGGGCGCGCCGGGCGGCGTGGGGCTCGGCGCGGCCGAAGACCCCGGGGCGGGCGTGATCGGCTCCTCGTCCAGCAAATCGGCACGCGCCAAAGGCGCGAGGCAGAGCCCCGCGAACAAAACAAAGATGAGTTTATGGACGAATCGGTTCATGCGGCTGATACGCCCCTTTCACGAGCCCGAACATCTCGAGCGTTTCATCGGCGAGCGTATACGTGAAACCCTCTTCCCCCGAGAAAACCCGCCCCGGGCCTTCGACCCGGACCGGGCGGAGCGAGCGCACCAGCTCCTGCGCGTTCAGATACTCCGCGTAGTCGGTCGTCACGAGGTGATCCCTTACGCCCACTTCCACGAACCCCGTCAGCTCGGCCCGGTCCAATTCGGTCTCGTCCATCATCTTCGACAGGGTACTCGCCTTGAAGTACGCCGTCGCCGATTCCGCCGCGATCGTCTCGCGGCCCTCGCGCACGATCCGCTCGCCTTTGATCTCGCCGTCCAGCTCGACGACGTTCGGCTCGTAAAAATGCCCGAGCCGCGCCACGAGCCGTCCGGTCAGCGCCTCGCCCTGGTAGCGATTGTACGAAAAGTCCTCGAGCACGAGCCGTGGCTCCCGCTGCGTCTTCTTCAGCAGGTTCTCGCGCAAGGACCGCCGCTCGTGGCTCATATAGACGAACAGCGCGAGCCCAAGGCTCGCCAGAAAGAACAAAATGACGATCTTTCGGCCCATCGGAAAAAGTCCGTCGAGAAATGGTCAGCTGGCGTGGGGGGGGGGGGGGGGG
>JANOTL010000154.1:0-12075 GCA_031416315.1 Pseudomonadota bacterium
GCTCGTCCGGCGAACGTGGTGCACGACCAAGCGTGCTGATCGGCTCGCCGATCACCTCGCAATCTATGCTCACTTCCATAACACCGAAATTCTTCCCAGGCGCCGTCGCGAGCGAAACGGTATCGCCGGCTGAGAATCGAGCTCACTGCGAACACCTTTAGGCCAAATGTCGGGCGATGAAGCCGAGCCTCCTCGCGCTTCATGCTTCACGGCCGCCCGCCACCGAGCCGCGTCGCGCAATCCACAGCCAAGGGGGCCAGTTCTCACGCGTTGAGCCCCGCTCGCGACGGACCGAGGGGTGCCCTGGTCGTCTCAATCCCCGCCCGAGCTCTTCGACTTCACGGGCCGAAACGGGTGCACCCAGTGCGCGAATGCCGGCGCGTCGCGCGTCTGGATCCAGACCTTGCCCTTGCCGCTGAACCGGCAGACGAGCCCCTCGCCGCTGAAAAAGAGGCTCTTATAGCCCGAGATTCCCTTCACCTCGTACTGCAACCCGTGCGTGAACGCGACGATGTGCCCCGTATCGACGACGTAGTTCCCGTCGACCTCGATCGAGATCAGCGCGCCGTAGGTGTTGAACCATAGATCGCCGTGGCCGCTGCAGCGGATCAGGAACAAGGACTCGCCGGAGAAAAAGCCCTTCATCAGTCCCTGCCACTTCGACTCCACCAGGACGTCTGGCGTCGCGGCGACGAAGGCGGAGTTCTGCAGATAGACGGGCTCGCCCGTAAGCTGCACGTGCTCCATGTCTCCCGGCGCGCCCGGCGCGATGCCGATCTCGCCGTCACCACCTTCGGCGGTGAACTCGTTCATGAAGACCGACTCGCCGGTGACGAAGCGGCCGATGCCGCCCTTCATTTTCGTCTTCATCTTGAGGTTCGGAGTCATCGTCGCCATGGCCGAAGATTCGACGCGCAGCATCTTTCCCGCGGGAATCTTCACGTAGAGGAAGGCGAAGTCGGGACGGTTCAGCAGCTTGTAGGGATAGAGCGAGTCGGTCACGTGAGCCTCAATTGCGCGGGCGCAGAAGCGGCCCGAGCGCGCCGCCGAATCCCTGCGCGTTGTGCGATTGGCAGAGAACCCTGCCCTTGCCTTGGAACTTGCAGACCAGGCCCTCGCCGCCGAGGATCGAGGAGATCCAGCTTTTGCCGGCCTTGGTCACGACGAACTTCAAGGACTCGGGAAAGGCGACGATGTGCCCCGAGTCGACGATGTACTCGCCGTCGACGTCGACCCAGTAAACGGAGCCGAAGGACGTGACCAGCGCCTTCCCCGGCCCCTTGATCTTAAGCCAGAAGACGCTCTCGCCGGCGAACAGCGACTTGAAGCCCTGCCAGCCGAGGTCGACGTTGACTTGGTGCTCGCAAGCGAGAAAGGAGCCGCCCTGGACGATCATCGCCTCGGCGCCGAGGTCGAGCGTCGTGACGTCGCCCGGCAAGGTCGGCGCGAGCCACACGTCGTCGCCGGCCTTGCCCGCGGTGAAATGGTTCAGGAAGAAAGACTCGCCCGCGATCATCCGCTTCAAAGCCTTGAGGACGCCGCCCGAGCCTTTTTTCAAGGTCGTGGTCTCGACCTTCATCGACCCCGACATGGCGATCATCGCGCCCGCCTCGGCCGTCAGCGTCTCGCCGGCGTTCAGGATGACGCGCGCCGCGGCGTTCGCCGGGCCGTGTTGAATCTCGACCTGCATCGAAGCGCTCCGAATCAGTAGAGGCGAGGATTGAGGAAGTCGCGCAAGCCCTCGAGGCTCCGCGTTTGGATCGCGATCTTACCCTTGCCTTCGACGCGCGTGACGATCCCCTCGCCGCTGAAAAAGCTGGAGAAGAGGCCGCCCGCGAGCTTGGGCTTGAGGGTGATCGACGGCTCGTAGGCGACCAGATGCGCGGTGTCTACGATGTAGGCCCCGGCCACGTCGCGGAAGAGGATGCCGCCGTAGGCGCCGATCCACAAGATCCCCTGACCCGTGCAGAAGAGCTTGAACAGGCCTTCCTTGGCGATCCAGGAGGCGAAGCCCGCCCAGCGCACCGCGAGCCGGACGCCGGGCGTCGACGCGACGTAGGCCCCGGGTTGCAGGCAAATCGCGTTGCCCTTCAGCGCGATTTCCTTGATGTCGCCCGGCGTCTTCTGCACGAGCGTCACGCGTCGCGTCTTCCGCGTGTTGTTGGAGAACGTGTTGACGAACAGCGATTCGCCGCCGAGAAAGCGCTTCAACAGGGCCGAGACGAGCCCGCCGTTGAAGGTTGCCTTCATGTCGAGGTCCGAGTCCATGCTGGCCATCGCGTCGCTCTCTGCGACGATCGACTCACCAGGATCCAGGTCGACGTGAATGTACGCGAACGAGGGCGCGCCTTCGATCTTGCTTCGCATGCGGTCATCCTCCGGATCTCCAGAGGATACCACGAAGTCTCAGGGTTGGAGGCCGAAGCCGAAGGGATCGTCCGAAGGCGCGGGGCTCGGCGAGGACTCCGGCTTGTCAGGCGCGCTGGCGGAGTAGCGGAAAATCACCGTCTTCTTCACCGGGGCCGCGGCGCCCAGGCGCAGATAGGTGTCGATCATTTGGTCCGTCGTCGGATTGGTGTTGCCGATGACGCTGCAGCAGCTGTCGGGCACGGTCACCTTCATGCGGAAGCTCTCGGAGTCGCTCGCCACCTTGAGCGGCACGTCGGTCCGGTAGTGGTAGAACTCGTCGCCGGTCTTGCCGAACAGGTCGGAGCCTTGGATCTCGTTCAAGTTGCCGTCGGCGACCTTGACCTTCGTCTTGGCGTCGAAGAGTTGGTAGCTCAGGCCCCGGCCCGTGCCGCCGGCGTGCGCATTGACGTCGAACAGAATGTCGTCGGAGGCGAGCGTCTTCACCTTGCCGTCGCAGTCGGTGAGGTAGACCTCGTACTCGACCTGCTGGCGGTTGGTGTAGATCGGCAGCTCTTTGGTGATCAGCCTCGCCTGCGTGGCGCCCTTCTCGTCGCAGTCCGGCGGAATGAGCGGCTCCTCGTCGGAAGCCGAGCCGATGTCGATCCCGGGCTTTCCGGTCGCGCTTTCGACCGAGCCGCCAGGCTCGAGGCCGCCCGTGGTGCCTTTGCCGGTGCCCGTGCCCTTGCCCGTGCCACCGTTGGTGCCCTTGCCAGTCCCCGTGCCCTTGCCGGTCACTGTGCCCGGCCCACCCGAAGACGTCGTGCCGCCGTCGGTGCCTTTTTTCGCATCGGCCGCCTTGCGCGTCTCGGCCTTGCCGCCGGTCCCGGTGAACGAGCTGGACTTGCATGCGGCGGCGAGCGCCGCAGCCAAAAGGACCGCCAGGGAGGAAGCGTAGATGGTTTTCATACCCTTCTTCTCGGCAGAACCGCCCGAAACCTTTTGCGCGCGCCGCAGCACCTTGGGTCCGACGCCAAAACCTGCGATAATTCCTGACAAACCAGCACGATCGACCCAGGAGCCCGCCGGTGAAAGCCTTCTCCTACGCCCTCCTCATCCCCTTGCTCCTGCCGGCATGCCGTACTCCCGAAGTCGGCCCAGGCGCGCAAGTGAAGGACGCTTTCGGAGATTCGAGCGGCGAGTATCTCGACCTGAATCACGTCGCCGGCACGCAGGTCCTCTACGAAGTGCAAGTTCGTTCGGCGAACGCCTGCCGCGAGGATATGGGCGCCAACTGGCAGAAGGCGGCGTGCAAGAACAAGCTGGCGCCGAAGATCACTTACCGTGCCGAAGGCATGAGCTGCGGGATCATCGACGAGCTGCGCAAGATCAAGCTCGGCACGCTCGAGGACATGACCGAGAACACCGCCGATCGCCGGAACGGCATCACGCTGAGATACGTGAAGGAGAAGGTCGGAGCGACTGCCGTCTGGCTCATGCCGCTCTTCCCCAACAACGACCAGTGGAAGATTCCGGACGAATGCGACGATCTCGGCTCGCCCTACGCCGTGCGCGACTATCTGCACGTGCAAGGGACATTGTCGCGCTCCTGCATCCAGCAAGGCAAAGACGAGCACTCGAGCCCACCCTGCTTCGGCAACGACAGCCTGGACGCATTGATCCAGAAGGCGCACGCGCAAGGCACCAAAATCATCCTCGACGTCGCCTTGAATCACTTCGGCCACAACTACTTGATGTACGACTACGAGGACTACAAGCCCGTCCGCGACCGCATCGAAGGCGGCGAGGACCTCGCGCGCCTTTGGAACTTCGAGGACACGCACGAAGGGTTCCTCGAGAAGCCGCGCCTCCTCGACACCGTGCAGCGCCTGGAAGAGTTGGCGTCCACCAACAATTTCCACAAGAAGACGCTCGCCGCGCTCAAGTTGAAATGCCCCACCTTGAGCGGACAGCCGCTCCTTCACGCTTACCACATGTGGCGCGAGGCCCTCGACTGGGAGCGCGCGCAGTTCCCTTGCGGCCAGCAGTTTCTCGAGTTCGCACTGCCCGGCTTCTACATGGGGCAAGACGCGACGAACCCGGCGAAGAAGCTCGGCGACAATTTTACCAACAACTGGAAGGACGTGAAGTTCCTCTTCCACAAGGAAGCCAACGGCGCGCACACGCACGAGTTCGTCCGCAACCGCGAGTATTTTTTTCGCATCCTGAACTATTGGGTCTCGCGCGGCGTCGACGGCTTTCGCTTGGACCACACGACCGACAAGGACAGCGGCATGGCGCCGAACGAATGGCGCTACCTCTTGACCAAGGTCAACCATTACGCGCAAAAACGCGGGCAAGCTCGGCCCCTCTACCTCGCCGAGGAATTCGGCGATCAGATGGGCATGAACAAGGTCGTCGACATGATGACCGAGGGCTACCTCTTCGACATGGTGAAGCGCGGCGGCGGCGACAAGGACACCGGTCACGTCGAGCGCGTCCTGAGCAACATGGGCCGTTTCGGCGGCCACACGTACGTGATGACGGCGCTCGAGACGCATGACGAGCATCGCCTCACCGACGGCACCGGCTTCGGCACATGGACCGGCGCCGGCTTTTGGGCGATCGGCGCCACCCGCTGGTCGACGCCGATGCTGCTCATGGGGCAGGAGTTCGGCGAGCCTTGGGGCGTCGGCTTCCGCCGCTCCGACTTGATCCGGGGCCGCTTCGAGGGCAGCGCCAATTGGAATCCCGAGGGCGACAAGCTCACCGACTACTACCGCGCGATCATCACGGCGCGCCTCGACGCCAAGAACCGCGCGCTCTATGCCTCGCCGTCGCACTTTCTGCGCCCGAAGCCGACGCCCGACCGGCCGGACGCGCGCCTCTTCGCGCAGATGAAGTGGTCGGAGGACACCAACGTCGTCTTCACCTTCCACAACCTCTGGGAAGAGGACGTGCAACAGAGCTTTTTCATCCCGCCGGAAGTCGCAAGCGCCGCGCAGATATCCGACGGCACAAGCTACAAGCTCGTGAACGTCCTAGCCAACCAGCAAGCCGGTCCTTGCCGGACGGGCGCGGAGCTCAAATGGGAGCTGCCCGTCGTCATGGGCAGAGGTACGCGCTTTCAGTGGCTCAGACTCGAGACGTGCCAGTAAGCATCCTTGAGAGCGGTGACGATGCTCCATGACTGCCTTGCCGCGCACGAGCGCGCCGGCACCGAGTCTAGCATTTAGGTTGGGTCCCAGGGCGCGTCCAAATAAACCCAAGCACTCCCAGAAGCACCCCCACGACGACCACCCGGACAGAAATCCCCGCCGCCGCGTTCACCGCGAAAAGCGCAAAAACAGCGCTTCCCGCGATCGCCCCCGTCGCCAAAACCTTCGCCCGCAGCGGGATGACTCCATCGTCTCGCCACGCCCGAATCGGCGGCCCCAGCCGCGGATGCTCGACGAGCCAAAGGTGAAACCGCGGCGACGCCGCGCTGAAGCACCAGGCCGCGAGCAGCAGAAAGGGCGTCGTGGGCAGCAAGGGCAGCGCGATCCCGACCACGCCGAGCCCGACCGCGAGCCAGCCCGCGGCGATCAGAAGATAACGCGAAAGCAAAGCGCTCAGCCCGCGCGTTTGCGATTGATCGAGTCCTGCATCGCCGCGACGGCCTCGTCGTTCGGCATCTGACCCTGGACCTCGTCGACGATCTCTTGCGCCTTCTCGGTGTCGCCGTTGCGCAGAAGCTCTCGAGCCTTGTCGAGCTTCGTGTAGTTCAAGCGCTCGACCGCGAAGCTGACGGGAAGCCCGCGCTGCTGCTTTTCTTGGATCTCTTTGTCCTGCGCGAGGATCGCCTTGTCGTAAGCGCCGATGGCGCGATCGCCCTCGCCGGCCCGCGCATAGGCGTCGGCCAGCTCGCGATGGGCGCGGACGCCATTTTCTTGAGAGGTCGTGGCGCGCTCGAGGTAAGGGATCGCCTCGCCGTCGCGGCCGCTCATCGTCAGGATCTCGCCGATCCCGTAAGCGATGTCGGGCGTGTTCGCCGGATCTTTCTGGTGCAGCTCGCTGAGGAAGGTGAGGCCTTCGTCGAGGCGGTTCTCCTCTTCGTACAGGCTGACGAGCTCCGACATCACCACCTGATTCTTCGGATTCACCTCGGCGACCTTTTGCAGGTAATTGATCGCCTGCTCCGGCTGCTTCAGGTCGAGGAGGTTGATCATCGCCAGCTCGACGAGCGCGGTCTCGTTCTTCGGGTCGCGCTTGACGATCGCCTCGAGCGCGGCGACGGCGTCGTTGATGTTGCCTTTGTCGATCAGATCGATCGCCTTTTGGACCTCGGCGTCGCCGACGGTGTGGCGGCCGCCTTCCGTCGGCGAAGGTCCGACGCCTTCGCCCGCGGCAACGTCGGAGGCCGGCGTGCGCTCGCTCGTCTCATATGAGTCGGCCGTCTGACCGGAGCGCAACGCCTGGCGCTTCGAAGCGCTGACCGAGGCCGCCGGACTCGAGGCCAAGGGTGCGGGCTCCGCCGGACGTTCCTTTGGATACATTACGACCGCGAAGACGACGATGGCTGCGACCAGCAAGGCCAAGGAGCCGATGAATCCCGTAGCCGCCGAGGGTCCATGCCGTGAGGGCGAGCCTTTGGTGCTGGTTGCCATATGGGCGCCTTTCTAGTCATGGACCCTGGGAGCGCGGCGTTTATACAATATTAAAATGCCGGAGGCAATCCGCGCCCGTCCATGCCTCTCATTCGACTGAAATTACGGGATATTCTTTATTAAAGCAGTTTCTATGAGGCGCGACGTGGAAGGCCTCACAACGTGAAGCTGAAGTCGTCGACCAAGGCCCCGGGAAGCCGCGCGCTGGCCGTCTGCCGGTTGCCGTAGGTGCTGGCGCTCGGCAGCATCTCGCGCTCTTTCGTGAAGCCGACGAGCTTGTCGCCGAGCATCTTCAGCACCGACTCGTCGAAGCGCATGACGTTCAGCGGCGCGACGATCTTCCCCTTCTCCACCCAAAACGAGGCGAAGCGGGTCATGCCCGTGACGCGGCACGCCGTCCGATCGGAGAAGTTGAGGTACCAGAGGTTGTTCACGTAGATGCCGTCGGCGAGCGTCGCAGTCACTGTGTCGAGGTCGAGCGTACCGCCCGCGACGTCGAGCGACTCGGGACCCTCGCCCGAGTCGGCGCCGTTGGTCGTCACGCCGTACTCTTTCGCCGAGCGCGGCGAGATGAGGCAGTCGCGGTAGGCGCCGCCATCGATCATGACGACCTGGGCCGGCTTCACGAAGCCGGTCCCGTTGAAGTTGGGCGCCATGCCGCCCTCGGTGTTCTCGCTGATCGTGACGGCGGCGCTCATCTTCGCGTCCGTCTCGACCATCTTGATCAAGGGGGTTTGCTTCGTCCGATGCGCCTTCATGCTGAAGCCGCCCCAAGAGAGCATGCCGGTCACTTCGGCCAGAGCTTGCGGCGCCAGGTACACGCGGTAGCGCCCGGGCGTGATCGTCCGCGGCTCGCGCTCGAGGACGCCGATCTGCTCGCGCGCACTCTCGAGCTTGCGCTCGAACTCGTGATCGTCCCACTTGAAGCCGGCGTAGCCCGTCTTCACCGCTTTGTCGGCGCGCAGGTAGAGGCTGAAGTCGAGGTTGAAGCTTGAGCGCTCGAACCAGTTGCGCTGGCCGAGCGAGTTGGCGAAGCCCCTGTAGATGTCCCCCGCCGCATAGATGCCGACGAGATCGGAGCCCTTCGCAGCTTTGCTGACGCGCCCTATCGTGTCGCGCGCGTCGACGAGCTGCGAAGGCTCCGTGCTGCGGCTCGAATTGACCTCGGTCGCGTACATCAGGTGCGGATCTTCGGGAAGGACGCCCACCTGATCGCGAAGCGTCGCGATCAGCGCGGCCACGCGCCCTTCGTCCTCGGCGCGGATTCCAGAGAGGGTGACCTCGCCGCCGGCGTTGCGCTTGCCGTCGATGAGGCGGAGCGAGAGGCCCGCCTGCATGACGGTGCCGGCCTGACGGACCTTGGCGTTGTTTAAGCGGCAGAACTCGCTGCGCTCGCCCTGCGCGTTCACCAGGAGAATCTCTTGCCCCTTGAGTTTCGCCGTCGCCGCTTTCACCAGCGCGTCGAAGCCGTCTTCATTCAAAGCCATGCTCACTCACCCCCGAAGACGGACACGTTCTCGAACAGACAGGCGGGCGAAGCATGGCCGACGAACACAGCCTGGTTGGGCTCGCCCTTGCCGCAATAGGGCGTGCCGAGCACCTCCATGGTGCCGTTGTCGCCGACGGCCGTAAGGCTACGCCAGAACGAGGCGGAGATGCCGCGGTAGTTCGGCTTCTTCACGACCTTGGTCAGCTTGCCGTTCTCGATCAAGCGGCCCCACTCGCAGCCGAACTGGAATTTGTTGCGCGAATCGTCGATCGACCACGAGCAGTTGGTGCGCAGGAAGACGCCCTTCTCGACCTTCGCGACCATGCTTTCGAAGGTCTGATCGCCGGTCTCGACGTTGAGGTTCGCCATGCGGTCGATCGGCGGGCGGCGCCAGCTGTCCGCGCGCGTGTTGGCGACGCCTTCCATCCCGGCGCGTTTTTGTGACACGAGTCCGCCGAGCGGCCGCAAGAGGAGGCCCTCCTTGATCACGAACTGCCGCTCTGCCGCCAGACCGTCGTCGTCGAACGCGAAGCTCGCGACCTGTTCGGGCCGCGTCGGGTCGTACGTGACGTTCAGCAGCTTCGAGCCGTATTGGAAGGTGCCGAACATGTCCTTCGTGACGAAGCTCGTGCCCGCGTAGTTGCGCTCGTCGCCCAAGATCCGGTCCAGCTCGAGAGGATGGCCGATCGACTCGTGGATTTGCAGGACCATCTGGTCCGGCGCGAGGAGGAGGTCCATCTCGCCCGAAGGGCAGTTGGGCGCATGGAGCAGCTCGCGCGCCTCGTCGGCGAGCTCGATGCCGAGGTGGTCGAAGCGGATCGTCTCTAAGAGCTCCAGACCCTGCTGCCGGCAGTAAGCCATGCCGCCGAAAGTGCGCGTCTCCGTGTCGGAGCCCTTATTCGCAGTGACGGAGAGCATCGGCACGAGCCGGTCGAAGTCCTGATAGACCTCGCCGCCGCCGTTCGTCAGATACAGGCGCTCGCTGCGCATGCGCCAGATCATCGCGCTCCAATCGACGATCTCCGCGTGCGCCTTCATGCGCTTCGAGATCGAGGTCAGGCGGTCGACCTTTTCCTTCAGCGGCACGGACTCCCAGCGCTGGCGGATCGGGCTCAGGAACTCGCCCTTCGGGTGCGGCATGGCGATCTTCGAGTAGTCGGTCACGGCGCTGCCCGCGCCGCGCTCGGCCCAAAGGCGGGCCGCGTCGAAGGCCGTTTTGAGGCCGGCCGCCGACAGATCCGAGGTCGCGCCGTAGCCCGTGCCGCCCTTGTGGTGCACGGTGACCATGACGCCCTCGTCGCGGCCGGTCGAGGTCGGCTGCAAGACGTCCTGGCGGACGTTGACGAGGTCTTCCGAATCGCGGTGCAGGCGCAAGCTGGCAAAGTCGACCGAAGGCCCTTTCGCCAGCGTCTCGTGGAAGAGGGCCTTGACGCGCTGGAAGCTCGCATCGGTCTTATGCATGCGTCTGGTCTCCGCCGAGGCGTCCGAGGATCGCCGTCGACCGGTCGATGAACTGTTGCATCATGTCCGCCGTGAGCTCGCCCTGCTGCAACCAGGCCAGGTCGTGGATCTGGTTGACGACGAGCTTCACGTCGGCGTCCCGGCCTTCGCCCTGCGCGAGCTTCAGGAGGTGTTGAACCGCTGGGCTCGTCTGATTGACGATCAAGGTCTCCTCGGGCTCGCCTAGCCCGTAGAAGGGAGAGCCGGCGCCGCCGTTCTTCTGCATGTCGCGGAAGCGGCGCTTGTGCTCGTCGACGATGAGCATCGCCGGGACTTTGTCCGACTTCAGGCTTTCCACGCGAATCGTCACCTTCTCTCGGGCGAGGTGCGTGCGGAAGAGCTTCTCGATCGTCTCCTGCGCGGACTTCTCGCCCTTCTCGTCGTCGACGAGGTGCTGCGCCAGATCCGAGTCGACGCGCTTGAATTTCCACTTGCGGCCCGTCTGCATCTCGAAGAACGGGATGAAATGCAGGTCGATCATGGTGTCGGCGATCACCGCCTCCATGCCGTGGTCTTTCAGCATCCGCAAGTAGCCCGCTTGCGAGTTGGGGTCGGTCGCATAAAGGACCGTGCCCTCCTCGACCTTGTCCTTCATACGCTCGGCGTATTCGGGGAGCGTCACGTGATCGCCGGCAGAGCTCTTGTAGATCAGGTGCTCCGAGAGGCGCTCGAAGAACTTGTTGTCGCGGAGCATCCCGTACTTCACGAACGGGTGGATGTCGTCCCAGTACTTCACGTAGCTCTCGCGCTCGGTTTTGGCGAGGCCGGTGAGCTTGTCGGCGACCTTCTTCGTGATGTGCTCGGCGATCTTCCGCACGGTCGGATCGCTCTGCAGATAGCTGCGCGAGACGTTCAGCGGCAGGTCTAAGCAGTCGATCACGCCCTTGAGGAGCGTGAGGAACTCGGGGACCAGCTCCTTCACGTTGTCGGCGACGTAGACCTGGTTGCAGTAGAGCTTCACCTCGCCCTGCGAGGCGTCGAGCTCGTGCTTCAACTTCGGGAAGTAGAGGATCCCCTTCAGGTTGAAGGGGAAGTCGACGTTCAGGTGGATCCAGAACAGGGGATCCGGGCTCCCCGGAAAGAGCTCGTGGAAGAAGTCGACGTAGTCTTTCTCGGTGAGCTCGGTCGGCGAGCGCGTCCACAAGGGCTTCGGATCGTTGACGAGCGTCGGCTCGCCTTCCTTCGACGTGAGCTTGATCGGGTAGCGCACGAAAGCGCAGTAACGCGCGAGCAGCATGCGGACGTGATCTTCGTCCAGCATGTCCTTCGAGTCTTCGGCGATGGTCAGAAGAATCGAGGTGCCGACCGTCGTACGCGTGCCGGGCGAGAGCTCGAACTGCGTCGACCCGTCGCAACTCCAGTGCGCGGGCTCGGCGCCCGGCTTGTAGGAGAGCGTCTCGATCTCGACTTTGCTCGCGACCATGAAGGCCGAATAGAAGCCGAGGCCGAAGTGGCCGATCACTTGCTGGCTGTCGTCCTTGTCCTTGTACTTCTCGAGGAAGTCGCTGACGCCGGAGAAGGCGACCTGATTGATGTAACGCTTCACCTCGTCAGCCGTCATGCCGAGCCCGGCGTCCGAGATGATCAGTTGTCCCTTGTCGTGATCGACCCTGACGGTGATCTCCGCCTCCGGCACCTCGCACTGCGCCTCGCCGATCAACGCGAGCTTTTGCAGCTTCAGCGTCGCGTCGGCGGCGTTAGCGACCAGCTCCCGAAGAAAGATCTCCTTTTCCGAATAGAGCCATCTTTTGATGATGGGGAGGATGTTCTCCGCATGGATCGAGATGTTGCCGGTTTCCGTCATCCTGAGCTCCTCCGTAAACCTCTGGATTACCTGAATTCTTCGAAACTCTTCAAGTCTTCCCCGTAGGGGGCCGAAAAGACTGTAAGGCCAGAGCCTCAGGAGTTCCCATGAAGGTCGCCAACATTCGTCGTTTCATCGCCGTCCTTTCCACCCTCGCGTTGGTGAGCCTCGCCGCTTGCGGCGAGAAGAAAGAGGAAGGCGCAGGGGAAGCGAAGGCCGCCAACAAGGACACGACCGGCGCGACCGCCACCACCGGCGCGAAGGCCGCGACCGGAGCCACCGGCGCGACA
>JANOTL010000155.1:0-6505 GCA_031416315.1 Pseudomonadota bacterium
GTCTGCATGATCAAGCGATCGGGAAATTGCCGGGGAATCCGGCGAGAGCGAGGGTCGCGTGACGGACGCTATGGGTAGCGCCGCGAGATCCCTCGCTCCGCTCGGGATAGACCCTGGCGCTTTCGCGCCAGGGTCTAACTAGAATTGCGACGGAACGAACATCATGATCGGCTAAAGTCTATGCTCGTCATCAATCCGAATGGAAGCCAACTTGGGTTGCAGGGGAGAAGCTTGAGCTGACGCGACGCCTCGCGAATTTCTCGACGACATTGACGAGCGCGTTGGCCCGGATCGGCTTGCTGACGCATTCGACGCACCCGGCGGCCAGACACGCGTCGCGCTCGCTGCGCATCGCGTGGGCAGTCAGTGCCACAATAGGCGTCGTGCAACCGCGACCGAGGAGTTCACGCGTGGCCTCGTAGCCGTCTAGGACCGGCATCTGCATGTCCATAAGTACGAGATTGAATTCCGCGGCGCTGGCCATTGCGACAGCCTCGGCACCGTTGACGGCAAGGGTGACCGTTGCGCCACTGGCCTCAAGAAATCGACGCATGAGGGCCTGGATGTCCAAGCCGTCCTCGACGAGGAGGATGCGCAACCCTTTGAGCCGATCGCCCGCTACGAAGAGGTCGCGCGCCTGCTCAGGACGCTCGGCCAGGTCGGCAGTTTTGACTCCGCGCAGCATCGTCGCGGCTGTCAAGGGTCCGGTCCCGATGCCGACGGCGAAAGTACTTCCTCGTCCCGGACTGCTCTCGGTGAGCTCAACGCTGCCGCCCAGTGCCTCTGCGAGCCGCCGCGCTAGGACTAGTCCGAGCCCCGTCCCGCCGTACTTGCGGGTAACCGAGCTGTCAGCCTGGCTAAAGGGACGGAAGAGGCGCAGCTGCTGCTCCGAGGAAAGACCGGAGCCGGTGTCCTTCACCTCGAAGCAAAGTGTTCCACTCGACGCCCCCGTCACTTTTGGCGCCATCTGGATGACGACGTTCACTCCACCTTGCTGAGTGAATTTTAGTGCATTGCCGATCACATTGAGCAGGATTTGCCGCAAGCGCATCGGGCACCCGTCAATGGTCTGCGGAATCTCACCTACGAAGCTGACGCCAAAGGATAAGCTTGCCGCTTTCGCTCGGTCCTGCAAATAGGTGAAGATCTCGCCGAGCGCGGGCAAGAGCGCGAATCTGACGATGTCGAGGTCGAGTTTGCCAGCCTCGACCTTGGCGAGATCCAGGATCTGGTCGATGAGCTCCGTCAAGTGCTCGACGTTGCGCTGAATGCCGCTACTGCAGTCGAGGGCCTCGGCCCGTGGCTGAATGGGATCCGCCAAGAGCTCTGCGAAGCCCAGAATCGCGCTCAATGGTGTGCGGATCTCGTGGCTCATGTTAGCGAGAAACATCGACTTCGATGCATTGGCGTTCTCGGCCTGCGTCTTGGTGAAGCTCAGCTCCTCGTGGAGGCGCGTGATCGTCACAATTTGCGCCTTGAGCTCGCATTTCTGCCGGTAAAGAGCGGTGAAGACACTGACCTTGCTCCTGACCGCATGCGTGTCGAGGGGCTTCAATAGGAAGTCTACGGCCCCACTCTCGTAGCCTTTGAACGAAAAGCTCTGATCGCCGGCCGTGGCGGTTACGAAGATGATGGGAATGTCTCTGGTTCGTTTGGAGCCGCGCATGAACTCGGCGAGCTCGAAACCGCTCATGCCAGGCATCTGCACGTCGATCAGCGCGACTGCGAATTCGAAACGCAAGAGAAACTCCAGCGCCTCCGTACCCGACCGCGCTTTGAATATTTCAACGCCTTCGCGTTTGAGTAGTCCTTCGAGAGCGAGGAGGTTGTCCTTCAAGTCGTCGACAAGGAGGACCCTAACCGTAGCTTCGCTTGACTGGTTCGCTGGCATCGGCGCCTCCTCGGTCATATTTTTTGAAAGATGCGGCCCGTCGCTGCGAGGCGCGCAAATTTGGGCGCGAATGACGAGAATTGGATGGTCTCCTGCGCACCCAAACCTAGGAATCCCCTCCGACTCAGGGATTCGTGCAACAAACCGTAGACTCGGTTCTGCAAATCACGGTTGAAATAGATCATGACGTTTCGACAGGAGATGAGCTGCGCTTCCGTAAACACGGCGTCGGTGACGAGGCTGTGGTTGGAAAAGGTGACGCTTCGGCGCAGGTCGTCGTGAAACCTCATTCCGACCGCGGACGGCGAGTAGTAATCAGACAGCAAGGCTTTGCCGCCGGACCCTTCGTAACTTCGCGCGGCCTTCTCGACGTCAGACGCCGGTAGACACCCGCTTGATGCCGCTTGGAGCGAGCGGTCGTTGATGTCGGTCGCGTAGATCGTGGTGCGCTCAAGCAGTCCCTCTTCACGCAACATGATCGCGATAGAATATACCTCCTCTCCCGTACTGCAGCCGGCGACCCAGACGCGGACGGAAGGGTACGTTCGGAGGTACGGGCACACGTGCTCGCGCAGCGCCCGGAAATATTCGGGATCGCGAAACATCTCGCTCACCGGAATCGTCAAGGATTGGACTAGATCTCCGAACGAAGCGGGATCGTCCAGGACCTTGTCTCGCAGCACTTCGAGCGTTGCGCAACCCATTCGACGCATCGCCTGCGAGATCGTGCGGCGCAAGGAGTTCGGCGCGTATTGACGAAAGTCGTAGCTGTATTTGTCGTAGATTGCATCGAGCAGGACGGCTAGTTCGCCGTCGAGCACGTGGCTCAGCGTGCGATCCATGCGCCTCAACCTCCGCCTAGTTGCGGGGCCCAGACTCGAATAAGCGAAAAGAGTTGGTGCAGGTCGATCGGCTTCGCGAGGTAGTCGTTCGCGCCGGCCTCCATGCATAAGACCTGGTCGTTCCTGGTCGCTTTCGCCGTGACGGCGATGATCGGAAGCTTCGCGAACCGCCCTTGCTTACGGATCTCGCGCGTTGCCTGATAGCCGTCCATCTCGGGCATCATGATGTCCATGAGAACCAGATCGACGCCGGGATCGTCTTTCAGCTTCGCGAGAGCTTCCTTGCCGTTCCTCGCGACCTCTATACGCGCGCCCCTTTGCTCCAGCGCTGCCGTCAGGGCGAAGATGTTGCGGACGTCGTCATCGACGACGAGGATCTTGCGTCCTTCAAAATGATCATCTCGGTTTCTCATCGTCTCGAGCAGGAGACGCGTGCGCGGAGCGAGCTTCGCCTCCTCGCTATGGAGAAAGAGTCCAATCTCGTCGAGGAGCCGCTCTGGAGACTTGGCGCCTTTTACGATGATCGCGTGGGAGTATTTCCGGAGGCGGTCCTCCTCATCCCGGGAAAGCGAGCGCCCGGTATAAACGACGACGGGCGGGGAGGTGGTCGGAAGATCGGAAAGCTGGCGTAGCAAATCCTCGCCCGACATATCCGGAAGTTTCAGGTCGACGACAAGGCAGTCGAACGCGGTCGCAGCGAGAATCGTCAGCGCTTCGTGCCCGAGCCCGACCGCGGTGACCTCGATCCCGGGGCTCGCGATGAGCTTGGTCAGGCTTTCGCGTTGCAGCGTGTCGTCCTCGACGATCAGGACGCGTTTCACGGTCTGCCCGAGCTTGGCGTCGAACCGGGCGAAAGCTGCATTGAGCTCCTCGCGCTTAGCCGGCTTGAGCACGTAGCCAATCGCCCCCATGTGCAGGGCCTTCTCCATATAGTCGTGTCCCGAGACGACTTGAACGGGGATGTGCCGCGTCTTCGGATCTTGCTTCAGCTGGTCGAGCACCGTGAGACCCGAGCGATCGGGCAGCGAGACGTCGAGCAGGATGGCGTCTGGATGGAGCGTCTGCGCCAGCTCCAGGCCCTCGCCGGCGCTCTGCGCGACGACGCACTTGTATCGAAGCTCGTGCGCCAAATCGAAGAGGATCTGTGCGAATTGCGAGTCGTCCTCCACGACGAGGAGTACCCGCCCTGGCCCTGCGAGGGCGTCTCGGTCGTCTGGAACCGGCTCGGAGCCAGGACGCGCGACCGTCACGTCGACCGGCGGTGGAGGCGTCGAAGACGAGGTGTAAGCTTTCGGCGAGGCCGCCGCGACCGCGGATTCGTCGTAAGTCTCGGGCAAAAGCAGCGTGAACCGGCTGCCCTCCCCCGGAACGCTTTCGACCTCGACCGTTCCGCCCAAGAGCCGCGCCAGATCCCTAGAAATCGACAGCCCGAGGCCCGTGCCGCCATACTTGCGGTTCGTCGTCCCATCAGCTTGGCGAAAAGCCTCGAAGATAACCTCTTGCTGCTCTTTACGTACGCCGATCCCGGTGTCTATTACGGAAAGTGACAAGCGCCCGTCACGGGTCTTCGAGGCGTGGACGGTGATCTTGCCCCTCTCCGTGAACTTGAACGCGTTCGAGAGCAAGTTTTTGAGGATCTGCTCGAGGCGCTGGCGATCCGTGAACACGCGCTGCGGCACGCCGGCGTCGATCTCGATGTGGAACTCAAGCTGCTTGTCCCTCGCCAACGGGTCGAAGGTCTTCTCCAGGAGGCCGAACACCTTGGGAAGGAGGACGCTCTCGGGTCTGATCTCGAGCTTGCCGGCTTCGACCTTCGACAGGTCCAGAATGTCGTTGATCAGGTTCAAGAGGTCATTGCCCGCAGAGGAAATCGAATGGGCGAATTGGACTTGCTCAGCGGTGAGGTTTCCACCTGCGTTATCGGCGAGCAGCTTCGCCAGGATCAGCGAGCTGTTGAGCGGAGTCCGGAGCTCGTGCGACATGTTTGCCAGGAACTCGGATTTGTACTGGCTGGCCCGCTGAACTTCATCCGAGCGCTCCTCGAGCAGGGTTTGTGCCTTATTCAGGGCGACGTTGTTCTCGTTCAGAATGTCGCGCTGCTGCTCCAGGGCGGTCGTCTGCTCTTCGAGCTGCTCGTTGGTCTGCTCAAGCTCTGATTGCTGGCTCTTGAGTTTCGTCTGCGAATCCTGAAGCGCGCGCGACTGCTCCTCCAGCTCGTCATTGGTCGCCTTCAGCTCGCCTTTCTGCGTCTGCAGCTTTTCGGTCAAGATTTGCGAGCCTTCGAGGAGCTCCTGCTGCTTCCTGCGGTTGATCGACGTGTTGATGGCGATGCCGATGTTTTCCGATACGTGCTCCAAGAAGGTCTTCTGGTGCTCAGAGAACGAGGCGAAGGAGCCCAGCTCGATCACGCCGTTCACCTCGCCCTCATAGAAGACGGGCGCGAGGAGAAGTGATCGAGGCGCGGCGCCACCGAGATCGGAGCTGATCTTTCCGAAGTAGCTCGGTGGAACATTCTCGAGAAGAATGGGCCGTTTTTCCAACGCCGCTTGACCGACCAAGCCCTCTCCAAGGGCGATCGTTCGCTCTCGGTCCTCGAGCTTCGAGTAGGCGTAGCCACTGACACGCTGTAGCGCCTTCTCCTCCGTAACGTAGTAGAAAGCTCCCATCTGAGCATTCAGGAACGGCGCCAAGTGACTCAAAACGCTCTGTCCGAGGCGTGAAACGTCCTGTTCGCCGCGCATCTTGTCGGACAGGGTGATCTGACCCTCGCGGAGAAACTCTAGCTCGCGCGCCTTCTCGCGGAGCGAGGCTTCGGCGTGTTTCCGCTCGGTGATGTCGCGCTCCGTCGTGGCGATCCCCGTGAGGGTTCCCTTGTCGTCGGTGAGCTTGGTGTTGGTCAACCAAACGTCGATAATTCGGCCGTCTTTGTGCTTCCGCTTCGTTTCGAGGTTTGGCAGGAGCTCGCCGCGCTTCAATGAAGCGAGAAAGCCGCGTGCCTCCTCCTGGTATTCCTTGGGCACGGTGTCGACGATGTTCATGCTCAGCGCCTCGGCCTGCGAGTAGCCGTAGATGATCTCGGCGCCCTGGTTCCACGCCAGGATGTTGCCTTCGAGGTCCTGGAACGTGATCGCGTCGTTCGAATCCTGGATCACCGTCGCCATGCGCCGGAATTTCTCGAGGGCCCCCATCCGCTCGGAGATGTCCCGCTCGGTAGTGGCGATGCCGGTTAGGTTCCCTTTGTCGTCCGTGAGCTTGGTGTTGGTCAACCACACGTCGATGATGCGACCGTCTTTGGTCTTCCGTTTGGTCTCCAGGTTCGGGACAAGCTCGCCCCGCTTCAGCGACGCCAAGAACTCGCGCGCTTCCTCTTGGTATTCGGTCGGCACGGTGTCGAAGATGTTCTTCGTCAACGCTTCCGCCTCGGAGTAGCCGTACATCAGCTCAGCGCCGCGGTTCCAAGCTAAGATGTTACCTTCCAGGTCTTGGAACGTGATGGCGTCGTTGGAATCCTGGATGACCGTCGCCATCCGACGAAACTTCTCCAAGGTCTTGGTCTGCACGGTGATGTCGCGCTCGGTCGTCGCGATCCCGGTCAGCTTGCCCTTGTCGTCGGTCAGTTTGGTGTTAATCAGAGACACGTCGATGATGCGGCCGTCTTTGTGCTTCCGCTTGGTCTCGAGGTTCGGGACGAGCTCGCCGCGCTTGAGGGAGGAGAGGAATTCGCGGGCCTCCTCCTGATACTCCTTCGGCACGGTATCGACGATGTTCATGC
>JANOTL010000156.1:0-2895 GCA_031416315.1 Pseudomonadota bacterium
AGTATTCTGCCCGACGACGCTGTTTCCCTCCGCGCGGCAGGTGATCGACCAGTCGCTCTTGCTCGGGAGCTTTCCGCCGATTCTGTTGGCGCCGGTGAATTTCGAGCAGTTGGCGCGGCGGGATGGGGAGCCGACCAAGAACTGAGCGCCGCCGCGGCGCGAAGGCGGACCCTGCTCCCCGAGCAGTGGGCGATGGCCTGTCGGGAGATCCAACACCCATTCTGGTTATGGTAAGTGTATTTGAATCAAGTTTGGTTTCGCGCGAAACCAAACGGCAGGACATCAATCTCTCGCGCGCCGCTTAGAGATATTTCTGCATCACGATCGTCGTCGCGCCACCCGCCGGCGCCAAGGGCTTGAAGCCGTTGCGACGGTAAAGGCCGATCCGATCGGTGTAGGCGCAGAGCGAGTCCAAGCCAAGGCTCACGGCCTTGCGTAAGCCCGCTTGGATGAGCTGCGAGCCTAAGCCGGCGCCGCGGTGCTCGGGGACGACGAAAAGGGCGTCGATCCAGTGGGAATGCCCGGGAGTCGTCGGGACCTCAAGGTGGATCAGGCTGATGAAGCCGGCGAGGCGCCCCTCGCTCAAGGCAAGGAGAGCGACGGGGAGGACGTTGCGCTCGCGGGCGCCGCAGAGACGGACTTCGGCAGCGGCGAGATCGCCTTCGACTTCGACTTCCACTTTCGGCCAGGTGGCGCGCATGTGGCCGATGACCGCTTGCACGTGCTGGGGATGGTCGAGGAGCTCGACGATGATCACGTGCCAGTCAACATAGTGGTCGTGTAGACGGTCGCGTTGCCCTGGACGTCGTAAGCGAGAACGTTGAGGTAGATGGTGTCTCCGGCTTCCGGCAAGAACTCGAAGGTCTCGCTCAGCTGATCGTAGGTGAAGAGCAAGATGGAGCCATTCTGCGCCGCTTTCTCCGCCGTGTCGATGTCGTCGGCGTAGGAGTAGTAGACGATGTAGAAGACGTCCGGATCGAGGGTAAGATCGTCGTCGGCGACCCCCCAAGTCAGCTTGAAGCTGCCGTCGACCGCACTCTGATCGCTGACCACCAGCGCCTTGTCCGCGACGACCGGCGCCGTCGCGTCGGCGGTCGCCGTGGTGGTGAAGGTTACTTCGGTATAGAGCGCCTCGTTGCCGGCGTCGTCGATCACGAGAACGTTCAGATGATAAAGCGTGCTCGGCTCGAGCCCGGCCATGGCGCCCATGATCTCGGTGGCGCCGTCCTTGTAGATGATGGCGGCGTCGTCGACGTAGGTGACGGCGTCGCTTTCGAGGTCCGCCGGCGTCGCGATCGTCACGGTTTTGGAGATGTAGACACCGTAGCGCAGATTCTCGGTGAACGCTTTGTCGTCCTCGGCCATGTCGAAGCGGAACGCCATCGAGGTGCCGGTGATGCTCGAGGTCGCAAGCGTCGTCGCCGGCGTGGCATCAGCTCCGCCGGGAGCCGGCGCGGTGCCATCGACGAGGAAGTCGACCGTCTGCGTGAAGGTCTCGAACATGACCGTGATCGTCGTGACGCCGGCCGCCTTCAGCGTCAAGGCGCCGCGCGGGTCTGCGAGGTTGCTCACCGTCGCGACCTCGCCGTCGGAGGACGCCCAGATCGCCGTGTCGGTGAGGTCGACGGTGTCGCCGTTCGAGTCGATGCCGACCAAAGCCAGGGCGACGACCTCGCCGGGCTTACCGACATAATCCGGTCGATCGTTGACGGCGAGCGTGATGAAGACGTTGTCGATCGCCGCGACTGTGGTGAAGGCATAGGTCGGCGGCAGGCCTGCGAAGGCGACGCCGAGCGCGGTGAGGATGCCGGAGCTCGCCGTCATCACGATGCGCGCATGACCGGGGAATCGCCCGCCGAGTGGCCGGAAGCGGACGGTGCGAGTCGCGGCGTCGTAGGTGAGGTCGCCGTCGAGCGCGAAGCTTTCCGCCGCGGGCGCCGCCATCGCCGGGCCCGGATTCTGCGACCCCGACGCGGAGTCGAGCGTCTGATACGCGAAGTCGAGGGTCTCAGCCGTGAGCGTGGCGGGATCGACGTCGTCGCTGAAGACGATCGAGATGGCGTCGGTGACCGCCACGTTGCCTTCGCCAGAGGCAGGCGAGATGGAGAGGATGCCCGGCGTCACGGTGAGCTCGATTGCTCCGGTGACGCCCGCGAAGGTGCCGGAGATGGTGACGGCGCCGGAGGCCAAACCTTTGACGAGTCCGGCCTCGACGGTGGCGACGGCCGGGTCGGAGCTCTCCCAGACGACGTCGGCCGCGAGCGCATGCGACGTCGCGTCGGTGTAGTTGCCGACGGCGCCGAGCTCGAGCGTGAGGCCGGCGACGACGACCGGCAGGGCGTTGCCGGGGCTCAGGACGACAGAGGCGAGCTTCGCCGTGTCGGTGATCGTGACGGTGCTCTCGGCCAACAGCTCACCGAGCTTGGCGACGACGGCGGCGGTGCCGGGGCCGACGGCGGTCAGCTTGCCCTTCGCCGCGCCGTCGTCGACGGCGACGACCGCAGGATTCTTCGAGCTCCAGCTCACGTCCTTGGTGACGTCGCGCGTCGTGCCGTCCGCAAGGGTGGCCGTCGCGACAAGGAGCTGGCTCGTGCCCAAAGGCAGGCTGGCGACGGGCGGCGTGACGACAATCGCGCGCGCGTCCACGACCGGAGCCGGACCGGTGCCCGCGCTCGCTCCGGTGCCGCCGCCTTGATCGCCGCCCTTCGAGCTTTCGACGCAGCCGCCGAGCGCCGCGCTCGCCAAAGCCGCAAGAAGAGGCAGGACGAGCCGCGATTTCCAGGACTTGGAGGCGCTCTGCATGCTTCACCAGGGTGGATGGGTGTGCCCCATTTTACCTTGGACGCGCCGCGGACGACACAAAGCCCACAGAAAAAGCCGGCGCGAGGAGCTCGC
>JANOTL010000157.1:0-48192 GCA_031416315.1 Pseudomonadota bacterium
CACCGACTCGGCGGCGCGCACCAGCTGATCCTTGAGACGCCGGCTCGGCAGACGCAGAGCCCGTACCAGGTGATAGAAACGAATCGCTGCCTTCAACGACCGGAACTCATAAGCCATGTCGATACCTCCGTTGGCTTTCGATCGGGCGAAAACCAATCGGCGGCGGGCGGCAACAAGAATCCGCCGGACATCAGCCGCCGGGCGGTCGCCAGCGACCGGCGACCGAAGAACCGGGAGTGGCACCGGTCTTCCCGCCACGGCTTCCGGAGCCCTGGAACGGCGGGCGCTTAAAATGCGCTAGCCGTGGCTTTGGTGATGAGGATGCTGCTCTGGGGCTTGGTCGTGCCTGGCACGACTGGCTGCGCCTCGAGCTGGCGCAGGGTGTCCTCGCTCGTGGGGTCGATCGCGCCAAAGACGGTGTACTGGCCGTTGAGGTGCGGGGCGGGGCCGAGGAGGACGCTGAAGGAGGTGTCGGCGGAGTTGACGTCGGCGTTGCGCGCCATGCTCAAGGTGCCGCGCACGTGCTTCACGTCGCTGAACTCGGCGGGGATCTTGACGACGACGGCTTCCTGCTCGGGCGTGAGCGGGTTCGGGCGACCGAAGGTGCCGCCGAACTGGATGACGAAATTCTTCTCGATGCGGATCAAGGCGCTGGCGTCGAGGACGCCGGCCTTCACGATCTTGACGAACTGCGCGACGTGTTGAGGCGCGAGCTTCGGCCACAACTTCAAGTTCAAAGGGCCGAGCGTCGTGGTGAGGATGACGTCGATCGCGCCGTCCTGATAGTTGGCAGGCGCACCGGTCACGGGAGCCGCAGACTTCGCGCCGGCTTTCGGCGCGGTGACCGCGGTCTGCGACTCGACGCGCGGCGGCGGCGTGCGGACGAGGAGATAGCCGACTAGGGCGAGGACGAGGACGAGGGCTAAGACCGCGGCGGCTTGGAAGAGCTTCAACATGGGCGGGCCTGTGGTAGGGGTCTTGTTTAGAGCTCGTAAACTTCGATTCGGTCATGCATGAGGCTCGGGCAGGAGCTGGCGATCTCGACGGCTTGCTCGTAGGTCTCGGCCCGGATCAGGAAGAAGCCGGTGAGGGCGTTCTCGTCCTCGCTGCGTGTCTCGCGAGTCGCGGTGAAGGTGCGGGGTGTCATGCGCCGGACGAGCTTCAACGTCTCCGGCAGCGAGCTGCCGCGGACGTAGTGATCCTGCGCGCGAAGCGAGGCGGTCCATGCAGAGAAGGATTCGTTTAGCTGCGCCCAGTCTTCGGGGGTGAGAGCGTCCCAGTCGCTGGGGCGGCCGCGGGGTACTAGAAGGTATTCACGCATGTCGGCACGATACCGCAGAACGGGGCGCTTGCCATCAGGCGCGCTCGCGCGGGGAACCGCGATAGGCGAACTGGCTTCCTGCTATGGAGTTCTTACACCGGCTTGTAGAGCGCCAAGTATCCTGCCGCCAGCGCGATGAATGCCGTGGCCAACCAGACCGATCCCGCGAGTGACGGGCGGCGCTTGACGACCCATAATGCGGCGCCCAGCAGCCCCCAAAGCACGAGCTTCGCGTAGATCCAGCCAGGAAGCCCGGCGACGAGACCGAGCCGCGCCAGCATGCCGAAGCCACCGAGCAAGACGAGGAACAATCCGATTCCGTGGACAGCCGCGGCGCGTTTTCTCCAGGGGTGCTTCGCCGCCTCGCCCTGAATGGCGGCGAACGCAAGGCCTCCCAGAGAGATCAGGACCAGGAAGATCCCGAGAAAGTGGGTGAGTTTGTATATTTGGTAGCTCATTTGGCTAGGCCGCAGGCACAAAGCGTCCGCGAGCGATCTCGCGCAGCGCGTCGAGGTCTTCTTTACGAGAGACCGAGAGCGGCACGGTTCCTTTCAGGCAATGCAAGAGCGTTGCGGTGTCGAGCGCGCGTTTTTGATGCAGCGCCTGGTAAAGCGCGGTGACGACGGCTTGCTCGATCTCCGCGCCGCTGAAGCCGTCGGTAGCGGCGACGAGCACGTTGCCGTCGAACGTCGCCGGCTCCAAGTTGCGTAGGCGCAGGTGCAGCTGGAAGATCTCGACGCGCTCGGCGGGCGTCGGCAAGTCGACGAAGAAGACCTCGTCGAAGCGGCCTTTCCGCTGGAGCTCCGGCGGCAGCGCGTTCAGGTCGTTCGCGGTGGCGGCGACGAAGATGCGCGGGTCTTTCTCCTGCAGCCATGTGAGAAAGCTGCCGAAGACGCGTTTGCCCAAGGCGCTGTCGCCGCCGCTGCCGCCGTCGGGGGAGAAGCCCTTCTCGATCTCGTCGATCCAGAGGACGACGGGCGCGATCGAGCTCGCCATCGCCGTGGCGCGGCGGAAGTTTGCCTCGGTCTCGCCGACGTACTTGTCGTAGAGGCGGCTGGCGTCGAGCTTGAGCAAGGGAAAGCCGAGCTCGCGGGCAATCACCTTCGCCGCCAGAGATTTGCCGCAGCCTTGGACGCCGACGAGGAGGACGCCGCGCGGCGGCTTCAAGTTCAGCGCTTTCGCCTCGGGCGTGTAGCCCATCTTCGCGCGCGCGAGCCAGGTCTTCAGGCCGGCGAAGCCGCCGAGTGCGAAGTGGTTTTGCCCCGGCGCGTAGTACTCGAGGAGACCTCCGTCGCGGATCAGCTTGGATTTGCGGTCGAGCACGACGTCGATGTCGCGGGCGGTGATCTTGCGGTCTTCCAGCAGCGCGTAGTTTAGGGCTTGGCGCGCCTGGTTCAAGGTCATTCCGGTCAGGGCGTCGACGAGCCGGTCCCAATCGGTCGCTTGCATCTCGACCGGGAAATTGTTCTTCTTGGCGTAGGCGACGGCGTCCTCGACGACGCGGCGCATGTCGTCTCGCGTCGGGAGCTGAAAGGCGAAGGGGACGGAGACGTGCGCTAGCTCCTTCGGCAGCGCCACCTCGGGACCGACAACGATCGCGGTCGAGCCCCGGCGCGCGAGGAGCTGCAACATCTCGCGGCAGGCGCGGACTTTCACCGGGCCGTCGAGGTGGGGCGTGAAGTCCTTCAGCAGGAAGATCGCACGCTCGGTCTTACTGCCCATGGCCTTCAAAGCCTCTATGGGGGCGTCCGCCTCCGGCGGGCGATAGGCGGCGGGCGACTCGGGGTCGGTCAGGCCCTGCGAGGCGGTCCAGGTGAAGAAAGGCAGGCGGGTGTTGCGCGCGGCGGCTTTCGCGAGGCCTTCGAATCGCTCTTCCTCCGTCGTCTCGACGACGATGAGCGGATGCGCCGAATGAATCAGCGTCGTGAGCTCGTGGAGGCTGCTTTGGCGTTCCATCGGCGTGTCCCTACAGGCGATATGGAATATGATGCAGGCTTCGGGACCTTGGAGCAACCGGATAGGGGAGCCATCGCCATGAGCGGCCGGGTCGAGGCAGCGGAAAGCGCGTTGACGCGCCTCCTCGCGCAGAAGCCGGCGACCGGGGGGTTGCCAGCGCTCATGCACGAGGAGCCGGGATTCATCGAGACCCTGCGCGAGCTCAAGGACAAAGTCTTTGACTGGATCGGATCGCTTTTACCGACCGTCGAGCCGTCTTCGGGCAAGAAGCTCAGCAACGACATGGTGATCCAAACGCTATTTTACGGCGTGCTGACGATCTTGTTGGCGCTCCTCGTTTGGCTCGTCGTGGTCTCCGTGATGGCCTTGAGCAAGGCGCGACGTCGCGATGCGGTAGGTTTCGAGCCGCCCAGTGCCAAGGCACAAATGTCGGCGCACAGCGCGTATGCGGAGCGCATCGCGGCGCACATGGCGCGCGGCGAATACGCTGCGGCGATGCGGTGGCGGTGGCGCCTTTTCGTACAGGAAAGCGGCCTGCCGCATGACCGGACGCCGGCCGAGCACGACGCGGCACGCCTCTGCGTTCACTACCCTGCGATGTACGGCGACGCGGCGGCGACCGAGGTCACGTTCGCGGCATTCGAGGCGGCGCTGCGCCCGCCGGCGGGGGCCGCATGAAAGTCTCCCGTCCCGTCGCCGCGCTCGGGGTCGTGGCGTTGGTCGTCTTTTACATCACGTTGAACGTCGTCATCGATCGCGCCTCGCGCACGCAAGGCGCCTCGACGCACAGCTCGTCGGGTCTCGGCTCGAGCCTCTTCTTCGAGCTCGCAAAAGAGATCGGCGACGTCGAGCCGCGGCGAATGGGTCGCGCGCTCATGAGCGACGCGGAGCTCGGCGGTCTCGACACCTTGATCATCGCCGGGCCGCAACGCGCGCCGAGCCAAGCGGAGGAGCGGGCGATCGCGCGGTGGATCGACCGCGGCGGGCGGCTGATCGTCAGCTTCCACGACGAGACGACCTGGCGCGCCGTGTCCAGTCTCTTGCGGGAGATCGGCACGGATTTTCAGGCAAAGGCCCGCGACGACTTTCGCAACGGCGAGGTGGTGAAGCTCGACGGGAAGTGGGCGCCGACGGAGTGGGGCATGGTCGGTGAGGCATACGAGCTCTATGGACGGATGCGCTTCGTCGACGCTGGTGACACCGACGCTTGCGACGATAGTTTGAACGTCGAGTGCTACGTGCGGCAGGTCGATCTGGGAAAAGGGGACGTGATCGCGTTCGCGAGCGTCGCGCCGTTCGCCAATGCGATGCTCGAGCGAGCGGGAAATCGCCACGTCGCGGCGCGTTTGGCCGCGGCGGGCGGGGCGATGGGCTTCGACGAGTATCACCACTTCTTCAGCGACAAGACCTTGACCGATTTGCTGCTGACGCCAGCGTCAACCTTGCCGATGCTGGGGCTGATCGCGACGGTGCTCTTGTTCCTCGCCAGCCGAAAGCGCTGGGAGGGAGGCGGGGAGCCGAACGCGCCGCCGACGCCGACGCGCGGCTACCACGAGATGAACGTCGACATCCTCGGGGCTCAGATGACCGGCGGGCCCTTCGCGGACTCGGCCGTTCGCAGGCAAGCAGCGGTATTGACGCAGATATTCCCGAATCTCCGCGGGGCGGTGGGGGAGTGTTTGCAGACCTTGAATCCGGCAGATCCGGTCAGGGCGCAAAAGATAGCGCGGCAGCTTTTGGCGCTGCACGCGGCGGAACTCGAACGCATGGGACGGAGGCGACCGTAGAGCATGAGTTATGTGAGCGAAGTCATGACGCAGGTGCTCGAGCAGGTCGACGGCCGCTATCTTTTCGGGGCGCGGCGGACGCTGCGCTTTCTGGCGACGGCCTTTCTTTGTCGCGGTCACGTCTTGATCGAGGGGCCGCCCGGGACCGGCAAAACGCGCATGGCGAAGTCGATGGCGGACCTGCTCGGGAAGAGCTTCCGGCGCATCCAGTTCACCAGCGACCTCTTGCCGTCCGACATCTTGGGCGCGCATATCTACACGGCGAAGACGGAGGAGTTCAAATTCATCCGCGGGCCGATCTTCGCCGATATGGTGCTTGCCGACGAGATCAACCGCGCACCCCCGCGCACGCAGTCGGCGCTCCTGGAGGCGATGGAGGAGCGGCAGGTGACGAGCGAGGGCGTTCGGCTCGAGCTCTCCGGCGATTTTTTTGTCGTGGCGACGCAGAACCCGCTGGAGTTGGAGGGGACCTTTCCCCTGCCTGAGGCGCAGCTCGACCGCTTCATGGTGCGGATCAAAGTGACGCATGCGGATGCGGCTACGGAGCTCAACATCCTGAAGGCGAGCCTCGGCGGGACTCTGGATGCCCCTGCTGGAGCGCTGACGGCGGTGACGGTCGATCGGGCGCGCGTCGACGCGGAGCTGCGCGCGGTGCGTTGCGACGACAGCTTGGTGCAGCACGTCACCAAGTTGCTCGCGGCGACGCGTAAGCATTCGCTATTGACCGCCGGCGCGAGCGTACGCGGGGGCTTGGCGCTGGTGGCGGCGTCGCGTTCCCTGGCGGCAATGGACAATCGCGCGTTCGTGACGCCGGACGACTTGAAGGCGTTGGCGCCTTTGGTCCTGGCGCATCGCGTGCGGCTGTCGCCCGAGGCGCAGGTCGGCGGGCACACGGAGGAAGCGGTGATCGAAGAGATCGTCGGCGCGAGCGGCTTTCCGGCATGACGAAAGGCACCTACCTGACGCCGCGGGCTTTCATCGTGCTGGCCATTTGGCAGTGCGTGGGGATCGCGGCGCAGTGGTCGTCCTTGTGCTTGGCGCTCTATGTGATCGCGGTGCCAGTGCTTTTGGCGTTCGGGGTCGCGGACCGGCGGACCTTGATGGCGCCGGCCGCCTTTCTCGTCCGAAGCGACGCGCCGGAGGTGTTCGAGCTGGATATCCCGGTGACCGTCCGTTGGCGTATCTTCGCGGACGAACGCGCTGCCGGCGCGCGGCCGGCGTCGGTGGCTTGGCGTGCGTCCGGAAGCGCGCTCGTCACTGTGGCGCCGGAGCGCGGCGTGGCGATGCGCGACGGCAAGCAGCAGACTTGGACGGTGAGCCAGGAGGCGCGCCCCAAAGCGTTGGGCACGGCTAGCGTGCCAGCGCCCGAGATCGAGGTGCGCTCGGCGGCCGGCTACTGGGGGCGGCGGTTTCTGGTCGCGGGGAAGATTGCGGCGTTACAGGTCGTGCCGAGCCGGGACCGCGTGCCGGAACAGGAGTTCGAGCGCGCGGTGAGCCAACAGCGCTCGCTTTTCCAAGGGGCGCGGCTCAGGATGCGCGACCGGAGCCCGGACCAGTATTTGACGACGCGCAAGTATCGCTATCCGGATTCCTTGCGGCAGATCGATCACAAGAAGTCGGCGCGGTACGGCGAGCTGATGACGCGGACGTACGAAAGTTTGCGGCAGCAGCACCTCGTGATCGCCCTGGATCTCGGACGCGCGATGACGGGGCGCATCGGCGGCTCCGACAAGCTCGCCTTTTACCTCGCCGCGGCGTGGACTCTGGTCGACGTGGCGATTCGCTCGGGGGATCGGGTGAGCGTCTTCGCGTTTTCGCGGGACGTGGCGTACATGGTGCCGCGGTCCTCGAATCTGGCGTCATTTGCCGCGTTGCATCGCGGTGATCCGCGTTTGGCCGCGCGCTCGGTGGAAAGCGATTACCGGCTGGTCGGGGAGACGATCGGGGTCCTTGGAGCGCAGCGGAGCCTCGTCGTGTTGTTGACGGACGCGAGCCGGCCGAGCCTGCAAGACGAGCTACTCGTGAGCTTGCGTGGGGTTTGTCGCAAACACCTGACCTTGACCTTGAGCCTCGTGGATCGCGCGAACGACGTCGATCAGCTGGCACTGACGCAGGAAGCGCTGCCGAAGGGGCCGTTGGGGACCTCGCAGCTGGTCTACGCTTACTGGTTGCGCGAAAGCTTGGAGCTCTTCCGCCGGCGGATGACGCAGCTCGGCGGCGGGCTCGTGACGGCGCCGGAGCGGCATTGGTTGGACATGACGCAGCGCGTTTACCGACTAATGCGGGACTCGGCGCACTCTTAAGGTCCAAAGCCAGAATGCGCAAGCGATCGCGGCGCCGACCGACAGCTTGATCGAGACGGCGATGTCGGGACGAGGGCTGATGAAGCTCTCGACGGCGCCAGCGAGCACGAGCCACGGCAGGATGCCGGTCAAGACGACGCCGGCGTCGCGGCCAGCCCGGCCCATGCGCTTGGCGAAGCCGGTGTACGGGGTCGTCCAAAATACGGAGCCGTAGAGCAGGCCAGCGAAGCAGGCGGCGACGATGATCGAGAGCTCGAGAATGCCGTGCGAGACCATGAACTCCGCCAACGGGCCGTCGAAGCCGTTGACGCGGCAAAAGCCGAGCATCGTGCCGATCATCAGGCCGTTGAAGGCGAGGATCGCCAGGCCGCCGATCCCGAAGAAGGTCGAGGCGGCGAAGGCGAGCATCGAGACTTGGATGTTGTTGCGGGCGATCTGGAAGCCGCCGAAGAGGGGCGAGTCGTTCAGGCTCTCGAACCAGGCGCGGCCGGCGAGGATGTTTTCCATGTTCTCCTGCGGCAGGATCACAGGAACGAGATCGGGACGGCGCGTGCCGATGCTCCAGCCGATCATGATCGTCGCCACGAGGACGAGGCCCACGAGGGCAAACAAGGCGCCATTGTCGCGCCAAATGGCGCGGTAGCGGCTGACCCAGCGTTTATAGGCGCCCTGTTCGCGGACCATGCCGAGCGCGATGAGGCGCTGCGCAGCGTCCGCCGCGTATTCCTCCGCACGGGCGAGGCGTGGATCGCCGGCGCCGGCGCGGCCGCGCAAGCGGTAGAGTTGGCTGGCGAGGGCGTCGAAATGCGTGAGGGCTTGAAATGCGTCGTCCACGATAGCCGGCTCGTGCTGGGCCTTGCGGCCCGAGGCGAGCTTCTGCAGCTCGCGACCCAAGGACCTTTGCAGGTCCTGGAGTCGCGCCGCTTCGTCCATCTCCGTGACGTCGCGCAGGCTCACTTCGAGCGAATGACTTGGCTTGTGACCATCAGATCGTGGAGACCGCGCTTGTCCTTGCGGAACATCGCCATCAGGTAGCCGATCATGAAGAGCAAGGCGCTGACCATTTTGCCGAGCGAGTCGCGCATGGCGCCGCGCATGAACGAGATGTTGGTGCCGTCGTTGGCGTCGACGACCTTCAGGCCCATCGCCATCTTGCCGAGGGTCGCGCCTTTGCGCGAGTAGAAGTAGCCGGCGTAGAGGGCGGGGACGATCAAGCTGATGAGCATGATCAGGCCTTGGACGGCGAAATAGTTGGCGGGGACGTTGTTCGGGTCGATCGTCGCGGAGAGGCCGAAAGCCGACATCAGGACCATCGAGATGGGGTAGTTGACGATGCCGACGACGACGCCGTCGATGATCAGGGCGACGAGGCGCACGCCGATGCCGCCGGGCTCGTGGGACGTCGCGACGGCGCCTTGCGGGGCGGGCTTGAAGGCAGACGGGGATGGGGCTTGCATGCTCATGGGAACTCCTTCATGGGCGCCGGTTGGCGCATTGGTGACAGTGCTCGGCGAAAAAGCGGCGCAAGTCGTCGGGCGACAGCCCGCTCGCCGCGCCGTTCGGGACATAGTGGGCGACCATCGCGTTCAGGCGCTCGAAGTCGGCGTCCGAGACCGCGACGCGCTGCCTCGAGATCATGGTGGGATAGGCGAAGCGCAGGAACGCCTTGCCGTCTTCCGGCGGCACCGGCTTCGGCGCGAGCTTCTCGAAGTAGACGAGGTAATCGTCTTGAGCGAGGTAGAGAAAGCTCCATTTCGCTTCCTGAGTCGGCGAGTAGACCACCATGGTTCCCGCGACCAGGTCGCCGAGCCGGCGGTGCTCCTTGTTCATGATCAAGGCGATGACGCCCGGTATCACCATCCAACAGTCGACAAGCCGGAGCAAATCGCGCAGGACGACCTGGCCGAAGGTCAGGCGGCGGCCGTCCAAGGAGACGACGCGCAGACCGAAGAGCCGCTTGCCGACGGTCATGCCCTTCTTGTACTCGTTGTAGATAAAGTAGCCGCTGTTTATCACGAGGCCGCCGAGGACGAGAATGATCACCATCGTCACGAAGGCCGTCGAGCCGAATATGCCGGCGACCTCGCCTTCGCCCTTGTCGGCCATGGCGCCGCCCGCGGCGACGATGGTCAGGACCGAGACGCCGATGATGTAAAAGAGGTAGGTGCCGATCGCGGCGAAACCGACGTCGAGCAGGAACGCGAAAAGCCGCACGTGGTGAGGCGCCGGCGTGTGCGTGACCGTCAAGCCGTCGTAGATTTCGGCGTGGGTCGCGGTCGGGGATTCGTCTTTGAGCAGACTTTGCGTCATTCCGCTTGGCTCCAACGTGGTCTGGACGACATGTCGGAGGGGCGGGGGCGAAGCTGAGTAGTTTTGCCATGGGAAGTGAAGAAGTGTAGGGTTTACGGGTGTTTGAGGGTGGAGGTTGAGTGAGTTTGGAAGCGTATGCCGAGCTGCTTCGGGTGCTTCAGGCACGCGAGGGGCGGGGGAAGGTCGAGCTTCCCTTCGTCGGGAAGGTGCGGGGGGTAGAGGCGCTCTTCGGCTCCCTGAGCGCCGTCGCGCCGGCGGTGCCGGGCGCGCGCGACGAGGAGTGGAATCCGGTGTCGCAAAGGACGCACACCCCGCTGCCGCCGCCGGTCGGAGACGAGCTCGGGGGCGAGATCACCGCCCTGAAGGAGGCGGTCGACGCCTTTACGACGCTTTCGCACGAGATGATGCACGTGGCGCTTTGGGAGCCGTTCTTCACGGGTGCGTGGAAGCCGCGCGGTCCGAAGGGCTTTCGTGAGTTCTCGCTGATGGCGGAAGGCTACTGCTTCTTCTTCAGCGACATCGTGGTGAGCGGCGCCGTGAGGGTGCGCTTGCCGGACGGGGAGTTCGCGCTGGAGCGGCAGACTCCGAGCAATGCGCGCTTTCATCCGATACGGGCGTTCCACGGGCTCGGAATGACGCGGACGGACGAGATTTTAGACATCTACCTCGCAGGGTTCAGCGGGGAGCGGACGGCTCTGTGGCAGCCGCGGGGCGGGGATCGGTACGCGGCGGCGATGGCGGCGCAGGTCTACGACTTTTACGCGGGATCGCAGCGCTATCTGGCGGAAGCCTACGGCGCCATCGCGGCGTTTGGCGGCATGAGCGAGTTTCATCGCCGGTTTTGCCGGGTGGAGGGCTTGCCGTCGTTCGCGGAAGACCTCGCGGTGGGCTCGGATCTGAAGGCGTATTTTCGTCGTTTTCATCAGGTCGGGCTCGAGCGCCTCGCGGCTGCGAGCGCGGAGGACATCGCGCGCCTGCGTTGGCGCCGAACGCTGCAGATGCGCGCCTATTACGCGCTCCAGGTGCGTTGGTTGCTGCGGGAGGGCTTGGTCTTTCGGGCGCCGCCGCGGGACGTTTTGCCGGAGGTGGAGGCGTATTTGAGCGGGCTAAGGGGGCTACTCCTAAAGTTCGCGCCCGAAAAGGGCTTGGCGGACCTCGACGCGGATTATGACGCTCGGGTGCGTGCCGCGTTTTCGGCGCGCGGATCGTGGGTCGGAGAGCGGTGGCTGATCGCGCCACGTCGCGCCGGCGGCAAGGTGAGCGTGCTCGAGGGCGCGGGCGCCGATGGCAAGGGGCGCGAGGGCAAGATCAAGCGGCTCTCGGTCGTCGCTTTTCTGGTGGACGAGCTGACGAAGCGCATGAAGGAGAGCCGCACGGTCGAGGCGCGCGAGCTGGTCTTGGCGCAGCTGCGGCGCGTCGCGGGCGCTACGACTTCGGAGAAGCTGCGGACGGAGCTGCGGCGGCCGGAGCTTCTGGAGCTGTGGTCGGTGCCCATGACGGCGTTCGACCCGGCGGGAAACACGTATCGCGAGCTATGCTTTTCGTACCAATGAGTCGGAATCAGCGGGTCGCGGCCTTGGCCGAACGCGGCCGAACATTAACTGGGCGCTTTTGGCTGGGCGCCGTTGCGAGGCGTCGCGCTTGCGGACTTAATGAAGATCGAGGCGCGGTCGCGGTGATCGGTCTCGATCTCAATTCGCAAGGAGCTCCCGTGACGAACCGTATCGCTCGCTTGATCCTGTCGGCGGCAGTGGTCGCAACCCTGGTCGGATGCAGCTCGAAGGCGGAGGTCGACGGCGACTCCGTGCCGGTTCCCGCTCCCGTCGGCGGCGCTGGGGGTGGCGGCGGCGGCGACGGCAGCGGCGACGCCGTGGCGACCGTGCCGCTGACCCTCGGGCAAGAGGTCGAGGCGAAAGGCGACGTGGTCCAGGACGAGAACGGCATGTTCTCGCTCACGCGCACGTACTCACTGACGCTTGCGGCGGAGACGACGCTGCAGGTACGCAAAACCTTGGCCAACGGTAACTGCGGCGCGCCGAACGGCACGTTCCTCTTTCTCAGCGGCGAAGAGCCGGTCGCCGACGTGACCATCGACCACACCAAGGACTACGGCGGCCGGCCTCTGGAGGTGCTCGCGGCGCCTTTAGCGGCAGGAGCCTACACCGTGGTCGCGATGCTGACGCTGGAGCAGGAATGCAAGAACATGCTGTTCTTCTACGACTTCGTCATTGAAGCGGCGCCGTGACGTCGAGCTGGAAGAACTGCAGGGACAGGCAATAAATCGCCTCTTTCGGCGTGGCCTGGCGGAAGCGAGCGCTCATCTGCTCGACGAACTCCTCGAGGTGCTGCTTGAACTCGGGGATCTGCGCGACGGGGATGGTGGTGAGCAAGGACTCGAACTTGCGGAGGGCGACCGGCTGCTTCTCGAGAGCGGCGGCGGCGCGCTCGAGGATCTGCCGTTGAAAGCCGTGGACGGCCTTCGAGGGCAGGTCGGCTAAGACCTGATAATGCGGTTTGGCGGGGACGAGCGTTTGCTGCTCCTCGCGCAGCATGCCGATCCGCAGGAGACGCGCGATGGCGTGCTTCGCCGTCGGCTCGGGGATCGCGAGGCGCGCCGCGAGCCAAGCCGGAGTGCCGTCGAACTCGGGGAGCTTCGTCGCTTCCACGATGGCGAGGTGATACCAATCGCTGATGACGTGGAAAGCGTCGACGCGCAACTTCTCGAAGGCGGCCTCGGTCTCGAGGTAGGCGGTGACCCGGGCGGCCGCAGCGCCGCGCTGTTTCGGCGAGCGGCCGCACTCGGCGGCGACGAGGTCGGTGAAGTAGCTGGCGCGCGCGGCGTCGTAGCCCAAGGCTTTGGCGATCTTGGATCCGGTCGCGAGGGACATCGGTTGGTGGCCGGTGGTGATCTCGCTCAGGCGTGATGCGGAGACGCCGAGATCGCGCGCGAAGGCGCGCAGCGAGTAGGCAGGGTTCCGCTTGCTACGGACCGCCAGCTCCTTGCGTAGGACGTCGCGAAAGTCGGGGTTTGGCGTCGTGGTCATGCTGGGCTCAGTCTACATTTCCTGATAACTTCGGCTCAAGAATTCTCGGGAGTGGCAAAATGCGGGCTGGAATCGCGCGATGGAGCCTTGGAGCTTTGCTGGTGCTCGGCGGGGTCGCGCGGGCAGACCAGCGTGTCGGCAGCGGCGGAGACCCGTTGCAGATCATTTTTCAGAGCGCGCGCGCGCAGGCGGTCAACTACGTCCTGACCTTCGACGCGACCTACCTGCCGGCCGAGACGCCGGCGGCGGTGACGACGTGGCTGGCCGAAGCGGGGGCGCAAGGTCAGCTGGGGCTGCACAAGCTCGCCGCCGACATCTCGTTGAGCGAGCACCTTTGGATCGACGGGACGGAGGTCGAGCAGGACACCTGCGCCTTCACGACTTGGGACCCGAACGGTCCCATAACGTTCTCGTTCCCGATCTGCGCGCAAAGGCTCAACACAGCGGGAACCTCGCTGGCGGCGGAGCTCCTGATTCACGAGGCGATCCACCACTTCGGTTACCACTCTTCACCGGAAGACGAGCGCTTCGCCACCGACGTGGCGCGGGCGCTCGCGGCCTCGGCGCTTCGGCGCGAAGGCGACAACGTCGACAACTGGCGGTTGACGCCGTCCGCCGACCGTCCAGAGCGGCGCACGGATCACGTCGGAGTGTTTACCGGCGACCAGGTCCTCGTCTGGGGCGGGTGCCAGGGTCACCGTGACGTTCCGCACGGCTGCGGCTCGTGGCTGCGCTCGGGATCGATGCTGGATTTGGCGACCAATCAATGGGAAGCGATGAATTCGGAGGGGGCGCCATCGGCGCGCTCACTGGCAAGCGGGCTTTGGACCGGCGATGCGGGGCCTTTGCCGCGGCGCATGATCATCTGGGGCGGGTGCGGGCAAACCGGCCAGCAACTGAAATGCGACAAGGCTTTGAATGACGGTGCCTTCTTCGACCCCGCCGCGAACGCTTGGGCCTCGATGACCGTCGGGCCGACGACGCCGAGCCCGCGTGCGCTGCATAGCGCGGTCTGGACGGGCGCGTCGATGATCGTCTGGGGCGGCATCGAGCACTACAAGGATCCCGTTTTGCCGCGGGTGCCGAAGAATGACGGCGCGATCTTCGTGCCGGGCGAAGACGGCGGTCTTTGGCAGAAGATGAACCGCGCCGAGGGCTGGGCGCCTTCGCCGCGTTTCGGCCAGACGGCGCTGTGGACCACGACGGGGAAGATGCTCGTTTGGGGCGGCTGCGACGCCGAGGCGGCGACCGGCCACTGCATGAGTTATCTGGGGGACGGCGGCATCTACGATCCGGCGGCGGACGCTTGGACGAAGATCGAGGCGACGGGCGGCTCGCCGGAAGGGCGGCGCGGGCACGTGGCGGTGTGGACCGGCACGAAGATGCTGATCTTCGGCGGCGACGTCGACGGCGAGCCCCTGCGCGACGGCGGCATGTTTGATCCGGAGACGGGCGCGTGGAGCGAGGTCAATTACGGGGGTCCCCCTGGGCGCACGGGTGCCAAGGCCACTTGGGCCGGCGATCACCTGATCTTGTTCGGCGGGACCGGGCGCGATGCGACGGGCGCGCAGACGTTTCCCAGCACGCCGTGGGAGTATCATCCGCACCGCGGCAGCGACGGCTTAGGGCTCTGGCGCTCCTTGGCGCCGCGCGACGAGCTGCAAGGACGCAGCGGGCACACGATGATCTGGACGGGGTCTTCGGCCTTCGTTTGGGGCGGCCATAGCCAAAATGACACCTTTCAGTGGACCGGGGGGACGCTCGTTCCGAAGCATGAGTAGAATTGCGAACATCGTCTTGATCGCGCTTGTGTTCATGGGATGCAGGCGCGAGCGCGTGACCGCGGACTCGGCGACGCTCGAAGAGCGTTATGCCAAGGCGGGCTGCGAGATCACCAACCAAGGGGACCCGCAGCGGCCGACCGAGCCTCTGATCTCGCCCGTCGGGGCTCTTTCCGGGCATTCGAGCTTCATTTCCTCGGTCGCTTTCCACGAGGGCGCCGGAGGCTCGCAGTTTCTCGTCTCGAGCTCCTGGGACTCCACGGTGCGCATGTGGAGCCTAGACGAGAATCGCAGCGTCTGGCAGCAAACGTTGGCGGGCGAGAAGCTGCAGGTGGTCGCAATCAGCCCGAACGGCGAGTTCGCGATCGTCGGGGCGCAGTCGAATCGCGTGCGGCTCTATCGGCTGGCGACCGGCACCTTCGTCAAAGACTTCGAGCTGGCAGAGAGCGTTTGGCCGCAGTCCTTGGCGTGGCTGCCGACGAGCGAGGCGTTCCTGGTCGGCGGCAACGACGGCAAGGTGCATCTGCTCGAGCTCGGCACGGGACGCGAGACCGGAACGTTCGGGACGCTCGACTGGCCGATTACAAAGGTGATCTACAGCGCAACGAAAGACTTCGTCCTGGCGTCGGCGGGCAACGCGGTCGCGATTTGGAACGCAACCTCGGGACACATGGTCACGAAGCTCGTCGATCGGGGCGTCAGCGACGGCGAGACGTTTTGGGCCGAATCTTTGGCCTTTTCCGCGCGGCTCGACTTCGTCGTCGCGGGGAGCAAGCGGACGATCGTCGTGTTCGACTCGGCGACCGGGGAGATCGTTCAGCGCTTCGTGGGGCATGGGCGGCGCATCCTTTCAGCGGAGATCTCCGACGATTACTGCCGGGTCCTGTCGGCGAGCGACGACGGGTCGCTGCGCGTATGGGACGTGAAGACGGGCCAAGAGATCGAGCGTGCGGCGACGGACGGCGTGATCCCCACGTCGATGATCCCGGCGACTGGCGGCGACCAGTTCTTTGTTGCGCTCGCACCCTTGGCAGGGAACGAGTACAACATCGAGACCTGGAATTTTAGGAGACCCAACCCGTGAAATCTTTCTTCGTCGCGCTTTGCGCCTTGTTTCCGGCCGTAGCCCAGGGCGTCGAACTCAGCGGCACCGAGTGGAAGTCGCCCTTTTACGGCGATCCGCAGAACGTGCAGTTGCAGTATTCGTACAAATTCACGTCGGCGACCGAGCTGCAGCAGGTCTTTCGCGTCAAGGCGTCGACGCCGATCGGCGACACCGCCTTTCTGATGACGTTCCACGCGGTGTACGCGCTCGGCGCCGCGGTGCCGGGATTGCCGCATGCGCAGGCCTTCGATCTGACGGCCGTGCGTGTGACGGAGACGCCCTTGGACGAGTCGATCGTCGAGAGCTTCAACGACGACGCCGAGTGCGGCTTCACCGACTGGGAAGTCGGCGTGGCCAAGGACATCACCGGGATCGTGTGCACTCCGGGTGAAGAGCCCGTGCGCGCGGGCGACAAGTTGTACGATATCGTTGGCGTCCAGGGGGATCGCCTGCAAACCGGCTTCCTGCCGGAGGGGGACGCGAGCGTCGGGACGACGCCGGAGAATCGGCCGGTCGCGCTCGACGACGCCATTACGTACGCTCGTGTCACGAACCCGTAAGGCTCTGCGGGGGCTCGTCGTTTCCTCGGCGCTGTTCGGATGCGGCGCCTTGGAAGTGGCCGCCGTGGCTGCGCCCGCGTCGGCGGGGCACGGCTATTTGCTGCGGCTCGCGCGCGGGAAAACGTACGTCACCTCGGCCGGCGAGCGCTGCAGGCTCGAGGTGTGGACGAATACCCAGAGCGGGCTCGTCACCTTGATCCAAAAGGCGACCGACGCGAGCGACTGCGGAGCGCCGCGGACGATCTCTTACAAATGTGAGACGGCGCCGGAGGCGCGCTGCCGACGGTGCTTGACCGAGCAAAATTTGTGCGACGCGCGGTTTGACGAGGCCGATCGCTTTCAGGCCTGCGCCGGCGGCGATTTCGTGGCGAACGGAACGCGCTATTCGGTGTTTCCGGTGGATCCGGCGCGGTTGGCGGCGCCTTGCGGCGGCTTGCCGGCCGGGTCCTGACCGATCGCGAGCCGCATCGTGGTCGAGGCGCCGAAGCCGAGGAGCCAGCGCAGGTATTCGAAGCGCTCGGTACCGACCGCGACGAAGCCGAAGCTCTCGTAAAGCTTCCGGGCGCGGTCGTTGGTGTCGACGACATCGAGGCGAATCGTGGTGAACCCCTCGTTCTCGGCGTAGGCGGCTAGCGCGGCGAGGAGGCTTCGGCCGATGCCTTGGCCGCGGGCGTCGCTCGTTACGGCGATCCCGTCCATGACGAGCTCGCCTTTCCCCGGGGCGCGCTCGTATAGGCTGAGGATCAGAGCGGCCCAGTTGCCGCGGAGGAAACCGAGCTCCGAGAGGAGCGAGCGATAGCCGAGGCCGGAGGTAAGGGACCCTCGCGAATCTTGGAACCCCGCGAGTCCGACGAGCTCGCCTTCACGCAGCGCGCAGAATGCAAAGCTCAGGTCAAACGTCGATGCCAGGAGTCGAAGGCGCCGTTCGCGGTCGCGGATGGCGACGCCGAGCTTGGCGCCGAAGGCCTCGTCGTACAGGCGCGCGGCGGCGAGGCGTCCGTCCTCGGGAAGGCCGGAGCGGATGATGAAGGGCGAGCTTTTGCCGTCCGAGCTCATGGTGCATTATTGCCGCTCAGGGTGGGTGTGGCTAGGGTCGGATCGCAAGGGAAGGGGAGGTATGATGCAGATCGTCGACGTCACGGCGGCGGATGGAGGTCTTCTTGCGGCGGAATGGCTTGCTCCAGCGGAGCGGGTACATCGGCAGCTTCGGCCGCAGCTGCCGTCGGACTATGCGGGGAAGATGCGGAAAGTGTTCGCCGACGGCGGGCGGATGTGCGTCGCGGTCGCCGAGGCTGACGTCGTCGGTGTCGCGGTTTTTCGGGTCTACGAGAATACGTACGCCGGACTCCATTTGTACGTCGACGACCTCGTGACGGACGAGCGGCGGCGCTCGGCCGGGGTCGGCAAGGCGTTGTTGGACCACATGCGCGAAATCGCGCGCGCCGCGGGTTGCTCGAGCTTCGACCTCGATTCCGGCACGCAGCGGCAGCAGGCGCACAAGTTCTATTTTCGCGAGGGCATGGTGGTGACGGGGTTTCACTTCGAGACGAAATTGCCGAGATGAGCGGCCGTTCAACGGCGTCTGGGATGACGCTCCGCCCACTTGAGCGAATGGCAGCGCTTGAACTTTTCGCCGCTGCCGCAGGGGCAAGGCGCCTTCATCGAGATCGGCGCCGGCTGGGTGGCGGCGTTCTTGAACGTACCCGAGCGATAGACCCAAAGACCGCCGATTTTCTCGAAGGCGCTCACCTCGTGAAGGATCGCGAGTTGGTCGCCGACGATCAGCTTCGCGATGAACTCGACACGTCCGTGCTCGCCGCTTTCGTCGACGCCGGTTTCGACGATCTCCAGGCCGACCCATTTGCCCGTCTCTTCGGCGCCCAGGGTCGGGACGGTCTCGGGATGCCACGTTCTCTTCAAGTATGCGAAGTCGCCGCGGGTGAACGCGGTGTAGCGGCTGCGCATGAGGAGCTCGGGCATCGCGGCGTCGACCGTGCCGTCGAGGTAGGGCTTGCAACAAGCGGTGAATGGCAGCTTCGTGCCGCAAGGACAGGTCGGTTCGGGCATGTTCGTGCTCGTTCGTCAGTCGAGATGGTAGCGTGATTTCCAGCTCGCGGGGACACCGAGCTTCAGTCCGTAAAGGTATCGAACGAGCTGGCCATGATGTTGAGCTTCGTGCTCGAGAAGCTGAAGCGCCAAAGACCATTGGGCATCCGTTGGGGACGCCGACGCGGTTAGCGCGGTGTCGAGCTCGTTCGCAGAGCGAAGGAGCGCCGACTTCACCTCGTCTCCGACGTTGACGGAGGTGCTGGCCAACGAGCAGGAAAATCCCTGCCAGTTCCCGGCCGCGATCGCCTTCGCGTAGCTTTCTCTACCTCCGACGACGCACCAAAGCTGCTGTCCGACGGTGTTCGAAGGCAGATTCGGCAGTTTGCAGGCTAGCTTCGCTTCGGGAAAGAAATTAACGAGATCGTCGTAAAGGCGTTGTGACAGCTTGAGGCGGTCTTGCAGAGTGGTGAAGGCCGTCATTTCGTTTGGGGCTCCGATGCTGAAGGCTTCATCTGTTGCTCTTCGAAAGCGGTAAAGTCCGCGAAAAGCTCAGTCGCTGGCCAGGGTGGCGCTTCTGGGTGGCGAGCCCATGTGAGATGGACCACCGCTACGCGGCCCGTACCGTCGAGAAGTTGGAAGAGGACGTCATCGGTGCCGTCGTGTTTGCCGATGGCGGACACTCGAACGCCGAAGAGGGGATGGCCCTCGTCGAGCTCGGCCTGGAGCTCGCGCTCGTAGGCGGCGGCGAGGTTTGTAGAGCCTTCTGAGAGGTCGGACCAGGGTGCGAGCCATTGCATGCAGGCGCTCCTCAGTCCTCTTGATACGTCGGAAGCGAGTTGCCGGGATAGATCGACAAGTTCGCCTGGCGATTGTCGATGATGTGGGTCATGTGGATGGTGTCTTTGGCGTCGCGAGCGACGCATTTGAAGAAGACGCGGTATTGGCCGTCGCCGAAGGGCCAGGACTGGTCCCCGGTAGCCGGATGTGCAGCTGGTGCTCTGGGATTGTCGGCAATGAACTGGAGGGCGTCGTCGTGTTGGCGCCAGAACGACTCGAGCGCCGGCATGCTTTCGCTTGCGCCGTAGACGAAGTCCTCGATGTCCTTGAGTGCGGACTCGTATTGGTCGGTGAAGACGATGCGAGCGGCCATCGTGAATCACGACTTCTTGCGGAAACGCTTAGACCTGCTGCCATCGCCGGGCTTGTACTCAAAGCCTTTCCCTTCGGCGGCTTCGGACATGCCCAGGAGCCGGCGCTGCAGCGAGATGATCTCGTTCTGCATTTCCGAGTAGGTCGCTTCGTTGAGGATGACGAAGGACTCGCCAGTGCGGCGCTGGATGCGGATGGGCTCTTTGACGGCGAGGTCTAGGTAGTCTTTGAGCTCGGCGCGGAGTTTCTTGGGGTTGGTCGTGTCCATAGTGCCTCCCGATCCAGTGTACAACAAGGTGTACACCTCGCGATCGATAGTTCGAATTAATTGAGTAATTACCGGAAGTCGTCTCGGGGGTGCACTATTTGAAAATAGGTTTTCGACGGCATCGCCGGCATCACCAATGGTCGATCCGCCTTCAGTTCAATTTTCGAAACGTATCTCGGGCGGGAAGCTCGACGGGGCGCGTTGCGCTATGGCCGTTTGGAACTGAGCGATCTTTAGCGATGGTCCGGGCTTCCCGGAACGGAGCGTCACGTACAACCATCGCTATCAACTCGTCACGTGCCTGTCCGGCGAGGCGGATGAGGACTGCGCGGCGCGCGCTCAGCACGTAAGCAATGCGGATGCTCCCCGCGACGCGTTTACTGCCGAAAGTAGTTCGCCCGATGGCGGAACGACGGCGGGCCCGCGCTTGTTCCGCAACTCCAGCTGCGGCAACGGCATCGTGTTCGTCGAGCCGCAGGACGAAGTCCAGGCGGAATGGGCGCTGGCGTTTTCGCGTGGTACGAAACAGTACGCGTTCTACCGGCGTGAGGCCGCGGGTTGGGATGCGACGTACTGAACGTTGGACTGAGCTCGCGGCGGCCCAGCTCGCGGATTCGGTTCGGCAATCCAATCGCCCCGCCCACCACCGCTATCCCGGCGCCTTAACCAAATCAGGTCGTCGCGAACATCAGGGAAGACCGAACTCCTGGCGCTCAGCTACTGGAGCTGATCGAGCCCACCTAGCTCGGCGGTATCAAAACGTCCCATATCGCTCTTACGTGCGATTCGGTGTTGCTCACATAAGCGAGGCCCGTTTTCAGCTCCGGGCAAAAGAGCATCGCCGATTTCACTCCGGCGAGCCCGCCGGGATGGAAGTAGCAGAGGCGGTCTTGATGCTTTCTAACGTGCCAGCCAAAACTAATCTCTTTGCCTGATTGATCGACATATTGCTCGATGGTTTTTGTTAGCGCACTCGCCATTCCATGCGACGAAGCGCCTTCCCCTAGCAACAGAGCAACAAGCTTGATCAAGTCCGATGCGGTGGATTTTGCTCCGCCAGCCGATTCAAACGCGCCGTACTCCAAGTACGAGACCTGACTTTTGTCGGGAGTATATCCACAACGGAGTCGGTGAGCATGGGCTGTCGCTACTGTGTAAAAGGTATTGTCTAGGCCAAGCGGCTTTAAAACTTCGCTGGTGGCGAGGTCGGAAAAGCTTTCTTCGCCTACGACGCGTTTCGCGACGAGGCCAAGAATCATGTAGCCGAAATTTGAGTAAGAGAAGTTTCCGACCTTGCTTGTCGTAAGACCCGTCGTCTGCAGAGCCCGAAGCAATCTGAGCTCATCGTAGCTGGAAAACGAGTTGTTGGGTGCGATACTCACGAAATCGTCGGGCTCCCGCGGTAGTCCCGAAGTGTGAGTTAGAAGGCTGAGGAGGGAGGTCTCCCCGGTGACAGTTTCGGGGACGTATCTGGATATCGGGTCTGTCGGCGCGCACAAATTTCGTGCGAAAAATTTCGCAAAAAGAACGGCGGTAAAGACCTTCCCAAGTGAAGCGATTTCAAAAATGTCGTTTTCAGAAATCGCCTCCTGATTTTGGAGATCAACATGACCGTAATTGTGAAACGAAATCTTGCCGTTCTCAACGCGACCGAGGCTTACGCCAATGTGCTTGCCGGACGCGATCTCGCGCTTCATGTATGAATCTAGGATTGAAAGCGGCATCAGTCCTGACACTCCTCGATACACACCGGATAATGATCCGCTCTGTAATCCGCGCGCGAATCGCTTGCTCGATTGACGGATTTGGTTGGCCTGCCTTTGTCAGCCACGCGGTCCCATGCGGGGAATTCCAGATTGCCGCAATATTACCAAGAGATAGGCCTGCAACTAAGGTAGTTGTTTCATTATACCGAATAGTGTAATAGTAGGGCTGGCGGTGACCTTATGATCGTCGGCTTCGGCAACAAAATTGCCCGCGAGATCTGGGAAACGGACTTCTCCAAGAGCCTGCCCAAGGCATTGCACGTCCGCGCGAAGGCCCTGTTGACGATCATGCATGCCACTTCGCGTCTGGACGATCTGAAGATCCTCGGGCAGCCGCCGAACGTCCGACTTCACAAGTTGCAGGGCGATCGCAAGGAAGAGTGGTCCGTGACGATGAGCAACGAGTTCCCGTGGCGGATCACCTTCAAGTTCCGGAACGGCGAGTTCTCGGCTGTGAAGATCGAGGACTACCACAAGGGGTAACGAGGCTATGGGCGTCAAGAATCCAAAACCGATGCATCCGGGCAAGGTCCTCGCCGAGGTCTACATGCCCGAGATGGGGCTCAATCAGTCGCAGCTAGCGGAGAAGATCGGGTGCGCGCCGCGGAAGGTGAACGAGATCGTGAACGGGAAGCGGGGGGTGACCCCGGAGTTCGCGTTGGACCTGGAAGCGGTACTGGGGACTAGCGCGGAAATGTGGATTGGGATGCAGGCGGCGTTTGATCTTTGGGTGGCGAGGCAGAAGCGAAGAGCGGCTTAGTTGTCTTTACCTGCCTCTACGCTCGAAGGGCTGACGTCCCAGAGAGGCCATTTCACGGCCTCCGCCATTCCTTCGCATCCATGTGGATGATGGCAGGCCAATCCATGTTCGAGCTGCAGAAAGTCCTACGGCATCAGTCCATCCAGATGACAGAGCGCTATTCTCATCTCGCTCCGGACCATCTAGCAGGCAAGACAGAGTTCCTCGCCTCACTCCGACCACGCCCGACAGCAGCAGTGATTCAGCTCAGAAGCTGAACACATTACCGCGCGATTACCACGGCGCAGCAATGCGCCGTGGTTCTCAAACTTCTTCTCAACGATGTCGGGAATTTGGAAACGGAGAGGAATGGTGGTGAGGGCGAGACTTGAACTCGCGGCCTGTGGGTTATGAATCCACCGCTCTAACCAGCTGAGCTACCCCACCATAGGGAACTGCGGAAGAACCGTCGTTCTATTGGGTAAGAGGGTGTTTTGTCAACGGAAAGGAAAGGGCTATCGAGTCAGGGGTTTGACCATGGGCTGGCACTGCAGGGGAATGCCTCCGACCCAATGGAGCAGGGTGTCGCCGACTGGGGTGAAGCCGAGCTTGTCGTAGAAGGGCTTGGCGTTCTTGGACGCGTGGAGGGCCAGGTGGGCGAAATTCTCGGCGCGAGCATGCTCCTCGGCCAGCTCGACCAAGCGCTTGCCTAGGCCTTTCCCGGCGGCCTCGGGGGCTAAGTAGAGCGCGTGGAGATAAGCGGTCTCGGGCTCACCGGAAAGGCGGCGGATGTGGCAATAGCCACGGACGACGCCGCCGATCTCGGTGACCCAGACGGCTTCCTCGCGGATCTGCCGCTCCAGGTTGGTCCGGCGCTCGTCGTCGAAAGGGCTCGCGGTCCAAGCAGCGCGTTGCGCGTCGGAATAGTCCTTCGAGGTGAAAGCGCGGATCGAGGCGTCGTGCGCGATGTGGATCGCCTGCGCGTCGTCGAGGACGGCGCGGCGAATCACGGGAAGGCGAGCGCCCTTGCCGAGAAAATCGGGGTGGCCGCCGAGGTACTGGGGGACGAGCTCGCTTTCGAACGCTTTGCCGTCCTTCGCAAAAACGCGGTAAGCCCGCGCCGCCGGGCGAGAGGAGACGACCCGCTTCAAGACGCCGTCGACGTAGTGGACGGCGACGCCATCGTCGCAAGCGATCCCGGGTTTCGCCTCGCCCGCGGCGACCATCGCCTGAAACGTGGGCCGGCGCTCCGCCTCGCCGTCGTAGTGCACGCAGTTGCTACCGCCGAGAAAGCCGAGGCAACTCATCATCGTGAGGCGCCCCGGGATCGAGTCCGTCGGCCCTTCCTCGAACCAGCACAGAGACCCCGCGCTGATCCCGGCGAGGATGATGCCGTTCTCGTAGCATTCGCGCAGAATGCGATCGACGCCGAGCTCGCGCCACAGCTTGATCATGTTGAGCGTGTTGCCGCCGCCGACGTAGATCACGTCTTGATCGAGGAGACCCGAGCGCATCGCGTCGAAGCCGGGACGCTCGCCCTCGTCGACCATCTGCAGAATGCTGACGCTGCGTGTGAGCTTCTTCCAATGCTTTAGGAAGCGGTAACCATACTGCTGCGAGTCGTAGCTGGCCGTCGGGATGAACGTCGCCTTTGGCTTGGTCTTCCCCGTCAGCGTGTAGACGTACGCGTCGAGCAGAAGATTGTCGGGCTCCATCGAGAACCCGCCGCCTCCCATCGCCACGATTTGCTTCGCCGCCATGATCCGGGGCCTCGCCTCAGCTCTTGTACTGCGGAAGAGCCACCACGGCGTGGTCCTTCACAAAGTTGCGGTTGCGCTCCAGCGCCACGGCATAGGCGACCGTGAGCTCCATGTTCGTCATCAAAGAGCAGCCGAATTTCACCGCCGCCTGCCGGATCTTGTGGCCGTTGTCCAGCTCCTGCGCCTCCAGGCTCTTCGGGATGTTGATCACGAAGTCGACGAGCCCGCTCTTGATCGCGTGAATGGCGTCGTGCTCGGCTTCTCCGGGCCACGCGACGGGAGTCGCCGGAATGCCGTGCTTCTCGAGGAAGACCGCCGTACCCTCGGTCGCGTAGAGCTTGAGCCCGAGCTCGAGGAAATTCCGCGCGGCGTCCAGGAACTTCAGCTTCTCCGCCTCGGCGCCGGACGAGACGAGGATCGCCTTCTTCGGGCGGCGCACTTTTGCGGCTTCCATGGAGAGGAGGAGCGCCTCCTCGAAAGTCGGCGCGATGCAGCCGACCTCGCCGGTCGAAGCCATCTCGACGCCGAGTACCGGATCCGCGCCGGAAAGCCGCGTGAAGCTGAACATCGGCGACTTCACGCCGACGTACGGGAGGTCGTCCTCGTTGATCCGCAGCATCTTCGGCTCCAGGCCGATGATGACGTCCGTGGCGACGTCCGCCAAATTGAGGCCGATGACCTTCGAGACGAACGGGAAGGAGCGCGCAGCGCGTGCATTGCACTCGATCACCTTGATGTGGTTCTGCTTCGCCAAGAACTGCATGTTGAACGGCCCGTTCAAACGCAGGCCGCGCGCCATCAGGCGCGCCGCGCGGCGCACGCGGCGCACCGTCTCGACATAAAGCTTCTGCGCCGGCACGACCATGGTCGCGTCGCCGGAGTGGACGCCGGCGTTCTCGATGTGCTCGCTCACGACCATCGTCAGGATCTCGCCCTTGCGCGCGACGCCGTCGCACTCGATCTCGCGGGCGCCGAGGAAAAACTCTGAAATGACGACGGGGTGATCCTTTGAAATGTCGACCGCCGTCTCGAGATAGCCGCGCAAAGTGGAGCGATCGTGCGCGACTTTCATCGCGGCGCCGGAGAGCACGTAACTCGGGCGCACCAGGACGGGGAAGCCGACTTCCTCGATGAAGAGATCGATCTCCGTCTCGGTCGAGGCCGCGGTCCAACGCGGTTGGTCGATGCCTAGGCTATCGAGCAGGGCCGAGAACTTGCTGCGGTCCTCGGCCATGTCGACGACCGAGGGCTCGTGGCCCAAGAGCGGCACGCCGGCTTCGGCGAGCGGCAGCGCGAGCTTGTTCGGCAGCTGGCCGCCCATGCAGGTGACGACGCCCTTCGGCTTCTCCACGTCGCAGACGTCGAGGATGCGCTCGAGCGTCATCTCGTCGAAGAAAAGGCGGTCGGAGCTGTTGTAGTCGGTCGAGACCGTCTCGGGGTTGCAGTTGATGATGACGCTGCGCCAGCCGTCGGCCTGGAGCTTCCGGCTGCAGCTCACCGCGCACCAGTCGAACTCGACGCTCGTGCCGATCCGGTAGGAGCCGGACCCGAGTACGATCGCGGAGGCTTTTTTGCCGTCCTCCGGCAAGGGGTCGCTGAACATGCCGCCGTAGGACATGTAGAGATAGTTGCTGGGCGACGGGTATTCGCCGGCGGTGGTGTCGATCTTCTTCACGACGGGGACGACGCCGAGCGCTTTCCGCATCGCGCGCAACACGTGCGAAGCCTTTTGCACGCGCTTCTCGGAGAGCTTGCCGACGTCCTTGCCGTCGCGGCCGTCGAGCGCGCGGAGGGCGAGGGCCGCGATCTGCTCGTCGCCGAAGCCCGTGGTCTTCCAGCGGCGCCAAGTCGTCGCATCGAGCATGCCGAAGACCTGGTGCAGGAAGCGCGAATCGTCCTGGCCGCCGCGGTGCTCGCGCGCCATGGATTCGATCGTCTTTTCAAGCGTCGTGATCTCGCGCACTTTCGCGAGGAACCATTTGTCGATGCGGGTGAGCTGGTGGATCTTGTCGATGTCCCAATCGCGGCGGAGAGCCTCGATTACCGCGTAGAGGCGCGTGTCGGTGGGCTCGCTCAACGCCTCGGAGAGCGTCGCCTCGTCCTTGAAGCCGCCGCGGAAGTACGAGATCCCCTGGCCGATCTCGGTCACCATCCGCACCGATTTCTGCAGCGCCTCGGGGAAGTTTCGGCCGATGGCCATGACCTCGCCGACGGATTTCATCGTCGAGCCGAGCTGGCGCGAGGCGCCGCGAAACTTCGCCAGGTCCCAACGCGGCACTTTGATGGTGATGTAGTCGAGCGCGGGCTCGAAGTAGGCGTAGGTGATGCCAGTGACCGGGTTTTTTAGCTCGAGGAGGTCATAGCCCAAGACGACCTTCGCGGCGACGTAGGCGATCGGGTAGCCGGAGGCCTTGCTCGCCAGCGCGGAAGAGCGCGATAGCCGCGCGTTGACCTCGATGACGAAGAACGAATGGCTCTGCGGATCCAACGCGTACTGCACATTGCACTCGCCGATGATGCCGCAGGCGCCGACGATCTTCTGCGCCGCGTTGCGCAGGATCTGGTACTCGTCGTCGGAGAGCGTCTGGCTCGGGCACACGACGATGGAGTCGCCGGTGTGGATGCCGAGCGGGTCGAAGTTCTCCATGTTGCAGATGGTGATGATGTTGCCTTCGCCGTCGCGCATCACCTCGTATTCGACCTCTTTCCAGCCTTTGAGGCTCTTCTCGACCAGCACCTGGGGCGAGGAGGTCAAGGCCGAGGAGACCAGGGCCTCGAGCTCGCCGTCGGTCTTGGCAAAGCCGGAGCCCAAGCCGCCGAGCGCGTAGGCGGCGCGGACGATCACGGGGTAGCCAATGTCTTCTGCGGCCTTGATCGCCTGGCCGAGCGTCGTGCAGGCATGGCTCGCCGGCACCGGCATATCGATCTCGCGCATCTTTTGCGCGAAGAGGTCGCGGTCCTCGGTCATGCGCAAGGTCTCGACCGGCGTGCCGAGGTTGAGCACGCCGTGCTTCTTCAGAATTCCCGCGGCGTCGAGCGCCATGAGGCAGTTGAGCGCGGTCTGCCCGCCGAAGCCGGCGACGATGGCGTCGGGACGCTCTTTCGCGATCACCTTCTCCACCCAGTCGACTTCGACCGGATAGAGGTAGATCTTCGTGCGCTCGGCCGGGTTCGTCTGCACCGTCGCGATGTTCGGGTTGACGATCACGACCTCGCAGCCTTCTTCGACCAGGGCCTTCACCGCCTGCGTGCCGGAGTAGTCGAACTCGCCGGCTTGGCCGATGGAAAGGCCGCCGGAGCCCAGGAGGAGGACCTTCGGCGCCCGGCCGAGTTGCTTCAGTTTCGCGAGAATCGGCATCAGGATTTCACCTCGGCGACGAATTGCTCGAGAATCCAGCCCGTGTCGCGCGGTCCGCCCGCCGCCTCGGGGTGGAACTGAACGCTGCGGAAGGGCCGCGTCTTGTGGCGGATGCCCTCGTTTGTCTGGTCGTTGACGTTGCGGAACCAGGGCTCCCAGTCGTCGGGGAGCGAGGCCTCGTCGACGACGTAGCCGTGGTTCTGGCTGGTGATGTAGCCGTGGCGCGTGCCGACTTGGTAGACCGGCTGGTTGTGGCTGCGGTGGCCGTATTTCATGCGCTCGGTGCGCGCGCCCGCGGCGAGCGACAGGATCTGGTGGCCTAAACAAATGCCGAGGATCGGCCGCTCTTCCTTCAGCAAATTCGCGACGCGATCCTTGAGCCCGCCGGTGCGCACCGGGTCGCCGGGACCGTTGGAGATGAGCCAGCCGCTACAGTCCACGTCCTTCAGGTCGTCGTTCCAAGGAATGAGCTCGACCTCGCAGCCGCGCTCGACGATCTGGCGGATGATGTTCCATTTGACGCCGCAGTCGATCAAGGCGACCCGGTGCTTGCCGGCGCCGATGCGGCGGCGCTCGCCAAGTGCTACGGCGCTCAAGATCTCGTGCTGCCCCGGGTCGAAGAAGCCTTCGCCGGCGATCGTGCTCAGCGCGGCGCCGTAGTCGCGCGTCCCGGTGGGCTCGACGGGGAGGAGCTTGCCGAGGAGGTTCGGCGTTTGCCGCACGAGGTGCACGAGGTGACGGGTGTCGAGGCCGACGACGCCGGGCACGCCTTCTTGCTTGAGCCAAGAATCGATCGACTGGAAGCTGTTCCAGTGGAAGGCCTCGATCGTGTCCATCGTGATGATCACGCCGGCGGCGTGGACGCGGTCGCTCTCGAAGCCCCGCAGGATCGGCAGCTCCAGTTTTTTCGGCAGGGACGGGATGCCGTAGTTGCCGATCAAGGGATAGGTGAAGATCAAGATCTGGCCGAAGTAGGACGGGTCGGTCATCGCCTCGCAATAGCCGACCATGCCGGTCGTGAACACCATCTGACCGCTCGTGGCCAGCGGCGCGCCGATCAGCTCGCCCTTGAATCGATCACCGGTCGAAAGCTCGAGCGTGCACGCTCGCCGAGGTTCTAGTCCGCTACTGCGCATGCGGGCCGCGCCTCCCGAAAAACCCCGAGGGGTCGTGTTCGTAAATTGTGCGCAAGCGTACCGGAAGCGTCGCGGCGGAGCTATAGAAGCTAATCAATTGAAATTAATGGACTAATATAGAGGTCGGAGCAGGGCGCCTTTGAGGAACGCGAGGGGGAGGCGCGCGACTTCCCACGTGTAGACGAAGGTCGGTCGCGGCACGCCTCGCCACTCGATCGTTCCGGTGTAGATCAATCGGCCGCCGGCCGTTGCGTATAGGCGTGAGAGCGCCGGCTCAGTAGTGCTGCCGAGGAGCGTTTTCTTCCCGGTGCGCTGGACGCGGCGCAAGGCGCTGAACCAGAAGCTGCTCGACACGAGGCCGCCGCGCAGGTCGGGGCGGAGCATCACGCCGTGCAGCTCGACCGTCGCGGCGAGGTCGAGCTTTTCGGCGACCGCCTCGCGATCTGCGGGCGCGACGGTGGCGTCGAGCGTGCGGAACGGCGGCTCCGTGCCGACGACGATCCCGCCGACGATCGCGCCGCTCGCGTCGCGCGCGACGTGGACGGCGTCGCGCTCCAGGGTCTCGACCGGCGTGTGAAAGCCGGCGACCGCCTCCTGAAACGCGGCGAACGTCGCGGCGTCTTCGCGCGTTTTCGGCAGGGGCTCGAGACGGATGAGGCGCAGCATAGTGCCTTGAAAAAGGGAGATTCCTGGGCCAGACTCTCGGCACCTTCAGAGGAGACCGTCATGAGCCAAGTCCGCACCGTCCTTACTTACGCCAAAAGAACGCCGATCGGCAAAATGGGCGGCGCGCTCGGCACCGTCCCGGCGCCGCAGCTCGGCGCGACCCTGGTGAAGGACGCGCTCAAGAGCTCCGGCCTGAAGGGCGAGGAGATCGACGAGATCATCATGGGCTGCGTGCTCCCGGCCGGCGTCGGCCAGGCGCCGGCGCGCCAGGCGGCGATCCACGGCGGCCTGCCCAAGTCGGTGTGCGCGATGACGATCAACCGCGTCTGCGGCTCCGGCTTGAAGTCGGTGATGCTTGCGGACCAGGCGATTCGCTTGGGCGACGCGAAAATCGTGCTCGCCGGCGGCATGGAGAACATGACGCTTGCGCCGCACCTTCTGCCGAACTCCCGCGCCGGCTTCAAGTTCGGCAGCGTCGAGATGAAGGACCACATGCAGTTCGACGGCCTTTGGGATCCGTACGGCAACGCCGCGATGGGGAACTTCGGCGATCTGTGCGCGCGGGAGTTCAAGTTCACCCGCGAGGAGCAGGACCGGTTCGCGACCCAGAGCTTCGAGCGCGCGCGCAAAGCCGTGGAATCGGGCCATTTCGCCAAAGAGATCGTGCCCGTCGAAGTCGGCGGAAAAAAGGGCGCGACCCTCGTCGACAAAGACGAGGCGCCGTTCGCGGTCGATCTGGCGAAGCTCACGACCTTGCGGCCGGCCTTCGACAAGGAAGGCACGGTGACCGCCGGCAACGCCTCGTCGATCAACGACGGCGCGGCCTTGTGCCTCTTGATGAGCGAGGAGACGGCCAAGGCGAAGGGCCAGAAGCCGATCGCGCGCATCGTCGCGCAGGCCTCGCACGCGCAGGATCCGGCGTGGTTCACGACGGCCCCGATCGAGTGCATCCGCAAGGTGCTGGCAAAGGCCGGCCTAAAGACGACCGACATCGACCAGTACGAGATCAACGAGGCGTTCGCCGTGGTGACCATGGCGGCGATCAAGGAGCTCGCGCTCGATCCGGCGAAGGTGAATCCGTACGGCGGAGCCGTGGCGCTCGGGCATCCGATCGGGGCGAGTGGCGCTCGGGTCCTGGCGACCTTGGTCAACGGGCTCGCCGCGACCGGGAAAAAGCGCGGTCTGGCGACGCTCTGCATCGGCGGCGGAGAAGCCAGCGCGGTGATCGTCGAGATGGTCTGAGCACTCGGCCGCTTTGGCGGAGGGCGCTCAGCGCGCGAGGTACAAGACCGCAGCCGTCGCCGCGAGCAGCACGACGACGGTGATCGCCTTGATCAGGTGCTTGATTCTGGTGTCTGCATCCACGCGCATGAGATCCCGCCTTCGCAGCAGGAGAGAGCAACGTGCATGCCAAACGCCAGAGCTCACGGCCTTCGCGTGAAGTGCCGTGAAATCAGGTTGCTAGGTTTTGGCTCCGGATTCCGGGGCCGCATCGGCGGTTCACTTTTGAGCCGCGGACGCTCTGCCGGTATCGGGAGCGTGACGTCAAAACGACGTGTAGTCGTTCTGCGCGCGCGCTTTCGCGCGGCTCGCCGCTTCGGCTTCTTTGGCTTTCTTCTCGATCCACTCGCGGGGGCTCGTGATCGTGCCGGTCGCCGCCATGTTCTGCTCCTTGATCTGCGAGATGAAGATGCCGCAGCAGGCTTTGCAGGATAGCGAGGGAGCCGTGTCGCCGCGATACTCAGAGTGCTTGAAACAGACCAGGTTCTGCATGGGAGGCCTCATAATCCGTGGGGAACGACCGCTCGGCTCAGCTTGGATGACTGAGTCTTTGCAGGGGCCGTGCCAGGGCGGCGGACTAAGAGGCCTGCTGATTTTTCGGCTGAGTCTGCGGCTTTAGGAGGCGCTTGAGGAGGCGCATCGTAAACCTTTTGTACACCTTCCGGGCAAGTGTCCCGTCTTTGTCCATCAGGTCGTTGAAGGCGTCCCGGTCGATGATCCGGATCTGGGTGTCGGGCTTGGTGGCCACGAACCGGACGGCCGAGGGCTGGTCGGCCAGGAGCCAGAGCTCGCCGAAGGTCTCCGATTCCCCCATCTGGTCGACGTAAGTGTCCTTGCCGCCGATGACGCGGTAGCAGCTCACGACCCCGGCCGTGATGATGTACACGCCGCGGGGCTCGTCGTTATAGGTCAGGACCGCCTGGTTCTCGGCGTAAGTCATCGAGGTTCCGATGCTCCAGAGGAGAGCCTTCTGGTTCACGTCGAGGTCGGCCAGGAACTTGGCTTTGTGGAAGCTCGCTTGCGCCGGCTCGAGCGACGAGAGGTCTTCCGGCGTAGCGTCTTGGTTGAGGACGCGGAGCGGGACGAAGGCTGTCGGGGTCGGCAAGCTGAAAGGGGCGACCGGCGCTGTGGTCGGAGTCAGGACCGAGGGTGCTAGAGCCGGAGTCGGTGTCGGCACGGTGGCGAGGGGCGCAGGGGTCGGCGTCGGAGTCACCGCGATGGCCGTTGCGACGGGCGCCGGGGCTTTCTGCGGGGCGGCGGCCTCCGATTGGGGGGCTGCGGTCGGCGGCGGCGCCGTGGCTTCCAGAGCCGCGGCCACGGGCGCGTCGGGAACCGCCTGAGCCGCGCTTTGCGTGTCGCCGTCGGAAAGCGAGAATTTCGGGCCGTTGCTCGCGGTGGGTGTGTCGAACGTCGGAAGGGCCAGGCGGGGACGCGGCGGGGCGGGCTGGGCTGCCGCGGCGGAGTGCGGCGCGGAGCTTGCGACGAGCGGCGTCGTCCCGCCGGGCAGGGGGCCGGCGATCGGCGCCGGAGTCGCGACGCGCAGTGCCACGGGCACGGTCGACGCATCTTCCGGCGGCGGCGTCACGATGATCGGGCCGGGCGCGTCGGACGGAAGGCTGGAAAGAGCAAAGCCGCCCGCGCTGGAGCTCTGCGCGGCCTGCGGCTGGTACGGCTGCGCCCGCGCTTTCTCGCGTAGCGGTCGCGCTTTGTCGTCCTTGCCGGCGCGCTCGTAGCAATAGGCCGCGCGCTCGAAGTCTTCGGCGCGCTCGAAGGCGGCGCCGGCCTCGGCGAAGGTGCCGAGACGCTCGTAGACCACGCCGGCGTGGTGATGGTTGGACGTCTTCTCGAAGACTTGCGCGAGGCATTGCGCCGAGCCGTCTTGGTAGGAGATCTCCGCCATGAGCTTCGGGCCGACGTCCGTGGCGGAGCGTTGAACGAGGCTTGCGGCGGGCTCGAGCAGACCCTTCGCGCAGAGCGTCCGGATCGCCTCGGGCAGGCGGTTCTTCTGCATCAGGATCTCGGCGAGCCCCGGCTCGGAGTTGCCCGCGGTGAGGTGCTCGAAGATCGCTTTCACTTCTTCGTCGAGGAAGGCGACCGCCGCGAGGTTCTTCGAGGTGGTCGCGAGCCTGTCATACAGCGCCATGGAGCGCGCGGCGTTGCCGGCCTGCGCAAAGGAGCGCGCGGCCCTATGGAGGTCGCCGGCTTTTTCCCAGCATTCGCCGGCGTCGTCGGCGCGGCCGGTCTTCTCGAAATGCTCGGCGGCCATGGCGAAGTCGCCCGCCTCGCGGGCGCACTTGCCGACTTCGAGCGGCATGTTCGCCGTCTTGAACGCCTTTGCCGCGTCCTGCCACATGCCGTGGCGAGCGTAGACGACACCCGCGCGGTTCGGCTTCTGCATGCGCATGAGCGTATTGGCGGCGTCGTGGATCTGGCCTGCGTCCTCGAGAGCTTGAATCGCTTCGCGATGCATGTTGAGTTGCTCGAGGATCCGCGCGCCGGCTTGCGCCTTGCCTTCCTGCAGCAGGGATCGCGCTTGCGTGTAGAGCTTCTTCTCGGGCGAGCTGAGCGTGCGCTGGTCGGTGCGGCGCTGGGAGTTGCCGCTCGACGACGAGGACGACGAGGAAGAGCTGCTGCGACGGCCGCGGTGCTTAACGCCGCGGACGTTCTTCATTTGTACGACGAACAACACGACGAAGCCGATGCCTAGGCCGATGAGTCCGACGAGTACTGGAGAAACTTGGGGCAAGAGCGAGGCTCCCGGTGTTCGATGCTGCCATGGGGCTCATCGGACGCGGGGGGCGCGGAATTGATTCCGGGGCGTGACGCTAGATTTGGTACGTCAGACCAATATTCATGTTTCTGTCCAGGACGCTCTTGGGCTTCTCGTCGCCCGGCTTCATCGTATAGCCCGGCGAAACCGTGTACTGGAGCTTCAGGGTGAAGTCCTTGTTCAGGCGCACGCCCAAGCCGGCGCCGAGATTCGGGCCGGGCGGCAAGGTGATGTCGAAGTTGTCCATCGTGCCGTTAACCATATTGCGGGCGGTGACGACGTAGCGCTTACCGATGATGCCGCCGAGCAGGTACGGCACGAAGAGGTCGCCTTCGTAAAGGACGACCTGCAGATCGAGCGAGTTGGAGTAGACGTGTTGCTGGCTGTAAGTCGGCTGTGGATCCTTCACGCCGTCGCCGTCGATATCCTTCGTGTCCTCGCCATCCGGGTTCTCGTAGCCTTCGCTGGTCGTGATCTGCTGCTCATGCGTGAGGCCGATGCGGATGTAGCGCCCCAAATCGACGCTCAGACTGGCGGAGGCGCCCTTCGAGTCGGTCGACTGGTAGCCGGCGCTCAACGTGCCGGCCTTGACGGAGCCGGTGACGTGGACGGCGGCGGTCACGGGCTCGGCGCCGAAGACGGCGGCAAGGGCGAAAAGGACGCGCGTGGGACGCGAAACGCTCATCGAGAGGACCTCTCGTGACGGTGGTGACCAAGATTGGCGTGGGGAGGGAGAAGCGAAAGGTAGCATGCGTGGGAAGCTCCTCGTATTATAACACGAAGCTCCCTGCAGTCGCCCACGAGGGTCCTAAGTATGCCGCGGCTCGCTCTTTTCAACATGTTTTTCGGCTTTCTCGTGCTGACGCTGGCGGCCATGATGGGGCCATTTCTCGCGACGGAAATCACGGCCGGGTATTTGCGCGACCATGCTTTGCTGGGGACCTGGAAGCTTCTTTTGCAGAAGAGCTCGCACGGTCATACGAATTTGTTTGGCACCTTGCAGGTGCTCTTCGGCCTGACTTTGCCCTACTCTGCTTTAGCCGAGCGTTGGAAGAAGCTGCAGACGGCCGGCTTCATTTTCGGCGTCGTCGGCATGAGCATCGGCATGCAGCTGCGCGCGGCGGTGGGACCGGTCGAAGGCATTGATCCGACCGAGGTGCTCGTCGGCGGCTGCCTCACCGCAGCGCTTGTCGCGCTCGCGACCCACACCTTCGGCCTGGCGATGAAAACGTGGCGGCGCGCGTGACGCAGCGACGGATCGTGTCTCTGGTGCCGAGCCTGACGGAGACCGTCGTCGCCATCGGACTGGGTGACGAGCTGGTCGGGATCACGAAGTTTTGCGTCGAGCCGCCGGGCCTGCACCGGACGGCGGCGCTCGTCGGCGGCACGAAGGATCCGGAGCTCGAGGCGATCTTCGCGCTGAAGCCGACGCACGTGCTCGTGAACGAGGAAGAGAATAAGCCCGAGCACATCGCGGCGCTGGGGCGGCGGGCGCCGACGTTGAACACCTTTCCCAAGGCCCCCGCCGACGTGCCGCCGATGTTGAGGAAGATCGCGGCGTTCCTCGGGGCTGGCTCGGCGGCCGAGGAGCTGTCGCGTGCGATCGAGGGCGAGTTGGAGACGAGCTCTGGGACGCAGGTCGGGAGGACGGCGCTCTACTACATTTGGCGAGAGCCCTACATGGTGGTCGCCGAGGATACCTACATCAGCGCGATGTTGAAGGCGCTGGGCTACGAGAACGCCATGAAGGACCCTGCGACGCGGTATCCGGAGTTGACGGTCGCGAAGGCGCAGGCGCTCCGTCCGGACGTGATCTTGCTGTCAACGGAGCCCTATCCGTTCCGGAAGCGGGACGTGGAGCGTCTCGTCGGGGAATGGAGCGCGGCAGGCGAAAAAGCGCCGCCCATCCTGAAAGCGGATGGGCGGCTCTTTTCGTGGTACGGCTCCGCGACGCTCGCGGCCTTGCGCGAGCCCGAGACCCTTATCCAGCCCTTTTGAGGTTGGCCAGGATCTCGTTGGCTTCCTTGAGGTGGGCCGCGCCTTCGACGAGCTTCTCTACCTTCACTTTGCCGCGAACGACTTCGCGGATCTGCTTCTTGTCGGTCAGCATGTCGGAGAGGCGCTTGAGCTGCTCGCGCAGCTGCATGCCCTTCTCGATGAACGCGTGGAGATCGTCGACGGAGAAGGGCTTGCGCAGGTAGCCGTCGGCGTCCTCGCCGGCGGCCGTGCTCTGCTCTTCGGAGAGGAGCGCGCCGCTGATCATGAGCATCGGAATCGCGGGGTCGTGCTTGCGCACGCGCTTCATCAGCTGGAGCCCGTCCATGCGCGGCATGCGAATATCGGAGAGCACCAGATCGATCTCTTTCTCGCGGAGCGTGTCGATCGCCTCTTTGGCGTTCTTGACGACGATGACCCGTGAAAAGAACTTGTTGAGGTGGATCTTGAAGAATTTCAGCAGCGTGCTGTCGTCGTCCACCACGAGAATGTAGCTCGTGCGGTCGTACGTGCGCTTGCCGGCGTCGTTTTTGGGGTCGCTCATGGAAGATCCTCCATGCGGTGTTTCGGTCCCGAGGGAGGGTTCTTTAGGGAAACTCTCCGGGTCCCGCCAAGACGGGCGTTGTCACGGGCGCTTACAGCGCTTCGCCCGTCGGCTTCAGGTCGTTGACGTAGCTCCTGGCGAGGTCTTTCAGCTCGCCTCCTTGGCCTTCCGTCTGCAGCACTTCGCGGAAAAGGCGCAGGGCCTCGTCGGGCTTCTTGAGGTCGTCGGCGAGCAGGACGGCGAGATTGAAGCGGGCGTAGGCGTTCTCCGGAGAGACGTCGACAGCCTTGGTCAGCGAGGCTTTGGCGCCCGAGATGTTGCCCTGCTTCTTTTGCGCGATGCCGAGGGCGACGAGCGCGTCGACGTTGTGTGGCTCGTGTGTCAGGGCCTGGATCAGGTCCGCCTCGGCGGCGCCGTACTCCAGGTTCTGCATGGCGAGAGCAGCTCGATTCACGAGCGCCGGCGTGTAGGTGGGGCTCACCTTCAGCGCTTTGTCGTACCAAAGGCGGGCTTCGTCGAGCGTGCGCCGGCGGGCGAGGACCAGGCCCATCAGGCTCAGGAGGCGAGGATCTTCCTTGATGCGGTCGAGGCCGCGACGGACGACGAATTCGGCGACCGCGTCCCGGTTGATCGTGATGTAGCTGGTGGCGAGGGCGACGTAGGCGGGCGCGAAGTCACGCTGGACGGTCAGAAGATCGGAGAGGACTTTGTGACCTTTTTCGCGGTCGCCGCGCTCGATGTACGCGAGAGCAAGCGTGTAGCGATAGCGGAAGATGAAGCTCTGGGTCGCGCGACGATCGATGCCCAAGCCCTCTTTTACCTGCACGAGAAACTCGAAGGCGTTTTTCACGTCCTTTTTCTTTAGGAAGAGCGCGGCGAGCTCGAGGGCGGCCTCGAGGTTCTTCGGCTCTAGGCGCGTGGCCTTGCGGAAGCTGACCTCCGCGGCGCCGATGCGGCCCAGGGCGAGCTCGGCTCGGCCTTTCTGCAAGAGCTCTTTCACGGTGCCGACGTCGGTCCAAGCGGTGACCCTTCTTTCGAGAAGGCTGCGCTCTTGGCTCGTGGGCGGCGCCTTGAAAAAGGACTGCCAGTTCATCACGGCATCGGCGGGGACCTTGCCTTCCTTCGTCGTGCCTTGGGCGATGGGGGCGTCGGGCGCGGGTTGCGCCACGTCGAGATCGTCGGATTTTCCTGGCTCGGAATCGCCTCCGGTCGACGCACAAGCGGCGAGGGCGAGCATCGCAGCGGCTAAAATGAGGCTCTTTAGAGCACGCATCTCACAGGCTCCATTCCGAAGGCAGGTTGTCTTGCAGCGAAGCCGGCATCACTTCGCGGTGGCGCGTCTCGGGCTTTTTCGAGACGTCGCCGGAAAGGCGTAGCATGGACTTCTTGACCCACTCGTTGTCGCGGTAACGCGCCGGATCCTTGCGCGCGACCACCGCGTTGGTGCCGTGGTACTTCCGGGCGAGCGCGGAGAGGCGCTCGATCGTCGCTTTAAAGCGATTCTGCGTACGCAGGTTGACGCCTTCGGTGGTCTTGACGGGGATCGACGCGACCTCGTCGGCGAAGGCTTCCGCGGCGGTGCCGAGCTCGTAGCGCGCGCGCGTGGCCCAGGCGGGGTTGCCTGCGGCGGCGGCGCGGTCGAAGTTGGAGACGAGCTCCTCGAAATAGCGGCTCTTGACCGCGATGTTGTCCGCGACGTTACCCGCGCGCTCGATGACGTTGAAGTCGTCGAAACGGCGGCGGGCTTCCTCGCCGAGAAGGTAGTGGGTTTCGCCCGCGACCGCAGCGTAGTCCTCGGAGCGCATCGTCTGCCGCTGCCGCTCCAGGGTCTTGGCCAGGATGGCGAGCTGGTCGAGGGAGTCCTGCTCGGCGCCGACCTTGAACGTCGATTTGGCGACGAGAAGCTGGGCTTTCAACTTCTCGGTCGTCGAGGAGCTGGCGCGCAGGCGCTTGCGCGACAGCTCGAGGGCCTTGTCGGGATTCTCCGCCTTGGCGAGGTAGTCGACGGCGAGCTCGAAGGACTTGATGCGTTCGTCGCCGTTTTTCTCGCGCTCCCCCAAGGCGGTCGTCGCCTCGGCGGCGAGGGCGTAGTCGCCCTCCGCAACGGCGAGCTTCTCGGCGCGCTGGAGGCTGGCGACAGCGCGCGGGTGCGCGGGGAAGCGGTCGCCGACGAGGAAATAAGTCTTCGCGGCATCATGGAGGCGCAGCTGGTATTCGTGCGACCGGGCCAAGAGATAGGCCATGTCGCCGCGATTCTTGGTCAGGCCTGATTGCGCGTAGGTCTCGGCGGATTTCTGCGCCTCGGCCCACTCGCCGGCGATGGCGAGCATGTAGGCGCCGTCGCGCCAGATGCGGTCGCGGTCCGGGACGTCGCCGAACTCGGCCGCGACGTCCGTTAGGAGCTTGCCGGCTTCAAGGACGTGGCCGGCGCCGTTCAGGCGCTTGCCTTCGTCGAGCGCGGCGACCGAGAGGACGCCTCGGAGCTCGTTGGCGAGGGCGAGGCCGAGCGCGCGCCAGTCTTCCAGCTTGAGGAAGCGCCGGGTGACCTCGACGACCTCGCCGGTGGAGCCGGTCTTCATCGTGGCGAAGATGATGCCGCGGATGGCGATGCCGCGTTGCGCCGGGCTCGGCTGCGAGACGAGCGCGCGTTGCCAATAGCGCGAGGCTTTGTCGAAGGTCTGCATGTCGCGGTTGACGCTGGCGCCGACGAGGAGGAGGTCGACGGAGCGCGATTGCGCCGGGAAGCGAGCGGCGAACTCGTCGATCGATTTCTCCAGGCCGGCGAGGGCGCGGACGGTGTCGGCGGATTTGAGCGGGTCGACGCCTTGTTCGGCGAGCTTGCCGAAGAGCTCGCGCCAGCGGCGCTCCGTGGAAAGGACCTGTTGATAGCCCGCGACCTGCAGGGTCTCCGCGTCGACCTTGTAATCCGCTTTCAGCTCGCCGTAGAGGTTCGAGGCGGCGTCGTAGTCACCGGCGAAATAGTGGCAGTGCGCGCGGCGCAGGCGCCAGTCGTTGGATTCGACGAGATTCGGGCCGTGGCCGAGAAGGAGGTCGTAGAAGGAGGAGGAGGTCTGGAAGGTCTTCGCGTTGCCGGAGCCGAGGGCCGCGTCATAATAGTACGTGGCGACCGCGACGGCCGCGGGGACCGCGCGTTTTTCCATCTTCTTCACGGACTCGAGGTCGTCCTTGTGGCGCGAGCGCCAGAGGGATTGCGCCGGGAGAAGGAGCGCCAGCTTTTCGAGGGCGGCGATGCGCTTCGGGGTTTTGCCCAGCTTCTGCCAAGAGTCGGCGGTGACGGCCAGAGTGTCTGGCGTCTCCTTCGAGAGCGGGAACTTGTCGGCTACGAACTCGCCGAGGGTGCTCGCTTCGCCGTGAATGCCGTTGGCGTTGTAGCGGGTGACGGCGCGGAGGCCGATGGCGCCGCCGAACTCGGAGAGCTCCTTGCGGCCGAGGACCTCCTTCGACTTGGCGAAGGCGTTGGCCTCGTAGAGCGCGTCGCCCATCATGTCGACGGCGTCCTGCTGGATCTTCTCGCGTTGCTCGACGGTCTTGGCGCGACGGCCGGGAACGAGGACCTCGGCGCCAGCGCGGATCACGACGTTGAGCTCGGCGGCGCGGTAGGCGGCCCACGCGAGGCGATAGTTGATGCGCAGGCGCTCGTACTCCGGGTCCTCGGCGTCGACGTCGGGGAGGAGCTCCAGGGCCTTGTCGTAGGCTTTGACGGCTTCAGCGGCGCGCTCGCGCATGAAGAGATGGTCGCCCAGGGCGACGCGGGCGTGGACGCCGTGCAGGCTGGTTTTCGCAGTGGCGGCGAGAGATTGCCAGGCGGTGAGCGCTTCGTCGTCGCGGTCCAGGGATTCGAGGACGACGGCGCGGAGGTAGTGGGCTTGCTCGCGATAGACGAAGGTCGGGTACTGCTCCTCGATGTCCCGAAGGAGGGCAAGAGCTTCGCTCTTCGCGAAGGTGCCGGCGTTGGCGTCGCCCTTTTGAAGGTGGTCGCCGATGAGGTTGTGGATCTGCGCCAGGTTCAGCATGACGAAAGGGCGGTTGTCGGCGCCTTCGTGCTTTTCCAGGTGGTCCTTGTATTTTTCGGCCGCGCGCTGCAGCGCCTCGAGCTCCTGGACGGAGACCTTCGCCTTTTTCTCGAGGTAGGCGCGCTTGACGGAGTCCCAAGAATCCTTGAAACGCTTGACCCCGTCTTTGGTGAGCTTCTCCTCATACGAGTCGAAGGCGCCCCAATATTCCTTGAAGGCGTCGAGAGCCTTTGCGTCGACCTTCTCCGGGGGGATCGGCGCCTCGGCCGTGGCAACCTCGGCGCACAGGAGGGCGAAGAGCGCCAGAAGGATGCGTTTTACTTGGGCCATGACCACAAGACTCCTTGCTCGAGATCCGTGAGATTGTCTTTGAGGATCTGCTGTTCGAGTTGAAAGCGAGCGTCGACCTTCCGGCCTTCGTCGGTCTGCGCCTTGAATTCGAGCCATTCCAGGTCGGCCCGCCACTTTTTATGCCGCGACATGCGCGCGTCGACGGCGCCCGAGTACTGATCGACGATCGAGGCGAGGGAGAGCCCGAGCCGGGATTCGAGCTGCTCAGTGATCGCCTCGACGCCTTCGCGGAGCTTGTCGTGCTCGGCTTCCTGGCGCTCGATGTCGGCCAAGACCTGCGCTAGGCCCTTCTCGATCTCGCGATCGAGCTCGTCGATGTCGTCGAAGAGCTCTTTGGTGACGAACTCCCAGCGCTTCCACGCCGACTGGGCATCCTGGGCCAGCAAACGCTCGGAGGGCGTGCGGGCGCCGTCGCGGGCCTTTTTGATCAGCTCGGACTCCTCGTGAAGGGAGACCGCATACTGCGTTAGGAATTTCCGGGCGGCGCGGTGCGGCGCCTGATCGAGGAGGGCGGCGACGCGCTTTTTGCGGATCTGCTCCACGTTACGGGCGATCGTCTCGGAGATCTTGGCGGCGCCGGACTCGAGCTCGGCTATGCGCTGCGAGGCGGCGGCGTTGCCGGATTGAGCGAGGCGCAAGCGGGCCGCGGCTAGCTCGGCGCGGGCTCTTTTCAGCTTGGCGTCGCCTTCTGCGGCGTCCCGGTCGAGGTCGACTAAGCTGGCGTAGGTGGGCCAGTAGCGCATTCTGCGGGCGATGTCGGCCTGCGGGGTCAAGAGGCGCGTGCGCCGCTCTTCCGCAGCGGTGAGCGCTTGCCAGTCGATCGCGTCCAGGCTTTTTTGGTAGAGGTGACGCTCAGCGGCGGCGAGGCGGTGGCCGACTTCGAGCGCCTCGTCGCCGAGGCGGGCGAGCTGCTCGGCGCGGTTCACCCATTGCGGGCGGAAGGCGTCGATCTGGACGCGGCCGATCGTGAACGAGAGGTTCCTGAGCTCGCCGCGGGCGTCGGCCAGGCGGCGCGAGATCTCGCCCAGCTTCGCGAACTGCGCGAGGCCTTCGGCGACGGTGGGCGTGGGCTTGATCTGGGCGTTGGACAGCGCGTTGAGCTCGATGAGCGTGCTCTGGTCGAGCTTCGTGCGGGTGCTCAGCTTGGCGCCGAGGAAGCCGGAGATCTTGGCGAGATGCGTGTCGGCGCCAGCGATCGAGGAGCGCGCCGAAGCGACGTCGCCCGCGCGCAAGTCGAGGTAAGCGAGGAGCGTGCGGAGCTGGAAGGAGGACGGATCGTCCGGATGGCGGGCGATGAACTGCATGGCCTTCGTGCGGGCGTCGCCGTCCTGCTTCAGATCGAGGTGGACGTAGACGCTTTCGAACAAGGCGTCGCGGAAAGCCGGGGATTCGTCGTCGATGGCGTCGTAATACTCGAGCGCGGTCTCGCGGTGTTTTTGCCGGACGGCCAGGCGAGCCAAGGCGAGGCGGGCAAGCGATTCGGTCTCACCGTCTTCCTCGTCCTCTTGGATGGCGTCGGCGAGGAGATCTTCGGCTTTTTCGAATTCGCGGTGATTCAAGGCGATGAGCGCGCGGAGGTAGAGGCCTTTGGCCTTCAGCGTGTCGTCCTTGGCTTGCGCTTTCGGGTCGTCGAGAAAGCGCGTGGCGATCTGGACGTTGCCATCGTGGGCCGCGGCTTTCGCGGCCGCGAAGTAGACGGCGGGACGCACGGCCTCGGGGAGGTCTAGGGTGGTGACGGAGGCAAGGAGCTCGTTCAGCTGATGATTGGAGGACTCGTCCTTCGCGGCGATCGGAAGCATGCGGCGCAAGACGTCGAGCAAGCGGTCGTGGCTCGCGTCCTTGACGCTGGCCGTGAGGTAGTGCGCGAGGTAGCGGAAGTACGCGCGCAGAGCCTTCGTGGGATAGCCGATCGACTCGTAGCTGTGGCCGAGCATCCACTGCGCGTCGAGGTAGGTCTTGGTTTCAGGGACCTGCGTCAGGTTCAGGAACGTGTTCAGCTCCCGCACCGTGGAGAGCCATTCGCGGTGCTCGAAGAATTCCTTGGCGTTGTAAAAGGCGCGGTCGGCGAAAGCGGTTTGCGGGCCCAAGCCTGGACGGCGGGACTCCTGACGGCTGGCCTCGAGGCGCCGCAAAATGTGGTCGAGCGACTCGCGCGCGGCGGCGAGCTCGGTTTCCGGGTCGCGGCCTTCTTCCGACGTAGAGCTGGAGTTGGAGACCGAAAGCAGCAGCGGCGCCGTCAGGAAGGCGGCGAGGATCACGCTGAGTTTTCCGGCGTGCTTTCTCACGAGGCTTCCTTGAGCGTGGCGTCTGCGGCACCGTCGAGCTTGGTCGGCGGCTGGATGTTGATCAGATATTTAGCGGTGCGGCTGCCGCCGGGGACGACGACGTCGAAGGTCTTGTTGATGAAGCGGTAGACGTCGCCGTTCATCGGCAAAGCCTTCTTCGGCTTCAAGGCGATGCGGGCCTCGAGGTCGACGCGGTGGTTGCCGGGCTTGAGCGGGCCGGCGTAAAGGGGGACCTGCGCGGAGGGCATCCAGATGCCGCCCGTTTCCTTCAGCTCATAGACGCCGTAGCCGTCGATTTTCACGGTGAGCGACGTGATGGCGGCGACGTCGGTGTCCGCGAGACGCGCCTCGATGGTGATGAAGTTGTCGGTGTGGGCCTCGTCCAGGATGCCTTGCTTGGTTTTCTGGACGTCGGAAGCGTAGCGATCGACGGCTTGCTCGAGCTCGGCGATCTGGCCGCCGAGCTGCTTCAGGCCGTCGAGCTCCGCCGTGGACGCGCCGATCTTCGTCTTCTTCTGGAATTTCATCGTCTCGGTCGGGCCGCCTTCGGCATCGAGAGGCGGCGGAGGCGCATTTTTCTCGCCGAACGTGAGGCCGTCGGCCTCGTGGTCCAAGAGGCGCTTCTCGAGGCGGTCGAGGACGGTATCGACCTTGGCGGCCGCCTCCTCCTGTGCGGGCGCGGGGGAGGTCGCGGAGAGGGCGAGGAGCAGGGCCGAGAGCCAGCTCTTTTTCATGTGTTTATTTCCTCGCATAGCGTTTCTTGGTCAGGTCACTGAGGGCCGTCTTCACCGGCGGGGCCAGGGTGCGGGGAACGCGCAGCTCGAAGTACGGAGGAAGCGGCCTGTCGGCGTACTTGTCGAAGGTCGATTCGAGGATGCAGGCGTTGTAGTCGGAGATGACGTCTTTGGTGAGCTGCGTGTGTTTCATGATTTCTGTAAGGGTGAGCGGGTGCTCGAGGAGGATGGATTCGCTGTCGGGAAGGGAGTGGGTGCCGATCTTGCCCTCGACGAGAAGGCGGTCGTAGACGTTGGACGCGGCGAGGAACTCGGCGTAGAAGTTGCGGCTCGCGAAGCCGTAGGACGGCGAGTCGTAGCGCTTGATGATCTCGGCGATGTCCCGCGTGCCGACCTTTTTCACCGCGCTCATCATGCCGGCTTTGCCGTGGTTGTACGCGGTGATCGCGAGTGGCCAAGCTTTCAGATCTCGATAGTTCTCGAGAAGAAACTGCGCGGCCGCGCGTGTGGCCTTGAGCGGAGCATTGCGCTCGTCGACGAGGCCGTTGACGTAAATGTAGTTGCGGGCCGTGTCGGGCATGAACTGCCAGATGCCAGAGGCGCCGACCTTCGAGCGGGCGCGGAGGTTGAACATGGATTCGACGAACGGGAGGCGTGTGAGCTTCACCGGGACGCCGTACTGGCGGAAGGTGCGCTCGAAGGCCGGTAGATACGCTTGCGCCGTGGTGGCGGCTTTCAAGAAGTCGTCGGAGAGGCCGGTTTGCGCGCGGATCTTGAGCTCGCCGCTTAGCAGGCGCTTGAGCGAGGCGGGATCTTTGCGGTAGACGGCGAGGAGGCGCTTTTCGATGGCGCCGTGGCGTGTGGCGCTCTCGCCCTCCGCGGCGAAGCGTTCGACGGCTTTTGTGTAGCGCTTCACGTATTTGGTGGTGACGACGTCGCGATCTTTGCGCGGGACCGGCTTGGCGCGGTCGGCGCTCTTGGCGAAGAGTCGGTAGTCGATGATGTCGATGATGCGGTCGGTGTCGGCGGATTCGTGGACGATCACGGTGGTCGACGGGAATTTGCCGAAGACCTTTTCCCAGAAGCGCACTTGCTTGCGGGCGATCGCCGGCTTCGGGAACGCGTCGTCGTCGGGGGCCATCGGCTTTTGTTTGACGACGGCGGCCGCCTCGCATGCGGCGCACGCGAACGCGATGACGAGCGTAAACAGGGCGCGGACGGCGCGTTTCAAGGGATGGGGCTCCGAGGGGACGGAGGAGGGGCGGGAAGGCGGGTCTATCGTAGTTGATGGTAACCGGCGGAATCATGGGGTCTCAACGAGACGAAATTGCCGAGCGGGGCGAGGGAGCGGAATCGGCTGCGGAAAGTGCGGACTTTTCGGCGAAGGCTGCGCCAGGGCAAGCGTTGACGGGTCCTTGGGGGTGGCCTTAGGATTGAGGATATCCCCAACACGTCCTTCCCGAGGCTTTATGCAGGTCGCCACCCTTCGCGCCATGACCGTCGTCGTCCTCGCTCTCACCGCGTGTAAGTCCCCGAATGGCCGCGGCGACGCGAGCGCCGTGAAGGATCTCGAGGACACGCAGCAGATCAACTACGTCCCCGGCGACAACAAGTACTTCGTCATCTGTCGCGAAGGAAAGCTGCACAAGGGGAACAAGAACGCGATCGTGACCAAGGAAGAGCTCAAGGACGTGTGCGAGGATCAGGTCTCGAGCGGTGGCGGCGGGAACCAGCCGCCGCCGAGCGGCGGCGGTGGTGGCGGCAACGTCGGCATCGGCGCGGATCTCGCGTCCTGCGGCGCCTTGCCGGAGAAGGTGAAGGCGCTGACGATCGCGTTCTCGCCCGCGTACTCGGTCCAGCAGGCCGCCGTCGCGCCGGCCGTCGCGAAGCAGCAGCTTTGCATCGGGACGGTGAACGGACTGAAGACGCTCGCGGAGAAGAGCCCATCGGTCTTCAAATTTTTAACCGGGGCCGTGTCCCAGAATCCGATCTTAGTGCTGATCGACGTGAAGGACGCGGCCGTTTCCTACGTCGCCGAGGACTTCGTCCTGACCGTGCCGTCGAAGATCTCCGATCAGACGGTGGAGCAGGTCGGCGCGGCGCTCGAGTCGAGCAACGTCTCGCTTTGCGCCGACAACACGATGAAAGTCGACAAGTCGTGCTGGTACAAGCTCGAGGTGAACATCAGCTGCGCCGAGCATTGCGCGAAGATGCAACAGGTCCCGGACCAGAAGAACATCACGTTCGCGGGAACCGGCGGCACGATCGAAGGTTGCTCCGCGGTCGCCGGCGCTTGGGGCTTCGGTCCGGCGAAGGACGAGAGCGGCTGCGATCCGAAGGACATCGGCTGCTCTTGGCAGAATGGCGTCGCGGTACGCTGCACGGCCGCTCCCACGACCCAAGAAGGCAAGCACGAGTCACGAGCCCGCTTCTGCGCCTGCAAGTGAGCGAGAGAGCGACCAGTTAATAGAATCAAGGGGTTATCGAAAATCGCGCTTGACCTCTGCCTGGCGGGCGTGAGATCCAGAGGGATCCCTTTGGTTACGGGCTGTAGCGCAGTTGGTAGCGCGCATGCTTGGGGTGCATGAGGTCGTGGGTTCGAATCCCGCCAGCCCGACCATTCTCTTGAGCCAGTCCTGGCTCGGAGTGAAATTCGGAAAACCGAAGAAGAGTTAGAGCGTTGAACTAAATCGAGGTTCCTCGGTCTCGCCTCGTTAATCACGCGAAATAACGGGAAATCACAGGTCGCGTAGTGATTCTGTAGTTGGCGGTGTAGTTGATCGAGCCGATCACTACAGCCGCGAAGTGCCTGTCCCGCTGCGGCTTCTTCTCGTCGTCAGCCTCCCCCCGAATCGCATTGTCGCGATTGGGGAATCGCTTTGTCGCGAGCGCGGGCTGGAGGCTGAAATCCGTGGCCGAGAAGAGCAAGAATCGACGGCCAGCGTTTGGACCGGGATGGCCGATTCGGCTCGGCGAAGAGCTGGGTCAGGCCGACGCCGCGGAGCGTCTTGGCGTGTCCAAGGCGCATTTCTGTGACTTCGAGAAGGAGCGTAGAAAATGCCTTTCGCAAAAAACTGTATGCATGAAGCCTCGTCTGCTCACTCAGGCCTTGGTCTTTCATACATGCCAAGACTTCGCAAACATATCGGTCGCCTCGACGGACGGAAATCTCTGCCTAACCCATACACATTTGCATGAGTTCGCTCTGATCGAGTCGAGAGTGCTGCGAAACTGGATCGCTCGAGGGCAACTCCGGCACAGGCGACTCGCGACTCGAGGTATGTGCCGTTATGCGCGATGGGTCGGCCGTCTGGGTCGGTCGCATCGGAAAGCCGGCGCAAGGCCGGCGCTCTGGGAGAACGTGGCCGCCTGCTGGCACAAGTTGCCTCAGGCCGCGACACGTTGCGGCGCATTCTCCAAGTAGTGCAGCGTGCGCGTAGGCATGTCCTGGATCGTTTCACCCGTCGCTAAAACGTGCGTGCGGACGTGCGACCCAGCCGGCAGCAGTGCGACGAGCGCATTTTCGAGGATAACTCGGTCCTGGTCGCCGTGTGCCTGGCGGAGCAGCTTGCCAGCGGTTTGCAGCCGGCGCGCGCGGCCCGGCGTCTCGCCGAGGGCGGTGGCTTTGCGGTGGCTGTCTGAGCCCATGATGCCAACCGAGGCGGCGCCGAAGGACAGGCCGATGTCGAGCGCCAGGGGCACCCCGTGTCGTTCGGCGATGGTCGGGCGCGCCTCGATGATGCTCGTGGCGAAGCGGACGGCCTGCGCCGCCATCTCGGCGGCGCTGGTGCCGTCCACCTGGAAGACGACGACGAACAGCTCGTCGGCGATCCAATCGCTAAAGTGGTTGCCGAGCGGGAAAGCGGCTTCGAGCAGGCCGTCAATGGCGTTGTAGTAATGCTCGAGCGCCGCGACGACCGTGTCGTCGGTCATGCCCGCGGTCATCTTCTGGTAGCCGCGCCAGTCCGAGCAGATGCAGATACAGTCGCGGCGGGTGGGGCGGAATTCGGCCTGCTTGCCCTTCGGATCCTTGATCATGGCATCCATTATGGCGGCCGGGGTGACGGCGCGCAGGCGGTCGTACTCGTGATGAAAGTTGTTCTTGGTCTGCCGCGCGAGCGCAAGAGCCCAAAGGGTGCCCCCGATCAGAACGATCGGCACAAAGGCGAACCACATGGCGACCGCGGCCTCATGCGGCGCGTAGGGGATGCCGCCGGCATAGGTCGTCAGGACTGCGGCGAGGTAGGCACACAGGTGTCGGAGCGAGGGCGGGTTGACCATGACCGATAAAAGCGTCGTGACCGCAACCCACATCCCGTAGGCAACGACCAGCGGCGAGGTGCCGACGAGTTGCCAGAGGACGTAAAGGAGGATCATGTTGGCCATGCTGTTCGCGATCGAGCTGATCCAGATCACGTTCACCGCGATGGCGCGGCGGCGGCGGTAAGCGGCTACCATGCCGAAAGCATTGAAGACGAACAAGAGGGCGGCGGTCAGGACGATGGGGAGCGCCATCCGTTCATCGACGCGGAAGATGTAGTAAATCGTGCCTTGGACGATTTGGATCGGGATGCTCAGCTTGAGCAGACTCGAGCTTCGCTCGAGGTCGAGCGAGTTCTGCCAGGCGGTCGCGAGCAGCTCACGGCGGCGATCTCGGGGGGTAGGGGTCATGAGAGGCTCTTCGGAACGTTCGCGGAAAATTTGACTCTGACCTGCGATGCCGGTTCACTTTTCGACTTTTTGCGCAGCAATGCGTGGCACTTGCGGGTACGACGCGGCCAGGGTCGCTGACGGAGAGGAGCACTTGAACAATACCCCTGATGGGGGTACAACTGGCTGGGGAGGTCGCCGGTGATTCGTGCCGTCAAGATCAGCCGTGGCGCCAAGCGCGACATACTCCGGGTGCCGAGCCACATCGCGGACAAGCTGCTCGCCTGGACCAAGCGGGTCGAAAAAGTCGGGCTCGAGGAGGTGCGGAAGTGCAAGGGCTACCATGACGAGCCACTGCACGGAGAGCGGCAGGGACAGCGGTCGATTCGTTTGAGCCGTGCTTACAGAGCGATCTACGTCATCGAACGCGACGGGACGATCGAGTTCGTCAACGTCGAGGAGGTCAACAAGCATGAGTACTAAGACCCGC
>JANOTL010000158.1:0-2140 GCA_031416315.1 Pseudomonadota bacterium
GCTCAAAACGAAAAACGAGCCGCCCATCGACTGGCGGCTCGGTTGAGTATCGTCATTCGGCGCGTCGTTAGCTAGACCCTGGCGCTAAAGCGCCAGGGTCTATCCCGAGCGGAGCGAGGGATCTCGCCGCGCTACCCATAGCGTCCGTCACGCGACCCTCGTTCTCGCCGGATTCCCCGGGCAATATCCCGTTCGCTTGATCATGCGGCCTTTGCCTTCACCACTCGCTGCGCCCTGGTCAGTTGCCGCAAATTGAAGCCGAGGACAGACGCGTACCCGGCGGCCAGCGTTGCCGCGTCGCTCTTCATGCGACTTCTTCCGAGCTGCCCTCCATGCTTGGCGTGACCGATGAGCGCTTCGATTCCTGACCGCCGATTCCGGAGGCGCTCTTGGACCTCCGGACTTGGCAATCCCTGCCTGCTCTTGATGTTGGCCGGCCGCTGTAGCCCGCTCACGACTTTGCGCGAGGTCAGCGCTCGTCGATTCTTTGCGCTCCAGTAGCCTTTGTCGGTGCTCACCGACTTGAGCTTGCCGCCGCCGAATAGCGTCGCGTGCTCGGTGAGCATCGGTACAAGCGAATGCTTGTCCTCCATCCGAAGCGACGTCGAAGCCAAGACGAAGAGAAAGTTGCCCTTGATGCGTCCGAGTTGAAAGACTCTGCCAAACTCGTTCTCCTTGCCGACTTTGCCCTTCCTTATGCAGACGACGTCTTGCGCATGAAACGCCAACACCTTGCCCGCCTTGATCGTATGCGTGCGAGTGAAGTGCCCGACGTCGAGCAGATAACGCCAAGCCTGGGTTCTGATCTGGTCGACGGCGCGACAGATGTTCCATGGCAGCCGCTGTATGCGCTTCGCGTCGAGTGCGTTGCAGATCTCGACGACCGGACGCACCTGTTGCTTGACCAAACGGTGAAGGTCTCTGAAGACCTCGCGCCGCTTCTCGATGTCGGTATTCTTTGACATGAAGAAGTAACCGCGAGCCTTGGCTTTCACGGCCTTCATGTCGACCGTGAGCTCCGCGGGTAGCAGCCCTCGAGTCTTCGCTTTCAAGAAATCGACGACCTTGCGCCCAAGGCCCGCGAGCCGGGTCATCAGGTTGGCATCGGCCGGATAAGCGATGTTCGCCTCCTGCACTGTCGAATCGATATCGACATCTCTTGGATCGGCAAAGCCCAGCGCTACGGCGACTTTGGCGGTCTCGTTGGCGAGCTGTCGGTGCGTCTCGGGCGAGAGGCGGTTGCGGAATTCCTCGACCTTCGTATGGTCGGGTGGGCGCCAACCAGACACGATGCCTCTGCCGGAAAACAGCTGGTATGCGGCGTTGTCTTTGATGCCGTATTCGATCTGCCGATCGGTCAAATCGTAGAGCTTTTGGAGGATGTAGGCAGCGACGTGGACTCGCACAAGGAGTCGCCGCCCCATCCACCAACACCCTTTCGCGGTCGTCCGCTTGAGGTCCGGTTGGACCAAAGTGATCAGCAGCGCCCAAGGCAGAGAATTGGCGAGCTTGATCAGAGGGTGGTCCCTGGTGACCGCGATCGTGACGGCAGCAGGCGTCACGACCGAGTCGCCGCCGGAGATGTCGAGGCTCATCGTTGAGGCGCCTTCGTGGCAAGTCTTTGGTCCCTGGATTGATGGCGCGATTCTACCGCATAGCAATGGCGCCATGTCGTTGGACGTCGGTCGCTGCTCTTGCGAGATTCGACCGCGATCGATTGCCGGAGGATCGACTCGGTGGAACACGGATACGTCTACATTCTGACGAACGATCGGCAAAACGTACTGTACGTCGGCTGCACCAACGATTTGCAGAAGCGCTTGGTGCACCATAAACGCCGTCTGATTTCGGGCTTCACGAAGAAGTACAACGTCCACAGGCTGGTGTACTTTGAGCGACTCCTGGACATGGATGCAGCACGACGACGCGAATGTCAGCTCAAAGGATTGAGCCGGGCGAAGAAGGAAGCGCTCATCAGCACCGCCAATCCTGACAAACGCGAGCTGTTTTGATGGTGCTGGGAAGTAACAGCGCAGGTGTAATCGCCGAGATCCCTCGCTCCGCTCGGGATAGACCCTGGCGCTTTAGCGCCAGGGTCTAATTACTCGTGAACGCAACGCACGCGTCCACGTCGTCGAAC
>JANOTL010000159.1:0-72500 GCA_031416315.1 Pseudomonadota bacterium
GCACGTCACCAGCTCGCGGCGCGTCGAGCGCCGCGGCGCCGGGGATCTGTCCGACGGCATATCTCACGGCTTCGTCGCTCGCAGTGATGCCTTCGCAAACGCGCATGCGATAGCCTTCGCGCGTCGCCATGCTTCCTGGCGTCATCGTCACCTGGCTAAAGGTCGTGCGGCCGGCGCAGTTATTCCAGCCCGGCTTGCCGAGTTGGTCACACGGCCCGCCGAAGGAGGCGATGTTGGTCCGGATGAGCGGCTCGACCATCGGCCCGGCGAACTCGCCGAACGTCTGGTTGAAGATCGAGGCGACGTAGAAGCGGTCACCGAACTTTGCCCGCGACATCGCCGTGCGCGCGATGCCGTACTCGATGCCGTCTGGCGACTCAGCCATGACCGCGGACAAAGAGTCGGCCTTGGTTTCGCCCGAGGACGTGCCTTCGCTATCGTCAACTTCCGCCGCCTTTTTTTGCTTGGTCTTCTTGCCGGCTCGGCTGGGGGTCGCCTCCTTCTTGCTGCAGGCGATCTCGAGCGGCGCGACCACCAAGGTCACGAACGTCAATGCCGTGATCGAGCGCTTAAACATTCTTGGCCTTCTCGACCAGGGATTTGACGCCGCCGTCATCGACGCTGACGAGCGGCGCGAAGTTCTTCATCGGACGCTCGACCTCGAGCAAGGCCGCGACCGTCGACGAGACGTGGCCGATGTTCAGGTTGGCCGTCGTCTTGTCGTGCTCGATCGGGGCGGCGCCGCCCCACGTCCCGGCATAAGCCGGCACAGCGGCGAGCGACGCGCTCGAGTTCGCCGTCACGTTGCCGATGACCAGCGGGGCCTTGATCGCGCCGCTGTAGAGCGACATGACGTTGCCTTCATATCCATGGTCCGAGCCGGTGCCATCGACGCGCGGCGCGCGGCTGAACTCAGAGCAAACCTGGATCACGGTGCGGTCCCAGACGTTCTTCGCCTTGAACACCGCGCGCAGCTCGTAGATGCAGGCTGCGACCGAGCGATAGAAGTAAGCCCAAGCCAAGGTCGAGATCGCCGTCCCCCCGGCATGGTCGTCGCTCACGTAGAGCGCGTTCACCGGCTGGCCGGCGACGATCATGTTGGTGTTGACCATCTGGTTCACCGCGAGCAGTACGGCCGAGCCCAAGCCCTCGCCGATCATGAACTCCGCGACGGCGAACCCCTCGGCGATGCTCTGGATCGCCGTCTCGGCCTTGAAGATCTCCCGCAGATCCGCGTTCTCGATCACCACCGCCGTCGCCTGACCGTTCGGGGTCGCGCGCCGAAACTCGCCCGGCAGGCCCGCGCCGACCGGCAAGTCGTTGACGCCCGGGACGTCGAGCGCCTTGCAGGCCGCGACGATCCCCGCGTATTTCCCGACCAAGGCGCCGTATATTCCCGGCAGGTCGCCAAACGTGCGCTTCAGGAGCTTCCTCGCGCTGGCGCGGTCGCGGAATATGCCGGTCGTGCCCGGCATGCGCTTCTCCGCAGCGGCCTGCATCTTCCCGAGGGCGGCCTCGATCAACTCATCCAAGTTCTCACGCTTGCCGAAGGTCGCGGCCGCTTTGGTCGCAGCGTCGTACTGAAAGGGATCAAGAAACTGCATCAGCGGGTTGCGCGCGGCATCCTCCGGGAACCATTTCAACTGGCCGACGCCCTGCGGCGAGCTGTAAGCGTCGTCCATCAAACCGCCGGCGACGGTGACGGCCGGAAGCGGCCGCGGCGATTTGTCGGCGACCAGCCCGTTCAGGCTGCCGGCTCCAGCGAGCGGCATCACCTGCTTCATGCGGTTGTTGGCGTGCCCGTCCGACTGCATGTCGTAACCGCGGATGATCATCATGTTCGAGGCGAGCTCGGCCATGGCGGCCGCGGGCTGACCGTTCGGACGCGGCAGGCTCGCACCCCACAGCTTCGGCATGTTGAGCGTCTCGCCGCCCGCCTGGATCGGCGTCGTCAGATAAGCCGGCATGCCGCCTTGAAAGCCGTTGTTGAGGCCCGCATTGCGGATGATCTTGTCGGCACCTTCATACGGGTGCAGCGGCAAGTCAAAGTGCCAGCGCGGCGGACCCGATTCGAGATAGACCATCACGTAGTTGCGCGGACCATCCTTCGACTGCGCCGCCGCCTCGTGCGAGGCGCTCGCGATCAAGCCGCCGAAGACCGCCGAGAATGGATGCAAGGCCGGAATCGAAGCGCCGGCGCTGAGCAGCTCGAGCAGCTTGCGGCGGCTCAAGTGGCTGGTGTTTTGCGGTCTGCAGCGCCTGCTCACGCGTTCACTCCACGCTCACGGCGCGCCGCATGCCGGCGCGCTTGTAGAAATCCGAGTCGATGATGTCGCTGATCATCGTGACGATGCTCTGGTGCTGCTTGAAGCGCAGACCGACGTCGATCACGAGCTCTCGGTAGTAGTGGTCCGCAGCGGAGAGCTGCGGATTGTTGGTGTCTCCAAGGTCCTGCAAGCTCACGCGGAGGCCCGTGAACAGCTCGAAGTAGCGCGAGGCGGCGCACACGTAAGGATCTTCCAAGTCCGCCAGCGTGTCGCCCAGCTGCTGCAGGCCGACGACCGGCTTGTCGACGAGTTCGCCCGAGTAGCTGCGGAAGAAGATCTTGCCGTCCGGCTTCGAATTGGCGAAATCGGCGCCGGGGATCAGGGCGTGATCGACCATGTGGATGTTGGAGCCGAAGTTGATCTGGTCGAAGTTGAAAGCGAAGTAGCGCAGGTTCCGCGCCGTGTTGGCCAAAGGGTCCATCGACGAGTGGCACTGCATGCACGCCGCCTGCTTGCGGAACGGCAGCTCGGAGGCTGCTTCGACGAATGGCTTCGCGTCCTCGAGCCGGATTGCAGGAACGTCGCGGCACAGGAGGTCGCGCAGCACCGCTTTCGACCAACGCCGCGGCACACGGATGCCCCCGTCGTTATTCTCGACGGCGCGCCCGAAGTTGAGCTGCAGGAAAGCCTGCGAGCCCAGGACGCCGCCGCCGAAATGCTGGTGCAAGGGGATCGGCTTCCCCCAGCCGGCCGGATCGGGGATGATCGACCCGATGAAGGCCGGGTTGTCGGCGGTGCGCATGACGTTGACGAGGTTTCCTGAGGCCGAGAGCGGCGGATCGAAGCGCGTGGTCACGTTCGCCGCGTTCGTGTACGCCACCGGGGGAAAGCCGGGCTGGCCGAACGCCGCCTCGGGCGCGTCGGGGGAGCGGATCGCGAGCATCCCGCTCGATTCGGTGAGCACGGTCGAGTAGGGGACGCTCTGGGTGAACATCGAGCGCGTCACGTAGTGCGCCGGCTCGCCGGGATCGCGCATCAAGCGGTTCTCGAAGCCGTAGATCTCGCCAAGGGGCAAGGCGGTCAGATAGTTGTCGGAGAGGAACCACGTGCGATGGAAATCGGAGAACGTCTGGATGATGCGTTCTTTTTCTTCCTGATTGTCCGTCTCGGCGTTGAACATCCCGCTGAGGAGGATGGCTTTGCACGCTTCGATCGGCTCGAGAGTTCCGGCGATGACTTTGAGGGTCAAAGGATGCGCTTTCGGCGCGCGGCGGCGGACGATCGTGCCGTAGCAACGATTGAAGAGCGCGAACGGCGAGATCTCGTCGTTCGGCAGCGCCGACGCCGCCGCGACGACCGAGGCGCGATCGAACAGGAGCGCGCAAGCGACGCTGGCGAGCAACGCGAGCACTCCCTGAATGCGCGGCTTCCTATGAGGAATGATCAAACGTGCCCCCGACTCGTCTCCCTGACGCGTTAGGTGACGTATCGGTCTATTTTTTCAGCCGCTTTAGACGATTTTCCGTCAGTCCAGGCCTGATCTAAGGCTGCCGATTCCCTAAGGATTTCAGGTGACCAGCATGCCGCCGTCGACCGGGAGCTCGACGCCGGTAACCCAGCCAGCGGCAGGTCCAGCCAGGAAGACGATGGCATGGGCGACGTCCTCGGGGCTGCCGACGCGGCCCAGGGGATGGAGCTTGGCCGCCTCGGCCATGCCCTTCGCGTAGGCCTCGGGGCCGTCGTACCGGTCGCGGAACATCGGCGTCTCGATGATCGCGGGCAGGACGCAGTTCACGCGCACGCCGACTGGCCCGAGCTCGAGCGCCAAGCTGCGCGTCATCTGGCTGAGCGCCGCCTTCGCCGCGTTGTACGCCGCCGCGACCGGTATCGGCTTCACCGCGAGCGTCGACGACACGTTGACCACGTTGCCGCGCCGCGCCGTGAGCGCCGGCAGAAGATCGCGCGCCAAAGCGAACGGCGCGTCGACGTTCGTAGCGAAGTTGCGGCGCCAGATCTCGTCGGTGGTCGCGGCGGCGCTCAGCCCGTCGAAGAGCCCAGCGTTATTGACCAGGACGTCGAGCTCTGTTCCCGCGGCGGCCACGAGCCGCGCGCGCACCTCGGCATGCGTGAGGTCTCCGTCGACGAGCACCGTGGCGCAGCCCGTCGGCAGTTGGCGAACCGTCTCTTCGAGCTTGGCGCGCGTTCGTCCGGCGAGCACGAGCCGTGCTGCGCCCGACGCGGCGAACGCGAGCGCCGTCGCGCGGCCGATGCCGCTGCCGGCGCCGGTGATCACGGCGGAGAGTCCGTCGAGCCGAAAAGGCGAAGCGGTGCTCATCGGCGCAAATCGACTTTGTTGTTGGGCGTTTCCTGCAGCACGAGGCGCTCGAGCGCGACCGCCGGCGCCTCTTTCTTCAAGAGCCCGTCGATGCGCGACCAGAGCTTCTCCGCGAACAACTCGGTCGTCGGCACGACGCCCTGCATCCAGCTGACGTCGCGATTCAAATTCTTGTGGTCGACGTCGTTCAGCACGCCTTCGTTGACGACGGCCTTCAGCTGCCGCAGGTTCATCACCATGCCCGTCTCGCGGTCGATCGGGCCGCTGACCGAGACCTCGAGCGTGTAGTTGTGGCCGTGGCCCTCTGGGTTCGAGCAGGGACCGAAGATCTCGCGGTTCTTCTCCTCCGTCCACTCGGGGCGAAAAAGGCGGTGGCCGGCGCAAAACTGGAAGCTGCGGGTGACGGTGATCATTTGAGCTTGAGCCCATTCTTTATCAGGGATTGGATCGCCGGCAGAAAGCGCGCGGCGTCGCGGGCAAGCGCCGCGTCGAGGTCGGGGTCGTGGAAGAGCTCGAGGGTCTCGAGTCGGAGTAGCCACTCGTCTGGGAAGTCCCGCGCGACGCTCTCGGCCAGGCGGCGCGCCGCGGCGCGATCCGGCTGCTCGCGCAGCGCGCGGACCGCAGAATAGGCGTCAAAAGCACGCCTTTCAAGCGCGGTGAACGGCGAGGTGCGCCCAGGGGTCGTCGACGCGGTGCCGACGTCGTGCGAGCCGAAGGCCTCGCGATTCGCCGGCCCGCCGTAGACGGAGACGACGCTCGTGCCAACGCCCATGTCGAAGTCGCCCCATTCCGGCCGGAAGTACACCTCTCCGCCGCGCGTCACCGTGCACTCGCGCCATTTGACGATCAAAAGGCGCTCCGTCTTCGGATCGCGCACGAGCGCGGTGACTTTGCCGCGTACGACGAAGCCGTTGGTAAACTCCAGCGCGGTGAGGGCGCGCAGGTCTTGGTCCGAGATGCGGGAGGGATCGCGGTCGGGCCAGCTCTTGAAGCGACCGATGGGCGTCGAGAAGCCGGTCGGATGCTGCGTCGTTCCTTGGCCTTCGAGCGGCTCCTTGCCGAGGAAGAGCGCCGTCGGGCCTTCGAAACGCACGAAGTCGAGCCCTTCCGCCGCGACGAGCTTGCCGCTGATCGAAAGCCCAGAGTCGAGCACCGTCGTCGTCACCGTCCGGCCTTTCAGGGCTTGCTCCAAGCCGTAGGCGCCGCCCCTGTGGAACGCGAGCGTTGCCTCCAATTCGGCGAGCACGTGTCGCAGATGCGCGATGTCCTCGGCGACGAAGAGTTGCGGTTGCGGTTCCGTGATGTCGTAAGAGACCTCCGTGCACGCGAGCGTCAGCGGCATCTTCCGCACCTTCGGGCCGAGGCAGCTTTGGCTCTCGCCGACCGAGGACAGGAGGCCGGCGCCATAGATCTTCGGCGAAGTCATGGAGCCAAGGAGGCCGTACTCGACCGTCCACCAGTTCATCCGTGCGACCTTCGTCGCCTCCGAGGCGAACGTCACGCTCGCGACCGCTTGCTTGAGCAGGCGATCGGCCGACGCTTTCTGGTCCGGCGTGCTGTCCGGATTCTCTTTCACGTCGGAAAGCGTCCGAATCGCCTCGTAGAGCTCCATGTCCTCGGCGCTGAAGATCGCCTTCTGCGCCATCGCCGCGTACATCGTCAAATAATCGGCGTACTCTGGGTCGGCGATGATCGGCGCGTGGCCCGCAGCCTCATGCACGATGTCGGGCGCCGGAGTGTAGTGCAGGTGCTCCACTGAGCGCATGTCGTAAGCGATCGGCAGGATCTTGCGCGCCTGGAAGTCGAGAAAGGCGGCCGGCGGAATGAAGCCGCACACCGGCACCGCCCCCCATCCGAGCTCGCGCAGCTTCTCGTCCATTTCCCGGATCAGCGGGATGCGGTCCACCGTGATGCCGGTTTTCTTCAGACCTTCGAGGTAGATAGGCACGCCATGCTGCTGAAAGAAGGCGCGCGACTGGCGCATGATGTACCGCCAGGCCGCTTGGTCGCGGCTGGTGTATTTGTCCTCCGGCTGCTCCACGCAATATTTGCGCAAGTAGGCCGGCAGGGTCTCGACGGTACGGGTCACGGGGCGTCTCCTCGGCTCCCTTCGTTCTACCCGAAACGAAAGTCGTGCGAAAGCGCGCTCGATGCGCTAAAAGCCTGGGGACACTCACGTCCATCTGGAGGGATGAAAGTGGCTCTGCTCAAGGCCTGGAAGCACCTCGCGCTGGTCCTCGTCGCCGTCTTTTCGGCCGGGGTCGCGCACGCCGACGCGCTGACCCTCTATTTTTACCACTCGCCCGGCTTGGATTGGTCCTCCCCGAAACGCCTGGGCCGTAGCGCGATCGACAACACGCGCAGCGGCGCGGCGCACGCGATCGGCCACGTCTCGGTCGAGGTCGACTGCCAGGCGAGCGGCGGCGCCTACGATCTTTTCGGCGCCACGACGGCCGAAGGCGACGAGACCGAGTACCTCATCCGCGAGCAAGGCTACGGCCTCGGCATCCTGTTCCACACCTTCAAGGGCCGCTTGACGTCGCGCGCCGAAGTCGAAGCCGAGCTGCCCGCCTGGCTTGCGAGCGGCGCGATGAGCTACGCCCGCTTCGAGGTCACGCCGGAAGCGTGCGCGCGTCTGTCCCAGTACGTCACCGAATACCGAGCCTACGACTACGGCTCGCTGTACGGCCTCCCGAATCGCCCGCTCTTCCGCGAGGGCGCCGGCTGCACCGCATTCGGCATGAGCTTCCTCGAGGTCGCAGGCCTCTTCGACCCCGCCTTCGAGCGCGCCTTCTCCCGCGAGCTCTTCGTGCCGCCGCACTGGGTCGGCGGCCCGCTCACGGGGAACTTCGTCCGCCCCATCCGCTTCTTCAATCCCGTCATCTACTCGCGCTGGGCCGAGCCGGACGAGGAGCACTTCTACATCCATTTCTACGACGCCGACCTGATGCATGACTGGGTCCGCGGCGTTTATGCCGGCACTTCCGAGTTGCCCGCGTCCCTACCTGCGCCGACGCAAGAATGGCGGGATCAGGCGCCGGGGCTCGTCTTCGATGCGAAGGCGGTTGCCTTGCCGCGGGGGCCGATCTTCAAAGACGGAAGTTTTTAACCGCAGTTCTCTGCGGTAAAAAAAACTTCAAGCCGACCCATGATGCGCCACAGCAATCTGCGCCGCCGCCGCGAAATTCCGCCGCACCGTCCCATCCGCGCAACTGAAGATCACGTCCCCCACCATCGGAATCGCCCCCGCCCGCCGCGTGATCGTCACGCTCGGCAACCCGCGCCCCTTGAGCGCCTCGGGTTTTTGCAAGGACACCCGCGCCGCCACGACCCGGGTCCGCGCATGCGGGTCCGGCGCCAGGAGGTACGCGCACATGGCGAGCCCCGCCGTCTCCAGCAGCCGAAATTTCCCCTCGACCAGGATCAGCTCCAGGCCCCGGCCGAAGAGCGCGTAATCCAACGTGCGCTCGATGTCGCATCCCGTCGCCGCCGCCGTCAGATCCAGCCGGATCCGCGCGTCGACGACGACCGTCTGCAGCTGCACGCGCTCCTCGGGAAAGATCCCGACGACGCATTGAACGCTCAGCTCCTCGATGCGGATTTCGTCGCTCACTCGTCCACTTCCGTCTTCGCCGTCTTCTCCAGCACGCCGACGATCTTCGTCAGCTCGGCGACCGTCACCATGTTCTTGTGCACGACCGCTTTCAGCCGCCCAGACAAGGTGCTGCGCGACATGCTGATCTGTTGCGCCAGGCCGCGCAGTGAGAGCTTGCCGCCCTTCGCGTTCGCGATCTTCCGCGCGATCTCCAGCAGTAGCTGGTCCGCCAGCGTGTCGTAGTTGTGCAGGCTGTCTGGATCGAAGGGAATTCGGATCTCGTGCGCCGTGGCGCGCCCGCCCGCCGCCTTCGGCTCCCCGGCCGCCGCCACCTCGGGCTCGCCGCCCGCGGCCGGCTTCTCGCCCAACTCTTCCCAGATCCGCTCGGGGATCGCGAGCGGCGTCAAAAGCTTGTTGACGTGCATCTCGGTCATCGCGCGCAGAACGTTGCGCAGCTCGCGGACGTTGCCGTCCTTCCAGGCGCAATGGCTCAAGACCTCCATCACCGGCCCGCTCACCGTGTAGGGCCCTCCCGGCATCGTCTTACAGAAGTGCAGGATCAGCGCGGGGATCTCGTCGACGCGGTCGCGCAAGGGCGGCAGCACGATCTCCGCCTCGCGAAGCCTTTGCCAGAGGTCGCCGCGAAAGCGCCCTTCTTTGATCAGTTTCTCGATCGGCTCGTTGGTCGCGGAGATGACGCGGATCTGGATCGCGACCGGCTTCGTCGAGCCGACGCGCAGGACCTCCTGATTCTCCAGGACGCGCAACAAGGCGACCTGCGCCGAAGGGCTGAGCGTCGCCACCTCGTCGAGGAAGACGAAGCCACCGCTCGCCGCCTCGAGGAGCCCGCGCTTGTCGTTCTGCGCGCCGGTGAAGGCGCCTTTGACGTGCCCGAAGAGCTCGCTTTCCAGCAAAGTCGGCGCGATGGCGCCGCAGTTCACCTTCACGAACGGCGTCCCGGCGCTCAAGGCGCTGCCGAAGAGATCGGCCACCACCTCTTTGCCCGCGCCCGACTCGCCGCGCACGAACACGGCCGAGATGGCCGAGTCGACGATCAGCGGCACGCGCTTCTGGATGCGCTCCATCGTGGCGCCGACCGCGGTGAAGCGGCCCTTGCCCGTCTGCCGCGCCGTCTCGGTGATCGCGGTGTCGCCGCCTTGCTTCAGCTTCGCCAGGCGGTACGAGTTGAAAACACGCAGGCTCAGCTCGCCTTTGTCGGAGTGCTTCGACAAGAAGTCGTCGGCGCCCGCGCTGAGGCACTCGGCGATCGTGCCGATGTCGTCCGCCGTCGAGCACATCAGGATCACCGTGCCGGGCGAGCTCTTGCTCGTTTCGCCCGCGAGCGTGATCCCGGTCGTCGCCTCGCCCTCGTCGATGTGAATGTCTAGGATCGCGACATCCGGCTTTGGCGCTGCCGCCAGCCGCTTCCGATATTCGGCTGCCGTGGCGACCGAGCTCACCTCGAAGCGGCAATCGAGCGCGTGCCCTTCGAGCGCGCGCTGCACGCGTTCCAGCTCGAAAGGGTCGTCGTCGATGTGCAGCACACGGAGGAGCGGCGCCGTCGGGGATGGGGTCGCCATGCGGCACCTTCCTGTGCGTTAGGGCTTTGCTGCCGAGCCGCTGCCGTCGCCGATGCCGCCGCCGCCGCCGATCGCGGGTTGCGCCGCCGCCGCCGGCGCGTTCTTCTTGTCTTCCGCGGCGATCATCTCCTGCAGCTCGCCGATGTGCTCCTGGACGCGAGCCTGGCCGATCGCCGCGCCTTGCGCGGAGAGCTCGGGCAGCTTCTTCATCACCTTCATGCCGGTCGGCGTCTGATAGAACTTCGTGATCTCTCCGATCTCCGCCTCGCTGAACTCTTTGACGTAGAGCTTCACGAGATCGGGCTCCAGGCTCTTCCAGCTCATGTACTTGGTAAAGAACTGCAGGAGCACGCCTTTGAACGGCGCCATGGCGGGATTGGCGTTCACCTGCACGTCGGTGAGCTGCACGAGCGTCGCGTTCATCAGCTCGTCCATTTTCGCGACTTTGAAGAAGTTTCTCACCGCCGCTTCGTGGCTGGCCGGCGAGGCATGCGCGAGCGGGGCGAAGGCGAGCGTGAGGCCGAGAACGAGAGCGCGCATGGAACGAGTCCTTCCGGGTAAATAAGCAATGCGCCTCAATAATATGCTACGATCCCGGTATGACCAAACCCAATCTGACGAGCTTGGCCCTCGGTCTTTCGCTCGCGGCGCTCGCCTGCAAGAGCCGCGACGATCTCAGCGCCTTGCGCGAAGAGGCCTCCCCGCCGCCGTTCGGCTTCGCCGACGTCCGCCGCATCGTCGAGGAAAAGTCCATCCGCTCGGTCGACGAGCTCTTGCCGCTCTTGCCCGAAGACTTCCGCTCGCGCTACGTCCTGCTCTCCGACAGCAAGTCGACGCAGGAAGCGAGCCCAAGCGCGCCGCGCGTCTTGCTCTACACCGAGGGCGCGCGCTTCGTCCTCGCCTTCAACGGCGACCCCGACGTCTCTGGCTTTAACACCATCGAGACCGCCGAGCTCCACCCCGACAAGCCGAGCTACGTTTTCCGTGAGATCGAGTTCGGCGAGACGGCGGCCCACGTCTCGGAGGACAACCCGAAAGCCTGCGCCGCCTGCCATCGCCAGCCGTTGCGCCCGAGCTGGGAAGGCTGGCCGAAGTGGCCCGAGGCTTACTTCGGCAAGGACACGAGCTCCGACGGGTCAGAACACGCCGAGGACGAGCGCAAGTCGTTCAAGAATTTCATCGAAAATCGCGGCACCTCCGGGCGGTATCGCCATCTCGTCCGCCTTGACCAATACACGGCCGACGCGGAGAGACTGGGTCGCGGCGAGCCCGCCAACTCCTTCAACCAGATCGTCATGAGCCGCATCGAGGACATGGTCTTGGCGGAGGTCCAGGCGCACCCGCGCTTTCATCGCCTGCGCCCCGTGTTCGAGGCCGCGATCATCGGCTGCGATAAGCTCGGCGATTTCGTCCCCGACGCCGAGAAGGCGACCTTCGCCGTCACCTTCGAGAAGATCCAGAGCGACACGCTGGCAAAGAACGCCAGGGCGGGCCGCCGCACGATTGCCCTGCGGTGGCTCTTCGAGGCCGAGAAGCTTGCCACCGCGCATTGGTCGCCGAGCCTTCGCGTGAAATATTCCTTCCGTCGCGCGAAGGAAACCGGCGACGACTTAGACCTCGTGCGCGCCTTCAAGGAGCGCGTCGGCTTCGGCGAGATCGCTCGCGGCTACGTCGAGGGCGCCGCGCCATTGGCCGAAACGTGCGCCAAGATCAAACTGGCCGCGGCCGGCTAACGTCTCTCGGGGGCTCCCACGCCAGGGTGCGTCCGGCAGATCGCGCTAGCGTCGGCGTCGGCATCGCGACCTCGCGCTCGGGAGAAGCTTTGCCCGCGCGGTCATGTCTTAACGCACTGCAGTAGCAGACGATTTGTGTGCCCGGCGCCGATGCCGACGCCGATGCCGACGCGATCTGCCGGACGCGCCCTAGCCCTTGAGCCGCCCTCGCTCCACGTCGGCGCGATCTGGGATAAGATCAAAGGATCAACCCTGGAGGGGTCCGCATGATTGGCGTCCGTTTCTTTGCGAGCGTCTGCTCACTTTTCGCGTTCACCGTCGCCAGCGTGGCGACGGCGCAAGCCCGTGATCCGGTCGGCGAGCGCGCCGACTACGTCCTCGACCGCGCGGCCTCGCGCACGAGCAGCATGGTGGTGGAAGGCGCGCTAACGGCGCACGTCGACTCGTTCGACGAGGGCGCGGCAGCTTACAACTCGTCAATCGATTACGCGTTCAAGATTCGCTTCCTCGGTTGGCAGCGCGGCACGCAAGGCCTCGCGGTCGACGCGGCCTACTTCACGCCGGAGTTCATGGTAGCGCTGCGCGAAAGCGGCGAATACCGCGGTGAAAAATTCGACGTGCGTTGGCTCGGCTACGTCAACGCGCGCACGATGGAGGGCGGCAACTACCCGCATTGCGACGAGATCCTGATCTACAACATCGACCAGGGCTTCGAGGGCTCGTTCGCGCAGATCGCGCGCAACCTGATCGCGAACGCGGCCGGTGCCCAGCCTACCGACACCATCGACGACCTGACGATCCGCGCCGCGATCTTTCAGGGCGTTCCGGTCCTCGGCGCCGTGAAGCTCGACATCACGGGCAAGTACAACGGCACCAACATCAAAGCCGGCGCGGACTACGACGCTCCGTAAGCCAGGCCTTCCGGTCCAGGTTCGACACGAGATGTCTCTCTACCTCGCCCTCGGCGAGCCACTTGGCTCCCGGGGGCGAGCTCTTTGTGAGCCGCGCGCGGAAGATCGCGGCGCTGATCCTGTGCTTCGTGATCGTGTGCTTCACGCTCCCGGCCTCTGCCGCCTCGACGGCGAAGTCCCGCGTCGTCACGCCTCCGTCCGGCTCGAACGCGTCGGTCAGCCGCAGCGACGTGAGAAATCCCCAGGTGCCCTTCAGGAACTTCGCCGAATCCGGCCGTTCCCAGAGCCCGACCTGCCCGGCGCCGTCGCGCACGATCGTGAGGCGCATCGCGACCTCCACCGGCGCCACCCGCTTTTTCGGCGCCGGCGCCAGCGCTTGGCTGCCCCGAGCTTTGGCGAGGCACCCGCCTTCGAGCGGACAAACCTCGCAGGCGGGCGAGGTCGGCGTGCACACGAGCTGCCCGAGCTCCATCACCGCCTGGTTGAAATCGCCCGCGGCCTCGCGCGCCAGGAGCGCCGTCGCCAGCTTCTGCATCACCTTTTTCACGCCTGGCTCGCTGGCCGCGACGCGCCAGTCGAGGAGCCGCGCGAAGACGCGCTCGACGTTGCCGTCGACGACGGCCGCCGGGAAATCGAAGGCGATGCTGGAGATCGCCGCGGCCGTGTAGTCGCCGATCCCCGGCAGGGCCTTCCAGCTCTCGAAGTCTCGCGGCCAAGGCCCGCCGGCGACGAGCTTCGCCGCCTGGTGCAGCATCCGGAAGCGCCGGTAGTAGCCGAGGCCGCGGACGGCTTCGCGCACATCCGCCTCTTCGCCGGCGGCGAGGCTCTCGATCGTCGGAAAACGCGCTAAGAAGCGCGCGTAGGCCGGCAGGACGGCCTTGATCACCGTCTGCTGCAGCATGATCTCGCTCACCCAGACGTGATACGGATCCGCGTGCTTTTGCCATAGCTCGCGCCAAGGCAGACGCCGATTCCCTGCGCGGTACCACGCGAGCAAGCGCTGGCGCGCCGGCTCGAGCGGAAACGCGAAGGCCTCGGGCGCGACTGCCTCGGCCCGCGCCTTCATTCGCCGGCGGCGTCCGGCTCGGCCGCGGTGGCGGTCGTCGTCTTCTTGACGGCCTTCACCTTTTTCTTCGCTGCGGCGCCGGCCTGCTTGGCGCTCGTCTTCACTTTTTTGGCGTTGGCGCTGCCGGACTTCGCGACCTTGCTCAGCTTGGCGCGGGTGTCGTGCAGATTCTTGCGGACCTTCAGCTCGAGCTCGCTCAGGTCGACGCCGGCTTTCTTCGCCGTCGTGTTGAGCTCGGCGACGAACTTGTTGATCTGCGGCTCGATCTGCTTGAGCTTCTGCTCGATCAGTTTCTCGACGTCCTTCTTCTTCTCTTCCATCTTGTCCTTGCTGGTCGCCTCCTTGACCTTCTTCATCAGGTCGTCGCCCTCTTTCTTCACCTGCTTTTGCAGGTTGTTGAGGTCCTTCTGGAAGCGGCTCATGAACTCTTTCAGCGGTTTCTCGAAAGCCATGGTCTCTCTCCTAAGTGGGTTCTTTCAAACGAAAGGTCGTGCGGAAAATTTGTCGGCGAAGGCCGGCGTGCGTTTCTCGAGAAAGGCCGCGGTGCCCTCCAGCGCCTCTTCGCCTTCGAAGCAAGCGGCGAAGGCGTTCGCCTCGGCGTTGAGCCCGGCGTCCAGGCTCATGTTGTAAGCGTCGCGAGCCAGGCGCTTCGTCTCGGCGATCGCGCGCGGGCCCGCGCCGAGGATCGCGCGCACGGCCTTGCCGACCTCCTCCTCGAGCTTGTCGTCGTCGACGACGCGGGAGGCCAAGCCTAGCTGATGCGCCTCGGTGCCGGAGATCGTGCGGCCGCGGCCGCAAAGGAGGATGTCCATCGCCGCGTGCATGCCGACGCGGCGCACGAGTCTTTGCGTGCCGCCGAAGCCCGGGATGATGCCGAGGTTGACCTCGGGCTGGCCGAACTTGGCGTTCTTCGCCGCGATGACGAGGTCGCAGGCCATCGCCAGCTCGCAGCCGCCGCCCAAGGCGAAGCCTTGGACCTTCGCGATCGTGACCTGGGTCAGCATTTCCAGGGCTTTGGTGAGCATCTGACCCATCCGCGCGAAGTCGCGCGCCTGCGCGGACGACATGTTGCGCATCTCGGCGATGTCGGCGCCGGCGACGAAGGCGCGATCGCCCGCGCCCTCGAGCACGACGACGCGCGTCTCGTCCGTATCCATCGAGCCCGGCCCGTGGCCGAAGAGCACCTGCTCGAGCTCCTCGAGGACACGCGCGTTCAACGCGTTCAGCGACTGCGGGCGGTTGATCACGATGCGGCAGACGGCCGCCTCGTGGCGCACTTGCAGCGTCTCGTAAATCGGATGCTCTTGGTCCTCAGCCATACTTGTACACTCCGCGTCCCGATTTCTTGCCGTGCCAGCCGGCCTCGACGTACTTTTTCAGCAAGGGACAAGGGCGATAGCGCGGATCGCCCAGCCCTTCGTGCATCACCGAAAGGATCGCGAGGCAAGTGTCCAAGCCGATGAAGTCGGCCAAGGTCAAAGGCCCCATCGGCTGGTTCGTGCCGAGCTTCATGCCCTTGTCGATGTCCTCCGCCGTCGCCACGCCTTCCATCAACGCGCAAAACGCCTCGTTGATCATCGGCATCAGCACGCGATTCACCACGAAACCCGGGTAATCCGCGCTGCGCGAGGTCTCCTTACCGAGCGTCGCGCACAGGGCGAGAATGCGGTCGGTCGTCTCGGGCGCCGTCGCGAAGCCCGGGATCACCTCGACGAGTTTCATCAGCGGCACCGGATTCATGAAGTGCATGCCGACGACGAGCGCCGGGCGCTTGGTCAAGGCGGCGAGGCGCGTGATCGGGATCGACGAGGTGTTCGTCGCCAGGATCGCGCCTTCCGGAAGGATCGCGTCGAGCTTTTTTAGCAGCTCGCCCTTGATCGCCTCGTTCTCGACGACCGCCTCGATGGCGAGATCGCAAGACGACAGGTCCTCCAACTTCATCGATGCCGAGATCCGCGCCACCGCCGATTGTGCGGTCCCCGCGGGGATCACGCTCTTCGACTCGAGCTTCTCCAGCGAGGCTTGGATGCCCTTGCGCGCTTTCTCGAGTTGCGCCGCGTTCGTATCGACCAGGGTCACGGTCAAGCCGAAGGTCGCGCAAACTTGCGCGATCCCGGAGCCCATTTGTCCGGCGCCGACGACGCCGACCTGCTTGAAACCTGCGCTGCCCATGGATTCTCCCGACTTGGCCCGGTGATTCTGCCGAAGGGAGCCCCATCTTAAACGCCCCAAACTTAAATGCAAGTTGGCCTCCCGGCCGAGGAGCACCTAAGATTGCGGGGGAGCTTGGCTCGACTCTGGGGTGTGGAGGACCGGTTGTGCGTCTCGTCGCCGAGAAGTGCTTCGAATTCGACCTAACCCGCGGTTGGCCCGCGGCGGTGCCGCTCCTCGCCTTGCTCGGCGGCGGTCGGCACGCCATGGTGGCCACCGCCTTCACGGAGATCCCGTTCGCCGAGGCGACCGCCTACGCTTGGAGCCAAGCCAAGGTGCGTGTGGTGCCGACGAGCCTCGGCGCGCCGCCTTTTCGCACCGGCGTCTTGGGCCTCGTCTCCTACGACCAATCGGCCCCAAGCCGCGCTTTCCGCGTGCATCAGGCGCTGGTCTTGGACCGCGAGCGCGGCGCCCTATGGCTCGCCGACGAGGAGACCAAGGTTCCGCCGCAGCATCGCCTCCCGGAGACCGACGTTCTGCGGCTGATCCGCCGCGCCCAGGGGAAGGAGGTCCCGGGGGAGAAGACGCCACCCGTCTTGCCCGAGCCCCCGCGCATCGAGCTCGAGCCGCAGGGCACGGACGACGCCTACCTCGAGGCCGTCAAAGATGCGCTCGCGGAGATCAAGGCGGGCCGCTACTACCAAATCAACCTTCTGCGCTATTTCACGCCGAAAGCGGCGTGCCTCGCCGGGCCCGACGCCCGCGAGGGCCTCCTTTCCCTGCTGATGCGCAACGGCGGGCCTTACTCCGCCGTCATCGATCTGCCCGATTTGTCGGTCTATTCCTTCAGTCCGGAGCGGTTCGTGGCCGCTGCGCCCACGCCGGCCGGCGTGGTGCGCCTCGAGACCTTCCCGGTGAAGGGCACGGCGCCGCGCCACGTCGACCGCGAGGCGGACCGCAATGCCGCCGAGGCGCTCTTGGCGAGCAAGAAGGACCAGGCCGAGCTCGCGATGATCGTCGACCTCATGCGCAACGACCTCGGCAACGTCGCCAAAGCCGGCACGGTGCGCGTCCCGACGCCTGTCGAGCTGACCTCGCACGCCAACGTCCACCACCTCTCCGCCCGCGTCGAGGCCGACATGGCGCCCGGCGTCACCCTGGGCGAGGTCCTGCGCGCCGTCTGCCCGGGCGGCTCCATCACTGGCGCTCCGAAGAAGGAGGCGATGACCGCGATCGCGGAGAAAGAGGGCCGCCCGCGTGGCTACTTCATGGGAAACATCTTTCTTCTCGACGACGGCGGCACCTTCGACTCCTCGATCCTGATCCGCACCCTGGTGCGGCGCGGGGCGGGCGCGCCCTGGGAATTCGCCGCCGGCGCGGGGCTAGTCGCCCACAGCGATCCCGAGGCCGAGCGCCGAGAGATCGCGGCTAAATGCCGCGTCGTCGGCGAGCCTTTGCAAACTTAGGAAGCGGCTTGGACATCACCAAAAGCGGCATCGCCCTGGGGCGCCGCATCAAAAACGTCGGCAGGCTCGCGCACATCGTCAACGTGTTCGCGCGCCACGGGCTTTGGTCGGTCGCCGAGCGCCTCGGGCTGGCGAGCCAGCTGACGCCGGAGCAGGTGCGGCGCGCGCAGGAGCTTTCCCGCGAGGAAGGCGGCGTGCCGGTCGGCGACGCCGACGTCAAGGGCATGCCTTCGCGGCTGCGCCAGTCCTTCGAGGAGCTGGGCCCCGCCTTCGTCAAGCTCGGCCAGGTGCTCGCCACGCGCGAGGACTTGCTCGGCAAGGAGTACATCGAGGAGCTCAGCAAGCTGCATTCGAACGTCGCACCCCTACCTTTCGCCGCGATCCGCCAGGTCCTGATCGAGGAGCTCGGCGAGGAACGCTTGGGCCAGTTCGAGACGATCGAGGAGACGCCGCTCGCCGCCGGCTCGATCGCGCAGGTGCACCGCGCCACCCTCATCGGCGGCCTGCCCGTCGTCATCAAAGTGCAGCGGCCCGGCATCGAGGCGCAGGTGAAGGTCGATCTCTCGCTGATGGAGGAGGTCGCGACCCTCGTCGAGCGTTTCATCCCGGAGGCGAAGGTCGCGCGCCCTGTCGCCACGGTCGAGGAGTTCCGCCGCGCCATCATCTCGGAGCTCGATTTCGTCCGTGAAGCTGGTAACATTTCGAAAATACAGAGGAATTTCTCGGAATGGCCCGACATCGTCCTCCCTGAGGTTCACTGGCGCTTCACCACCACGCGCGTGATCACGCAGTCCTTCCTCGACGGCGTCAGCGCGGTCGACCGCGAAGCGATCATTGCTCGCGGCATGGATCCGTCGATTCTGGTCGAGCGCGGCTGCGGCATGTTCCTGAAGATGGTGTTCGTCGACGGGCTCTTCCACGGCGACCTGCACCCGGGCAACCTCCTGGCGATGGAGGGCAACAAGATCGGCGTCCTCGACTTCGGCTTGACCGTCCACTTGAGCAAGTCGACGCGCGATCACTTGGCCGGGCTCTTGATGGCTTTGATCGACGAGGATTTCCAGCGCGTCGTCATGCACTACTGCGAGCTCGCCGATCCGGACCTCGACTTCGACGCGCAGACCTTCGAGCACGAGGTCGGCAACGCCGTCTCGCCCTTCATCGGGCTTTCCCTCGAGTCGATGCGCGCCGGCCGGCTTTTCTGGGACCTGGCCCGCGTCGCCGCGCGCCAGGGCGCCCCGATGCCGCAAGCGCTCGTCGTCTTCATCAAGACGCTCGTCTCTTTCGAGGGCATCGGCCAGAAGTTGGATCCGGGCTTCGACCTCCTGAAGACCGCGCAGAAGTACACCGCCTCGATCGCCGTCGAGCTCTATTCGCCGGAGAATTTGAAAGAGCAGGCGATGATGATCGCCCGCGACCTGACCGCTTTGGCGAAGCACGGCCCTTTCCTCGTGCGCCGCCTGCTGCGCGCCGGGCTCGAAGGCGACCTGTCGCTCAACGTGAAGAGCGAGGAGATGAAAAAGCTCGCCGCCGCCCTCGACCGCTCGTCCTCCCGCATGGCGATCAGCCTGATCATCGCCTCCCTCATCGTCGGCTCCTCGATCCTGACGTACTCCGGCAAAGGCCAGGAGCTGTCGACGATGCCGATCTTCGGGCTCGCCGGTTTCGCGCTGGCGGGCCTTCTCGGCTTCTACGTCATCTTCTCCGTGCTGCGCGGCGGGCGGATGTGACCGGACGCTCTTTGCGCTACGCCACCTGTTTCCTCGAAATGACCACCAAAGTCTTGTCGTCATGATCCGGCAAATCCCGGATCGCTTGCTCCCCGAACGCGTCCAGATCCGCCGCCAGCTGCAGCAAACCGCGCCGCTTGTGCATCAGCGTATCGAAGACCCCGTCCGAGCCGATCATGATCCGTAGGTCCCCGCCCAAGGGCAGGCTCGCGACCGTCGGCCGCAGCTCCATCTCCGCATCCAAGCCCATGACGCTCCCGTGCCCGAACACTTGCTTCGCCTTCATCTCGCCTTCTCCATCGCGCCAGACGAGCACGGCCGGGCAATGCCCCGCGCTCCAATACGTCAACTGGTCTGTGGTCAGGACCGCGATCCCCATCGTCAGCGTGTGCCGCGTCCGCTCGCCCAAGCGCACGAGCGCCTTATTCACGATGCTCATCCACCTCTGCGGATCGAACCCCGGAATGTCGAGCGACTCCATCCACAGCGACTGCACTGCGTGGACGATCAAGGCCGCCTGCATGCCTTTGCCCGTCACGTCGAGCACCATGACGATCATCGTCTCCGAGTCGACGTGCCGCAGCGCGAACCAGTCGCCGCCGACGCGGTCGTGGGCGAGCAGGTGGCAGCTCACTTCGAAGACGTCGCGAAACGAGCTATGCGCAGGCGGCAAGCTGGACGACTGGATTTCGCGTGCCAGTTCCAGCTCGCGCTCGAGCTTTGAGGTCGCGGCGCGTATGAGGAGCTCGCGGTTCTCCAGCTCTAGCTTGACCTCACGCTCGATGCGGCGCGTTTGCATCTGCGACAAGAAGGTCGCGCACGAATACCCGAGCAGCGTGTAAAGCATCCACGCGGCCGGGTCGGGATGGAGATGATACGCGTACAAGGCAAAGACGGAGTAGATCCCCGCGCCGACGAAGCGCAAGATCCCGCTTACCGGCGTGACGAACTGCAGGCAAACCGAGACGACCAAGTAAGAGCACGACCACACCAGGAAGTCGTAGGCGCCGCCTTCCGGAATCCGCAGCCCGCCCGGGGCTGTCGGATCGACGAGCAGAGTCATCGTCGTCGCGGTCGAGTAAGCGACGTACCACGCGAAGGACAGCTCGAACGCGAACGCCGTCAGGATCACGGGCAGCTTCTCGCGCACTCCGTTGATGCGGGTCGCCAGGACCAAAAGCAAGCTCAGCGAGCCCCAGATCAAATTTCCCGTGCGCGCCAGCTCCACCGCGCCCGGCAAGGCCAGGCGCCCGTTCAAGAAGTACATGGCCGCGTGATACGGCAAGCTGAGGTAGATCAAAGCCATGGCTAGCGTCTTCCCGTTGCGGGTCAGACGCTCGAGGGTCGCGGCGCGGATCTCTGGCTCGGTGCTCATCAGTAACGATGTCGACCGATTGCCCCTAGACGCTGAGTCCCGGCGGACGCCTAGCCCCCAGGACCGCGACTTTTCCCGCTGAATTCGTCAGCTTCCACCGATGCGGCGGCGGCGGAAACGTGCCGGAATTCTGCGCGACGCCCCGCGCCGTCAGCGCGACCTTAGGCCTTTCGCCGAGGCGGTTCCCGGCGCTGGCGACGGCGCCCGTAGATCCGAGCTCATGAGCTGCCGGGCGAGCTTGCCGACCGACCTCCGGGGATCCGCCTTGAACGTGGGGATTTGCCTGTGGGATGATGCTGGCACCTTTCCGGAGTACGCAATGAGCTTTCGCGTCGCCGTCGTGCGGCCGCACACGCCTCTCGTCTCCGAGACGTTCTTCTTGGCGAGCGCCGCGCATCTGCCGTTTGCGGTGACCGTGCTCGAAGGCGATCCGCCGTATCTCGCCGGCACGCCGCGCACCGTGCCGTATGAGCTCGCCGTGCGTCTGGAGACGCATTTTCGCTCGCGCTTTCTCACCTCGCGCTTCGCGATGAGCGCCGAGCTCCTTCGCAAGCGCCTCTATTTGCGCGCCTTTCGCCGCCACTCAATCGACGTCGTGCTCGCGGAATACGGCACGACCGCGGTCGACGTGCTGCCGGCGTGCAAGGCGGCAGGGCTTCCGCTCGTCCCAATTTTTCATGGTTGCGACGCGACGATGACGGAGTTCGTCGAGCGCTTTCGCGAGCGCTACCGAGAGCTCTTTGACTACGCCGCCTCGATCGTCGTCGTCTCCGAGCATCTCCGCCAGAGGCTCCTCGCGCTCGGCGCGCCGGCCGGAAAACTCGTCGTCTGCCGCATGACCGCCGTCGATCCGGCGCAATTTTCGGGCGGCGCGCCGGAGCTCGCGCCGAGGACCGTCTGCGCGGTCGGCCGCTTCGTCGAGAAAAAAGCGCCGCAGCTGACGATCCTGGCCTTCGCGAAGGCGCAGGCCGAGGTGCCCGACGCGAAGCTCCGCATGATCGGCGATGGACCGCTGCTCGGCGCGTGCAAGAGCCTCGTGCAAGCCATGCATCTCGAGCACGCGGTCACCTTCCTCAACGCCCAGCCCCACGCTGTTGTGCAGCAGGAGCTGAGCCGCGCGCGTTGTTTCGTGCAACACTCCGTCACCGCCAAGACCGGCGACGCGGAAGGCACCCCCATGGGTCCGATCGAGGCGGCCGCGACCGGCCTTCCCGTCGTCGCCACCCGACATTCGGGCATCGGCGAGATCTTTCGCGACGGCGAGCATGGCTACCTCGTTGCCGAGCACGACGTCGACGCGATGGCCGCCCGCCTCGTCACCTTGCTACTGGATGCCGATCTTGCGGGGGCTCTCGGGCGTCAGGCACGCGCGCACGTCGTCGCGCATCATTCGCTGACGCACTGCATCGCGACGCTGGCCGAGGTCCTCCGTCGCGCCGTCGACGCCTCGGAGCTCGAGCCTCGCCGCGCGGACGCGCACATTTGCTGGTTTTTGCAGACCTGCGGCGACGCCTCGTTGCTACGCGAGGCCCTTCGCCGTCTCCGCAAGGTCGCGCCGCGCGACACCGTCCTCGTCGTCTCCGACGGCGACGACGATCCGTGCCTTCCCGCGCTCTGCGCCGCCGCCGGCGCCCGGTTCGTCCGCGGCAAGCGCCTCTTCGGCGTCGAGAGCGGCGGCCTCGTCGTCGAGCGTATGCTCGACCTTTTCCTTGCGACCGACGCCGAGCACCTCATCAAGATCGACCCCGACACCGACGTGCGCCGCGTCTTTCGCCGCTTGCCGCGCCGCGACCGAGCCCTCGTCGCGGGAACCCTGCAGGCCACCGGCACAGTCGAGACGCGCCTCGTCTCCGTTCAGGGCGGGGCGATCCTGATGACGCGCCTCGCGGCGCAACGGTTCAAGGACTCGGGCCTCTTCTGCCGGACGGAGCTGAAGCCGCCGCAAATTGCCTGGGCCGTGTCCGATTCGACCTGCGAGCGCGCCACCTCGGGCCTCACCAGCTTCGACTGGACGATCGGCTGGGCCGCCCGCCGGCTCGGCATCCAGATGCTCGCGCATCCCGAGATTCACAGCGTTTGGAAGCCGTCCTTTCTCGACCATCTCGTCGCCCGCGGCGCCGCCGTCAGCCATCCTCGCCTCAGCTGGGGTCGTGCCGGGCGCGACCGCCGCGGCGTTCGCTCGCTCCTCCGCGCGCCGCAATCTTGGCCCTCGATCTTGAAGCGGCCCCGCGTGATGTTCGCGTACGTTCGTTGCCTCGAAGCGCTATGGCGCGCCAAGCGCGTCTTGAAACGTACCCCGACGCCCGCGGGCGACCGTCCCTGGCACCTCTACGACGCGACCCTCCGCCGCGCGTTGACCGCCGGCGAAACGCGCCACGTCTTCGGCCCGACGCGCGTGCCCGCCGATCCGCGCGAAGCCGTCGTCCTCTGCTCGGTCCGCGACGGCGAGAACCACATCGACGCCTTCGTCGACCACTACACGCGCCTCGGCGTAAAGCACCTCTTCTTCCTCGACAACGGCTCGACCGACGCCACCGTCGCGCGTTTGCGCGCCCATTCGCATACGACCGTTTGGGAGTCGAGACTGCCGTTCTCGGCTTGCCGCGAGGCCTTCAAGGATTTCCTGGTCCAAGGACCCGGACGCGGGCATTGGTGCATTTTGGCCGACGTCGACGAGCATTTGCTTCTGCCGCCCGGCGCGACCTTGCCGCAGGTTCTGAGCCACCTGCGTCGCCACGACCACACCGCGGTCGTGACGCAAATGCTCGACATGTTCGCCGACGCGCCGTTCGCGGCGCTCGTTCCGGAAGCCGGGTGGACAGCCGCGCAGCTCGCCGGGCGCTACCGGTTCTACGACGTCTCCGACATTCGCAAGCTCGACTTTCCGTGGCACGAGCATCGCCTCGCCAATTCCGCCATCCGTTTCCACGTCGGCGGCGTCCGCGCGCGCCACCTCGGCACTCCCGGCGTCTGGCTCACGAAGGAGTCGCTCTTCTTCGCCGAGGACTGCGCCGTTGCCCACGCGCATCGCCTCGACCGCGCCCGCCTCGCCGACTTCAGCCTGCCGCTATTGCACTACAAGTTCACGGCCGCGTTTCCAGCGCAGATCGAGCGCGCCGTCGTCGAGAAGAACTACGCGCAGCAAAGCGCGGAGTACAGGCGCTACCGCGAAGCGCTCGCGAGCTCGCCCGGCCTCTCGCTGAGACGGCCGACGGCGGCGGTTCTCGACGACCCTGCCCGCCTTTGGCGCGAGGGTTTCGTGGTTGGCGCGATCGACCCGTAGTTTCCGGGGCTTACGTCGGAATTGCGATGCCGCTGGCGTGCCTGGTGCGACGCAGCTAAAACAGGTCATTAGCCAGCATCACGCCAAGGATCCGCCCATGATTGCGTCCTTCATTCGCACGCTCCTCCCCGGAACTTGTCTCGCGCTCGGCGTGACCACCGCCGGAGGTGCCGCCCCGCTCGACACGCGCTCCCTCTTCGACCCGAAGGCGGACGGGCCGATCCATGCCTCGTTGAGCCGCGGCTTGGACCAAAGCGCCAACAAGGACCTGCACGCTCGACCGCGTACCTTCGACGTCGTCCACTACGACCTCCACGTCGAAGTCGACCCGGCGCTCGGCGCCATCCACGGCTCGATGCGGGTGCAGCTGACGGCGCTGGTGCGTCAGCTCGCCACCGTCGAATTGGACGCCCTCGACTTCCAGATTGACGGCGTCGCCGCGCTCGACGGCTCGCCGCTTGCCTACAGGTACGACGGCAAGCTCCTCGTCGTGACCCTCCCGGCGCTTCTGCCGGCCGGTGAGACCACCGCCTTCCGCGTCGTCTACCGCGCGCTCACGCCGGAAGGCCTCGAGATCGCCGGTCCTGACGCGACCGACCCGACGCGCATGCCGGCCGCCTACACCTTCACCGAGCCGGACGGGAGCAAGACCTGGTTCCCATGCGTCGACCGGCCGGACGAAAAGGCGACGGTTGAGATGACCATCACGGTGCCGCGCGGCCACAAGGCTTTGAGCAACGGCGACCCGCTACGTCCGTTCGGCGTCCCGACGCCGGGCCTTCTCGGCGACGTGTTCGCGTACCGCATGGAGCAGGAGATCGCTCCCTACTTGATGAGCCTCGCCGTCGGACCTTATGAAGTCCTGAGCCTCGGCAGCTACGAAGGCAAACCACTGACCGTGTGGACCCCGGCCACCCTCGTCGAGGCCGCCATGATCGAGACCGAAGGCACGAAAGAGATGCTCGCCGCGTTCGCCGACTTCACCGGCCTCGTCTATCCGTTCAACTCCTACAGCCAGTCGGTCGCGCAGGCCTACGGCACCTCGATGGAGCATCAGACTGCGACGACGATGGGCGGCAACCGCATCCGCGGCGACAAAAGCGGCGAAGGCGTCGTCGCCCATGAGCTCGCGCACCAATGGTTCGGCGACTGGGTCACCTGCCGCACCTGGGGCGAGCTCTGGTTGAACGAAGGCTTCGCCACCTACCTTCCGATGATCTACTTCCAGTCGATCGGAGCCGCGACGCGCGCCGTCGGTGAGCTCGACTGGTGGCGCGCCGGCTACTTCGAGGAAGCGGCGGAACGCGCCCACGCCTTGTCGGAGGCGAATCCCGACGAAAACCTCTTCGACTCGCACGCCTACGAAAAGGGCGGAATCGTCGTCCACTTGATGCGCCACGTCGCCAACGACATGCCGTCCGGCCCCGACACGTTCAAGCGCGCGCTCTCGCTTTACCTCGCGAGCCGCGGCCGCGGCAACGCGACCAGCCAAGATCTGCAAGCGGCCTTGGAAGAAGCGTCCGGTCAAAGCTGGCAGGACTTCTTCGACCAGTTCGTGCGCTCGCCTGGCCATCCTGTGCTGAAGGCGACCGCGCGCTACGAAGAGGGCGCGCTCGTCCTCGACGTCGAGCAGACGCAGTTCACTCGCACCGAGCGCCCCTGGCGCCTCTTCACCTTCCCGATGGAGGTCGAGCTCGTCGATGCCGCCGGTCACGTCACCACGCAAACCGTCTCCGTCTACGACGCGCGCCAGACTTTCCGCTTCCCGTCGAATGCCGCGCCGCAAAGCCTGATGCTCGACCCGCGTTGGCTCGTCCCCGCGCAGATCACATTGGACCAGACGGCTCTGGGCAGCCCTCTCCCGACGCTCGCGCACTCGCCTGAGGTGACCAGCCGCGTCAGTGCCATCCGGGCCCTCGCGGCCCAGGACGGCACGCTCTCCGATGAGGCGATCGCCCTCGTTCGCGCCGACACGTCCCTCTTCGTGAAGATCGCCGCTCTCGATCTCTTGAGCGGCAACGAGGCCAATCGCGAGCAAGTCCTCATCCTTTACCGTGACCTCAGCAACGCGATGCTGCCCTCCGCTCGCGCGACGCTCGCAAGCAAGTCCTCCGCCCGCGATGCAGACGCCGACGCCGACGCGTCGGCAGTCGTCGTCCGCGGCGCCGTCGCCCGCGCCGAAGCGTGGCTCATCCGCACCTTGGGCCGCGCCCCGACCCGCGACGAGGAGTCCCACTGGCAGCGTCGTTACCTTTCCAGCAATCTCGTCGAAGAGCGCGTCTCGCTCCTCGGCATGCTCGACCAAGCCTCCCACGAGCGCGCGCAGCAGTTCGCCCTCGACCGCCTCGTCGAGCCCCGCTGGGTCACCAAGGACCGCAACGCGCTCATCGACGTCTTGACCAAGCTGCCCACCGCCGTTTCCCTCCCGTGGATCCAGGAAGCGCTCGCCGGCGCTACGGCCAACTACCTCCGCCAAATCCTGCGCAACCTCGCGGCGGCGAAGTACGACGAGCCTGCCCTCGTCGACCTTCTCGTGCAAACGGCGAGCTCGCACCGCCAGACCGACGTTCGCCTCAAAGCGATCGCCGTCCTCGCCGCGCAGGTCTCGAGCAAAGAGCGCGTGTGCGTCGACCTCGCGCTCCTCGCGACCCCGGCCTCGGGCGACCCGATCTCAGGCTCGCTCGACTGGGTCCGCGAAGGCGCGGGCGCGGCTCGCCTCGAGCTCTGCGCGAAGGCCCCGTAAGACCGTGAGCCAGTCCATAGCCGAGCTCGAAGTCCTGCAAGCCCAGATCCGCGCCTTCGTGAAGGCGCGGGACTGGGACCAGTTCCACACGCCGAAGAACTTGGCCATGGCCCTCGCGGGGGAAGCCGGGGAGCTCATGGAGCTCTTCCAATGGCTCACTCCCGCGGAGTCGAGCCAGGTCATGCAGGACGCGAAGCAGGCAGAAGCCATCCGCGACGAGCTCGCCGACGTTTTCGTGTACACGCTCCGCGTCTGCGACGTGCTCGGCGTCGACCTGAAGGCGGCCGTTCAGGCTAAGATGCAGAAGAACGCCGCAAAGTATCCAGAAGACCTGGCCCGCGGCAACGCCACGAAGTATGACCAGCTCAAATGACCTCGACTCCCGCGATCATCCTGATTACCGGCGCCTCCGAAGGGATCGGCCGCGCCCTCGCCCTGCGCTACGCCAAAGAAGGCGCCCGGCTCGGCATCGCGGCGCGCAACGCCGTGCGCCTCGACGAGCTCGCGAAGGAGATCGTCGCCCTCGGCGCCCCGGCGCCCGCCGTCTTCGCCGGCGACCTCGCGCGTGAAGTGGACTGCAAGCAAGCTGTTGAGCTCACCGTGCAGAAATTCGGGGGCCTCGACACGCTGGTCAACAACGCCGGCATCACCATGTGGGCGACCTTCGAGGAGACCACCGACCCCGGGCTGATCGCCAAGGTGATGGAGGTCAACTACTACTCAGTAGCCTACTGCACCCTGCACGCGTTGCCGCATTTGAAGAAGTCGCGCGGCCGAATCGTCGCCGTCTCCAGCCTGGCGGGCGTCATTGGCGTGCCGGGTCACGCGATCTACGGTGCAAGTAAGCACGCCATCCACGGCTTCATCAACTCGCTTCGAATCGAGCTGGAACCCGCCGGCGTCAGCTGCACCATTGTGGCGCCCGACTTCGTCGTCACCGAGATCCACAACCGCGGTCTCCGAGGCGACGGCAAAGCGATGCAAAAGCGTCTCGACCCGAAGAAGTTCATGTCGGCCGACACCTGCGCCGGACTGATGAAGGACGCTATCGAGCGCCGCGTCCGGCTGCTGATGACCTCGCCGCGCGGCCGACTGGCCGCGACGATGCGCGACCTCATCCCCGGCGCGATTCTCGACAAGATCGCGGCCCGCGGCGCCAAAAAGGGTGCGTTGCACTGAGCCGCGCCGGCTTCTTCATCCTCCTGAATTGACCAGGGAATCGCCGGGCCTTCACGGTCCCGCCAACTTTTGCTCAAGTTCGTGCCGGCGGCGCCGATATGAAGGGGAATCGACGTCACTCCCGGGGTTACACTATGCAGCTTGCGCGCATCATCGCAGTTTGTCTCGCCGCGACCCTGCCGCTCGGCGGCGTCGCCTGCAACAGCGGCGAGTTCGCCGGCTCCGGCGCCAAAACTGAGACCAAAAAAGCCGCGGCGAAGAAGGACTCTCCGGACACCGAAAAGCCGCAGGACAAAGGCAAGCCCGAGAAGCCGGAAAAAGAGAAGCCGAGCAAGGACAAGCCGAAAGAGAAGCCGGACAAGAAGCCGGTTGATCCGGGCGACGAGGGCGACGGCGCGCCGCTGGACGACAAGACTCCCGACGAGCCGCTCTTCAAGGACCTGACCGACAACGCCCCCGCGGGACCCGGCGAGGACACCGACACGTCGAACGGCCAGCCCTTCATCGACCTTCTCGGCGGCCTCCTGAGTGGCCCGGGCATCGACTCCGGCGACCTCGGCACGCAGCCGAACGACAACGAGATCATCTTCGGCGATACCAAGACTTTCCACTTGGGCGACGGCCAGATGACGCAGAGCTCCTGCATCGAGGGCATCTCGCCCTATCCGGTCGCCGGCAAGCAGTACCTCTTCGAGTTCGAGGTCTTGGGCGACGGCGCCGTCTCGGTCAACATCGGCACGGTCTGCGGCGTCGACTACAGCGACACCAACCTCGTCTTCATCGCCCAGAACGGCAGCCCCGTCGGCACGCCGACGCCGCTCCCGATCGGCGCCTCCAGCGCCCAGATCCCTTCGACCAACCTGACCAAAGGCAAATACTCCATCGGCGTCGAGTCCCGCATCGGCACCTCCGACCCGCAAGGCAACCCGAACGACGCCGACGACTACATCTTGGGCAAGGTCAAGATCTCCTCCCAGGGCGCCAAAATCAAAATCGGCAAGGTCTACGTCAACCCGTAACCCCTCCCGTCGATCCTCGACTTTCGACTCTCGACTCACATGAAGCCGCCTCGCCCCGCGAGGCGGCTTCATGTATCGTGCCGGCGTGTCCGACGCCCTCGCACCTCCGTTCCCCTTAGCCGGTGAGCTCTCCGCCCTCGGCGCCGCCATGATTTGGTCGATTTCCACCACGATCTACGCGCGCCACGGCCGCGTCTTCTCCTCCGCCTTCTTGAACCTCTTCAAGAACGTCGTCGCGCTCGTCCTCTTGACGATCGTGATCGTGACCCTCGCGCTGCCGCTCCCCCGCTTCGCGACCGAGGCCGACACCTACTTCTGGCTCGCGGCTTCCGGCGTCGTCGGCTTGGCCCTCGGCGACACCGGCCTTTTCGCGGCGCTCCGCCGCCTCGGCGCGCAGCTCACGACTTCGATCCAGTGCCTTTCGCCGCCGATCTCCGCGCTCATCGCGGCCATCTTCCTGCACGAGTCGATGACCACCCCGGAGCTCGTCGGCATGCTCGTCACCGCCGGCGCCGTCGCCGGCATCGTCTACTTCCGCGATCAAACCAGCCTCGACGCGCCCGCCGGCAAAGTCCTCCTCGGCGGCATCGTCTTCGCGCTGATCTCCGCCACCTGTCAAGGCGCTCAAGTCGTGATGCAACGTCACGCCCTGCTGAGCGGGGTTCATGTCATCGTCGGCACGGCCTTACGCATCGGCCCGGCGCTTCTCGTCCTTCTCGCGATGAACGCGCCAAAGCTTCGCGCCGAGCCGCCCGCGACCGTCGTCAAAAAGCCTTGGGCCTTTCTCTTCGTCGCGGCATTCCTGGGCACCTTCCTCGGTTTGATTCTCGCCTCCGTCGGCGCGAAGTACGCCAAGGCCGGCGTCGCGGCGGCCCTCACCTCGACCTATCCCGTCTGGGTGATGCCGATCGCCCGCGTCTATCTCAACGAGCGCATAGGCTGGCCCCGCGCCGCATGTACCGTCCTCGCCGTTTGCGGCATCATCATTCTCGTCTTCTGAGCGCCTCTCTAGGAGCCACCGAGCGTGCAAACCCCGTTCAGCAACTTCCCGCATCCCGACAACTTCGGCCGCATCTTGGGCTACGAGGTGAAAAGCTTCGACCGCGAGCAACGCGAGGCGATGGTCCGTCTGCCAACCCGCGACGACCACGTCTCGCCCTCCGGCAAGATCCACGGCGGCGTCATCTCCGCGCTCCTCGACTACAGCTGCGGCGTCGCCACCTGCACGACCCTCGGCGACGGCGAGCTGTGCTCGACCGTCGAGATCAAGGTGAACTACTTCCGCCCCGTCAATCTCGGGGAAGTGCTCGAGGCGACCGCGCGCGTCGTCTTCCGCGGCAAGAAGCTCTGCGGCCTCACGGCGCTGCTCCACCGCGCCGGCGATCCGGAGCCGGTTGCCATGGCCTCCGCGACCTTCAACATCATCCGCAGCGAAGGCCCCACAAAAGGCGGGGGCACGGCCTGAGAAAGCCGTGCCCGTCGATGGACTTCGCTGTACCGATGCTGGTCAAGTGCCTGGCAGATGTTGACACGCAGCGCGTGCCGGGAACCGGGAAGGCCTCGTGTGAGGCTGAGAGGCGCGTTCTAAGAGCTTTGAGATACGTACTTGACCGAAGGAGCCGGCGAAGCCGACCCGTAGGTACAGCGAAGATGACGTTTCACGCGCCTCGGAGAGCTTTGATGTTTCCACTGTAAAGCCGCCCCCGAGCTGCCGCGAATATCATCCCCCGGACAAATATTACTGAGTCTAACCAGGCTGTTAAAGACCAGCCCCGCGATCTTGGCCGCCCCCCCGCGGCTGGCGAATCAATTTATCGTTTAGATTCCGTCTGCTTACAGCAAACGCCGCAACTTCCGCCTCCATCTTGCCGACGCACGTCAACCCGAACATCTTGAAGTCGGCGAGGAGGGACCACAGCGGATACGTCCAGCTCGCCGGCTTGTTCTTCTCGATCACGAAGTGCCCGAACCAGGCGAAGCCGTAACCCGCGACCGGTAGAAGCAGCACGAGCCAAGCTTTTCCTGTCGCCAGCGCGGTGGCCGCCAAGGCGATCACCAAGGTCGTGCCGATGAAGTGCAGGCGCCGGTTCTTGCGGTCGGAGTGCTCGCCGACGTAGTACGGCCAGAACTCCGTGAAACTTTGAATGCGCTTCTCGCTCACTCCGCCCCCCCGCTTTTCGGTAGATTCCCCTCCATGAATACAGCCTCGCCGCGTCCCGTCAAAGCCTGTCTCTTCGACATGGGCAATACGCTCGTCATCATCGACAACGCTCGGAAGGAGCGCGCCGTCGGCTCGGTGCTCGGCATCACGCCGGATGCCGCGAAAGCTCTCTTGAGCCGCGACTCCCTGCAGGATCGCCTGGAGGGCGGCACCCTTTCGACGCAGGACTTCCTCGACGCGCTCCGCGACGCCAGCCGCCGCCGCGTCACTGACGCCGCGCTGCGCGCCGCGTTTTGCGACATGTTCTCGGAGCTCCCAGGCGCTGCGACCCTCGTGCGTGAGCTGCACGACGCCGGCACGCGCCTCGTCGTCGTCTCGAACACCAACCAGATCCATATCGACTTCGTGCTGGAGCATTACCCGCATCTCCAGCTTTTCGACGCCCACGTGTATTCCCACGTCATCGTGTCGATGAAACCCGAGACGAAGTTCTACGCTGCGGCCGACGATGTCGCCCTCGCGCCCCGTCCCCAGTCGATCTTCATCGATGACCTCGCGGTCAACGTCGATGGTGCCAAGGCCTTCGGCTTCGCCGGCCACCTGATGATCCCGAACGCGAGCGGGGTTGCCGCCCTCCGCGCAAACCTGCGAGATCTCGGCGCACTTGGGGACAACTTGTGAGCTCGCCAAGTCGGCCTTGGGAATTCCTCTAAGGATTCTTACGCCTTCGACGATGAACCCCACGCAGCTCAATTCGCGTGGAGATCTTCGTCGTGCGCCGCCTTTGGCTCCTCCCATTGCCGCTAATCTTCGTCGCCTCCGACCTTCTGGCGCAGTCGGTCGACCTGCGCGCGGTCGGCGATGCCGCCTACATCGCGGGCTACGCGATTTACGGCACCCCGCCGCCCGACTGGGTGAAGGACCGCCTGAAGGACTTCGCCGTCCTGAAGTCTCCCGACCTCAACTTCCTCAACCTCGAAGCCAACCTGACCCGAGGCTGCAAGCGCTTCTTTCCGAAGGATTTCCAGTTCGCGGTCGCTCCCGAGGCGCTCGCCGCCTTCGCGAAAGAAGGCTTTAACCTCGTCTCCCTTGCCAACAACCACGGCCAGGACTGCGTCGACCCGGACTCCGCCCTCGAGATCGACAAGGCCTTGGCCGCCGCTCGGGCCCAGGCGCCCGACTTCGTCGCCCACGGCATCTCCGCCAACGTCGACCGCCTCGCGCGCGAGCCTGCCATCTTCGAGAAGAACGGCGTGCGCATCGGGATGATCGCGATCAAAGGCTGGGAGGGGGGCAAGCGCGCCAACATCGGAAATACCGATAACCGCATCGAGCTCTTCACCGCCCTCCGCGACGCCAAGGTCGACATCCGCATTCTCAGCGTGCACGGCGGCACGGAGAGCTCCCGCCGTCCCCACGAAGTGATCATGAGCCTAGCGCGCGAGTTCGTCGGCAAATACGGCGGCGACCTCGTCCTCGCGCATCATCCCCACGTCATGCAGGGCTTCGAGCTCCTAGAGAAGGCCGATGGCCGCGTCGCCGCGGTCTTCTACTCGCTCGGCAACTTCCTTCACAACGGCCTCAGCGACCGCGGCGACGGCATGCTTGCGCGCGTTCGACTGACGAGGGAAGGCCTCGATCCCAACGCCGTCGAGGCCTTCCCGCTCGCGCGCGCCAACACGCGTCCCGGCCCGATCACACCGGCTGAGCTCCCGGGCGCTCTGGCCGTTCTCAAGACCTCGAGCGCCGTTGCCCTTGCCCGCAAGCTTCCGGCTGGCTTGAAGCAGGTGCCGTTCCAACTTCTCCGCATCGAAGCGCCCGCTCCCGGACTTCGCCTGCTCGTCACCCCGTCCAAACCGTAAACACCGAGCGCGCGCTATCGCCCGCGCCAAGTCCTCGAAACCCTGGCCCTTCCTGCCTTTTGGGCCGTGGTCGCATCTTTGCAGTGTCAGCAACACACTCGAATTCCCCGCGGCTCTTCCCCGTAGTCCTCCGTAAACGCTGACGCCTTCTCGTCCCCTTGGCACTCGCTCAAGTCATGGCTCATTGGAGCCGATGAAGTGAATTGAGCGGAACCGATGCTTTGCGTTTTCCTAGGACGAGGGTCTCTTGAAATCACGTTCGTTGAGACGAAACGCCCTGATGGCGCCCTTGGCCGCGGCCCTGGTCGTCGCCGCCTGCGGCGAAGGCGGCGCCAAAGTCAACGCGCCCCCGATGGGCGCGCAGAGCAACTTGCGCCCGGGCACATCGAATACGCTCGACCAGAAACCGAATCCAGGCGGTGGTGGCGCCACTCCCGGCGGCGGCTCGCTCGCCGCCGACCTCGAAGGCAAATCGATCATCGAGGCCAAGTACGGCCTCAACATCAAGGCCGCCGGCTTCGACTTCTGCGAAGGCCAGGCGATCTTCAAGATCAACGTGCCGGCGGCGCCGAAAGCGGGCATCAAGCCCAAGCCGCCGCTCGACCTGAAGTGCGTCTCGATCAATTGCTCCATCGTCGGCGAGATCCGTCTCGACAACCTCCTCGGCGGCCTCTCCTCCGGTACCGCGAGCGAGCTCGAGGCGCAGACCGGCAAAGGGATGAAGCTCGAGCTCGACGAGAAGTTCATCCGTTTCAGCGAGGCCGGCCCGATCACCTACAATCCGCCGCTGATCCTGATCCCGAACTTCTCCGGCGGCTCGAAGGAATTCCTGAAGTCGATGAACGAGACGCAGCCCGTGACGCTGCAGGACAGCACGGCCGGCGCCTCCGCCAGCGGCACCCAGACCATCAAGACGACGATGTTCGAGCAATCCTGGAACGAGCACAAGATCCCGAACGTCAAGTTCGAGGACGTCTTCCAGTTCCAGCTCGTCAACGACGGCTTCAACGGCATCGACAAGATCCCGGCGCTCCTCTTCGAGTCGTTCGAGATGACGATGAACCTGAAGCCGATCGCCATCGGCGAGATCCAGATCCGCATGGCGGCCGCCGACCTGATGGCCATGATGAAGAAGAAGGACGGCGCCGCAGCCCCCGTTTATGACCCCGAGTGCGGCCCGCCGCCTCCGGTCAAGCCCGACTCGGGCGGCCTAGGTTCGCTCCTCGGCGGCATCGGCGGCGGCGGCGGCAGCGGCTCGCCTTCCCTCCTCGGCTCCATCGTCGGCGTCCTCATGCCGGTGATCACCAAGCTCATCAAAGTCGAGCTCAAAGCGACCCTGTTGGAGCAAAAAGGCCTGAAAGAAGCCTTCGAGAAGCAAGACGAGTTCGACAAGCTCCTCGACTCCAGCAAGGTCAGCGAAGGCGAGGCCGACAAGGGCTCCAGCTCCGGCTCGAGCAAAAGCTCCGGCAGCAGCAGCAACGAGGACGGCTGAGCCATGCGCCGCCTTGCCGCCATCTTTGCCTTCGGAGCCGCCGCGACCCTCGCGGCAGGCTGCGGCGCGCCCGTGAAGAGCGCGAGCGAGGTCGCGAGCCTGTTTGCCGGCGACGCGACGACTCTGCAGCAAAAAGTCTCAGACCTCTGCGGCATCCTCGCCGCCCGTGACGCCGAGCCGACCCTGAAGAACACCAACATCCCGTACAACGACTGCGCGGACGTCGGTCTTGCCGCGCAGAACCTGACCGACATCGAGCGCTTCGGCTTCCTGGGCCTGGACTCGGGCAAGAAGGAAGACGACGTCATCCGCTTCGCTCTGCGCACCGAGGTCTGGCTCAATCGGGACCTGATCGATCTCGCCAGCGTCGCCAGCGACCTCATGAAGAAGAAGAAGGCCGAAGGCGGCGGCAAAGGCATCCTCGACCTGCCCGAAGGCGGCGTCGGCAAGGCCGGCGGACCGATCAAGCTCGCGGTCAAGATCACCAAAGAGCCCAAGTTCGACCTCGCGGAGTTCGCCTTCGGCATGGAGCTCAACTTCAAGGCCGACGGCATCATCCTCGCCGACAACACCATCGCCATCGACGGCAAGCTGATCGACAACAAAATCGCCGCGCACGTGCGCACCCTAGAGGACCAGCCGTTCGAGAAGTCGATCCTGAAGTCGCTCGAAGCCTTGTTCATCGCCACTCCGCATGCCGGGGACGTCTACGTCGACGTCTTCCTGGACATGCAGGTCCACTCCCTCGGCGTCGGCGACGAGGCGATCAAATCCAAAGTCCAAGACCTGATGAGCTCCTATCTCAAGACGGCCATCGACGGCCTCTTGAACCTGAAGAAGAAAGAGGGCTGAGCCCCATGCGCGCGATCCACAACCTAAGCGCCGTCGCCCTTCTCGCCTCGCTTGTCGGCGTTGCCGCCTGCGACGAGTCGGACGAGAAGGTGTTCAAGAGCCCGGGCAACACCGAGTCGAAGCCGATGGCGACCATGATGGACAAGGTCAACGGCGCCGCCGACGGCCTGGCGGCCAGCGACGAGAAGCCGACGGTCGTGGCCTCGGCCACTTACCTGGTCAACGTCGAGACCGAGACGACCTCCGTTTGCAACGGCGAGTTCTCCGGCCAGATCATGTCGAACTTCTCCTTCAAGCTGCCCGAGGCCATGATCCAGTGCGCGGGCCTTCAGCTCGACATCGCCGCGATGCTCGCCGGCGGCCTGACCGGCGGCCTCGGCACCGGTGGCGGCGCCGCGTCCGGCTCCGGGTCGCCCGACCTCAACAATCTTGTCCACGACGGTCGCGTCCTCAGCATGAAGAGCTTCCTCGGCGCCACCTTCGACCCGCCGCGCCCCGTCCTTCTCGGACCGATCGTCCAGGACGCCGAGCGCTACAGGGATTTCAAAACCACCATCGAGACCACCCTCCGAGGGAAGCTCGGCGAGGAATCTTACAACAAGCCCGGCAAGTTCAAGATCGAGGTGCTCGAGCACAAGGGCACCTTCACGAACGACGCGATCAAGGACAAAGAGCCGCTGACCAACATCCTCCATTGGAAGATGGAGGCCGAGGGCTTCGAAGGCGTCCCTGTGATGCTCGGCCTGCCGATTCCCTACTTCGAGTTCGTTTGGAACACGCGTCCGATCATGATCCCGAAGGTCGTCGTCAAAGGCTCCCTCCTCAAGGGCCTCTTGAAAGGCGACTCGGCCCAGGTCGAGAAGCTCGCCGGCACGATCACGATTACTTTGATTGTGAAGGACTACCAGCTCAACTGACGCGCAAAGGACTACCCGGGCCGCGGAGCTTCCGGTAACCTTTCATCATGTTGCGCCTCCTCCTCTCGATCCTAGTCGCCTTCTGCGTCGCGCCGCGCGCGCAAGCGCAGCTCAGCGGCGCCACCAATAAATTGATCGGTGACGCCGGCGTCGCCGGCTCGACCGCCTCTGCCGCCGAGATCAACCCGGCCAACGCCGGCTTCGTCGATCGCACGCAGATCGACTCCAACGGCTCGCTCTTCTCGTCCAGCACGCTGCTCGTGCGCTATCCCGGCTTCGAGACGGCCGAGACCTCGACCTCCGGCCTCAGCCTTCCGATCGGCGTCCCGCCGGGCTTCATCTACAAGCTGAACCCGCGCTTCGGCATCGGCGGCTTCTTCGTACCCGGCGTCGGCCTCGGCCAGGACGTCGCGGCGAAAAGGATCCCGGTGATCATCCTCGGCACGCTCAACTACCTCGACATCGTCGGAAAGGGCACGCTCAACGGCGCCGGCCATCTGACCGCCGGCTACCGCGTCCTGCCCAACCTCGGCGTCGGCCTCTCGTTCTCGACCCTATCGGCCGCCTTCGCAGTCGAAGGCAAACCGTCGAACGGCGGCGCGACGCTCGTGAACGTGAAGGGCTCGATCTCCAACATGAGCATGACCTTCGGCGTGCGCTTCGACCCCGTCCCCAACAAGCTCGCGCTCGGCTTCACCACCGTCCTGGTCAACAAGAGCGACCTTCAGACCGACATCTCCTCGCCCCTGATCGACAGCGGCCTCGGTGGCGGCGGCGCGGGCGCCAAGCCCCCCGCCAGCGGCAAGCCGGGCAAGACAAGTAACGGCCAGCTCGACCCCTTCAAGTCCATCGAAGGCGGCTTCTCCTTCCGCATCACTCCGCGCGCGCGCGTCCTGGCGGACTTCGCCTACAGCCGCGCGAACAAGGAAGAGAAGATTTTCTCCCTCGTCGACCTTCGCGAAAAGAAGAAGGACGTCCACGACACCTTCAGCATCAAGGCCGGCGGCATCGTCGGCCTCACCGATAACGGCAACGTCATGGTCGGCTACCACAACGAGCCGGCCAAGATCGGCCAGGGCGCCAAGGGCGAGGGCACGCTCGCCGGCTTCGGCAGCATCGACCTGATCATGATTATGGCCGGCCTCGAGGAGCTCAAGCCCTACACGCAGTACGCCGGCGGCGCTCAGTTCGGCTTCATGCCGCAGAAAGAGAAGAAGGGCAAAGAGGTGAGCTACTACTACGCCCTGACTCTCTCGACGGGTCTCGTCTATCGCAAGGCCTCTTTGGGCATCGACGAGAAGGGCGAGTTGCCGGGGGCGTATCTGTCCAAGAAGACGACGATTCCTCTGGGAATCCTGTACCGCTTCTGAGTCCGTGTCCGCCTCAGACGGCGGCGGCAACCCCAAAACCCGTCACCAGCAGAATCCATCCTGCCTTATCCGGAACGGCCGCGGTCAGCGCCAAGGCCGCGAGCATCCATCCCGAGATCCGCATCCAGCGGGTCATAGTCATCATCTCCTCGGTTCCTCCAGGGGTGTTCCGAGAAAGCGCTTTGCAAACGCGGTGCCGAAACTCTCACGCCGAAATCGTGAAGCAATTCAAGCCCGGCCGTTTGCGACCTGTGTCGTGCGAGACGCAGTTGTGGGGAGTCTGCAACGCGTTGCGCTACACTCCGCTGCCGTCTCCCTCGCCAGACGCCGGGCTCGGCTCCGAGCTCGGCGCCGCGATCGGCGCCACGGCCGTCGGCCCCAAGGTCATCGGCGCCGTCGTGCCTTCGCTGCCGCCGGTCTTGGTCGCCAGATGATCCTTCTTCTTCTCCTTCTCCTTCTCCTTCCGTTTCGCGATCGGGCGCACGCCCTTCGTCCGCAGCGGATTGTGTCGGATGGCGATTTCGTACGGCATCGACTGGATGCCACCCTCGCGCACGATCTCGATGAATCGCGACTGCGAGCGGAGCTCCGGCTGCCCCACGCCCGGCTTTTTCCGCGTGTATTTGCCGTCCGCCTGCAGAACGCGCGCTTTGACGTTGTCCGCCCAGCAGGTGTCCATGATCTCGTGGACCAGCCGCTTCCGGACGTCGGGATCCCGGATCGGGATCAGGATCTCGATCCGCCGGTCCATGTTCCGCGGCATCATGTCGGCGCTCGACAGGAACACCGCCGTGTCCCCGCCGTTCTGGAAGTAGTAGACCCGGCTGTGCTCGAGGAAGCGGTCGATGATCGACACCACCTCGATGTTGTGGCTGATCCCGAGGATCCCCGGGCGGAGGCAGCAGATCCCCCGCACGATCAGCTGGATCCGCACGCCCGCCTGCGACGCCCGATAGAACGCGTCGATGATGTCCTTGTCCACGAGCGCGTTCATCTTCGCCATGATGAAGCCGGTGCCGGTCTTCTTCATCATCTCGATCTCGTTGTCGATCAACGCGACGAGCGACTGGCGCGCGTTGATCGGCGCCATCGCGAGCCGGGTCAGCTTGCCCGCGATCACCGAATCCTTGACGCGATTCGCGCCGGTCAGGACGTCGAAGCCGGTGATCAAGTTGAAGATCATGGCCACATCGCTGCCGATGCCCTCGTCCGCGGTGAAGAGACCCACGTCGGTATAGAGCTTCGCCGTCGACGAGTTGTAGTTGCCCGTGGACAGGTGGACGTAGCGCACGAGCTTCTGCTTCTCCCGCCGCACGACGAGCGCCATCTTCGCATGCGTCTTCAGGCCGACGAAGCCGAAGACGACGTTGACGCCTGCCCGCTCCAGCCGTCGCGCCCACGAGATGTTGTTCTTCTCGTCGAACCGCGCCTTTAGCTCGATGACTGTCGTCACCTGCTTGCCGTTCTCGGCGGCGGAGATCAAGGCGTCGATGATCGGCGAGTCACCGGCCGAGCGGTAGAGCGTGATCTTGATCGCCATCACGTTCGGGTCATGCGCCGCCGACGCGAGGAACTCGGTCACCGCATAGAAGCTCTCGTACGGGTGGTGCACGAGCAGGTCTTTGAGCGAGATCACCGAGAAGATGTCGTCGACGCCCGACAGCGAGGCCGGTAGGCGGGGGTTGAACGGCGGGTCCTTCAGGGCGTCGAGCGGCAGGCCGTAGAGCCCCATCAGCCCGCTTAGGTGCAAAGGCTGAGGGATCCGGTACACGTCGCCGTCGCCGACGCCGATCTTTCCCTTGAGGAAGTTGACGATCACCTGCGGCATCCGCGCGTCGACCTCGAGGCGCACGACCTCTTGGTGCTCGCGGTTCACCATCTCCTTCTGGATCGTCTTCAGGAGGTCGACGACCTTGTTCTCGAGCAGGTTGTAGTCGAGGTTCCGCGTCACGCGCACGAGATAGGACGCCTCGACCGGGCTACCGAAGAAGAGCGACGCCAGGCTGTGGGCGATCAAGTCCTCGAGCAGCACGAAGCAGTGCTCGCCGCTGGTCGCCGACTCGTTCTTCACCGGGATGAGCCGCGGCAAGAGCGTCGGCACCTCGACGAAGCCGATGCCCATATGCTCCTGGTCGAGCTTCGGGAGCTGCTCCTTCGGCACGACCACGAGGTAGAGCGACTGGTTCACGAGAAACGGAAAGGGGTGCGCCGGGTCGACTCCGAGGGGCGTCAAGACCGGGCTCACCTCGTTCTCGAAGTAGTGCTCCAGCACCATCTTTTGCGTCGCGGTCAGCTGCTCGATGCGCAAGATCTTGGCGCCATGGCCGGAAAGCGCTGGAAGGATTTGCTCGTGCAGGCACTTGTACTGCAGGTCGATCAGGTCGGAGACGCGCGACCGGATCTTCTCCAGCACCGTCGTCGTGTCGAGGCCGTCGGGGGAGTCGGTGAAGCGCAGGCTCTCCTGCTCCATCTTCTTCAGCCCCGCGACGCGAACCATGAAGAACTCGTCCAAGTTGGACGTGAAAATCGACAGGAATTTCAACCGCTCGAGAAGCGGCGTATCCTTGCTCAGGGCCTCTTCGAGCACGCGCCCGTTGAACTCGAGCCAGCTCAGCTCCTTGTTCAGGTAGAGGTCGGAGGGAGGAAGATTCTGGCTCATGCAATGGGACTCCAGAAAACCTTGCAACGGCAGTCAGCTCGTGGAACTTTAAGGGAAAGCTTCCGCGGACCGATGATGTATTTCGAATGCCTGTTCTGCGAGGGTCGTTTGGCGATCGGGGGGAATTCGGGGTGACGTCGAGCCGGGAATCGCGGGTGATACGGATGGTGAACCAGGAAGCATCCATCTTCCCGGATCTACACCGTATTGTAACATGCGAGGAGCGCGTCGAAGAGGCGCTGCACTTCCTGGCGTCCCGTCTCGAGCAGCGCCCCCGCCGCGGCAAGAAACCTGTGTTGCTTCACAGTGTTAGGGTTGGATTTCTGCTCATGGCCTTCGGCTGCCCGACCGACGTGGTCATCGCCGGCCTCCTCCACGACGTCATGGAGAAGACCACCGCGAACTCGAGAGACATCCAGCGCCGGTTCGGGGCCCGAGTCGCGGCCATCGTCAGGGCCACCACCAACGATCCGACCTTGCGCTCCCCCATCGAGCGCTACGAGGACAGCGTCCGCCGTTGCGCCAAGATCGGCCCCACGGCCCTGGTGGTCCGCGCCGCCGACCTCTGCGACAACACCGACCGCGTCCTCCACACCCCGCGCCTCGGCCGGGTCGAGAAGCTCCTCGAGAAGGTGGAGGTCCTCCTCGCGGCCGCCCGCGAGAAGAAGATCGACGATCGCTTGGTGGTCGAGCTGGTAAAGCGCCAGCGCCGCCTCCAGAAGTTGATGGCCGAGCAGCGTGGCACCGCGAAGAAGGTCGCTGGGGGAGCCGCCGCGCGCGCGCCTCGGATCGCCTCCGTCAGGCGCTGGCGCCGGACTTGATCCCCGTCCCCCTGAGCCCGGTCCCTTGGCTCCGCGCCCTCCTGATCTTGACCCTGGCCCTCGGCGGCTGTGTCTCGACCAAGGGCCGCAGGGCAAAGAAGGACCCCGCCGCCACGAAGGCGGCCCCGACCCAGGTCGACGCGCCGTCCAAGGACGATCCCGCCATGGACGCCCGCATCGGCGAGATCACCAAATCGATCGTCATCCAGGCCACGGTCGAGAACCTGAACGCGATCGCCGCGGAGGGCCGCCTCCTTCTCCTCAACGACGCCGCCCTCCTTCCCTGGGACGGCTTCCTGAAGCGCTACGAGGCCGAGCTCGTCGAGCTCGAGGCCGTCACTCGCGAGGTTGCCGCCGCCAAGACCGACGCCGAGGGCGCGCGCTTGATGACCCAGGCAGCCGGCCCCGTCAGCCGCGTCGAGATGCTGAACCGCATGGTCACGTCGCATCGGGACGGCGACGCGCTCGCCCTCGACGTCTACACGCTCACCGCCATGAAGCACGGCAGCGAGGCCGCCAGCGCCTTCTTCGTCGAGAACCTGGTCACCGGCGACGGCATCTCCGCCGGCGTCGTCGGCAACCTTCTGCCAGGCCTCCGTGCCCTCGCGCGCAAGCAAGAGCCGATGGCTCACTATGCCCTTGCGACCGCCTACCTCGTCGGCCGCCTCGCCCGCAAAGACGAGAAAATCGCCTTCAAGCACGCGTCCGAGGCCGCCCGCCTTGAGCTTCCCGAAGGTCAGTTCCTCCTAGGCCTCTTTCACGTCAAAGGCATCGGCACGCCCAAAGACAGGGCCAAAGCGAAGGCTCTCCTGCAAAAAGCGGCGGCCGGAGGCTACGAAGAGGCGGCGGAGGTGTTGGCGGCCCTAGAGCTTCAAAAGTAACCGCGTCGGCGCTCTTTGCGGTAAAAGCCCGTCCGGCCTCCACCTCTAGGACGCCGCCACCTGCTCCACCCCGTCCGCCGACCCACGCGGAATGAAGCTCGAGATCGAGTTCGACCGAATGTAGTCCTCGAACACGTACTGATCTTTCTCGCTCATGTTGATGAACTTCACGCCGAAGCCGGCTTTGTAGCCTTCCTCGCGCGAAGGTCTCTTCCAAACCACGAGCCCGCGCACCTTCAAGGTGTCTGTGCAAGCGGCTGGCGTCACCTTGAGCTCGACGACGCTGCCGATGCCCAAGCGATTCTTCTTCTGTGCCGTTTGGTCCATCGGAATGAACGCGCCCCCGAAGCCGATCTCGCCGCGCTTGATCGCGAAGGTCTCATCGAGGACGATCGGCGCCGAGCCCGCGATCTGCAGGAGCTCGTCCTTCTCTTCCTTCGACTCGACCAGATATTCCATGATCATGCGGAAGAGCTTGTCCAGGTCGATCGGCTTCTCGATGAAGCCGGCCGCGCCGTAGTGCATGCACTCTTCGGTCGAATGATCCGGGTAGCCGGTGATGAACATGAAGTACGGCCACACTTGGTACGCCTTGCGCACCGCCTTCAACACTTCCATGCCGTCCATCGACGGCATCCGCAGGTCGCATACCACGAAGTCGATGTTGAACTTCGAGATCGTCTCCACCGCCTGGTTGGGGTCCAAGAGGCTGTAGGTCTTGATCCCGCGCTCGGCCAGGCCATTGCGCACGTATTCGCAGATCATCGCCTCGTCGTCGATGATCAGAACCCGGGGCTTCCGGACGAAGAGGCTGCGGTTCTGGAGGCGATCGGCCGCGAAGCGTAGGAAGGACGAGAGGATCTCAGTCTTCGACTTCGTGTGCGTTTTTTCGAAGATCGACTTCAGGTGATTGTTCACCGTGTGCGTCGAGATCCCGAGCGATTGGGCGATCTCTTCGGAGTTGGTGATGTTCCGGATCAAGGCCATGACGATGTCGGTCTCGCGCTTGCTGAGTCGACTAAACTGGGTAAAGCCTTCGATCTCGGCTGCGAACACCGAAGGGGCCTGGCTCGTCTTCGCGGAATTTTCGCTCTTGCTCGCCAACTTGGACCCATCTGATCAAGTATTTGTCTGCACGATTCAACCGGCTAAGTGACTAATAGAAATCGTATTCTTGGCCGTGGTGAAGCGTCCATAGCAAAGCTTGATCAATTTGCGGAGTGCCAAAATTCGTCAGGGAAAACGGGAGGGATCCCGCTCCTGCATCATCCCATAGACCGTTTCCAGCACGTCTTCGGCGCTAGGTTTGCTCCAGTAGTCGCCGTCGGAGGCGTAGGCAGCGCGGTGCGGTTTCGCGGCCAGCGTCCGTGGCGGCGCGTCGAGGTGCTCGTATCCTCCCTGAGTCTCGAGCACCTGCTGCATCATGTACGCGGCCGCGCCACCGGGCACGTCCTCGTCGAAGAACAGTGCCATGTTCGTCTTCGCCAGGGAGCGGCCGATGACACCGGTCGTGTCGAAGGGCAGCAGGGTCTGGACGTCGACGAGCTCGACCGAGATCCCGAGCTCTTCTAGCGGCTTCATCGCGTCCTCGACGATCCGCACGCAGGCGCCATACGTCACGATCGTGATGTCGGTGCCCTCGTGGAGCACCTCGGGCACGCCGAGCGGCACCGTGTACTCGCCAAGGTTCGAAGGCATCGCCTCTTTCAAGCGATAGCCGTTGAGCACTTCGATCACGAGCGCCGGGTCGTCGCCCTGGAAGAGGGTGTTGTACATGCCGGCGGCCTGCACCATGTTGCGCGGCACGCACACGTGCATGCCGCGGATGCCGTTGACGATCGTGCCCATCGGCGAGCCCGAGTGCCAAATTCCTTCTAGGCGGTGGCCCTTGGTGCGCACGATGACTGGGGCGATCTGCCCACCCGCCGAGCGGTAGTGCACCGTCGCAAGGTCGTCTGAGAGGCCCTGAAAGCAGTAGAGCAAGTAGTCGAGATACTGAATGTCGACGACGGGACGCAGACCGCGCATCGCCGCGCCGATCCCTTGGCCTAGGATGGTCGCTTCGCGAATGCCGGTATCGGTGATGCGCACCTCGCCGTACTTCTCTTGAATGCCTTTGAACTCTTGGTTGACGCCGCCGAGCTTACCGACGTCCTCTCCGATGATGAAGACCCTGGGATCGCGCGCCATCAGCTTGTCGAAAAAGGCCGCGATCACGTCGCTGCCTTGCACCTGCTCGGGCGTTGCGTCGAAGGTCTTCTCGACCTGCGGCACGTGGAGGGGGGAGCGCTCCGTCTCCGACAAGAGCCAGCGGTCGTAACGCTCCGCGTTCTCCTTCATGTATGCGTCCGTGAACGCCTTCAACTCCGCCGTACCGGTCGCATCGCCCTTCAGCTTGAACAAAGAACGCCGTGCCGATGAGGCCACGACCCGGCGAAACAGCGCCGGCGCCCGTTTCAAGCCCCTGATTTGATCTTCGAAATAGCCCTTCGCCGCTTCGTCCTGCGAGCGCTCGGCGATCATCTCGTAAAGGTCGATCAGGCGGTCGCGGTCGGCCGCGATCGGCTCGAGGTAGTCGTCCCACGCTTGCTGGCGCTGCGCCTCGACCTCTTTCGCGCACTCTTTTTCCAGGGAGTCGAGCGCCGGCTCTTGTGCCACCCCCGTGGTGATCATCCAGTCGCGCATCTTACGCAGGCAGTCTTCGCGTTCCTCGAAGGCCATGCGTTCGGCCTTCTTGTAGCGCTCGTGCGAGCCAGAGGTCGAATGCCCCTGCGGCTGCGTCAGCTCGACGATGTGGAAGAGCGCCGGTACGTGCTCGCGGCGGATCTTGTCGACGCCTTTGGCGTACGCCTCGACGAGCGCCGGGTAGTCCCAGCCTTTGACCACGTGGATATCGATGCCCGCGAGGTTCTTGTCTCCCTGAAAGCCTTTGGTGATCTCGGAGATCGACTCCTTGGTCATTTGATAGGAGTTCGGGACCGAGATCCCGTACCCGTCGTCCCAAACCGAGATCGCCGCTGGCACCTGCAGGACGCCGCAGGCGTTCAGCGATTCCCAGAAGACGCCTTCAGCCGTGGAGGCGTTGCCGATCGTTCCGAACGCGACCTCCTCGCCGCTGACCGAGAACTGGGAGAACTTCCCCAGCTCTGGATTCTGCCGGTAGAGCTTCGACGCATACGCCAGACCGACTAGCCGCGACATCTGCCCCGCCGTCGGCGACATGTCGGCGGAGGAGTTGTGCATCATCAACTGATTGAGCCAGCGGCCCTGGTCGTCCAGATAGCGGGTCGAGTAGTGCGCGTTCATTTGCCGCCCGCCCGAGGCGGGCTCGTGCGCCAGATCAGTGTCGGCATAGAGCTGCGCGAAGAACTTGCGCACGTCGCTCGCCCCGATGGCGAACATGAACGTCTGATCGCGGTAGTAGCCCGAGCGCCAGTCGCCCCTGCGGAAGGCCTTGGCCATCGCGATCTGGGCGACCTCCTTGCCGTCGCCGAAGATCCCGAATTTCGCCTTGCCGGTGAGCACTTCCTTGCGGCCGATCAGGCTCGCCTGGCGGCTCGTGTAGGCGAGGCGGTAGTCCGCGATCACGTCGGCGACCGGAGACTCGACGACGCGCAGCTTGTTCTTGGGTTGCGCCTTGGCCATCCGAGGGGTGCTCCTGAATTGTGGAAACCGAAATGTACCGAACGGCTTGGGGCGCGAGCAACTACTGCCGTAACTTCACGACGGTAACGCCGTCGCCCCCTTCCTGATCGAGCCCGGCCCGAAAGGTGACGTCGTAAGGGCAGTTATGGCGCAGCGCGTCCCGAATGGCCCGCTGCAGGGCGCCTGTCCCGTGACCGTGGATCAAGAGAATCGACTCCTCGCCCCTTAGGAGGGCGCGGTCGACGAAGTTCCATGCCTGCTCCAAAGCCTGATCGACGTCCTTGCCCCGCAGATCGAGCGAGTTGGTCGGCGTCTGCGGCGTGTAGGCGATGCCCGCGGGACCTGAAGGCTGAGTCGCCTGCTGCGGCTGGTGCGAGCTCTTACCCTTGGCGCTCGGCTTTTTCTGCAGATTCGCCGAGCCTTGGGCGTTCGCTCCGACCGCCTCGCCCGCGCTCAGCACGCGCAGATCGTGGGCCGAGACGCGTAGCTTGATGATGCCGACCTCGACCTCGATCGGCTCGTCCTCGTTCAAGCCCGGCCGCAGGATCTTGCCCGCCTTCTTCAGCGGCAGGACATAAACTGGCGTATTCGCGAACAAATCTGACTTAGTGAGCGCACGCCCGGGCAGCTTGTCGCCGACGTCGTAGCCCTGACCGAGCTCGCTGACGACGCTGTCCATGCCGCGTAGGACCTTCTCGGCCGCCTTGCGGCCCTCGAGCGCTTCCTCGCGGTTGATCGGCCCGTTGTCTTCTTTGGTCATCTGCCGCAGCTTTTTCACCAGCTCGTCGTACTCGGTGCGCAGATCCGAGATCTGCGCCTCGTACTTGTCGGCGAGCGTCAGCGAAGCCTTGCGACGCGACTCGCGCAACATCTCGACCTCCTGCTCCCAGCGCAGGCGCTGGCCTTCGGCCTCGAGCTTTTCCTTGTCGAGGTCACCCTTCAGCTGGCGAGCCTCGTCGCGGGCGACCATCAGCTGGGACACCGCGGCGTCCAGGCTCGACATCGTTCCGTGCCGCAGCTCGCGCGCCCGCGCGAGGATGCGCGACGGCATCCCCATTTGCTCGGCCACCTCGAGCCCGTAGCTCTGGCCCGGAACGTCCAGGATCAGCTTATAGGTCGGGCGCAGGTCGTGGAGCGAGAACTCCATCGAGCCGTTGCGGAAGCGCTTGTCGCTGATCGCGAGGCTCTTCAGCTGGTCGAAGTGCGTCGTGACCAAGCCGGCGGCGCGCTTCGTCGCCAGGTCTTCCAAGATCGCGGTGCCGATCGCGGCGCCCGTCTGCGGGTCCGTGCCGACGGCGAGCTCGTCGAGCAGCACCAGATCGCGGGGCCCGGCCCGCTCGAGCACCGGCTTCAAGCCCAGGAGGTGACCCGAGAACGTCGACAGGTTCGCCGACAGGTTCTGCGCGTCGCCCATCTCCAGGAAGATGTCGTCGAAGAGGAACATCTTCGACGTCGGGTCGGCGGGAATCAGGAGCCCCGCCTTCGCCATCAGGTGCAGGAGGCCTACGGTCTTCAGCACGACCGTCTTGCCGCCAGCGTTCGGCCCCGAGATGATCAGGATGTGCTGCTCGCCTTCGAGCCCGATGGTGTTGCCGATCGCCGTTTTTCCGCCAGCGCGCCGCACCAGGGGATGGCGCGCGCCGTGGAGGTCGATCAACGGCGTCTCGGTCAGCTCGATGATGCCAGCGTCGACCTCCGCCGCGATCGCGGCCTCGGCGCTCATGATGTCGAGCTCGACCAGGAGCTCATAGTTCGTGCCGAGCACCTCGCTCTCGACGGCGACGAACTGCGTCAGCTCGCGGAAGATCCGCGCGATCTCGAGCTTTTCCTCGAGCTCGACCTCCTGCAGCTGATCGTTCAACGGCGCGAGGGTCGCCGGCTCGATGAACAGCGTCTGGCCGCTGGCCGAGGTGTCGAGAATCGAGCCCTTCACGCGTCCGCGCCCGTCGAGCCGCATCGGCACGACGTAACGCTCGGAGCGCACCGTGAAGAAGTCGTCCTGTAGATAGTCTTTGAGCTCGCTGTCGTGAATGAGCTGCGTCAGCGCCGATTCGATGCGCTTGCGCGTGCTGACTTTTGCGCGACGGATGCGCATCAGCTCATCGGAGGCGTCGTCCTTCAGCTCGCCGTCCGGGGCGACCGCCTTATTGATCGCCGTCAGCAGCTGCGGCATCGGATGCAGGCTGCCGCGAAACCGGCGGAGGCTCGTACAGCGCGCCTCGAAGTCTGCGGCGAAACCGTGCACCTTGCGCGTCGATTCGAGCACGTTGGCGACCATGCGCAGCTCGACGCCGCCGAGGATCTGCCCGAGCTTGGCCGCGCGCAGGAAGGGACCGATCGGCGCCAGCATGCCGACGGGCGCGCGGTACGACTGCGAGGCGAGACGGCGCAAGGGCTCGACGGCGCGCCAACGCTCTTCGATCGCCTCGCGCGCCAGGTTCGGCACCAGGGCGAGCGAGCGCTCGCGACCTTCGTCGGTATGGGTGTGGCCCGCGATGCGCTCGACGAGTAGCGGCCACTCGAGTTTCTCGAGAACGCGCTGGTCGATGGGTCTTACGTCTTGGTTGGCTTTGATGGCTTGTTCCTCTTCTGGGTGCGCTAAGATATGCCCACGCGCGGTTCCCTTCAATAGCGGCGGTCCCTCGATGCCTCACGCAGTCTCGCTCCCGATGCTCATGGGCTACCTAGTGTCTCCGATCACCTGGATCGTCTTCATGTTCGGGGCCATCGTCGGCAGCTTCCTGAACGTCTGCATCTACCGCATTCCGGAGGGAACCTTCTTCAAGCACGCGCGCTCGGTCTGCCGAGGCTGCGGTGCGCCGATCCCGATGTACCTCAACGTGCCGATCTTGGGCTGGCTTTTCCTGCGCGGAAAGGCGCGGTGCTGCGGCGTCAAGCTGTCGCCCCAGTACCCCTTGGTCGAGCTTCTGGCCGCGATCGCCTTCGTGGTCATCTATTGGAAGTACCCGTTCATAGCCCTAAAAGGCGGCACCATCGAATGGCACTACGCGGACGCGATCCGTTGCGCCCATGCCGTGATCTTTTGCTCGCTCTTGATCGTGGTCTCCGCGATCGACTTCCGCTTGATGATCATCCCGGACGTGATCAGCCTGCCGATGATCGTGCTCACGCCGGTCGTCGTGTGGCTCCACCCGGATCTGGACTGGCTGAGCGCGACGCTGGGAGTCGCGATCGGCGGTTTCAGCCTTTACGCCATAGCGTGGATCTACTGGCTCATCCGTCACGAGGTGGGGATGGGCATGGGCGACGTCAAACTCCTGGCCGCGATCGGCGGCTGGCTGGGCTATCAAGCTATTATTCCTACCGTTTTTTATGGCTCGATCCTGGGCGCCGCCTCCGGTCTGGTGTTCATCGCCGCCAGCCGCAAGATGACTTTGAAGGCAGCCATCCCGTTCGGACCGTTTCTCGCGCTTGGTGCTATAATTCATTTGATCATCGGTCCTTATCTTCAAATGATCGCCTTCCGACCCGCCGGTTGAGCCCATGAACCACGTCCTCACATCAGGATCTTTGGCCGACGTCGTGCGCTTGGGCGCAGAGCTGGGCCATGCGTTGAGCGGAGCGACGGGCTTCAAGGCCGTTCTGCGCCGGTTCGCCGAGGTCTTGGGGGCGAACTTCGGCGCCGAGCGGGTCGCCTTCGCCAAGATCGTCGGCCGGAACCATAAGCTCACCCTGAAGCGCCGCCTGGTCCGGTTGGCCTCCCTCGAGCTCCTGCCGGACGAGACGGTCGAGCTTCTTGGGAAGACCCTGGCGCAGACGGACGGCGGCGTCGCGGACATGCGCGAAGGCTTCACGAGCTTCTCCGTCGGCAACCAGGTCTACGGCTGCACGGTGGTCGAGGATCCCCAGTCGCGCGAAGGCTGCCTCGTCGTCTGGCAGCCCTTTCCCATGCAGGGAGAGAAAGACGAGGCGAGCGTCGCCCTGCAGGAGGCGCTCCTCGACGTCCTCGTGCGTCACCTTCAGGGCGAGTGCCGCTGGTATCGGAAGCTCGAAAAGACCCAGGCGATGCTCAATCGCGACGATCTGACCGGTCTTTACAACGCTCGTTACCTCGATCTGGTCCTCGACGCCGAGCTCCGGCGCGCCGAGCGCTTTCAGACGCAGTTCTGCCTCCTCTTCATCGATCTCGACGGCTTCAAGCCGATCAACGACAACCACGGCCACCTCTCCGGCAGCTCGGTCCTGAAGCAGGTCGCCGAGGTGATCCGCGACGCCGTGCGCGAGGTCGACGTCGCGATCCGCTACGGCGGCGATGAGTTCGTCGTCATCTTACTCGGCGCCACCTGCTCCAAGGGGCTCCTCGCCGCCGAGCGCGTCCGCAAGCGCATCGAGCAGAAGGATTTCGCGCTGGACGGCGGCGCCGTCGCGCACGTCACGGCTTCGATCGGCGTCGCGGCGTATCCAGACCATGGTCAGGACCGCGAGACGCTTTTGAAGATGGCCGACGAGACGATGTATCACTCGAAACGCGCTGGGAAAAATCGAGTCTCGATCGTCGGACAGCGAGTTCTTGCGCCGTAGTTTTGTGGAGCTGAAACAGTGGACCGGAAGCAGGTAGGGAAACCGCCGAGCGCGAGCGCGACGCATCACGAGCATCACGTGCGTCCGCAGCACACGAACGCCATGGGCACGCTCTTCGGGGGCGAAGTCATGGCCTGGGTCGACACCGTCGCCGCCATCGCCGCGATGCGCCACTGCGAGAAGCCGGTCGTCACCGCCTCGATCGACGCGCTGCATTTTCTCGCGCCGATCCGCATGGGCTGGATCGTCAACTTGGACGCCAGCGTCAACTTCTCCGGCCGGACGAGCGTCGAGGTCGGGGTGAAGGTCGTCGCCGAGGACCCGATTCGCGGCGAGAAGCATCACACCGCCAGCGCCTACCTGACCTTCGTCGCCCTCGACGCCAACGGCCGGCCCACGCCACTGCCGCCGGTCACGCCCGAGACTCCCAAGGAAAAGGAGCGGTTCGAGGCGGCGCAAGAGCGCCGCAAGGCGCGCCTCTCTCTCAAAGACACGTTGCAGCATCGTTTCGGCGAGAAATGACGCACGCGCTCCTCATCCTGGCCTTGCTGTTCGGCCTCGCCGCGCCGGCTCCGGCCGCGGACGCGCCGGCGCGAGCCGAGCTGCCGCCGTTCATCCCGCCGCGGCCAAAAGATTACGCGAAGGTCGAGGTCTACCTCCTCACCGTCGGCCGCGGCGCGCAAATCCACTCCCTCTTCGGCCATACCTTCCTGCGCGTCGTCGACACCGACATCAACCTCGACATGAACTTCAACTGGGGCATCTTCGACTACGCAGACCCGCTCTTCTTGTGGAAGTTCTACGTCGGCGACCTGACCTACCGCATGGAGGTCTCCGACTTTGCCGGCCTCGTGAACCACTACCGGAACGTCGAGAAGCGCCGCGTCAGCCAGGAGCACGTCAACCTCACGACGAAGCAGAAAGAGAAGCTCTACGATCGACTCATCTGGAACGCTCAGCCCGAGAACGTGAAGTACGAATATTCGCAGGTCTACAACAACTGCGCGACCAAGCCGCGCGACTACCTCGACGAAGCGGTCGGGGGCGGCATCAAGCGCTTCTACGCCTCGCGCTTTGGCCGCGACGGCTTTCGGACCTTCATCCGCGACGGCGCCAAGCAGTTCTTCTGGGCGGACGTCGGCCTCGACATGATCCTGAACTCGCATTACGACCGCGTCGTCACGCAGTGGGAGGAGATGTTCCTGCCGGCGCGACTCCGCCAGCATCTGAGCGAGATTCCCGCTTTCGACGACGCAGGCCTCCCGATCCGTGACCGGAACCTCCTCGAGGCGAGCGAGGTGATCATCGATCTGCCCGAGCCGCCGGCCGCCACGGATCCCTACTTCAAGCTAGCGCTCGTTTTTCTGCTGCCTTTGGGCCTCGTCTCCGGCGCTGCGTTCGGCCGCTATCCGACGCGGCGCGTCACTCGCAGCGTCGGTCTGATCACCGTCGTCTACGGACTCTGGTCCTCCGTCTGGGGGATGGCCTTGGTTTTCAACTGGCTCGTCTCCCGTTATCCTGAGGTGAAGCACAACGCGCACCTCTTCGCGATGTGGCCGATTGACTGGATCTTCGTGGCGTTCGGCGCGAAGCTTCTCTTCTCGGGCACCTGGCCGGCCTCGTCGACCTTCCTCTCCCGCGCCTGCGGCCTTCTCTCGCGCCTCCACGTCGCCGGCATCCTGCTCCTCGTGGCACTCGCCGCCGTCGGTATCGTCCAACAGAACGTCACGCCCGTGATCGCCTCGACCGGCGCCGCGGGGCTCATGCTTTACATGCTCCTCGCGCGTCGCATCGCGGCACGGGAAGGCTAAGAATGCAGGGTCAAAAGGACAAGCTGTACAAAAGGTTCAAAGGGGGCGATCCGCGCGCCCTCGCCGAGCTGTTCGAAGGCGAGCGCAACGAGCTCTACGACTACCTGATGCGGATGACCGGTCAGATCGCGAAGTCCTCAGACACGGTCGACGAGGTCTTCCTTAGCCTGACGGAAGAGACTCTGGAGTCCGTCGCGACCTTCGGCGAATTCAAGACGATGCTCTTTGCTACGGCGCGTCGCTTCGTCTCCGAGGTGTGGAACGCCGACACCTCGCGCCTGATGAACGCCGCCGTCGACGGTCTCCACGAGACCGGCGCCAAGGTGGGCGAAGGCCTACCTGCGGAGCGCGAGCGCCATCGTCCCTTCGACCGCGCCGTCCGCGCCCTCCCGGGTCGCGAGCGTGAAATCGTCCTGCTAAAGGCGCGCAGCTCGTTCAACGACCTGGAGATCGCGACGATCATGGGGATCCCGATCAACCAGGTCGAGACCCTCGCGAACGCCGCATTCGCGCGGGTCTCAGCCGAGTGTTCCGGCCTGAACACCGCCTCCCTCATGGGCACGATCGCGCGCATGCCGCACCATCCCGAGCCCGTGCGCTCCTCCCAGCGCACGATCAACCTCAGCATGGTGATGCAAGACATCAAGACCAAGCCCGTCGGGCTGTGGTCACCTTTCCGCATCGTCGCCCTCGTGCTGCTCGCCATCGCCGGTTTCGTCTATGCGCTCAAGCCCGAGCTCTACTCGGAGCTGGCGGTGCTTGTGAAAGGCCTCCTCAATGTCGTCCCCGACCCCAGACCGTAAGCTCGCGCCGGCGCTCGCCGTCTTCACCATCGCGATGGCCGCCGCCTTCGTGCTCGGTGGCTATGAGCTCCTCCGCAGCCCGACGAACACGCTCTACGTGAAGGCCTACGGCAAGGAAAACCTGCCGATGGTGATGGCTTTCATCCCGCTGTCGGTCGCTGCCTGCGTGTACGCCTACGGGCGCATTCTCTCGGCCTTTGGCCCGCGCAAGACCCTGCTGATCACGACCTTGGGCTCGGCCGTCATCGTCGCCTTCTGCCAGTTCCTCGCCGACCAGGGCTTGGCGCCCGCGACCGCGGTCCTCTGGCTCTTCCGCAACGCCTATGTCGTGATCATCATCGAGCAGTACTGGTCCTTCATCAACAGCGTCCTCGACGAGAAAAGGGCGGCGAAATACAACGGGCCGATCTGCGGGGTCGCCTCGATCGGCTCGGTCGCCGGCGCCTCGATCGGCGCCGCGCTCGCGGTGAAGTTCGGCTCCGCCTCGATGATTTATCTTTCCGCGCTGATGACCCTGCCCGCCGCCTTCGTCTCGGACGTCGCCTACCGCCGCGAGGGCGAGCCTCGGGACACACCGAAGGTTCCGCCGCGCGGCGCCTTTCAGCATCTCGGCCTAGCCCAGTTCAAGTCGTACCCGATCCTGATTCTGATCTTCGCCATCGTCGCCGCCACCCAGGTCGTTGCGGGCGTCCTCGCCATCGCCTGGCAAGGCGTCCTCTCGGATGCCTACTCGAACGTCGACATGCAGACCGAGTACTCTTACTCATTCTATGCCTGGATCAACGGCATCGCCGCCGTCCTGCAGTTCATCGCCGCGCCGTTCGTCATGCGCTATTTCAACTCCGGTATCGTCAACGTCCTGATTCCGACGGCGCAGATGGTCGCCATCGTCGTCTACCTGCGCGATCCGACGCTCGCCACGGTCTCCTTCGCCTACATGACCTTCAAATGCCTCGACTACTCGATCATCCGCGCCTCCAAGGAAGCGCTCTACATCCCGCTCCCGTTCGACGCCCGCTTCCGCGCCAAAGAGGTGATCGACGTCTTCGGCTACCGCTTCAGCAAGGGCATCACCGCCGGCCTCATCGCGATCGCCCAGCGAACCGGCTTCGTCTTCCGCGACACGACCTATGCGGTCGTCGCCCTCGCCGCGATGGGCGTATGGGCCCTCCTTGCGGTGCCGCTCGCCATTCCGCGGGAAGACGACGAAGACGAAGATCCTGAAAATCTCGACGCCGCGGCGTCGTAAGGAGACCTGTCATGCGCATCAAACTCTGCCTCGCCCTTTTGGGCGTCCTCGCCACCACTCCGGCCGCTGCCAACGGCTGGACTCTAAACCTCGGCTATCAAAACCCTGCCGTCTCCACGTACGGCCTCAACTTCCTCCATTTCTGGACCGACTGGGCCTTCGAGATCGGCATTGGCTGGGTCGACGTTGATTCGCAGGCCAACAAAGACGACGACACGGACTCCGGCGGCGAGGACGACGACAGCGCGTCCGCCGCCCTGAGCATTGCCGGCGATCTCGACATGAAATACATGCTCGCAGGCGGCAAGTTTCGTCCCTACGTCCAAGGCGGCGTGGGCTACGGCATCGGCGCGGCCGCGGGCGACGACGCCGGGTTCGGCGCCGGCATCGGTGGCGTCTTCGTCGGCATCGGCCTCCTGGCAGGCTCCCCCGACCTCTACGTGTACGCCGCGTACAGCGTCTTCAGCTCGAAGGCCGGCTTCATCCAAGCCGGCGTCGGCTTCGGCATGTGAACGGGCCGCGGAGAAGCCGGCATCCCTGCCGTACTTCTCCGCGCTTCCCTGCTCGGCCGAATCAGTTCCTGATCACCACGCCGCCACCACCGCGCTCGACGTCGCGACGCAACTCGCGCATCGCGTAATCCAGGTTCCGCAGCTGCTGCTCGGCGAAATACGTCGGCCGATGACGCGAGTAGTTCCACTCGCGCTTCAGGCTGCGATGCGCATCCACGAGCAGGTCGTACGTGTAATAGAAGTCGTCGCGTCCCCAGTTGCTACGCAAGTCGTCAAGCAACGCCAACGAGTAGTCCAGGACGAGGCGCGCGTTGTACGTCGCGCGCTCGTCGGCGTCTTCGCGCGTCAGGATCTGCACCAGGATGTCAGCTTCGTACTCGACTTGCGCCACCGCGTACTCGAGGCGGCCGCTGCTGCGACCCGGATCGCGGTCGTTCGGGTGGGTGTGGTCGGCGAGGGCGTTGCCCGCGCCGGCGACGAATGCCAATGCGGCAAGGAGAAGGGTAGTCAGTTTCATCGAACGGGCTCCTAAACTAGAGTTTGTTTGCTTGCGGGGGCCGTTACGCATTTGCGACTGCGGCCAACTTAGTTAATTTTTCCAATGAAATCAATAAGTCACGCTGGCGCGGCGTTCCCCGAGCCGCCGCCCACAGAACGGCGCGAAGTTTGACCGGTTGGCCAACTTCCTCTAAAGTGTCCGTAAATCTCCGCACTCGCGTTCTCGATCGAGCCAGACAAACCCAAGGAAGGGGGGGTCCATCATGTCTTCAAGGAAGACTCTGTTCGCGTCCACCATCGTGCTCGGGGCGGCGGCCACCCTGCTCGCGGCCGGCACCCATGCAACGCCTATCAGCCCGGTCGCCGTGCTAAAGGGCGATGCGGCGAAAGCCGCAAATAACGCCTCGATACTTTATCGCAATGTGGAATCCGGCGCGACCGTCGTGCGCGCGAAAGACGCCGGCAAGTCTGATTTTCAAGACATCTATCTCGTGAATACGCACAACTTCTTCGCGCTCCCGGACGAGTTCAAGACGTACGGCGAGACGCTCGTCTTCGAGCCCGGCCACTTCGCGGTCATGCGCTTGAATCCCGACCGCGTCGCCGCCCTCTCTCATCTCATGCACCACGCCGGCCTAGCCTGCGGTGTTCTCATGAAACTCGACGGCGACGCCGAGACGCCACCCGAGAAGATGGCCGGCACCCCGACTCCCGTCCTCCCGGTCGCTGTCCGTGACGTACGCGTCGAGGCCGCCGTCGCTAAGGTCAGCGCCGACAACATCCGCTCGACCATCGAGTTTATGGTCGGAATGGGAACGCGTCGCCACGACTCCTCGCAAGGTGCCCTCGTCGCCAACGCGCTTGGCGATAAGTACCGCGCGCTCGCCGTCGGCCGCGACGACGTCACGATCTCCGCGTACGATCACGGCAGCGAGACGCCGCAGGACAGCCTCGTCGTCCGCATCGAAGGCACCTCGCGCGACTCCGAGGTCATCGTCCTCGGCAGCCACCTCGACAGCATCGCTTGGTTCGGCGGCACCGCTCCCGGCGCCGACGACAACGCCAGCGGCACCGCGACCAACCTCGAGATCTTCCGCGTGCTGATGGCGGAGGGCGTGCGCCCCGCTCGGACCATCGAGATCCACGCGTACGCGGCCGAGGAGGTCGGCCTCGTCGGCAGCGCCGACATGGCCTCGCGCTACAAAGAAGCGGGAATCAACGTCGTCGCGATGCTCCAGCACGACATGACCCTATGGAAGGCGGCCGGTACTGAAGACAAGATCTGGTTCGTCACCAACAACACCGACTCCGGCTTCAACGATCTCCTCGCCACCCTCACCGACGGCTACGTCGGCATGAGCTGGGGCCGCGCCTCGCTGTCCGGCGGCTCGAGCGATCACGCCTCGTGGCGTCGCGAAGGCTTCGCCACGGCCTTCCCCTTCGAGAACCCGACCTCCTACAACCGCAACATCCACACCGCCGGCGACACCATCGCCAACTCCAACGCCTTCACGCAAGCCGCAGGCTTCGCGAAGCTCGGCCTCGCGTACGCGCTGCACTTTGGCGGCATCGAGTAACCGCTGCGCCCGAGAAATTGGTGAGGTGGGCAGCGCCGGCTGCCCACTTTTTTTTATGCGGCGGGTCGGGACGATCAGCGCGCGACGCAGCAGACCGAGCCCTGCTTCACTTCTTCGAACGAAAATAGATAATCCAGACCGTTGATGTTGCACATCTCGGCGATCTCGGCCGCGATGCGCGGATCGTCCCGATTCGGCGCGGCTAGGCGCGGAAGCGCGCGCCCGGCATCGACGGCAGCTTGGCCGCAGGACGGAGAGCACGTGATTTGACCGCCCAGGTGACGGTTGGGAACGGAAGCATAGTTCGGGGCCGGACACGGGTCGACCGGCGGCGGCACCGCGGCCGGCTTGAGCACGCAACAGACGTTTCCTTGAACGACTTCTTCCCACGAAAAGAGGTAGTCGAGTCCATTGATGTTGCACATCTCGCCGACTTCGGCCGCGATGCGAGGCTCCGCGCGATTCGGCAAGGCCAAACGCGGCTGGGCGCGACCCGCGTCGACGGCCGCCTGCCCGCATGAAGGCACGCATTGGGGCGCCCCTCCCTTGTGCCTGTTCGGAACGTAAGCGTAGTTCGGCAGGTCGCAGCCCGCCGGGGCCGGTGGCGCCTCGGGTTTGAGCACGCAGCAGACTTGGTCGAGCGTCACTTCCTCATAAGCGAAGAGGTAATCGAGCTTGTTCACGTTGCAATACTCCGCGACGTCGGCGGCGACTTGCGGCAAGTTGCGATCGGGAACCGCGAGACGCGGCGCGACGCGTTTCGCGTCGACGGATGCTTGCCCGCACGATGGCACGCACATCACTTTTCCGCCTTCGTGACGGTTTTTCGTGAGGGCGTAATTGACGCCGTCGCAAGCCTCGGGAGCGGCCCCGTTGGGATCCGGAGGCGAGTTCGGCGCGGTCGCCGGATCGATGACGATCGTTCCGCCACCGATCTTCTTGAGATGGCAAACTGGTTCGGCGTTCGTCGTGCCCCCGGCGATGACGAACGTATCGGACGCCCCGGCGTACGCCAAAAACTCGTCCGAGCCCTGCTTCACGAAGATCTGCGCGTTGATCGTGTAGTCGCCGTCGCTCTCGACCTTTCCGAGCTCGAAGCGAAATTTCGCGCAATCTTCGAGCGGCATCACGACCGTTTCCGCGACGGCCGTATTCTTCCGCAGTTCGACGAAGATCGTCCCGCCCTTGATTCCCGAGCCTTTGGCCGTACAAGTGAGCTTGAGCTGCGTTGCGGCGCCCGCTTGGACCGCGCTGGCGGACGATGTCTTGAATGCCGAGGCGCTGGCCGTTTTTTGCTGGGGCGATTTGAGACCGTCGCTGGCGCTGCCATTCACGAACGGGGAGAGCGCGGCGAGGTCGATCTCCGCGCCGCTCTTCAGCTCGAGCGTCGCAAGGCTGGAGTCCTTATCCACGGGATCGGTAGAGTTGCCGTCCGCCTCCGGATCCGAACTTTTCACGTTCTTTTTGGTGCTAGAGCCTTTGTCCTTGGCGTCCGACTCGGTCCCTCCGGTCATTTCGGCGATGTTGCAGCCCCAAAGAGCCGACGCTGCAAGCAGACCGAAAAACACCTGTCTATTGACGAACATGGATGCACCTCCCGATCCACGCTGATCGGCGCACCGGTGGAAACCATGAGAGACTTTTATAATTGTCAATGCTGTCGGAAACTTATGCGCGCGACCGCGAGTTGCCTAAACAAGACTTAGTTCTAGTGCGTGTAATCCGGCAACGGCATGTACCCGATGACCCCCTCGTTAACGTACCCGGCCTCGGCGCATGTCGCCGGATTCGCCACCGTCAGCTGATCGTCGACGTCCGCTCGGTAACACCGAAAGAATGCCACCGCCCCCTGATGCGGCCCTGTGTTGAACCGCCCGATCGGCCCGATCTTCGTCGCCCCTTCGCACGTGTCCACGAACTGCGAGACGAACACCGTTCCGCTCGCTCTTTGGCACGCAACCAGCGGCGCGGTCCCGGGCAACTCGTCGCGGATCAAGAAAAACGCCGGCCCCTCGTCGATCCAAGGCGGCCCCGCCCCCGGCGGCAGGTAGCCGTGCCGCCCTTCAGGCGTGCGGTACTGATGGATCGCGAGGAGCGCCCGCCCGTCCCCCGCGCGCGCCATGCCGCCCGCGATCCGGTCCGCGATCGCGATCCCGAACTTCGCGAAGCAGAACGCCGGAAACGTCGCCGTCGCCAGGCACAAGCCGAGGTCGACCCCGTCCTTCAGCACCGGGATCCGCTTGAAGATCGGCAGCTCGAACACCTTCGCCAGGAGTCCGCCGCCGAGCTTGATGTGGAGCACGTCCTGCGCAATCGTCTCGACCGGCGCGGTGACGAACTGCACCACTTTACGGACGAAATCGCCGAAGCCCAAATTGAGCCCCGCGCGCGCGGGATCGTCCTTGAAGCTCGCGCCGGCACGCAGCTGCCCATCCGGCCCCTTGAGCTCCCAGCTGACGGGGATCTCGGCATCCACTGGGATCGGCTGTCCGTCGGTGCGCACCATCTCGCAGCGAATGGTGACGATCTTGTCCGCCTCCATCCCGTCCCAGGTGCACGCCACGTCGACCAAGGCCGCCCAATCCGGTGGCGCCAGGTCCGTCGTCGTATCTCCCGCAGACGTCGAAGCCTTCACCTTCGACGGCTCCTCCACGACGGCGTCGCTCGGCCCGGCGGGCGCCGTCGCGACCGGCGTCTCGACGATCGTGTCCTTGTCCCGGGAGCCCGAGCTGCCGCCCGTCGTTTTCTTCGCGCTCGATCCCGACAAATCCGACTCGCTGCTGCAAGCGAGCGAAGTCAAAAAGAGCGCCATAGCCCCGGCTTTGATAAAGATCATGCGCGACTCCCGCAAAGATCTGGATTCTCTCGCCAGTTTCGGCTCTCTCAGGGAAAACTTTATCTCCCCTTCAAATTCCTCTTTTAGCGTTGAGTTGAGCCCTCCTTAAAAGACCCCCACAGCCGAGGTCTGCATGCTCTCGACGATGATCCGCGAGAACCTCCTCACGCGCCTGCCCGACGTCATGCGCCAGCCGCGCCCGATGGTTCGGCCCAAAGCCTTCCCGCGCAAGGTGAAGCTCGACTTCGCCGTGCGCGGCTACCGGGTCAAGACGATCGAGACCCACGCCGAGCTGAAGCAGGTCCTGAGCCTCCGTCGCAACGTGTTCCACCACGAGTTCGCCGGCAAGTGGTTCAGCTTCCGCAGCGACCGCGACGAGTACGACGACCTAGCCGACCACCTCGCGATCTTCGATGCCAAGACCGGCCGCCTCGCCGGCGCCTACCGGATGATCCCCTCGCACGCCAGCGACCGATTCTACTCTGCCACCGAGTTCGACATCTCGCGCATCCTCGCGCTCCCCGGCCGCAAGATCGAGCTGAGCCGCGCCTGCATCCACAAGGACTACCGCAACGGCATCGTCATCGCGCTCCTCTGGAAGGGTATCGCCGAATACGCCAAGGCCGCCGGCACCGACTACCTCTTCGGCCTCTCGAGCATCAACACCATCGATCCGGCGCAAATCGCCGCGATCTGCCGCTACTTCGAGAAGAACGATCTCGTCGACCGCAGCCTCGACGTCGCCCCGCGCGGCAAGTACGCCATCGACGGCTTCGCCGATCATCTCGAGAAGGCTTACGGCAGCGAGAGCGGCTTGGGCGGCATCGACGCCGTCCAGCTCGTGCCGTCCCTCTTCAAGACCTACATCAAGGCAGGGGCGAAGGTATGTTGGCAACCGGTGATCGATCGCGATTTCCGCTGCGCGGACTGGCTGACGGTGCTCGACATGAAGAAGCTCGCGCCCGCCTTCGGTCGCAAGTTCATGCAGGACTGAGGACCGCGCGTCGCGGGGCGAAGATGGCGCTCGCCTCCCTCTTCTTCCTCGCAGCGGGCCTCGCTCTCTCATTCATCCCCGGCGCGCGCATAGGGCGCAGGTTCAGGCGCGCGCAGCTCTGCCAGCGCTATTGCCAGCTCCTGGTCTGGGCGCTCGAGCTGCGGGTCGAGGCCGACAATCCGACCGCGGTCCGCTTCGACGGCCGGGGCGGCAAGCTTCTCGTCGCCAACCACATCTCCTATCTCGACGTCGTTCTCATTGGCGCGCAGGCGCCGACCGTCTTCGTCACGTCACGGGAGATCGAGGAGACGCCGATACTCGGCCTGTTTTGCCGGGCGGCCGGCTGCGCATTCGTCGAGCGCCGCCGGAAAACCGCCGTCGTGCAAGACCTAGCGGCGATCACCGAGCTCCTGGCCGGGGGCCTCGACGTCATGTTCTTCCCCGAGGGCTCGACCTCGGACGGCGGCGCCTTTTTGGACTTCAAGAGCACTCTGCTAGAATCAGCCTTACGCACTCGCAGCAAGGTCATCGCGCTTTGCCTGCGTTATTCCGACGTCGAGCGCGTGGCCTGGTACGGTGACATGACCTTTTTCCCGCATTTCCTCGGTCTCATCCGCAGTCCGGCGGTGACGGCCTCGCTCACGGTGCTCGGAGAGATGCCGCTGCGTGTCCACCGCTCCCGAAAAAAGCTCATGGACGACGTCCGAAACCGCATTGCGGCGGCTTACTTCGCTGTCTGACAAGCGCGATCTGGTCCTCCGCCACCGCTTACCCGAGATGATCGAGCTTGAGGAGCTGCGCCTCTTGGCCCGCGGCATAGCCGAAATGCGCCTCGAGGCCGAGGTCACGACGGCCGGCTACACGCTCCCGATCTACTCCTTCGTCTTCGGCCCGAAGGACCGGAACGTGCCGACGCTCGCGCTGATCGGCGGCGTCCACGGCCTCGAGCGCATCGGCGCCAGCGTCGTCCTCTGCTACATGCGCACCCTGATCGAGCTCTTGCACTGGGACAAGGGCATCCAACACCTCCTGCAAAACTGCCGCATCGTCTTCATGCCGATGGTGAACCCCGCGGGCGTCTTCCAGCGCTCGCGCTCGAATCCGAACGGCGTCGACCTCATGCGCAACGCGCCGATCGACGCCGAGATGAAGCCGAACGTCCGCCTCGTCTGCGGTCACCGCATCTCGCCCAAGCTGCCGTGGTACCGAGGCGCCGCCGGCGAGCCGATGGAGAAGGAGTCGACCGCGCTCGTCGAGCTCGTGAAACGCGAGGTCTTCCCGTCCCGATTCTCGATCGCCCTCGATCTGCACTCCGGCTTCGGCTTGATGGATCGGCTCTGGTTTCCCTTTGCCTACACGCACCGCCCGTTCGACCGCATCGCCGAGATGCACGCCCTGAAAACGCGCTTGGGGCGCTCCCTGCCCAACCATCCCTACCTCATGGAGCCGCAGTCGAAGACTTATGTCACGCACGGCGATCTTTGGGATCATCTCTGGCTCGAGCATCAGCGCAGCGAGCACGCGCCACGCGCCACGTTCCTGCCGCTCACGCTGGAGATGGGCTCGTGGATCTGGGTGAAGAAGAATCCGCGACAAGCGTTCTCGGCCCTCGGCATCTTCAATCCGCTCCTCCCTCACCGCATCCAGCGCACGCTGCGTCGTCACCTCGGGCTCCTCGACTTTTTGGTGCGAGCCGTCGCTTCCTACGATAACTGGGCCTTGCCGTCCCACCTCGCCAAGGGTGGCAGCGACGCGCGCGCCATGGCCCTCTGGTATCCGCAACATCCGGGAATCAGAAGAATTTTGCCGCGTCCCTAAGGCGCCCCCTCAAGCGGACTGACCCCTCGACCGAAGCGGGGGGGGAAATCATTCCGGCAAGGATGAGCTGGGGGACCCAATGCGTCATATCAGTCAGATCGCGAAACTTTCGGCGGCCGTCGCCACCGTCTTGTCACTGTCGAGCTGCTTCGGCCCGTTCAAGAAGAGCGAGACCAAGAGCAGCAGCAGCAGCGCGAAGAAGTCCACCAACTCCGGCTCCGGCTCCGGCTCAGGCTCCAGCTCTGGCTCCGGCTCGACCGCCACTGCCGCGGCGCCCGCAGCTCCGGCCGCGCCTGCTGCGCCGGCTGCGCCGGCCGTCCCCGCGGTTCCCGGCGTCAAAGAAGGCCACGGCTGCCTCCAAGGCGTCGTCACCGACGGCTTCACTGGCGCCCGGATCGACCTGAAGGGCAAGGAAGAGCAGATGTTCGTCTTGATCCACGGCCGCAAGCTGAAAGCCGTCTTCTACGATGACCCGATGCTCGTCGGCGAATACTACGTCTGCGAGATCCCGGTCGAGGAGACCTATCCGGTCTTCGGTTACATCGACGGCTACCTGCCGTTCGAGTCGACGGTGAACATCAAGGAAGCCCGCGCGGTCTACGCCGGCGCCGACCAAGCGATCACCTCCGAGGTCTTGATCCGCGACCCGATCGCCCTCGCGAACATCCGCCTCTTCCCGGTCGGCAACACGGCCGACCAGTCGCTCACCGTGCACGTCTCCGCTTACGGCAGCCCGGTCAAAGGCGCTCGCGTCAGCCTCGAGCCGCAAGCGGCGGTCGGTTTCTTCGCCTTCGAAGGCGCCTTCGCCAGCACCGTCGGCACGCGCCTTCTGCCTTCGCTCGTGACCACCAACGACGACGGCGACGCCGTCTTCCCCGCGGCGAGCCTCTCGCTCGGCACTCGGTACGCCATCCAGGTCACTCCGTCCGGCAGCTCGGCTCTGACTACAGGCAGTCGCGCGGTTTTCACCCTCGGCATCGACAAAGCCGCCCCGGGCGCCGAGTCCGAGGACAAGAACCGCTGGGAGATCAACATCGACCTCGATGAAGTGAACCAGCCGCTTCGCATCATCTCCTGCTCGACCGGCTTCCAGAACTACGAGGCCGGCGGCACCTTGAAGATCCTTTTCAACCGCGCCATCGCGATCAAGAACCTCGACGAGTACAACGCGACCTGGAGCATCACGAACGCCGGTACTGCGGTCACTCCGCCCGCCAAGACCGACAACGACAACGTCTCCGAGCTCGTCGCGGCCTCCCTCGACGGCGAGAACACGCTCGTCCTGAAGCCGAAGTTCGCCAATGACAACCAGAAGCCGACGGCCTTGAATCCGGCCAAGGACATCAACGACACCGCGAACGCCTCGCGGAACGACAGCATCGCTTACGACTTCCCGAGCATCAGGGTCACCAGCCTCGCCGACTCGGCTAACCAAGCCACCGTCGCCCTCGACACCTTGGTCGCTGCGGCTGCCGTCGCCTGTCCGAGCACCGTGCGCTTCTTCCCGAACAACCTGTAGTCACGCCCCAGACGCCGAAGCCCGCACTCGCGAGAGTGCGGGCTTTTCATTTTCGCGGACCGCGCCATGCAAGACCTACATCCCGACCGAAACCTTCGCGACCCAGTCCCCGACTCCGCCGACGTCCCGAAACGAAACCTCTCCGGTCAAGGTCACGAACGGCGGCAGCACCGCCACGCGCAAGCCCACCTTTCGCGTAGGCTCGATCCACTTCATCCGATATGCGACGGCATCGGCGGTCTCGCGATACGTCCCCTCGTTCTGCTTCGCGCCGTAGACCAAGTACCCTTGGAAGTATCGCAGGAACCCCATCCCTGCTGCCGCCTCGAGCGCCAAGCTCTTCAGCTCCGTCGACGCGATCCCGAACGCTTTTCCCGCGCCCGCCCGGACCGAAAGCGCCGGCAAGCCCGGCCGTTCGAACACGGTTCCTTGCACGATCGCCGCGATCGCCGTCATGCCCGCTTCCGGATCGGCTCCGCCGACTACGGCGAAATCCACGGGCACGGGCGTCCCCTTCACGATCCACGCCCGCGGCAAGCTCGACCGCGATTTCTCACCGTCCGCCCCCGGCTGCACGGCGAGCGGTTTGGCGAGGCTCGCCGTCCCGATCCCGATGGCCGTCCCGATCGACCCGTGGGCCCCGGCCGGCTCGACCATCTCCGGGCGCGTTAAAGCCGCGACCCCGCGCAGATGCGTTTCCGCCGCGCCTCTGCCGACGGTCGCCCGCGGCGTCGCCGTCAGCGGCGTCGGTCCGGCTGCGTCGTCCGTCGGCTCGGTCTGGGCCGCACACGTTCCCGAAGCCGCCGCCGCGAAAAGCAGCACGAGCCCCGAGACCCACTGGCGCCCCAGCCGGAAAATCACTACAAGCCTCTCGATGCGGATCGTTTTCATAGACCATTATGACAGCTTCAGCCGGAACGTCCTAGATTGGCTGGACCCCGGCGACGGCGTCTTCGCCATCGAGCGCATCGCTTTTGACGATGCCTCCGCCATGGCGCGTATCGCCGGAGAGCGCACCCCGCTCGTCCTTTCGCCCGGCCCGAAACATCCCCGCGACGCGCTCCCGACCTTGCGCCTCGTCGAAAAAAAGCTCGGAACCGTCCCGATCTTAGGCATTTGCCTCGGCCATCAGATCCTCGCGACGATTGCCGGCGCCGACGTCACGCCAGGCCCCGAGCCTTTTCACGGCACGACGCGCCACATCACGGTCGACTTGACTGCGCGCATTTTCGCGACGCTTCCGAGCCCGACCTTCCGCGCCGCGGTCTACAACTCGCTCGCCATCGACGAAAGGACCTGGTCCCCCTCCCCGGATTGGCGCCTGACCGCTTGGAGCGAGCCGCGCGAAGCCCAAGCCCTGGCTTACGAGCCAGAATCCGGTGCTCCAGCCTACGGCCTTCAATTTCACCCCGAGTCCTACCTCAGCGAGCGCGCCTTAGAGCTCCGCGCCGCTTGGATCGCCATCACGCAATCGGCGCGCTGACCCGTCAAAGCTCCGCGATCGATCCCTTGTCGACGCCCTCGCAGCACATCACCCGGACCTTGTCGCCGGTATTCTCCTCGCGCTTCACCAGCCGCGCGATTTCCTGCGTGATGCATTCGATGCTCGTCTCGGTCGCGACGCAGAAGACGCGCTCCGAAGGCAAGATCGCCTCGTAATAGCCGAGAGATCCCTCGTACCCGAGCACCACCGGTTCCTTGCCCTTGCCGCGCGTCCCCGGCTCGACCATCCCGTGCTGAAACTGCGACGGCGTTGCGATGTGCACGTTCGATCCGAGCACGTCGCGCGCGATCCAGTGCTCCAAGTCCGGCCGCCGCTCGTCCCCGACGTGGATGACGAGCCGGCTGCGATGCCCGTGAAAAAGGCGCTGACACATCCCGCTGTGCCCGGCGATGCCGTGCGTATAGCGGAACGTCGCCTCGGTCGGATTGATCTCTTCTTCGCGTAGCGCGACGACCACTTGCGTCAGCTCCGTCGGCAACCGGTGCCGCAGGTGCCGCGACAGCTCCTGCTCCAGCGTCTGGCGGTTCAGCGCGACGCATCGCAGGGGAAAGACGGCGCCGTTCGGACCCATGTACTCCCAGTCGAGCTCGGTCCCCGCCTTGCTAGCCCGCGACTTCATGCCCCAGCGCTCGCCGCGGTCCATGCCCTTGAACTGCACGGCCTGCGAGTTGATCGGAATCACCAGCGCGTGGTCGACCGACGATTTCAGCGTCTGCCGCACCATCTTTTTCACGAGCGCGAAATCATAGACGAAGCCGTTGTCGCCGAGCGGCCCCGAGATCGTCACGTCGATCTTCCAGGTTTGCCCGAAAATCCCCTTCGACGGATCGAAGAGCGCGCAGTCCACCTTCGTGATGTCGTGCAGGAAGATGGTCCCTTGCGCGCCATTCTCCCGGCTCGTATCTTCAGTGCCTGGGTTTTCGGTCAATGAAGTCCCTCTCGCGGACGTACGGATGAACTCGGGCCAATAGCCCAGTTTCGCGTTCAAATCAAGGATATCTGCCATGCCCTTCGATCGAGTCCGAGTCCGATTGGCGCCTTCGCCCACCGGTGACCCCCACGTCGGGACGGCCTATGTCGCGCTGTTCAACTACGTCTTCGCGAAGAAGCACGGCGGCGACTTGATCCTGCGCATCGAGGACACCGACCAGGTCCGCTCCCGCGCCTCGTCGGAGGCCATGATCATGAAGAGCCTGCGGTGGCTTGGCCTCGAGTGGGACGAAGGTCCCGACGTCGGGGGCAAGTTCGGGCCCTACCGCCAGTCCGAGCGCAAGGACGTCCACCAGAAGCACGTCGACGAGCTTCTCGCTAAGGGCGCCGCCTATCGGTGCTTTTGCACGAGCGAGCGTCTGGACGAGATGCGCAAGGCGCAGCGCGAGGCCGGTCACCAGACCGGCTACGACCGCCATTGCCGCGCTCTGCCCGAGTCCGAGGCCATGACCAAGGTGAGCGCGAAGCACCCCTTCGTCGTCCGTCTCAAGATGCCGACCGACGGCACCACCGTCGTCGACGACGTCATCCGCGGCAAAGTCGAGTTCGACAACGCCCGCATCGACGATCAGGTCCTGCTGAAATCCGACGGATTCCCGACTTATCACCTCGCCAACGTCGTCGATGACCACCTGATGCAGATCAGCCACGTCATCCGCGCCGAAGAGTGGGTGTCCTCGACGCCCAAGCACGTCGTCCTGTACCGCGCCTTCGGCTGGGAAGCGCCACAGTTCTGCCATCTTCCGCTCCTCCGCAACGCCGACAAGTCGAAGATCTCGAAGCGCAAGAACCCGACCTCCCTCGCGTACTACGAGCGCGCCGGCGTCCTCCCCGAGGCCATGGTCAATTTCCTTGGTCTCATGGGCTGGAGCTTCAGCGACAAGGAAGAGGTCTTCACGGTCCCCCAGATGCAGCAAAAGTTCGAGCTGAAGCAGATTCACCTCGGTGGCCCCATCTTCGACACGACCAAGCTCAACTGGCTCAATAACCAGTACCTCCAGAAGCTCGACGATGAGCGCTTCGTCGCCTACGTGCGCGAGAAGATGTTCTCTCCCGACTACCTGAAGAAGCTCCGTCCCTTCGCGCTCGAGCGCATGGACCGCATGGAGCAGTTCGTCGACCGCTTCGCCTTCTTCTTCAACGGCGCCCTTCCCTACGAAGGCGTCGAGCTGATCCCGGCCGGTAAGACCGCTCCGGAGGTCGTCACCATGCTCTCAGAGCTCGTCGAGGTCCTCGACGAGGTCTACGACTGGACCGACGCCTCCCTCAAAGAAGCGACCGACGCCTTCAAGACCAAGATCGGCTGGAAGCCGAAAGATTACTTCATGACCCTTCGTCTTGTGGTCACGGGCCGCAAAGACTCCCCGCCGCTGATCGAGTCGATGACGATCCTCGGCCGAGAGACGGTCCGCTTCCGCCTCCGCGACGTTCTCAACGCTCCTCAACTCAAGAGCTGATCTAGCGAAGGTCCTCTGCAAGACAGTATCGCCAATCGTGACAGCTTCTTACGCCGTCAGAACTGGAAAGGGCCCTAAGCGGGCCCTTTCTATAGGTAATGATCCTCGCCCCAAGCGCCTCCGGCTGCCTCCTAGACAGGCACCCGCCGAATCGCCGCGCCGAGCGCCTCCAACTTCCGATCGATGCCTTCGTACCCGCGCTCGATCTGGATGATGTTGTGAATCTCGCTTTTCCCGCTCGCGATCGTCGCCGCCATGAGGAGCGCCATCCCCGCCCGGACGTCGGGCGAGCTCATCGACGTCGCGAAGAGCTGAGAAGGCCCCGTCACCACCACGCGATGCGGATCGCACAGGACGATGTTCGCGCCCATCGACATGAGCTTGTCGGTGAAGAACATCCGACCTTCGAACATCTTCTCGAAAAAGATGATCGTCCCCGTCGCCTGCGTCGCCGCCACGATGGCCACCGACATCAAATCCGTCGGGTACGCCGGCCAGGGCCCGCTGTAGATCGTCCCGATGCGCCCGCCGATGTCCTTCTTCATCAACATCGGCACGGTGCCGTCGATCGTCATCGACGTCCCCTCCAAAGCGGGCGCCACGCCGATCCGCGACAACATCTTCAGCGGAAAGCGCATGTCGTCCGCATCGACGCCGTCGATCCGGATCCGCCCCTTGGCCATCGCGCCCAGGCAAAGGAAGCTGCCGACCTCCATGAAGTCCGGCCCGATCTCGTGCTCCGCGCCCCCGAGGCGCGCCACGCCCTGGATGACGATCCGGTTCGAGCCGACGCCCGAGATCTTCGCGCCCATGGCGTTCAAAAGCTTGCATAGCCCGACGACGTGCGGCTCGCAGGCCGCGTTGTGCAAGACCGTCGTCCCCTCGCACCGCGCGGCGAGCATCACCAGGTTCTCGGTCGCCGTCACCGACGGCTCGTCCATGTAGACGTCCGCGCCGATGATCTTGGGCATGGAGCCCGTGATCACCCGGTTCAGCTCCAGCCGCCCGCCGAGAGCCTCGATCCCTTCCCAGTGCGTGTCGATCCGCCGCGCGCCGATGACGTCGCCGCCCGGCAGGGCCAGCTCCACCTTCCCGAACCGCGACAAGAGCGGCCCGAGCAGGAGGACCGAGGCCCGCACCTTGGTGCACAGATCAGGCGAAGGGCTGAAGCTGTGCGCCTTCTTCGCGTCCAGGACCACGGTATCGGGGCCTGTCCATTCGACGTCGACGCCGATGCCGCGCAGGATGTCGCAGACCGTCATCACGTCGATGATCCGCGGCATCCGCTTCAAAGTCACCGGCTCTTCGCTCAGAAGGCAGGCGAAAAGCACCGGCAACGCTTCATTCTTGTTCCCAGACACGCGAACCGAGCCGCTCAGCGGCCGGCCGCCTTCGATCACGAACTTGTGCATCGAGCTTTCCCTTGGAGGGCGGGCGGAATTGCCGACTCTTCAAAGCCTAACTCGCCTTCGTGAAACCGGCGTGCAAGTCCGGTGCAATTCTCACTGCAGGAGCTCGATCAGCTCCTGGCGCGACAGGGCTTTGAAGATCTCCTCGTCTTTATCGAGGAACTTCTCAAACAATGCCTGCTTGGCCTGGATCATGCGATCGATTTTTTCCTCGAGCGTCCCGCGCGTGATCAGCTTCAAAACGAGGACGCTCTTGAGCTGCCCGATGCGGTGCACCCGGTCGGTCGCCTGGTTCTCCTTCGACGCGTTCCACCACCGGTCGTAGTGGATGACGATGGAGGCGGCCGTCAGGTCGATACCGATTCCGCCCGCGAGGAGCGAGCCTATGAACACCTTGCAGTTCTCGTCGGTCTGAAACTTCTTGATCGTCTCGCCGCGGTTCTTCGTCTGCCCCGTCAAAGTCACGTGCTGGATGCCCGAGTCGGTCAGGTGCTCGGAGATGATCCGGATCATTCCCAAGTACTGGCTGAAGATGACCACCTTGTGGCCCGAGCCCATCGCCTCGACCAGAAGCTCCTTGAGCAGCTCGAACTTCCCGCTCTCGTGCTTCCGCCATGCCGATGGCTCACCTAGAAGCGCCGGATGGTCGCATACCTGCTTCAGAAGCGTCAGCGTCGCGAACACGTGCAGGAACGGAATCGGCGAGTTGTCGTCTTTCAGCTGCTTGACCAAAGGCGACGCCTTCAACGCCACGATCTCTCGGTAGTGCTTGATCTGCTCCTCCGAGAGCGCGCAGTTGCGAAAGTCGATCACCTTGGCCGGCAAATCCGGGAGGACCTCTTCCTTCGTCCGCCGCATCTTGAACGGATGGATCAGCTTCTGGAGAACCAACGTCGTCTCGAGGTCCTGCCCCGTCGCCAAGGGCGCGATGAAGCTCTTGCGGAAGTATTCGTCCGAGCCCAAATACCCCGGCACGAGGAAGTCGAAGATGCTCTTCAGCTCGCCTAAGTGGTTCTCCATCGGCGTACCGGTCAGGCACACCCGCAATTTCCCGGGCAGACGGCAGACCGCCTGGTAGGTCGCCGTGTCGTTGTTCTTGACGAAATGCGCCTCGTCGAGCGTGATAATCTCGAAATTCTGCAGAACGAGGTGTTTGATGTCTCGCAGGATGATCCCGTAGCTCGTGACGATCGTATCCTTGTTGTCGACCAGCTCCTTCAAAAGCCCGAGCCGCTTCGGCCCGTGATACTTCAAAGGCCGGAGGATCGGCGCAAACTCCTCGACCTTGTCGATCCAGTGGTCGAGCACCGTCGTCGGGCAGACGACGAGAAATTTCGCGTCCGGCTTCACCCGCTTCACCGCGCACATCATCGCCATGGCCTGGTGCGTCTTGCCGAGGCCCATCTCGTCCGCGAGCAGCCCGTGCAACCCGTTCTTGTAGAGCCACCACAGCCAGGCGAGGCCCATCTGCTGGTAGTGCCTGAGATTGATCTTCGTGCCGTGCTCCGGCGGCTCGTTCGATTCCGGCACGAACGTGAGCTTGTCCTTCAAAGACACCAGGGCCTTCTTGCTGCCCACGAATTGGTCGAAATCCCCGACCGCCGCCTTGATTCGCATGAGCCCCAGGGCGTCCACCTTGATGGCGTCGCCCGTCTCGTCGAGCTCCCACTGATGCTCGGTCACGAAATCCGGCACCTTCAGCCACACGTTCCCCGAACGCACGAACTGCCGCTTCTTCTTGCGATACTGCTTCATCAGCTCGACCATGGAGATGGCCGCGTCGCCTTTGCCGTACTTCGGATCGAGCCGGAACCAGCCGTCGCCCCCGTCCAGGAACTCGACCTCGCCGAGCTCCGGCGTCTCCATGATCACCTGGCCCTTCAGGTTTTCATCGAGAAAGACGGGGCCCGCCGCCGTGTAGTCCCGGAAGGCGTCCCGCGCAAACTTCGCCGCGTCGTCCTCTTTGAACGAGCGGGAGAGCGGCAGATCGTCGAAGGTATTGCCGAGCGCCGCCTTGTCCAGCTTGAGATAGCCGCGTCCCGGCAGAAACACGTTCTCGTCGCCGAGATACTTCGCCGCCGTCTTCAGCGGAATGAACAGGAAGTCGCCTTCGGACCCCGTCGGATCGTCGGACGCCACGCGTTTATAGCGCCCCGCTTCGAAGCCGATCGTCGTCCGCTCGATGTCGTCGACGAAGGACTTCTTGCCGAGCCGGATCGCGACGACCCGCTCCGCGACGATCTTCTCCTCTTCCGCGAGGTAAATCCGCGTCCCGAGCTCGACCGGTTGATCATATACCTTGAGCTCGCGCACCTCATTCGTCGCCGTCGTCAGCTTGGGATGCGACTTGAGGAATTTCGCCGATGCGTCGATCGGCAGATCGTAATGCGTCAGGTGCCCCGGTTTGATCTCGATCCGAACGCGCAACTGCGGCCCGTGCGCCAGCAAGCTCACGCTCTGGATGTTCCCCTTCAGATGATCGATGATCGTCTGCGTCGCGCCCGCGAGCCGGCCTAGCGCGCCATCCGCGACCGGTACGGGCGCCGGTGCCGGCACACCGCGCTGCTTCCGCGGCGCCGACGGCGGCTTTAACGGCATGGTCGAGTCGAGCTTCGAGAACAAGGCGGGAGTCTCGCGATCGACGTGGATCATGAAAGCGGCAATGTGCTCGCAGTACTGCCCCGCGCTGCGATTCTTGCGGCACGTACATTCGATCCATTGAATGCAGCGACCGGACGGATGAATCTTGAGGCGAACTTCTGCCTTGCCCTGAGTTTCAGGCGATACCTTCGCCGTAACCAATCCCTCGTACGTCGAAAGATCCAAGACGCGACCCGCCTGATAGAGGTCGACGCCACTGAGCCAGTCTTGTTCTTCGAGGTGATCGTAGAAGTGATCGAGCAGGTTCAGTTTCGGAGCTTTTTGCAACGCGGAGTCTCGTTAGATGCAGAGTGTTTCTTTGGCGAGCCAGGCGTCGATGTTCGCCTTCGGCATGGTCGCGCTGTGATTGCCGCCCTGATGCGTCGTCCCGCTCAGGCTGATCTTGTTGAAAAGCTTGTCCGGGGCGGCCGTCGCATAGGCTTTAAGTTGCGCGCGATTCACCGCGTCGTCGCCGTTCTTCAAAGCTTTGCCGGAAATCGAGGTCGCCGTGTGACAGCTGAGGCACGTCTTCACCGGCGTCGCCATTTGCGCGGCGAATTCCGCACCCGCGGCCGTACATTCCGGCGTCTCCACGACCGGCGGCGCCGTCGTCGGCGTGCCTTGCGTGTAATCGCGGTAGTCCGGCTCGATGATTCCGCAGGCGCTGACGCCGGCGATAAACAAAACCAATGGAACGAGGTTGCGAGCCATGTGCGCGGACTCCTGCGCCGGGGCGATTCGAAGAAAAAAGGGCGGGGGGAGATCCCTCCATTGTAACAGGCGGGGCCCTTCGGCGGCCTCCAAGGGGCCTCCCGACGCCTGCCGCACCCAAGCGCGCCATTCTCGGATGCCTTGCAGCACAAGGCTTTCCGGCTCGGTCTAGTTAGTTCGTGGCAAGCCCCGAAGAACCCTCGGGAAACTTTTTTCGAACCCGAGCGCAAAATTGTTTGACGGCCGAAAAGGTCGCACGTATACACCTCTTCACCCGAGGACGACCGGCTGAAACGAAAGAGCGAAACGGAAAATTCCAAACTTCGCTTGACGACAGATACGAAGCCGGTTAAACAGTCGGTCCTGCTCTTTGAAAACTGAATAGCGACAGAAAATCGAGACCACAAACAGGTTACTGTTTGAGGCCTCTCGCAAGAGAGAACCTCATCGAGTCATTGACTCGTTAAAAACAGCAAATGACCTGTTACCTCGACAATATCAATTCCTTCAGGAAAAGATTGAATCGGTTAACAGGGC
>JANOTL010000160.1:0-56237 GCA_031416315.1 Pseudomonadota bacterium
GTCTGCATGATCAAGCGATCGGGAAATTGCCGGGGAATCCGGCGAGAGCGAGGGTCGCGTGACGGACGCTATGGGTAGCGCCGCGAGATCCCTCGCTCCGCTCGGGATAGACCCTGGCGCTTTCGCGCCAGGGTCTAACTAACGGTCGGCGCTCCAAAGCGTGGCCTTCTGCACCACCTTCCAGGACGCGCCGGCTTTTTTCCCGAATAGCAAAATGCCGTTACCGGCGAGGTCGCCGGTTGCGGCCGTCATGTAAAGCACGGCGTTTTTCCGCGCGGTGTCCAAGCCGGGACGCGACAAGGTGACTAAAGCATGCGCCTTCGGGTACGCCTTGAAGAAGCGGTCGAAGCCGTCCTCGTCGCCGCGCATCATCTTCTCCAGCGTCTTGACCGGCACGAAGCTCAGCGGCGCCTTCGCGGTCTCGTCCTCCACCGTCACCGGGCGATAGAGGAGGCCTGCCTTGTTCGCTTTGACGAAGGCGTCGACGAGGCCCGCCGTCACGGCCGGCAGGACCTGCTGCATCGCCTTCAGATCCTGGGGAAAGGAGATCGACGGCTTTTTCGTCACCGGGACCGACAGGTCGCGCACGACGAGGAGCGTCCGCCCTTTCGCCGGCTTCTTCTTGGCGAACTCCGAGGCGAAGTAGTCCCGCACCAAGGCCAAGGCGACTTCGGCCTCGTTGACGGGCACGCTCACCTCGCCGGTGTTCGCGTCTTTGACCGGCTCCCAGCCTTCGGCGGGGGGCTCGTGGGCACAGGCGGGGGCGAAGACGAAAACGAAAACGAGCGCGAGCGCGAGCGCGGGGTTCAGGCCGCTGAGTCGGCCGTGGTTTTGCGCGAGGTTTCCTGCGTCTCTTGCGATGTGAGCCAGTTCTCCAGGGCGATGACGGTCTTTTCCCGCACGTTCGAGTAGAAGCAGTTTGCCCCGGCGACGACCTCGAGCGCAATGTTCGGGCGGTCGTCCGCGAGCAGGCGGAGGTCCTTGGTCAGGCCGCGCGCGACCACGAGGCCGCGCTCTTCGAGCGAGCCCATCATGAAGAGCGCGGGACACTGGATCTTCCGGGCGAAGGCCAGGACGTTGTAGCGCTCTTCCGGGCCGTACTTGTCGTAGTACGTCTGGGCGCTGGTCAAATCCGGGGCAGGGTAGCTCGCCTCGAAGTAGGCGAGAGGCTTTCCAGCCTTCAGGAGCTTCTGCGCCTCGGCGAAGTCGCGGGCGAAAAGGCCTTCGGGATCGTTCTCGAGGAAAAAGGCGTGCGAGAGGCGCGGCGGCGACAGCGCGACGATCCGCTGCACGATCTTGGCGTCTTCGCCCTCCGCGCCGTAGTATAGCGCCTTGACCGCGCCGAGACGATGCCCGACGAGGGTGACTCGGCCGTAGCCCTGGCGCCTGAGCCAAGCGATCCAGGTGTCGATCTCGCCGAGGCAGTCGTGCACGATCTCGTAGACCGTGCCGTGGCGCTCGGCGCCTTTGTGGACGTTGTAGTAGTTGACGACGCCCTTTCCCGAGGTGTTGATGCGCAACACCGCGCGGCCTTGCTCGAGGAAGAGATTCTGCACGGTCTCCAGGATCGAAGGCGAGGTGAAGTCGTCGCCGTCGGCGTGAATCATGAGCACGATCTCGCTCGGGTGTGCGGCCTGCGTCGCGCTCGATACGCTTTGTTGACCGGCCGCGTCGACGACGCCGAGCTGCGGCCGCGCGGCGTTGGCCGGCTTGTGGAGCGCGCCGTCGAGGCGGATCCCGGTCACGGTCTTCACATAGACCAGGCTCACGCGCGAGGTCGACTCCGTCCACTGGCCCTCCGATCGGTCGGAGCGGCGGCGGCTGCGGAAATCGTCTTTACGCCGCTTCAGGTTCTGCGAGTCCCCCGAGGCGCGCTCGCGCCAGGCGAAGAGGCCGGCCGAGCCCGCGATCACCGCGGCCGAGATCGCGATCGTCTTTTCGTAGCCGAAGGCGACCGAGGTGACGCCGAGGAGGCTCGCGCCGAGGAAAAAGCCGAGATCGTAGGCCAAATGCACGTGGTTCGTGGCGGCGCCTTTCACCGTGCGGGCGTCCGCGTTCTCCGCCAGACCGACGAGCGCCGGGCCGACCATGGCGCGCGCGATGCCGCAAAAGACCGCCGGGAAGACCAGGTGCCAAGCCTCGGTCGAGTTCAGAAAGAACAGGATCCCGAAGACGTAGGCGAAGGAGCCGAGGAGGGCGACGCGGTATTGGCCGATCATGCGACCCCATTCCTTCGTCGCATAGCCGATCAGGAAGGCGGAGGCGCAATAGGCGAAGAAGAAGTACAGGTAGCCGCCGCCGAGCTCCTTCACCGCGAGGTAGCGCGTCAGATAGACGCCGAGGAAAGTGAACGCGAAGCCGGTCGCCAAAGACAGGAGGAGGAGGCTCCAGCGCTTAGCCGGCGCGGCGGGCAGCGTGCGTTGCGCCGTCTCAACGTTCTGCGGCTGCGGCGCTCGATCCGGGAGGGCCTCGAACGCGAGCGGCGTGTCGCGGCGGCGAATGACCAGGACCGAAAGGAGGCCGACGGCGCCGAACAGCGTGGCGAGGCCGAAGAGCACGGGAAAACGCCAGACGCCCTTGCCGCAGACGAGGAAGACGAGCTCGCTCAAGGCGGCGCCGGCCATCATGCCGAGGAAGACGCCGCCGGAGGCGAAGCCGACCGCCTCGGCGCGGCGCTCGGCGGCCGTCGTCTTCTGCACGAAAACCAGCGGGAGGGTGAGGCCGCCGGCGGCGCCGGAAGCATACAGAACGCGGCCGAGGAAGAGCCAGGGCGAGATGCCTTCGCGCTGCGACCAAGAGACGGCGGCGACGATCAAGGCGCCGAGCATCATGCTGGAGATCGAGGCCATCCAGGCTAGGTGCAGGCCGAAGCGGCTCGTGCTGCGGTTGAGGCTCGCGCGCGCGCCGAGGCCGACGAGGCTGCCGATCGCGACGACGAGCCCAAGCATGCGGTCGCTGCCGCCTAGGTGGTTCACCAGGTCGCCGAAGCGGTAGAAGAGGGCGATCTGCGCCATCACCAGGAAATTGGCGACGTAGGCTAGCCAGAAGTCGACGGTCTTGAAACCTTCGGCCGGCGCGGGCTTGGGGGTCTGCGAATTTTCGGGAGAAGTCGCGGTCATGTGCGGGTCTGATCGGCCGGATGACCAGGCTTCGGAAGGTGGTCCACGGGCGGCGATCTTGGCTAAACGCTAATTGGCGAGGCCTTCGATCAAGATCTCGGCGAGTTCACTCGTGCGGGCTTTGTCCCCCCAGAAGCTCTGCTTCAGCTCGCCGGAGGCGCTCTTGAGCATGACCGAGGTCGATATTTGCAAGAGGACCTCGCGCAGGAGCCCCTTCTGATCCTTGCGCAGGCGCCCTTCTCGCATGATGAACTCCTCGACGATGCCCAACACCGGCAGGCCCTGCTCCTGGATGATGCGGCAGCCTGGGCCGTGCTCGTCGATCACCTCGCGGATCATCAGCTTCGCCAAGTGCGGGTTCTCGTCGAGGTGCGTGAGGAAGCCGCGGACCATGCGGCGCACGCGCCGTTTGAAGTCGCCGCCGCCGAGCATGCCGGAGACGAGCTTGGTCGAGAGCCGCGTGAACGCGTCCTGGACGACGGCGTCGTAAAGCGCCTCTTTCGTGTCGAAGTAGTAGAGGAGGGTCGTGCGCGTGACGCCGACGCTCTTCGCCACGTCGGCGAGGGAGGTGCTCTCGTAGCCGAAGCGACCGAATTGCTCGAGGGCTTTGCCGCGGATCGCCGAGGCCGTGTCGACCCTGCCGCTGCCTTTACGAGGGCGGGCCATCTTGCCCCCTGAAATGCGCGGTGAGACGCGCGAAGCCTTCTTGCATCGGCACGGACGGCCGGTAGCCGAGGACGAGGCGTGCGGCGTCGGTACGGTACCAGTGCGAGGTCGCTAGCTGCCGGGCGACGAAGCGCGTCATGGCGGGCTCGTCCTTGCGGCGCAGGACGCCGTGCACGCCCTCCAGAATGGCGCCCGCCAGATAAGCCGCCGTCGCCGGGACGCGGCGCGTGACCGCGGCGACCCCGGCTGCAGTGAGGATCGCGTTCATGATCTTCTCCAGCGGCCAGGGCTCCTCGTTGGTGACGAAGTAAGCGCGACCGCCGACGCACTTCGGCCGCAGCGCCAAGGCCTGCAAAGCCGCGAGATGCGCGTCCGCCGCGTTGTCGATGTAGACGGCGTCGACCAGCTTTTCGCCGCGGCCGACGAAGCGGAGCTTGCCGGCGCGCGCCAGCGCGACGACCCGCGGCACGAGATGCGGATCGCCTGGACCCCAGATCAGGTGCGGGCGCAGCGCGATCACCGAAAGCTCCGCGCCGTGCGCGGCGAGGGCGCGGCGTTCGGCCTCGGCCTTGGTGGCGGGATAAGCGGCGAGAAAATGGCTCGGGTAGGGGACGCGCTCGTCGACGCCCTCCTGATCCGTGCCGTCGAAGGTCACGCTCGGGCTCGAGGTATAGACGAGGTAACGCACGCGCTCGGCCGCACAGGCGTCGAGGACGTTCTGCGTGCCCTGCACGTTGGCGCGAAAAAAGTCGGCGTAGGCGCCGTATACGCCGGCTTTCGCCGCGGTGTGGACGACGGCGTCGACGTTTTCGACGGCGCGGCGCACGGCGGTCCAGTCGGCTATGTCTCCTTGAAGCTGGCGCACGGCGGGATGGAGCGTCGCGTCCGCATGCCGGGCCAGACTGGTGACGACGAAGCCGCGCGTGACGAGACGCTCGGCGACGGCGCGCCCGAGGAAGCCGGTGCCCCCGGTGACCAGTACGTGCTCGAGTCCTCGTTGTGGCCTCAGTTCCAAGAAACGCTCCGGGAAGTCTTGCGGTCGACGACCGCCTTCAGGCGCTCGCGAAAAATCTTGGCATTGTGGCGCGTGTCGACCGGCAACGCACGGAAAAAGCGAATTTCTCGCACCGAGGCCGTCAGCGGCGAGGCGCGGCCCAGGGTGAGAAGCTCGGCGGCCAGACGGGCGCGCGCGCCCGAGCTCAGGCGCTGCTCCGGCTCGACGCAGAGGACCGGGGTCATGGCGCCGGCGGTGCCGCGGCCGACGAGCGCGGTACGGTGGACGGCGGCGTGCCGGTTGAAGACGCCTTCGCAAGGAATCGTATACAGCTCGCCGGCTTTGGTCGCGACGCGGTGGGTCTTGCGGCCGCAGAACCAGAGGCGACCGGAGGCGTCGAGGTAGCCTAAGTCGCCCATCCGGTGCCAAAGGCGACCGGTGGCGAGATCTTTGAGCTTCGCCGCGGCGTCGGCCTCCGGCCGGTGGAAGTAACGCTCGGTTGTCTGCGGACCCGCGACGAGGATCTCGCCGATCGTGCCGGGCGCGGCATGAAGGGACGCATTCCAGAGGCCGGCCGGCGTATCGCAGATGCGCATGATGCGGACGTCGACGCCCGCGACGGGGCGCCCGACGCAGATGCCTTTGCCTTCGGCAGTAGCCTGAGCCGTCTCGCCGAGGACTTCCTTGTGACCGATCGTGGCGACCGGAAGAGCCTCGGTGGCGCCGTAGGGCGTGTGGATCTCTGCCTCGGGCGCGAGAAAGGGCGCGAGCGCCGCGAGAGTCTTCGCCGGCACGGGCGCGCCGGCGGAGATCACGCGCTTCAAGCTCGGGAGCGGCGTCGGCGCGCCTTCCGCCACACGGCGCAGAAGGGCCGGCGAGCCGAAGAGGTTCTGGACGCCGAACCGCCGCACGGGCCCGGTGATTTCGCGCGGGTCGACTTTCGCCGGGCGGGTAAAATTCATCTTCGGGATGACGGCGCTCATGCCGAGCGCGGGGGCGAAGAGGGCGAAGAGCGGGAACGTGCACAGATCGATCTCTCCCGGCTCGATCGCGTAGGTCTCGCGAAGGAGCTCGATCTGCGCCAGGAAATGCGCGTGGCGGTAGACCGCGCCCTTTGGCGCGCCGGTCGACCCGCTCGTGAAGAGGATCGCTGCCGTGTCGGCCTCGGCTGGCGCGTGGCAGGTGTGGAGCGCCGTGCTCGCCAGGCGGCGAAGGCGCTCCGGCGTGATCGAGAATCGCAGACGCCCGCGCTCCCAGCCGAGAATGAGTCGCGCGAGCTGCGCCCTGCGGACGCCGATGAACGCGTGCGGAGCGGCCTCCGCGAGGCAACGCTTCAGACTGCGGAGGCCCATGCCGGGATCGATGAAGACGGGAACGACGCCGGCGCGAAAGAGGCCGAACGTCAGGGCGAAGAAGGCGATCGAGGGCGGCACCATCACGGCGACGCGGTCGCCGGGCACGAGCCCGGCCGTAAGCGCCGCGGCCGCGTAATGCGCCGCTTCTTGCGCGAGCGTCGCGTAGGTGATCTCCCGGTAAGTGCGCGTTTCTGGGCCGCCGCGTCCCTTCGGCTCGCGCACGGCGATCTGCGCGGGGGCGAGCGCGGCGCGGCGGTCGAGGGTGGCGGCGACGTTCATTGCAAGAATTCCCGCACCAAGGCGAAGCTCTTCTCCGGCTCGTCCTCGAACAGGAGGTGGCCCGCATCCGCGAAGCGGTGGACGGTCGCGTGCGGCAGGCGCATGCGAAAGCCGTCGAGAAAGTGGTCGTCGAAGACGAAATCCCGGGCGCCCCAGAGGATCATCGTCGGGATGTGCGCCAGGCGCGGCAAGGCGCGCTCGACGGCGGCGACGGCCTCCCAGCTCGGATGCGAGGGGTCGAGCGGGATGTCCTCGACGAAGCGCAAGACGGCGAGGCGGTCGTGCCAATTCGCGTATGGCGAAAGGTAGCCGCGCGCGACGGCCGGCGCGAGCCGACGCTCGGAGCAGGTCTTCACGGTGCCGAGGCTGAAGGCATTGAGGCCGCGCACGAGGAAAGGGCCGGCAAAGGGGGTGCGCGCGAGCTTGAGCGCGAGCGGCAGCTTCTTCGCGCGGGGGAGCTGAAAGCCGCTGGTGTTGGTCAGGACGAGGCGCTTGACGCGCTCCGGATGGCGCGTGGCGTAGGCGAGTCCGATCATCCCGCCCCAGTCGTGGAGGACGAGGGTGACGTTCTTCGTCACGCCGAGCTGCTCGAGCAGGCGCTCGAGATCCTCGACGCGGCGCTCGAGCCGGTAGGAATAGAGGGCGTCGCTCGGGCGGTCGGAAAGGCCGCAGCCGACGTGATCGGGGACGATGGCGCGGTAGCGGCCGCCAAGCGCCTGCACGAGGCCGCGGTAGTAGAAGGACCACGTCGGATTGCCGTGGACCATGACGACGGGCTCGCCGTCCTCCGGGCCTTCGTCGAGGTAGTGGCAGCGCACGCCGGAGAGATCGGCGTAGCGGCTTTGGAACGGATAGAGCGAGCGGACTTCGGGGCTCAAGGTCACCATGACATTCCGATCATCATGCAGTTGAGGCCGCTGCCGATGCCGAGGAGGCCGACGCGGTCTTTGGCTTTGAGGAGGCCGCGCTCCGCGGCGAGCGCCGCGGTGAGCGGCACGCTGACGCTGCCGACGTTGCCTAGGAACGGATAGGTCGCGAAATCCTGCTCCGGCGCGAGCGCGAGCGCGGCGTGCATCTCGCGGCGATGGGCGTGGCCGATCTGATGGGAAAAGACGCGCTCGATCTCCGGACCCTGCCAGCGCATGGTCTCGAGGAAGCGCCGCCAAGTGCGACGCCCGAGCTCCGTGCCGTGCTTCAGGACGGCGATGGCGTCGGTGCGCATGAACTGCTCGTAGCGCGCGGGCTGGGCCGGGCTTTCCACGCGACGGTGGCCCCAGCGGCAAAGCTCGTGTTGGCGCACGTCGTTCATCCAGGCGGCGCCGAGGAGCCGACGCGCGTCGGGATCGTCGCCGCGCGTGAGGAGGACGGCCGCGGCTCCCGACCCGCCGGTCAAGGTCGCGAGCGTCTCATTGAAGAGGACACGGTCATCGGCATGCATGAGAAGGCGCTCGCTCATCTCGTCGACGATTTCCCGTGCCGACTCGCAGGCGACGACGAGCGCGCTCTTAATGAGACCGAGCTCCAGCTTCGCCGCCAGATCCAGCATCGCGGTCAGCATGCCGAGGCAAGCGTTGCTCACGTCGTAAACGAGAGTGTGCGGCCCGCAGCCGAGGCGCGCGGCGACGGCGGCGGCCGTGGCGGGCTCGGCTTGGTCGCGGCAGACGCCGGCGTAGACTACGCAGTCGAGAGTTTTCGGGTCGAAGGCGGCGGTCTCGAGGGCCCGGCGCGCGGCCGCGGCCGCTTTCACGTCGAGTACGGTCCCGCGCGGCCAAAAGCGGCGCTCGGCGACGCCCGTGAGCTGCTCGACCTGACCCATCGGCACGCGCAGACGCTCATAAACCGGGGCCAGCCGCGCCTCGAGGGTGGCGGTGGCGACCGTCTCGAGCGGGAGCTCGTAGGCGATCGCGTCGACCTGTACGTGGGAGAAGCGCATGCATCAGGTATAGAGCAGCTCGCCAAAAAGCGGTAGGCAATAATAGACTCACGAGTATATAAATTTCGGCGACCCACCGGGAAACACGATGAGACCAAATCTGGAAGCCGCGGCACTCGACGTCAACGGGGAGCACGAGCTGAAGACGGCCGAAGGCCGGCGGATGTTCCTGCCGCGCACGCCGCTCGCCGCTTTGGGCGACGCCGCGTTTCGCGAGGCGCACGGCCTCAAGTTCAACTACGTCGCCGGCGCGATGGCGAACGGCATCGCTTCGGTCGAGCTGGTGGTCGCGATGGCGCAAGCCGGAATGCTCGGCATCTTCGGCGCGGCGGGGCTCGCGCCGAAGGCGGTCGCGGCGGCGATCTCCCGCTTGAAGCGCGAGCTGGAGGGCCGCACTTTCGGCGTCAACTTGATCCACAGCCCGTCGGAGCCCCACGTCGAGGACGAGATCTCGCGGCTTCTCGTGCGCGAAGGCGTGCGCCTCGTCGAGGCCTCGGCCTTCTTGCGGCTGACCCTGCCGATCGTGCGGTACCGCGTCGCCGGCATCCATCGCGACGCGGCGGGGCGGATCGTGACGCCGAACAAAGTGATCGCGAAGGTCTCCCGCGTCGAGATCGCGACGCCGTTCCTGATGCCGCCGCCGAGAGCCATGCTGCAGCAGCTGGTCGACGCGGGCGAGATCACGGCGGCAGAGGCGGAGCTCGCGGCCGAGGTTCCGGTCGCGGACGATCTCACCGCCGAGGCTGATTCCGGCGGTCATACCGACAATCGGCCGGCATTGGCGCTCATTCCGACGATGATCGCCTTGCGCGACCGGATCGCGGAGGCAGCAGGCTATCCGGCGGAGCGCTGGCCCCGCGTCGGCGCGGCCGGCGGCATCGCGACGCCGGCGGCCGCGGCGGCGGCTTTCGCGATGGGTGCGGCCTACGTCGTCACCGGGTCGGTGAATCAAGCCTGCGTCGAGTCCGGGTCGAGCGATCTGGTGCGCGGCATGCTCGCCGGCGCGAAGCAGGCCGACGTCGCGATGGCGCCGGCGGCCGACATGTTCGAGATGGGCGTGAAGGTCCAGGTGCTGAAGCACCAGACGATGTTCCCGATGCGCGCGGCTAAGCTCTACGAGCTCTATTCGAAGCATCGCGCCCTAGACGAGATCCCGACGGCGGAGAGAGAGCAACTGGAAAAACAGTGGTTCCGTGCGCCGATGGCGGAGGTCTGGGAGAAGACGCGGGCGTACTTCGCGGCGCGCGATCCAGCACAGATCGAGCGCGCGGAGCGCGACCCAAAGCACAAGATGGCCTTGGTCTTCCGGAGCTACCTCGGCCAGTCTTCGCACTGGGCGAATGCCGGCCTCGAAGACCGGAAGTTCGATTTTCAGATCTGGTGCGGCCCGGCGATGGGCGCCTTCAACGAGTGGGCGCGCGGAACGCATCTGGAGCAGCCCGAAGCGCGGTGCGTCGCGAACGTCGCGCGCAACATCTTGTTCGGCGCCGCCGTGCAGGTGCGACTCAACATGCTGCGTCTCCAGGGCGCGCCGGCGGCGGAAGTCGCTATGGTGCGTTTTCGGCCGCAGCCGGACGACGAGCTGATGCGTCGGCTCGAAAGCGGGAGTGGCGGGTGATGGCAGGAACCGAGATCGCGATCGTCGGGATGGGCTGCCTTTTTCCGCAGGCGGACGGCGTCGCCGCTTTCTGGGAGCGCGTGCGCCGCGGCGCCGACGCGATCGGCGCGGTCCCCGCCACCCATTGGCGGCCGGAGGATTTTTACGATCAGGACAAGAAGGCGCCGGATCGCACCTACGCGCGCCGCGGCGCCTTTCTATCGCCCTACGCCTTCAACCCCCTGGAATGGGGCATCGCGCCGAACGACCTCGAGGCGACCGACACGAGTCAGCTCCTCGGCATGGTCGTAGCACAGATGGCCTTGACCGACGCCGGTTACGGGCCGAAGCGCGCGTTCGACAAGAGCCGCGTGAGTTGCATCATGGGAATTACCGGGACGCTCGAGCTGGTGATCCCGCTCGGGGCGCGCCTCGGGCATCCGATCTGGAAGAAGGCGCTGGCGGATGCCGGCGTCGAGGCTGGCGTCGCCGCCGACGTGATGGACCGCATCCAGTCGAGCTACGTCGGCTGGCAAGAAAACTCGTTCCCCGGCCTTTTGGGCAACGTCGTGGCCGGCCGAATCGCCAACCGCCTGAATCTCGGCGGCACCAACTGCGTCGTCGACGCGGCGTGCGCGAGCTCGCTCAGCGCGCTGCACTTGGCGACGATGGAGCTGGCCGCTGGCCGGTCCGACATGGTCGTGACGGGCGGCGTCGACACCTTCAACGACATCTTCATGTACATGTGCTTCAGCAAGACGCCGGCCCTGAGCCCGACCGGCGACGCGCGTCCGTTCGCTGCCGACGCCGACGGCACGATCCTCGGCGAGGGCCTGGGCGCCCTGATCTTGAAGCGTCTGGCCGACGCCGAGCGTGACGGCGACCGCGTGCATGCGGTGATCAAGGGCATCGGCACGTCGAGCGACGGCAAGGGCCAGGCGATCTACGCGCCGAGCGCGAGCGGGCAGGAGCGCTGCCTGCGCTCGGCCTATGCCGAAGCCGGTGTCGAGCCCGCTTCGATCGACTTGGTCGAAGGGCACGGGACGGGGACCAAGGTCGGCGACGCGGTGGAGGTGAGCGCGCTCCGGTCCGTGTTCGGCGCCGCGCCGGACGGCGCGTGGTGCGCGCTCGGCTCCGTGAAATCGCAGATCGGTCACACGAAGGCGGCCGCCGGCGTCGCCGGGCTGATCAAGGCGGCGCTGGCGCTCGAGCACGCGGTGATCCCGCCAACGATCAAGGTCTCCCTGCCGGCGGAGGGTCTGGCCGGCAGCGCGCTGTATTTGCCGCGGGAAGCGCGGCCCTGGCTCCGGCGCGGCACCGCGCCGCGGCGCGCGGCCGTAAGCGCGTTCGGCTTTGGCGGCAGCAACTTCCACTGCGTGCTCGAGGAGGCTCCGGAGCGTTTGGCCTTTCCCGTGCAGCGCTACGGGCGGTCGGGTGAGGCGAAGGTCTTGATCGTGCCGTTCGGCGAGGTGAGCGTCGAGGCGCTGAAAACCGCCGTGCGCGCCGAGATGGCGCGCGGCGAAGCCGATTGGCAGGAGCTTCGGCGCATGGCTGCTGGACGCCGCAGGAGCTTCGAGCGCGACGCAGAAGAGCGCCTCGTGCTCGTCGTGGCGCGCGAAGATCGCGAGACGTTTGGGGCGCTGCTCGAGCGGGCCTTGCGTCTTCTCGACGGCGAGAGCTTCGCGGCGTCCGGCGCCAACAAGATCTTGCGGGGCTCCGGCGCGCCGCTCGCGGCCGCGCAGGTGGCCGTGATGTTTCCTGGCCAGGGGGCGCAGGCGACCGGAATGCTGCGCGAGCTGGCCTGCGATTATCCCGAGTTCCGCCAGAGTCTGGAGGCGGCGAATCGTGCCGTGCAGGAGCTCGCGCCGGATGCTCGGCGCTTGAGCGACGATCTCTACCCGACCGACGTGTGGTCGGAGGACGATCGCGCGCGTGCGGAGGCGCGACTGACGGCGACGGAACGGGCTCAGGCAGCGATCGGCGCCGTCTCGGCTGGCGCCTGGGCCGTCCTGCGCGGCTTGGGCTTGGAGCCGGGTTTGGCCTTCGGCCACAGCTTCGGGGAGCTCTGCGCCCTGCATGCGGCGGGCGTCCTCGACCTCGAAGGTTTGGCGCGCGCGGCGGCGCAGCGTGGCGCGGCGATGGCGGCGGGCGGCGGCGAGCTCGGGACGATGCTCGCGGTCTCCGCGGCGAAGCTGCGGGTCGAGGCAGCGCTCGCCGCGGCGTGCCTGACCGATGTCGTCATCGCCAACGACAATGCACCGGAGCAGGTCGTGCTGGCGGGAACGCGCGCGGCCATCGAGGCGGCGCGGGCCGAGCTCGCCAAGCAAAAATTCGCCTGCACGTCGCTCAACGTCAGCGCCGCGTTTCACAGTCCGCTCGTGGCGGGAGCGGCGACGCCGTTCGCGGCTTTTCTCGCGGGCGAGCCCTTCGCCCAGGCGAGGATCCCGGTCTTGGCGAATACGACGGCGGCGGCTTATCCCGAGGCGCCGGAAGCGATGCGGACCCTGCTCGCGCAACAGCTGGCAGAGCCGGTCCGGTTCGTCGAGCTCGTCCTGGCGGCCTACGACCGCGGCGCGCGGCTTTTCGTCGAGATCGGGCCCGGAGCGCGGCTTTGCGGGCTCGTGCGGCGCATCCTGCCCGAGCGGGGCGCGCGCGTGACGGCGCTCGACGCCAAGGGCGAGGGCGGCGGCACGCTGGCGTTGGCGCGCTTGGTCGCGGAGCTCGCCGCGGCGGGCGTCGCTCTCGCGCTGGAGCGCTGGGATGCGGCGGCCGCGGAGATCGAAGCGCCGCCGGCCGTGACGAAAAAGGCGATGACGGTGCCCTTGGCCGGCGCGAATTTCGTGCGGCCGGAGCGACGTGTGGGGCGGCCGCCCGTGGTGAAGGCGGCCGCGCCCGTGCCGGCAGCGCCTTCAACCCGGTCGATTGCCACGTCGACGCCCGTGGCGTCTTCGCCTCAGCCGGTCGTCGCGAAAGTCGTGCCGCGTGCGGCGGCGGTTCCCGCTTCCTCGTCCGTTCCAGTCCCTCATTTTCCAACGACGGTAGGACCAATCATGTCGAACGAGCAAACGCAGCTCACGCGCGAGACGGTGCTGGCGCTGCAGAAGATCCAAGAGCAGAGCGCGCAGCTGCATCGCGAGTTCCTCGAAGGCCAGCGCGAGACGCAGCGCCTGCTCGTCGAGCTCTTGTCCGGAGCGCCGTCGCAAGGACGCGGCCTCGCGGCCGGGGCGGCGCAGGCGCGGTTGCCGGCGGCTCCGGTGCTTCAAGCGCAGGCGCCGTTCCCGGTCGCGACCCGGCCAGCTCCGGTCGCGCCGCAGACTGTTTCTCCCTCTGTGCCCTATGCGCCGCCGATCCGCACGGGGTCGACTGCGACTCCTCCGCGTGGCGCGCCGCAAGCAGAGTCCTCGTTCGCGCCGTCGCCTGCGCCTCGGCCGACGCCCGCCGCGAAGCCGGTCCCAAGCGCCGCAACGCCGCCGAAGACTTCCGGCTCCGCCGCGACCGCCGCCACCATCCTGGCCGTGATCGCGGAGAAAACCGGCTATCCCACCGACATGCTCGAGCTAGGCATGAGCCTCGAAGGGGACCTGGGCATCGATTCGATCAAGCGCGTTGAGATCTTCTCAGAGATGTCCGCGCGGTTGCCGGCCGCGGCGGCGATTCCGACGGAGGAGTTGACGCGCTTGAAGACGCTGGCAGAGATCGTCGCCGCCGTGGATCAGGGAGCGCCAGAAGGCGAATCGCAGACGGCGTACACGCCGGCCGCGCCACCTTCTGCCGCGCCCGCTGACGGGATGGCGACAAGCGCCGCCGCGTTGATCGCCGTCATCGCCGAAAAAACCGGGTATCCCACCGACATGCTCGAGCTCGGCATGAGCCTCGAGGGCGATCTCGGCATCGACTCGATCAAGCGCGTGGAGATTTTCTCGGCTTTGCAAGAGACCCTCCCCGAGGCGCGCGCCTTGCCGCCCGAGATTCTTAGCGCCGCAAAGACGCTTGCGGAGATCGTGGCCGCGCTCGACGCGCTCGGCGGTCGCGCGGCGCCGAACGCCGCCGTAGCCAAGGCCGAGGCCCTACACCCAGCGACGCCGAGCGCGCCGCGTGCCGCAGCCCCAGTCGATCGTTACGCCGTCGACGTGACGACGCTCACGGCGCCACCCGCCGCGCGGAGGCCCGAGGGAGACGACGCGCCTTTTTTCGTCGTAGCCAGCCAGGATGACTTCCTGGCTGGCGCACTGACGGCGGAGCTCGGCGCGCGCGGCTTCAAGGCCTCGCTCCTGCCGCTGGCGTCGGCATGGGATACGCTGGCGCTGCCTCCGCGCCTCGCGGGTCTGATCCTCGTGGCGCCGGAGACGGCGCCTTCGGACGCTCGGGCGCTCGTCCCGGCGTTCGCGGCGGCCCGGCGGCTCTTGCCGCAGCTCGCCGCATCGACGGGCGGCGCGGCGGCGGTTTTCGCGACGGTCACGCGGCTCGGGGGCCGCTTTGGCATCGATTCCGGACCAGACATCAACGATAGCTTGTTTACGGCCGGCCTGGGCGGCCTGGCGAAATCCGCGGCATGGGAATGGCCCGCGCTGCGTTGCATCGCTCTCGACGTCGAGCCCGAGGCGCGCGCCGCCGCGGCCGTCGCCGACGAGCTCACGACCGCGCGACCCGCCTCCCGGCCGGTGGAGATCGGCTGGGCCTACGGCGTGTGGCATACGACGGCGCTCACCCGCGTCGACCTGATGGCGGAAGAGGCTCGGGAAGTGCCGCAGATCACGCCGGGCGCGCTCGTCGTCGTCACGGGCGGCGCGCGCGGCGTCACCGCCGCCGTCGCCGACCGCTTGGCGCTTCTCTACCAGCCGCATTTTCTCGTTCTCGGCCGCAGCGCGGCGCCGGAAATCGAGCCTGAAGGACTTCGCGGTCTCGTCGCGGAGCCGGAGGTCAAGAATGCCCTCGTCCGCGCCAACGGCGGCCGCATGACCCCGCGCGAGCTGAAAGAGGCCTACGATCGCGTCGTCGCGGATCGGGAGATGCGGGCGACCTTCGCCAAGCTCGAAGGTCATGGCGCCCAGGTCACGTATCGTGCCGTCGACGTGCGCGACCGAGCGGCAGTGGCGCAGAAGATCGCCGCCGCGCAGGCTCTGCACGGGCCTGTGCGCATGCTCGTGCACGGCGCGGGCGTCCTTCATGATCGTTTGATCGTCAACAAGACGCCGGAGCAGGTCGAAGCCGTGCTCGGCACGAAGCTGGAAGGCCTGGCCGCGCTCCTCGCCGCCGTCGATCCCGACGCGCTCGATGCGCTCGTGCTCTTCGCCTCGTCGACCGGGCGTTTCGGCCGCAAGGGCCAGGCCGACTACGCCGTCGCCAACGAGGCGCTCGCGAAGCTCGCATGGAGCTTTCAGCGCCGGCATCCGCGGTGCCGCACCTTGGCGCTCGACTGGGGCCCGTGGGACGGGGGCATGGTTCATTCGGGCCTGAAGAAGCTCTTCGCGTCCGAAGGCATCGAGACGATCGGCTTGAACGCCGGCGCTGCGTGCGTCACGGCTGAGCTGCAGCGTCGCAGCGACGGCCCGGCCGAGCTGGTCATCCTCGGTGCTGGATCGCGGGCCCCCGGTCCGAGCCTCGTGGCGGAGCCCGAGGCCTCAGCCGAAACGCCGCGCGAGGCGTTCCGCCTGCCGGTCTCGGTGGCCGAGCTGCCGGTGCTCGCGGATCACGTGCTGAACGGCCGCGCCGTGCTGCCGGCCGCGCTCATGATGGAGTTTCTCGCGCTCGCCGCGACGCAACGTCACCCTGGGCTAACGCTCGCGGGCTTCGAGGATTTCCGCGTCCTGCGCGGACTCACGCTCGGCGCCGAGGAGCGCGTCGCTTTGATCGGCCGCGCGGGGCCCTTGCGCCGCGAGGCGGACGGTCTTTTCGTCACGACCGTCGAGCTCGTCTCGGAGGCTACCGACTCCGGACCATTGCGCCACCACGCGCACGCCGTCGCCATTCTCGCCCAGACCTTGGCCCCGGCCAGGCCAGCCGAGCTCGGCGCGCCGCTCGGCTCCTACCCGCGAACGATCGACGCGGCTTATGCCGAGGTCCTTTTCCATGGGGCGGCCATGCAGCTTTTGGCCGGCGTCACCGGCTTGGACGAGACGGGAATCGCCGCCGCCCTGGCACCAGAGCCCTTGCCCTCGGCCTGGCTAGCATCGCCACCGCGCGCCACGTGGCTCACGGCCCCCGGACCGCTCGACGCGGCGTTTCAGCTGATGATCCTCTGGAGCGCCGAGACGCTCGGCGCCGTCTCCTTGCCCGCGGCCGTGCGGCGCTTTCGTCGGCATGCGGGCGGGAAGCCCGTCGCGATGCGCCTCAGGCTGCGGCAGACCGAGGCGGCGCGCGCCGTCGCGGACGTCGAGGCGCTCGATCTCGAAGGCCGCGCCGTCCTCACGCTCGAAGGCATCGAGGCGACGATCGAGCCGAGCCTCGCCGCCGCGTTCCGGCGCAATCGCCTCGCAGCGCCAGAACGGGGCGCCGCACGTCCATGAGCTCCGCCGCGCCGCGCATCGCCATCGTCGGAATGGCGCTCCGGTTCGCCGGGGCGTCCGAGCCCGAGGCCTTCGCGCGTCTCGTCGAGGGCGGCGTCGACGCCTCGAGCGGCGTGCCGGACGGACGCTGGCCTTTGGCCCCCGAGGCGGTCGTCACCGCCGGTGCCTTGGGAATTCCGGGTCGCGTTCCCGCGGCTCGCGGCTATTTTTTGCGACCGGAAGCGAGCGACTGTGCGGACCTGCGCGGCCTCGGGCTCGATCCTCTGTTCGGCCTGACGCTCGCGGTCGGGCGTGAAGCCTACGCCTCGTGCAGAAACGCCGACCTCGATTTGCGCCGTGTCGGCCTCATCCTCGGCAACTTGGCTTTGCCGACGACGGCCTCGTCGCAGCTCGCCCAGGAGCTCGTCGGCGCCGCGTTTCTCGAGCGCGCGCACGGTCTCGCGCCTTTGGACGCGCTCGGCGTCGCGCCCGCGAATGCTGCAGTCGCGGGTCTGCCGACCTTACTCCTAGCTCGCAAGCTGGGCCTCGGCGGGACGTGCTTCGCCCTGGATGCGGCATGCGCGTCGACCCTGTACGCCTTGCGTTTCGCGATGCGTGAGCTGAGCTCCGGCCGCGCGGACGCGATGATCGCGGGCGGCGTCTCGCGTCCCGACCCTTTCTACACGCAAATGGGCTTCGCGCAGCTGAGGGCCCTGGCGCCCGACGGCGTCAGCCGCCCGTTCGACGAGCGCGCGGGCGGTCTCGTGGTCGGCGAGGGCGCGGGGATGTTCGTGCTGAAGCGTTTGGACGACGCCCTGCGCGAAGGCGACCGCATCCTCGGCTTGATCACCGGGGCGGGTGTCTCCAATGATCTCGACTCTGGCATGATGGCGCCGAGCAGCGAGGGCCAGCTGCGCGCGCTGCGCGACGCCTATCTCGAGGCCGGCTGGGATCCGCGCGACGTCGACTTCATCGAGGCGCACGCGACCGGCACGCCGCTCGGCGACCAGGTCGAGGTGGAAAGCCTAAAATCCCTGTGGCGCGAGGCGGGCGGAGCGATCGGGAAGCATGTGCCGCTCGGCTCCGTCAAGGCGAACGTCGGTCACCTCTTGACCGCAGCCGGCGCCTCGAGCTTAGCGAAGGCGCTCTTGGCGATCGAGCGCAAAACGGTCGCACCGACGGCGAACTTCACCGCGCCGGCCGCGCGCCTCGCGCTCGAGGACGGACCGTTCGAGATCCTACGCGAGCCGCGGCAGCTGGAGAAAAGGGGGCCGCTGCGCGCCGCGATCAGCGGCTTCGGCTTCGGCGGCATCAATGCGCATCTCTTGATCGAAGAATGGTGCGGTCAGACGGAGCGCGCGCCGGCTCGGAAAGCGCCGGCCCCCCGTGAGGTGGCGATCGTCGGCGTCGGTGCGAGCACGGGACGCTTCGAGAGCTTCGCGAACCTCGCGACCGCGCGAGCGGTCCCGCCGCCGCCCTGGATGGGGCTCGAGGAAACGCGGACGTTCGCGAATCTGATCGGGACTTTGGCGCCGGCGCTGGCGGTGCACGAGCTCGAGCTCGACGCCGCGGCCTTGCGCTTGCCGCCGGCGGAGCTGCAGGATCTCAATCCGCAGCAACTCCTTGCCCTCGCCGCGGCGACCGAAGCGGCGCGAGCGGGCGGGCTCACGCCGGGCGGCAGGCAGCCGAGGGCCGGCGTTTACCTCGGAATGGCGCTGGACGGGGCGACGAACCACTTCAGTTGCCGGTTCGCGCACGGGGATGCCGCGAGCTTCGTGCCGGAGATGACGGCGACCCGGGTCATGGGCAATCTCGCGAGCGTGGCGGCCAGCCGGATCGCGCGCGCCTTCGGGCTCGGCGGCCTCGGCATCGCGGTCGCGGCGGAAGCGGAATCGGGGCTGCGGGCGCTTGGGCTTGCGGTCGAGGCGATTCGGCGGGGCGAGCTGGATCTCGCGATGGCGGGGGGAGTCGACTGCGCGGCGCAGTACCTGAATGCGCAAGCACGCAGACTGGGAAGAGGCGGGGAGGCGAAGACGACCGAGGACGTGGCGGTGATGCTCGTCTTGAAGGATTTGGCAGGCGCGCTGAGGGATGGTGATCGGGTGCTGGGGGTGATTGGCGTCGACGTCGGCGAAGACGCCGACGCTCGCGTCGGACCCGCCGTCCGTCTCGATGAGGATTTCGAGCACGGCGCAGCGACCGGTCTCCTCTCGATCGCGCGCGCCGTATCGATGTTGAGCACGGCGCTACTGCCGCATGGCGATTACTGGCTTCGCGATCGGATCGCAGGACCGCGCGAGCTCTGCCTCTCCGGATTCCGGCTGCGAGAAGGTCCCGGTCAGCACCCGCATTTTGCCGCGCCGTCCCTGGCGCGACAGGCCCTCTTTCTCGTCGCCGCGGCGACGCGGCCAAAGCTCGTGCTCGCCGTCGAGTCGCTTTTCGCGACGCTCGAGGCGTCGCCGCTCGCGGCCTGGCCGCGGCTGGCCGCGGATACTTGGGAGGATGCGACCCTCGCCGCGGCGACCGGGGGAACGCGGTGGCGCGCCGCATTCCATTGGTCGGGCGACCCGGATGCCGTCGCGTCTTGGCGCGCGGCGTCGTCGGCCGGCCGCGTCAGCGACGAGGCTTGCGGCTTTTGGCTTGCGGACGGCGCGGACGATCCGCCGCGGCTGGCTTTCCTTTTTCCCGGCGCGGGAAGCCACTATCAGCAGATGGGGCGCGAGCTCGCCTCGGCATTTCCCGCGTTGATGGAGCGGCAGGATCGCGAGTCCGCGCGCTTGCGCTCGCAGTGGAGCCCTGAATCGTTCTGGAAGGACGGGGCGGCCCAGCCGGAGATGGTCGAGGCGCTGGGCGGACCGTGCGCGCTGGCGGCGCTCGTCGTCGACACCTTGGCGGCGCTCGGCGTCGCGCCGGATGCGACGATCGGCTATAGCCTCGGCGAGTCGGCGGCCTTGCTCGCGATGCGCGCGTGGCGTGGGAGAGACGAGGTCTACGAGCGCCTCGTCGCCTCGACGATCTTCACGACCGAGCTCGCGGGGCCGATGCTCGCCGCGAGGCGGTATTTCGGTCTGGCGCCGAACGCGCCGCTCTCTTGGGCGAATTTCCTGGTGCGCCGCGGTCAAGCCGAGGTGCGCGCGGCCCTCGAGGGCTCGAGTCGGGTCTTCTTGAACAACGTCAACTCGCCGCAAGAGTGCATCATCGGCGGCGACGCGAGTGAGGCGCGTGCCGTGCTGCGCAAGCTCGGGCACGCCGAGTTCGAGTTGCCGCGCATTCCGGCGCTGCATTGCCCGGTGGTGCGCGAGATCGAGGACGAGTTCCAGAGCTTTCACGAATTTCCGCTGACGGCGCCTGCCGGCGTCACCTTCTACGGAGGCGCGCAGGGCGAGCCGATCCCGCTTTCGAGTCGGGGTGCGGCCGAGGCGATCCTCGCGCATGCGTGGCACGGGGTGGATTTTCCCAAGATGATCGAGCGCGCATATGCCGACGGCGTGCGCGTCTTCCTCGAGATGGGACCGGGGGCCGGACTGACGCGCCTCGTGCGCGAGATCCTCGGCTCGCGACCGTTCGTCGCCGCGAGCGTATGCCCGCGGGAGGGGCAGGAGCGTGCGGGACTTTTCGGCGCGCTCGCGTTGGCGTTTGTGCACGGACGCTCCTTGCGGGTCGACCGTGGGCTCCTGGTCGCGGCGGAGAGGCCGGTGGCGAGGGCGGGGGTTACGGTGCGGTTTGGAGCTCAGGCGGGGGGTAAGTTCGTGGCGGTGGCGGGGCCGGAAAAAGCCGAACGGGTGGATGCGATGACCGATCAGATTGTCGAGGCGGTGGTGGCGGCGCGGGCGGCTACGGCGGCGGCGCATTCCAGCTTTTTGGCGTCGACGCGGGAGATGGTGGGGGCAGTGGGGGTGGCTTTGAAGTCGAGCGCGAGCGCGACGACGTCCACGCCTACGTCTTCGTCTGCGACTGAGTTTCCGGTCGGGATTCCCGTTTGGGACCTGACGAACCGTCCGCCCTTTAACCCCGACCCGGCCTGGCTCGACTTCTCGGCGTGCCAAACGCTCGCGCGCGGGCGCCTCGGCGACGTGCTCGGCCCCGATTTCGCCGCGGTCGACGCGTTTCCCGTGCGCGTGCGCTTGCCCGACGGGCCGCTCCTCCTTTGCCACCGCATCATGAGCGTGGAGGCGGTGCCGCGCTCGCTCGGCTCGGGAACTTTGATCACCGAGCACGACGTTCACGCCGACGCCTGGTACCTCGACGATGGCCGAATTCCGACGTGCGTCGCCGTCGAGGCCGGGCAGGCGGATCTCTTCCTCTCCGCTTACCTCGGCATCGATTTCAAGACGGAGGGCCGCGCCGTTTACCGCCTGCTCGACGCGGTCGTCACCTTCCACGACCGCTTGCCGACGCCGGGCACGACCATCCGTTACGAGATTAAGGTCCACTCCTTCTTCGACCAGGGCGAGACGACGCTCTTTCGCTTCTCGTTCGAGGCCAAGGTCTCTGGGAAAAAGCTGATCACGATGGAGCAAGGCTGCGCCGGATTCTTCACTGCCGCTGAGCTAGCCGCGGGGCGTGGCATCGTGAAGACCAGTCTCGATCTGCGGCCGGTACCCGGAAAAGTGACGGGCGACTATGCGCCGCTCGTCTCGATGGCTCATGAGCGCTACGACGATTCCCAGCTCGACGCGCTGCGCCGCGGCGACTACGTCGCGTGCTTCGGCGAAGCTTTCGCCGCGCTCGCGCTGGAGACGCCGAAAACGGTGCCGGACGGCATGTTGCGCCTCGTTCACCGCATCCTAGAGCTCGATCCTCAAGGCGGTCGCTACGGCCTCGGCATGATCCGCGGCGAGGCCGACATCCGACCCGACGATTGGTTCCTCACCTGCCATTTCGTCGATGATCAAGTGATGCCGGGCACCTTGATGTACGAATGCTGCAATCACACGATGCGCATCCTTCTGATGCGCGCGGGCTGGGTGGGCGAGGCTTGCGACTTGCCGTGCGAGCCGCTCGAAGGCGTGGCGAGTCGCTTGAAATGCCGCGGCCAGGTGCTCGCCGGCACGCAGAAAGTGGAGTACCGCATCGAGATCAAAGAGATTGGCTACGGCCCCGACGCCTATGCGATCGCCGACGCCTTGATGTACGCCGACGGCAAGCCGATCGTCGAGATTCTCGACATGTCGCTTTGCCATCGCGGTCTCACCAAGGAGCGGGCCGCGGCCGTTTGGCGCAAGGTCGCGCCGAAGCCTGCGCTCTACGACAAAGACCGGATCCTCGCGTTCTCGAGCGGCAATCCGTCCGAGGCTTTCGGCGAGCCCTACCGGATCTTCGACACGCCGCGCGGCGCCCAGCGCAAGATCGCGCGCTTGCCGCGTCCGCCTTATCAATTCCTGGACCGGATCACGGAGACCGCCGCCGAGCCGTGGAAGCTCGAGGCCGGCGGCCGCATCGAGGCGCAGTACGACGTCCCGCCCGACGCCTGGTATTTCGCCGCTTCCGGCGCGGCGGCTTCAATGCCGTTCGCGATCCTCCTCGAGATCGCGTTGCAACCGTGCGGCTGGTACTCGGCCTACATGGGCTCGGCGCTGGCGAGCCCCGTCGACCTCTCCTATCGCAACCTCGGCGGCAAGGGCGTCCAGCATCGCGCCGTCACGCCGGAGACGGGAACGCTGACGACTTCGGTCGATGCGTCGAAGGTGTCGCACTCCGCCGGGATGATCATCCAGAGCTTCGCGTTTCGCGTGACGGCCGCGGCCGGTCTCGTCTACGAGGGTGAGACGATGTTCGGCTTTTTCACGAAGGACGCGCTCGCCCAGCAAGTAGGCCTGCGCGGGGTCACCGCGCCTGCGTCGCTCGACGTGCCCGCCGTCGCGCCCTATCCCGATCGCCCGCAGCTGCCGCGCGCGCCGATGCTCATGGTGGACGAGATCGTGGCCTTCTCGGCGGAACGGCTGCACGGCAGAAAGCGCGTCGATCCCGCGGAATGGTTCTTCGAGGCGCATTTCTTCGAGGATCCGGTGATGCCGGGCTCGCTCGGCCTCGAGGCGTTCCTCCAGCTCCTGATGCTCGCGGCGGCCGAGCTATGGCCCGACGCCCGAGGCTTCCAGGCGGTGGCCCCCGGCGCCGAGCACTCGTGGACCTACCGCGGCCAAGTGATCCCGCGGAACGGCCGGACCGACGTCCTGGCCGAGGTGACGGCCGTAGATCATGCGGCGCGCCGTCTCACGGGATCGGGCACCCTCCTCGTCGACGGGCTGCCGATTTATGCGATGGAAGGCTTCGCCATCACGGCGCTTTGAGCCGAAGCTGGCGGAAATGCCGAACGGCCTTGCTACCAAGGCTCAGCCGCCGTTGCTATCATCGAGGGAGAGAGAACTCCCGCCTCCATGAATGCTCCCCCTGAAATGAAGCCTGCTCCCGAAGCGCCGGCCCTCGATGGCGAGGCGTCTTCGATGCGCGCGGTGTTTCCGGACCGCGCCTACCCCTGGCGGGTGGTGAAGCGCCATGCGCTCGCCTCTCTCTTGCTCGCGGCGCTCGTCCTGCCGCTCGGTCTGGTCAAGATCGCGGGACAACCCGAGCGCTTTCCCTCCTGGATCGGCGTCGTCTTCGACCCGCGCGACGGCAACGACTCCTTCCGCGATTATCCGCGCTTCAAGCAGCTGGCGGAGAGCCTGCGCCGGGTCGCGACCGAGCCGGTGCTGAAGCCGATCGTCGCCGCCAACATGCCGCGCGGGGTGGAGCTCGTGCCGGAGTCGAGCCTCGTTCAGCAGTTGAGGGCGCGCATCGAGACGGCCGTGGGCCTGCCGCCGCCGCCGCCCTTGACCCCCGAGCGCTTGCGCGAGCAGCGCATCGACCGGAAGGTCGAGGAGATCAGCAACAGCGTCGCCGTCACGGTCGACGAGCCGACCCTGACGCTCTCGCTCCGCGTTTCGGCGAGCTCGCCCGAAGAGGCGCAGGCCTGGGCCGATCGGATCATGGACGCGTGGATCAAGCTCGAGCTGAAGGTCGACGCCGACCGCCTCGGCTCGCAGCAGGATACCTACCGCAAAATCCTCGACGAGGAAGTCGAGAAGACCAAGGTCGCCACCGGCGACACGCCGGAAGAAGAGCGCTCGAAGCGAGACGCGAGCCTGAAGGTCGCGAGCTTGCAAGAGCGCGAGACCGAGCTCATGGGTCAAATCCAGGACCGCCGCTCCGCCAGCTCCGAGGCCAGCGCGTCGACCTCGCGGCGCCGTGCCGAGATCGAATCCGAGCTTTCACGCCGCCGCACGACGCTGAGCCCTTCGCACCCCGACGTCATCGCGAAAGAGGCAGAGCTCCGCGATTTCGAGCGCAGCTCCGGGGGCGGCGGCACGCGAGGCCAGCTGCGTCGCTTGGCCGACGAGCTGGGCGAGGTCCGGACGCAGCTGAGGGCCGCGGGCGCGACGACGCGCGAGGACTCGCCAAACGCCAGCTATGCGACAAGCCTCACCGAGCGGCTCAACTGGCTGATGGCCGAGCGGCTCAACCTCGAGCGGCAGATTCAGGACCCGATCCGCCGCACGCGCCTGAGGGTCGTCGAAGGGCCGACGATCGCGACCTTGCCGGAGAAATCGCGTTTCGCGATCGCCGCGACCTTCGTCGTCTTCTCCCTCCTCGTCATCGGCGTGCTCGCCGCGACGCGCGAATTCTTCTCCGACCGCGCGCGCGACGCCTGGCGCGTGGCGATGGCCGTCGGCCGCCCGCCGCTGGCGGTCCTTGAGCGCCGTTACTTGCGGAAGTTCCCCGAGATCTCGCCGCAGACCGCCGAGCATTTGCGCCGCGCCGGCTCCGCGCCCCATGCCGAGCGCACTCCCGCGGGCAGAGTGCTCAACGCGTACCGCGAGCTGATCGTCAATCTAAAGAAAGAGTGCCGCGGCCGCCGCATCCTCTTCGTGAGCGTCGGCGACAAGCCGGAGCTGCAAGGCTTCTACTACAGTCTCGCGAACCTTTTCGCCTCCGACACCGGCGACAGCCTCGTCTTGCTCGACTTCGACGCCGAGCATCCGGTCGCGAGCCTGCCGCAGGCGACGTCGCGCGGCGACGTGTTGACGCTCCTCACCGGCGAGACCTCCTGGCAAGACACGCGCATCGCCCGCTCCTCCGACAAGAGCTTCGACCACGTCCCGCCGCCGGCGCCGCACTCCGAGCGCCATGCGCAGGCGTTCCGGTCCGTCTCGGTGCGCCGTCTTTTCGACGCCTTGGACAAAGCCTACCGCGCGACCTTCGTCCGCGGTCCACGCTGCGACCACATCCTCGAGAACGGCGTGCTCGGCGACGCCGCGACCGACATCGTCTTCTGCATCGCCGCGGAGGATGCGCGGCTGGCGAGCCTGAAGCGCGCGCTGAAATTCTCGGATCTCAGCAAGGTGCGCGGTTTCGTGCTCGTCGGCGCCTAGACGCGCGGATCCATCAAGCTCGGGAAGCGCGCGAACACGAGCCCCATCGCGAGATGAAACGCAAAGAGGTAGCAAAAGACGGCGCCGACGAGACGGCGTGTCAGCGGCTTTTCTCGGACGCCGAGGAGCATGCCGAGGGCGATGAAGTGGAACGCGAAGCTGGCTGCGACGAAAGTCAGCATGCGGCCTTGGTCTCCACGAGCTCGAGCATGCGCACCGTGGCGCCGATCATCACGCCGACGAGACCGATGAGGCGCACTTCGATCAGGCCGAGGTCGCCGTACACCCATACGAGCCAACGCACGACGCATGTGAAAGTGACGACGCCCAAGGTCGCGGCCCACGGCGATTCGAGCTTGCGAGCCAGGCGAACGCTGACGGCGAGCGCCATCACGGCGAGCGTGCCGAGGCCGGCGATGCCCAAAGGCCCTGCGAAGGCCCAAGTCGCGAAGAGCTGGTTGTGCGGGATCGAGTCCCAGAAGGGGAACCACATGCTGATGTCGGCCATCGGCGCCGTTTTCGGGAACTTCGAGCCGAGGCCCATGCCGAGGAAAGGGTCGAGGCCGAGGCCCGTCACCAAGTTGAAGTTCTCGAGCTCGCGGTAGTCGAAAGCGTAGATCCCGCCGAGCTCGCTCGGCTTCGGGAAGAGGACGGAGTCGAAAGTCGAGGCGACGAAATTCAGGGGCGGCGGCGCGTTCCAGGTGAGCAGGACGAAGCCGACGCCGGCGAGCGCGGCCGCGCCGAGCCAAGCCAGATGCCGCAGCCGCAGGAGGTGGTACCAGATCACAGGGAGGAGGACGATCGTGAGCAAGACGCCGAAGAGCGAGCTCCGGCGATCGTTCAGGATCCACGGCAGGCCGATGACGGCGACCCCCGCGAGCGCGGCCCAAATCGGCAGGCGCCCGCGCAGGTGACGCACCCAGACGGCGACGATGATGGTCATCGCCGTCGCCATGTAGTCGGAGGTCCAATGCTCCATCAAGTATTCGTAGCCGCGGAGGTTCTGGTTCAGCACGCCGTAATAGAGGTAGAGAGCCTCGGCGCTTTTCCCCAGCATGCAGGCAACGACGACGCCGAACAGGAGCTTGATGTCACGCACGCCACGAAGGCTCGCGTAGCCGAGGTAGATCGCAAACGGGTAGATGAAGATGTAGCGGAAGAGCGTGATCGCGGTCTCGATGTTCCGGCCCTTCAGGATGCCGACGAGGACGGCGATGCTTTCGACGGCGGGCACCAGGAGCGCCAGGATCAGCATCACCTGGAAGTGCCGGCTGACGCGCCATAACTTCCAGTCGAGATGCCCGCGCTTGAACGCGACCCAGGCCGCAAAGCCCAGGAAAAAGGCGTCCTGGATGCGGAACGGCAGGCCGATCAGCCGCTTGATGAAATACGGCGAGTTCAGGTAGTGGCCGAGTACCTTGAACGGCGTGGCGAGGCCGATCCAGCCGTCCTCGCCCTCGGAGATCAATGAGAGGCCGAGAAAGACGACCAGGACCGGCCACTGTGGCGACTTGGCGATCACGCCGAGGAGGAGCGGGAGGGCGATGACGAGAAGGGGCGTCAAGCCTAGGAAGAAATCGCCCTCGACGCGCACGATCTCCCGCGTCGCGAGGAGCGCGGAGGCGGCCATCGCGAGGCCAACGGCCGCCTGCTTCGAGAGCTGCGCCCACTTCGTGCCGCGCCCCGCGCTCGAGCTCACGGCGTGAGCTCCACCAAGGTCATGCTGGCGGGCGGCAAGCTCACGGAAAGGCTCGTGACGCGGCCGTCGAGGCTCGGCGCCTCGATCTTCGTCTTCGCCAGGCCAGTCGTGTCGAGGACGAACTGACGGGCGTTGCTCAAGCCGGCGTCAAGCGCGAGGCGTTTGGTGCGCGGCAGGGGGCTCTTGTTCAGAAGGTAGACGAGCACGCGTTTCTCGACGCCGATGGCGTAGCTCAGGACCGGATCGCGCTCGGGCTTCACGCCCTTCGGCTCCTCGACGCGGAGACTTTGGCCCGAGCGCGCATTCGCGCCCTGGCCGTCGTAGTCGAGGAAGAGGCGGAAGGCGCCTTCGTACAGGCCGCCGCTCTTGATCTCGCCCCAAGTGGTCGCGAGGTCGACGCCGTCGCGGCCGAAGACCAGGAGGGCTTCGGCCTGAGCCAAGGTCGACGAGAGACTGTCGTTCTCGTAGCCGAAGCGGTACTCGGTGACGGCGAGCTTCGTGCCGGGGCACTCGGCCGCGATCCAGCCGCGCAGGCGCGGAATGAGCTGCACGGCGTCGCGGATCCAGGAAGGATCCTGGAAGCCGGCGTCGTAAAGCGCGCGGACGCGCTCCAAGCGGTCGCGCGCGACCGGGGCCGTCTCGGCACGCAGGTCGAGATCCTCGGGGTAGTAGTGGACGTCGAGATAGTCGACGAGGCGCAAGCCCGTCTTCTTCTCGTGCGCGCAAATTTGCCGCAGATACCACTGCAGGAACGGAAGGCCTTCGTGGCTCGTGCGGTCGCCGCCGGTTTTGCAGTCGCCGTCGGCGTCGTAGATGTCCTCGCCGCTGCCGAAGTAGCCGCACCAGGTGCCGACGACGGGACCGGTGATTTGCAGCGCCGGATCGGCTTTTTTCAGGGCGGTGGCGTAGGCAACGGTGCGGCCCCAGAGCTCGTCCCTGCCGACGGCCACGGTTTTCAGCTGCGCATCGCCCTGGCGCAGATCCCGGTGCGTCGAGGACCAAAGGTCGGGCTCGTTGTCCAAGGCGAAAAAGCGCATGCCGCCGTTGGCCGCGGTCTTGCCCCCGAGGATCTCCCGCATGTGCGCCAGCCAGGCGACGTGCCAGTCGGGACTGATGCGCATCGAGGTGTCTTCCGGGTCGTTGCCGGTCAAGGTCTCGCCCGAGGGTTTGAGGCCGTTGCCGGCGTCGGTGTCGTAGGGCTCGGTCTTCTGCTGCGCTCCGTACTTCTTGACCGAGAAGGCCCAGCGTTTTTCGCCGTCCTTCGGGATCCAGCCGAGCATCGGCAAGGTAAACAAGACGTCGCGGCCCGCGCTCTTGTTGGCGAGGATCACGTGGTCGGCGATGCTCACGGGCTTGCCGGAGCGTTGGTATTTGCCGCTAGGGATGTTGATGAAGAACAGTCGGCGCCGCGGTTGGCGATGTTCGCGCGCCAGTTGTATCGGGAGGTGTGGTTGCCGCCCCAGCGGACGATCGGGTAGGCGAGCTCGGTCGTGTGGGTCTCGGCGTTCTCGGCGTGGAAGTTGGCGCCGTAAATTAGGTCGGAGATCGGACGCGCCGGCTTTTGGGTGTGGACGGTGAAATCGGCGGCCGGTAGGGCTCCCGCTTCGGCGGGGGCCGGGTCGGGCGCCGGCGTCGCCGCGGGCGCGGCGGCATGCGCCGGCGTCGGCACGGGCGCCGCGGTCGCGGCCGCCGTGTTCATCCGCGGAGCGGTCTCTACCGTTCCCGCCGCCACCTGCGCCGACGCGGACACTGGCACCGCCTCGTACCGCGTCGATTCGAAGCCCGATCGCGTCGCGCCGGGAAAAAGCGTCGTCCCCAGCCAATACGATCCGGTTGCTGCCCCGGCGATCAGCGTTATACCCTTAATGAGCTTGGCAAAATCACCTAGCGCCATGACGTCTCCGTGCCTCCATGATAGCACGCCCGAGGGAAGCGGACCGATGCTCCGAATTCGCGGATTTCTGCACCTTTTGGGCATTGTACCGGCCGTCCTGGTGCTGGAGCTCGCCATCCGCCAGTACTGGGTGCATGCGCGCGTCTGGGAGCCCGGCTACGTCAAGATCCCGGCGCCGAATTCCACCTCCGTTTGGCGCACCGAGGGCAAGGGCCTCGTCCACCGCGTCGAGCACGGCGCTCGCGCCGGCACCCTCCCCGACGCGCCGAAGGTCGTGGTGCTCGGCGACTCCTTCACCGAAGCGCTCGAGGTGAACGACGACGAGGTCTACACTTTCGTGGCGCAATCCGCGCTCCAGGCGCAAGGCGTGAGCCTCGGTCTCGTGAACCTCGGCAACGCCGGCCGCTCCGTTGCCGACTACATTGGCTTCGCCGACCGCGGGCGTAGGCTCTACCAGCCTGTCTGGACCGTCGTGACCCTGCGCGACGACGATCTGGCGGAGGACACCGTCCGGCCGGCGAAAACCTCCTTGAGAAAGGGCCCGGACGGGAAGCTCTTGGTCAGCTTCGACGAGAAGGCCGAAGGCGAAGACGCCCGCGACTTGATTTGGAGGAGCCCCTCGATCTTCGTGCGTTACACCTTCTACCGCCTGCAGAAATTCATCGACGCCGCGGCGGAGGAGCCGCCGATGTTCCGCGCCGCCGACCACGAGGGCAAGAAAAAGGGCCCGCCCACGGCGGCGGAGCTCGAGGCGTACTATGCGACCTTTGACGTCGAGCAGGCGCTGGATCTTCTCCACACCGCGCACGACGGCAAGCTGACGATCGTGACCCTGCCTTATCTAGAGTACGAGAAGGACGGCACACCCCAACTCCTCGATGCTCCCGTGCGCCGCCGCGTCCTTGCCTGGTGCGCCGCGCGGAAGGCGAGCTGCGTCGAGCCGGGACGCGCCTTCCTCGAGCTCGCTCGCGCGCACCTTTCGCCGTTCGGCTTCCCGAACACGCGGTTCAACCACGGACACATGAATCGCGAGGGTCACCGCCTGGTCGGCAATGCCTTGGCCGCGGAGCTTGCGAGGTTGAAGACCGATGCTGTTTTCTAGCCCGCGCTTTCTCGTCTTCATGGCGATCGTGCTCGCGCTCCTGAGCCTCCCGCTCGGGCTGCGCGGGAAGAAGAACGTCCTCGTCATTGCCTCGAGCCTCTTCTACGCCGCGTGGGACTGGCGCTACCTCGGCCTTTTGGCGCTGATCAGCGTCATCGACTACGTGTGCGCCGAGAAGATCCACGCGACCGAGGCGAACCACACGCGCAAGACCTGGGTCGTCTTCAGCGTCGTGTCGAACCTGGCCATCCTCGCCTACTTCAAGTACTGCAACTTCTTCCTCGACAACCTGAACAACGTGTTCGGGCTCCACTTTCCTTACCAGGAGATCCTGCTACCCGCCGGCATCAGCTTCTACACGTTCAAATCGATGAGCTACACGATCGATGTCTATCGCCGGCATATCAAGCCGTGCGCGAACTACGTCGACTATGCGATGTTCATCACGTTCTTTCCGGAGCTGATCGCAGGCCCGATCGTGCGCGCTTCGGTCTTCCTGCCGCAGATGGCGCGGCCGCCCGGTCCGACTTGGGCGCGCCTGCGCGTCGGCCTCGGCTTTTTCGCGCTCGGCATGCTGAAGAAGCGCGTGATCGCGGATCATCTCGCGGCTTTCGTCGATCCGATCTTCGCCGCGCCGGAGGTGTACTCGGCGACGAGCGTCTGGCTCGCCGTCTTAGCGTACGCGCTGCAGATCTACTGCGATTTCTCCGGGTACACCGACATGGCGATCGGCTGCGCCAAGATGATCGGCTACGACCTGCCCGAGAATTTCCTGATGCCCTACCTCAGCCCCAACATCACGGTTTTCTGGCGTCGTTGGCACATGACGCTCAGCTTCTGGTTGCGCGACTACCTGTACATCCCGCTCGGGGGCAACCGCAAAGGCGTCGGGCGCCAGTACCTGAACCTCTTTCTCACCATGCTTCTCGGCGGACTTTGGCACGGCGCCAGCTGGAACTTCATCCTCTGGGGCGCGATGCACGGCGCCGCGTTGGCGTTCCACAAGAAGTGGATGGAGTGGTTCCCGAAGGGCGCGATGCCGCCCTTCCTCGGCGGCATCTTGACCTTTCTCTTCGCCGTCCTTTTGTGGATTCCTTTCCGCGCGCCGGATTTCGCCACCAGCGTCGCGATCTTCACGCGCCTTTTCACGCCGGACGCGGGGGCCTTCTACGTCTCGCCCACGGTGCTCGGGCTCGCCGCGCTCGTGGGCCTCGGGCATGCGCTGGGGTGGCTCGTCCTTCGCGATCGCCCGCTGGCGCCGCGGATCTTGGGCTTCCTCGGGCTTCGGCTGGAGACGAGCCAGATCTCCGGCTGGAGCTTCAGCTGGGCCGGCGGCTCGGCACGCGCTTGGTTTTTCCTGACGCTCTTCGTTTTCGGCGTATGGTGGACAGCAGTGCTGCAGTCGAGTCCTTTCATCTATTTTCAGTTTTAGCTCGGAGGCGTCTTGGAGCTCGTCGTCGTCGCCAGCGTCCTCGTCTTCGCGCTCGCGCTCTACGCGCTCTTCTCCACGCGCTCGCGCGCGCCGCGGCGCTCTGTGGCGTCGATGGTCAAGCTCTTGCATCGCGTGCCGGTCTTCGAGACCTTGACGAAGGAGCATCTGCAACGCGTCGCCCTCGTCATCCGCGAGCTGCACGTGCCGCCGAACGTCTACGTCATCCGCGAGCACCGCGCCGGCGAGGCGATGTTCGTCGTCATCGCGGGGACGCTGCAGATCTTGAAGCGCGGCGTCGTCGAGGAGAACCTGGTGCAAACCGTCGGCCCCGGTGAGATTCTGGGAGAAATGGCCTTGCTGACGGGCGGCAAGCGCATCGCTTCGGCGCGCGCGCTCACGGCCTGCTCCTTGCTGCAAATCGACCGCGACGATTTTCAGGAGCTCTTCGCGGCCAATCACGACGTGATGAAGCTGGTGTGGGACGCGTGCGAGATCCACAGCATCCGGCTCTTGATGGCGGATCATGCGGCGACCCGGGCCGTGCCGCTCGAGCGGCGCGACGATTGGATCGGCCGGCGCACGATCGTCGTGACGACGGCGAGCGAGGCCGTGACGCCACCGCCCGAATCACGTTACGTGGTCGCCATATCCGGGGCGCTCACGGTCGACGGGCAGGCGGTCCAGGCGCCGCAAATGGTCGCTTTGCGTGCGGATTCCACGGTCCTCGCGACGGGCCCCGCGCGCATTGCCTGGTTGCCTCGGGAGACCTGAGCGACCCTTTTGTGTTGACCGGGCCGTCGTGGGGGCTAGACTTTGGCGAGCTTTTGCCAATTCACTGGAGACGCCCCTACATGGCTAAGATCGACAACGGCATCGACGAAAAAAGTCGCAAGCAGATCGCCGAAGGCCTTTCGCGCCTCCTCGCCGACAGCTACACGCTTTACCTCAAGACCCACAATTTTCACTGGAACGTTACGGGCCCGATGTTCCAGACCCTGCATCTCATGTTCGAGACGCAGTACAACGAGCTCGCGCTCGCCGTCGACCTGATCGCCGAGCGGATCCGCGCGCTCGGCATACCGGCGCCCGGCACCTACGCCGAGTTCACCCGCCTCTCTTCGATCAAAGAGACCGAAGGGCCGCGCCCAGCGAAGAAGATGATCGAGGAGCTCGTGCAAGGCCAAGAGGCCGTCGTGCGCACCGCGCGGTCGATCTTCCCGGTCGTCGACGAGTGCCACGACGAGGCGACGGCCGATCTCCTGACCCAGCGCATGCAGATCCACGAGAAGACCGCTTGGATGCTGCGCAGCTTGCTCGAAGGCGAATGATCGAGGCGCGATCTTGGGGCGTCAGGCCCCTCGTGCCAATCCCCGATGCGGCGCCTCGGCGCTGCGGAAGAGATCGCCGGCGGCCCACGAGCGCGAGAGGTGCAGCGATTCGCTTAGGCGCAGCGCGGCGACAAGCTCGGCGGCCGAGAGCGGCGCGATCTTTTGCGCGAGGCCGAAGCCGAAGGCGCCGTGCCCGCCGGCGCGGTTGATCTTGTGGTGCTGGTCGATCCAAACGGCAGCCTGAGCGCCGCCAGGAGCCTCGGCGACGAGCTTGGCGTATGACGATTGATCGGTCGTCACGTCGACGCCCTCGAAGGTGTCGAGCGCCAAGGCGAAGCCTAACGCCGAGCCCGATGCCGCCTCGATCAGGGCGCCCATCATCGCCGCGTAGGCCGGCAAGAGCGGCAGAACGCCGGGCGAGGCGATCCCGAAGGCTTTTAGAGCTTTCTCCATCAAAGCATCGTGACCGCGCTCTTCGACGAGGAAGCGCGCGACGTCGTCGGCGAGCTGCGGCAGGACGCTGAGCGCCGGCGTCACCGCCGCCTCGCAGCGCGAGGTGATGAAGTGCGACTGACGCACCAGGGTCGCGATCAGGCGGCGATGCTCGGCTTCCCCTCGCGCCGCCACGGCCGTCACGACGTCCCTCAGAACGCGGGGTTCGTTCTTGTCGAGCTGGCAACACCGTGCGAGCCGGCGCGCATGCGTGAACGCCGCGACCGCGTCGAAGGTCTCGCCGCCCGCGCGGGCGGAGCGCGACAGCGCTTCGGCGACTGGCCATTGCCAAGCGTGCGTCGCGCCGCGCGCGGCGATCTCGCGTGTGATGCTCTCCGGAGCGCCGAGGCGGCGGGCGCCGTCGGCGATGGCCGCAAAGAGGGGCGCCGCGGAAGGCTCGTCGCCGGCAGACTCCGCGCAAGACGCAAGAGCCTCGCCCTTCGTCCCAGGCTCGAGGTAGACCATCGGATAGGCGGCGAAGTTGGCGAGCGCCGCCTGGGCCGCGTGCGGCACTTCGGCGTTCGCGTCACCACGGGCTACGTCGTCGAGATGAGCGAGGAGCACGCCGACCGCGTCGGCGAGCTGGCCGCCACATTCGGCTTCGACCGTGATCCAGGGCGTCGACAGGGAGAAGCGGCGTGCCGGCTCGATCCAACGACCTTTGAGCTCGGGGTAGGGACGATAGAGCATGGCGGAGGCTTTCGCGCGCGGGAGGAGCGGCTCCGAAGGCTCAGAGCTCGTCGACGGCTATGTCCATGGGTGCTGTTACCATGATCACGCGGATCGTCCCTTTGGCGCAAGTGCGCTCGGCGTCGGCTTTCGTCACGGCGTCGCTCGTATACAGGGTGGGGTTGGCGACGGCGTACTCGAGCGTCTGCTTCATGAGCTGAGGCTGGACGCAGTAGAAGCGCTCGAAGGCGACGCTGCTCACGGCGTCTTGCGGGCACTTCGGCGCCTCCATGGCCGGGATGCCGCTGGCCGTGCCCGCCACTAGCGCTGCAAGGGTGGCCAAGCCACGGCCGAGGCGAAGGGTCTTTGGATTCATTGGAAACCTCGTGTTACAGCTCTACTGGGCCGTTGATCGGATCGCTGGGCACTTGCACGACGACGATCCGCAGGAAACCCTGCGGACAGTCCGTCGAAGGCCCCAGCTTCACCTTCTCACGCGTCTTCGCGTCGCTGCCGAGCGTGTCGTGGAACGCCGCCGCAGAGACCGCCTCGACGCATTGCACGACGTTGCTCTCGGCGCCCGTCGCGAGCGGCTCCTGGCAGGTGTCCACCGGCGTCGGCGGATTCGGCGTCGAAGTCGTGCTCCCTGTCGTTCCGGTCGTTCCGGTCGTCCCGGTCGTCCCGGTCGTCCCGGTCGTCGCCGTGCCCCCGGTCGTCGCCGTGCCCCCGGTCGTCGCCGTGCCCCCGGTCGTCGCCGTGCTCCCGGTCGACGTGCCCGTGCCCGTCTCCGAGCCGGTACCCGAGCCTTTCCCCGAGCTCTTGCCCGAGTCCTTCTTCTCTGCTTGTGTGCCGCACGCGCCCAGAAGCGCGAAGAGAGATACAGCGAGGAGGCGTGAGTTGCTCATGCCGTCCGCGTCGGTATTTCCCCGAGAAACGTGAGCCGGCCTCGCTTTGGACCGCTTGCAAAGCCGGCTGCAATCCGCCGTCGTCGTGCCGACGTAGGAGCTGTGCACACGACGCCTCTGCTACCGCCTCCGAGAGCGACTGGTCTACAATCGTCCCGTTCCATCAATCTCCGAGGTGACGAATCATGCGCCAACGCTTGAGCCTGGCGGCCGTCGCATTGTTCACGAGTCTCACGCTCGCCGCGTGCAAGACGCCCGGCTCGGCCGCGCGGCTACGCGCGGCCGACGGCAGCCCGGAGGCCGCTTCGGCGGCGACCGCGGCGCAAGCGCGCGAGGCGGTGAGGAAAGCACTGCATTATTTGTTCGAGACGCAAGTGAAGGAGCCGGACCAGCTCGCGGGCCCCGTGCGCCTGGAAGGCGAGTGGGCCTCCTACGTCCGCGGCAGCGTCGCCGACGACAGCAATCTGCAGGCGCTCTACGATTCGAACGCCTTCGTCCCAATGTTCGTCACCTATCCCTTCTTCCTGATGGACGACAAGGGCTTGCCTGCCGGCGGCCAGAAGCTCAGCGAGATGAGCCGCCGGACGCTCAAGCTCCTGCGCCGCTGGTATCTGGCAAAGAACGGCGAGGTCAACTTCTGGCCGACCATCGCCGGGTTTCACGGCCCGCAGCAGATCGCCGAGGCGCTGCCGTTCGCGCGGCTCCTCGGGCCGATCTTCGACATCGCCAACGACGCCGACGACACGGCGGTCTACTACGTGACGGCGCTGAAGATGGATCCGGGATCGGTCGACAAGGACTTTCCGAAGCTCTTCGCCGGCTGGCTGGATAAGGACCGGGCGCGCCGCGACGAGCGCGAGGCCGCCTGGAAGCCGGACGGGACCGGCGCCTACATGACCTGGATGAGCGACGAGGACAAGCCTGGAAACAAGCATCCGATCGCCTTCAAGCTGGCCAACAACGTCGACTGCCTCGTCCTCGGCAACGTGCTTTACGCGGTCGGCTTGAACAGGAAGCTGAACGGCGGCGCCGCCGAGCCGACGGGCTACAAGGAAAGCTGCGCGCTCGCGCGCGAGGTGATCGAGAAGAAATCCTACCCGGCCTGCGCGCTCTACTACCCGCCGCAGTGGCTTTTCCCGTACGCGGTGAGTCGTGCCTTCCGCGACGGCGGCAACGACTGCCTGCAGCCGAGCATGAAGCCGTTAGCACAAGAGATTTTGGCGGCGCAAAAACCGGACGGCTCATGGGACGACGTCGGCGTCTACGCCAACCTGCCTGCCGACGTGCAGTCGAAAAACCCGGAGTTCCGCGGCGACGCCCGCGTCTACTCGACCGCGCTCAACGTCTCGACCTTGGCGAACGTCGGCGTCGCGGAATGGCCGGATCCGGCCGCGGCGCGCGCCGCGATCGAGAGCGGCGTCCGCTTCCTCGTCGCCAACGTCGTGAAGGACGACGGCAAGGAGTTCTGGCAGGGGGGCGTTTTCTTTTCGTCCTCCTACCAGACGGTGGCGCGCTGGAAATCAAGGCCATACACGACCGCGGTCGTCCTCGAGGCCATGGTGAAGTACCTGCGCCATTACGGTGACGGCGACGAAGGCGGCGTCTGGAAGCTGACCGAGAACGACGTGCCGAGCAGCTGGCTCATCGGGGAGGTGACGCCATGAAGAAGCTCCTGAGCTACGCGGTGGCGGCCTTGACTGCCGGTTCCCTTGCCGTCCCGGAGTCCCGCGCGCAAGGCCTGCTCACGCCCGGTGTCGCGTACGTCTTCTACACCACGAGCGCGACGGACAAGATCCCGCACGTGAACTGGCGCGTGGCCTCGGCCTTCTCGGCGGGCCTCGCGAGCTTCCTCTTCGACGTGCGCGTGCTGAAGAAGCTGCCGGCGGAGCGCCTCGAGGCGACGCTTAAGGCCGACGTCGACACGATCTCCTCGTCGCACTATCTGAAACGCCTCCTCATCAGCATCGAGCGCGCGCTCCTGGCCGAAGCGGCCAAGATCCACGCGGAGCATCCGGACGAGGACTTCAACGCGAGCTTCGAGTCGATCATCGGCAAGAGCACGTTCGCCTGCGAGCTTCCGAGCTGCGGCGTGCTGGAGCTGAAGAAATTGGTGTCCCTGATGATTCCGCCCGAGGCCGCGGCCTACTGGACCGGGGACGCCGAGGCCAAGGCGCTGAAGACCCTCATCGACAACCTGCCGCAGGCGCGTATATATGGGTACGCGGCGGGCGAAGGCGAGACGCGCATGGGCGCTCTGCCTTCGCTGATGCGCCGCCGGAAGTACGACGTGAGCTGCGCGGTCGGCAAAGCTTGTGTCGGCAAGGGCAAGGGCGAAGGCTGAGCGATCGAGGCGGCGATGGGGCGCGGCGCAGTAGCGATGCTCATGGGCTGTGTGCTCTCCGCCTTGGTCGGGCCCTTGTTCGCCCTGGCGCGTGCGGCTGATCCAGCCTTGTCGAGCTTGGCGGCGAGCTGCGTGCGTGTGGCGGCGCAGGTCGTCTTCGTCCTCGTCGTGACGCGGTTCGTCAGCGGCTCGGGCTCCTGGCGCGGGCTCATCCTCGGCGACGGCCGGCGGCTTCTCTGGATCTGGGGATTTCTCGGCGCGATTTGCGTCGCGAGCTTCTACGCTTCGATGGCGCGCATCGGCTTCGGCGCCGCTTCGGTGCTCGCCGCGGCCAGCGGCATCCTGATGACGGCGCTGTCGCCTTTCGTCCTGGGGCGCCGGATCGGCCTCGCCGGCTGGCTCGGCACCGGGGCCGGCCTCGTCGGCGTGGCGCTGCTGAATCCAGGCGTCTCGCTCGCGGGGGGCGACGTGTGGGGGTGGATCTTCGGTCTCGTCTCGGCTATGACCGCGGCGCTGGCCTATCTCGCCGTGGCGCGGCTCGGGGAGCAGCAACACACGCTTACCGTGATGAGCTATTGGGCCATCGCCTGCGTTCTCACGCACGGCGCTGCGGCAATCGTCGAGGCGCCGCAATTTCCCGCGAGCGCCGCTGGCTGGAGCCTGCTTGCGGTCGGCGGCTTCGCGGCCTGTTTGAGCCAGTACCTGATGACGGTCGCGTTCCAGCGCGGCGACACGGCGTGGCTTGCGACCTTGAGCTACGCTGCGCCGGTCGCCAGCATGCTGCTGGACGTCGGCTTCTTCGCGGCGCGTCCGACCGGGGGCGAATGGGCGGGCGCGGCGCTGATCATCGTGGCGGGCGCCGCGATGCCGCTGATGGCGCGACGTTCCGGCTGAATCAGCCGCTCTTGATCGAAGGGCGGCGAATGCGCTTGTGACGGCGCGTCGTAGCCGTTACGATCGCCTCGCAAATGAAGCTTCGACGGCGATGGAAAGTAAGTAAGGGCTGGACCTGGCTCTTGCGTCTCGGTGGCGCCTTGGCGGTCAGCTTTCTTTTGCTCTTGGCGACGCTCACCGCCGTCGACGCCCTCAGCCTGCGCATGCCCGAGCCGGGCGAGGTGGTGGTGACCGAGTACATGCGGCTCCGAAGCGTGGCGACGGGCGCGCCAGCGGCGGCCCGCTGGACCCCGCTCACCGGGATGTCGGGGGCGATCGTCTGTGCGGTGCTGAAGGCCGAGGATCACCTCTTCTTCCGCCACCGCGCTTTCAACTGGTCCCAACTCGAGAAAGCCGCGCGCCTCGCCTTGTCCGGAACCGGCTCGATGGGCGGGAGTACCATCACGCAGCAACTTGCGCGAAACCTCTTCCTGTCGCCTGAGCGCTCGATCTGGCGCAAGCTGCGCGAAGCGGCGCTAGCCGTGGCTCTCGAGGTCCGCTTCTCGAAGCTCGAGCTCCTGGCCTATTACCTGAACGTCATTGAATGGGGCGATGGCATTTGGGGCGCGGCCGGGGCGGCGCAAGCTTATCTCGGCAAGTCGCCCGACGCCGTCGAGCTCGAGGAGGCATTGCTGCTTGCGAGCTTGATCGCGGCTCCCCGCACGGCCCCGGCTTCGCAATTGGATCGAATGGGTAAGGTCTATGAGCGCGTGAACCATCAGTTTCTGGTGGCGCGGCTGACGACGATGAAGCGTTGGCGCGAGGCGAGCGGTTCGTGGGGGGAGATCAGAGCGGCGCTGTCTTCTGGCAAGCCACTCGAGAAAGCGGCCTCTAGGCTCTCCATGAAGGCTCCGGCTGGCATTCCCATTCAAGCCGTCGGAACGGAGTGCGGACTTCAGTCCGAGATCGCGAATCACCAGCGTTTTCAGAACATGAGCGGGCAGGCGACGGCGCCAGGGGATCCTTCGCGAACGGCCATTGAGCGCACCCTCCTCACGCCGAGCTTGTTTCCGGTCCGCCTGTCTCACGATCGGACGAAGCTGCTTCTGAAGGAATTTGAGCGCGAGACGTTCTCGCTGTTGGTTCGAGACGCGACCACCAGCGAGGTCTTGCACCGTGACGACTCCATGGAGACGCAGCTCTCGCCAGCCTTCAACCCATCCGGAGACGCGCTGGTCTTCACGGAATTCGATCCGTCCACGCGCGCGTATTTTCTCTATCTAGCCGACATCGGCAGGCTCGGTCGCTCGAGGCTGCCGGCACCTCCGAGCCGTAGCGCGCCGCCGATCATTTGGTCGCCGACCGGAGCGAGCCTCGCTTACGCGCGCGTGGACCCTCGTACGCTTCGACGTCAGCTCCACGTTCTGAGCATTCGCGACGGCATACGGTTGGCGCCCCTTGCGGCGCCGATGTCCTCGACGGGCGGCTTCGCCTGGCATCCGGACGGCGATCGCCTCGCGACCATCGACTTCGAGCGACCGGGCAATGTGACGATCTGGTCGGTCGCCGGCGTGCGCCTTGCTGCATTTACGGTGAGCGACGGGCAATGCCGCTCCGTGCATTGGCAGGGCGACCCGGATGAGATTCTCGTCGCTTGTCGCGACGTTCAGAGCGAATACTTCGTGCTCTACAGCGTGCGGCCGGACGACGGATCGGTCACGCTCAAAGCGAAGGCGGACGGTGACATCAGTGGGCCGTCCCGCCTTCCGAAGGGGCAAGGATTCACGTACCACGTGACTTACCGCGGCGACACGGTGCCTTGGATCGCGGATGAGGCAGGACCGCGACGACTCGGCGCTTTCGAGGGGTCGGCGCTCATCGCGAGCATGGACCGACGCACGGCGACGGCGAGCGTCATTCATACCGGTCGCCTCCTCCCGCCGCGACTGGTCGACGTGGCGTTCGCGACGGGACTGGAATCGCGAGTCGTGTTCGAGAGCGGGCCGAGAGCTAAGCCGGAGCTCGAAGCCGAAGCCGTCTCGATCCCAGTCAACGGGCTCGAGGTCCCTGGCTTCCTGTGGAAAACCCCGCAGCCACCGCCGGAGCGCGCAGGGATCGTCCTCGTGCATGGAGGGCCCGAGGCGTTCGTGGCTCCGGTGTGGGGGCCGAATAAAGTTCTCATCGCCGAGCACGGAGTCGATTTGCTCGCCGTCAACTTTCGCGGCTCCACGGGATACGGGCATCGCTTCGAGGCCTCAGGGAAGGTCGCCGAGCAGGTCGAGGACGTCGGCGCGGCGGTCGCTTTTCTGGAGAAGACGCGCGGAATTCCGCGTTCCAAAATCCTCCTCTTCGCGCATAGTTACGGCGCGATGGTCGTCGCCGAAGCGCTTCACGGTACGCCGGACCTCGCAGGCGCCGCCGCGCTCCTCGGCTTGGCCGGTGTCCCGCGACTGATGCCGCCGCGCCCTTTTCCGGGGCGCCTGATCGTATTCCACGGGACTGCCGACATCGCTCAGACCTCGGCGCAGGCGCGCGCGGCGCTTGCCGGCATTTTGCCTCCCGCAGACCGTCTTCTCTGGCGCGACGTCGTGGGCGAAGGCCATACGTTTCACCGCAATGCCTCCCTCGCCGAAGTTCATGCTGCGATCTTCGCAGCGCTCGGACGCTGACCACCCCAGTGGTTGATCACAACCAAATGAATTTAAAGGATATTTCGAATGAGTGCGCGACGGGCGGCGCTTGCCCGCGGCGCCGCGCGCGTGCTAGCCTGCAGCGAAATTCTTCCACAAGGACCGTCCATGGCGATCGACCGGGACCGCGCCGTCGCGCTGGCGCAAAAAACCGTCCTCCTCGGCGCGGTCGCGGGGCCGGCACTGCTCGCCTCCCGGCAATCCACGCCGTTCATGGGCGCCGCCATCGGCTTTTTCGATGTGAAGATCCTTGCTTTCGGCTTAGCCGGGGCGTTCGCGGCGCTGCTTCTGGCTTGGTCGCGACCGACGACCGAGGCGCCGACCGTCCGTCGCACGGACCTCGCGCTCTTGGGCTTCATCCTGTTTGGAATGATCGGCTGGGCCTTCGGAGCGCCTCGGCAAGCGTTCCCGACCGAGTGGCTCGCGGGCTTCGCCGGGATCGCCTTCATCGCGGGCTTGACGGCGCGAGTGGTCGAGCGACCGAAGGGTGAGGACTTCGTCGTCGGCGTCGTCCTCTTGACAGCCGCCGCCGTGACGCTCGTCACCTTGTTGGAGGCGGCGGGCTGGCTCGTCGTCCCCGACGTGTCCCGCCGCCCCGTCTCGACGCTCGGGAATCGAAACCTCGTCGCGCTGTACGTCGCGATCTCGGTGCCGGTTTTGGTCGCGCGGCTTTGCGCTAGGGTGCGCTTGCTCGACGTGGTGCTCCTGGCGGCGATTACGTTGGTGATCATCATTTGCCGATCGCGCACGGTGTGGATCGCGACCGGAGGGTTCGTGCTTGCGGTCTTTGCGGCCGACGCGTGGCGGCGCTTTCGCGGGCAACCCGTTTTCGCGCCCTTCGGCGGCCCGGCCCTCGTGTTGGCGCTCGGTCTTGGGCTCACGGTTTACAACGCGGCATCGTGGAGTGGACTGCGCTGGTCCGAAGCCTCGCCCGCCCTAACTACACTCGGCCGCATCGTCAGTTTAGACAGCGGCTCAGGCCAAATCCGTATGCAGCAACATCGCGCGGGCTTCACTCTGTGGCGTGAGCATCCCCTCCTTGGCGTTGGTCCGACCGGCTGGACCGAGGCGGCGCCGCGTGTCCTGACGCCGCCGCCGCTCGACGACCGCGAGTGGTTAGCCCGTATCGTCCCGCCGAACTCCGACTTCGTCCGACTCGCGGCCGGCCATGGTCTGCTCGGGCTCCTTGCGTTTGCGGCCATCCTGGTCGCGGTCGTGCGCGCGGGGTGGCGCAGCCGCACTATGATGGGCCGGGCCAGCGCCGGCGCGGTGGCGTTGATGACGGTGATGGCTGCGGGGGACACGCTCTTCTTTCGCGCGCCGATGATGGCGCTTCTCGGCCTGTTCGTCGGCGTGACCCAGACCTCGGCGCCGATGGTGGCCTTGACGCGTTCAGCAGCTCGCATGGCGCGACCGGGGCTCGTCCTCGTAGCCGCGCTCATGGCCGTCGCTGCCATCCACGTCTATGACGCGTCGCGGGCTCTGCATACGGCCACGACGGTCGTGGCATTTGAAAGGGCGTGGTCGCGAAGACCCATGCCACTCGAGGGCCTGATGATTTTGCGCTTATTGCCCGTCAACCCGCAGGCCTGTACGGTATCGGCCCCGCTGATGGGCGGGCTGACGAGGTACGTCCCGCAAGACTTGATCCTGCAGAGAAGAGTCGAAGCCTGCGCAGGGGCCACCGCCGATCAGATGCGCCAGCGGACATTTGCCGGCGATCTCCGAGACGCGCCTTGAGGAAAAGGGCTTCCGGGGAGCGATTCGGCTCGATCTGGTGGCGTTGGCCGGCGGTCCTCGTCGCAACTCTGCTTCTGACCGTCACGTTCGTGAAAGCTGGCGTCGGAGAGGTATTGGCGCGGCGCATCGCTGGTACGAGCGCTCGTGAAGCTCCGGCCTCCATCGGTCTGGCGGCGCCGATGGCGCGCGTTCAAGCGCTGGCTCGTGTTGCTGCCTTAGAGGCAGGCGTCCCCGCCGCCGTCCTGCTGGCCACGGCTTACGCTGAACGGCGATTGCAGTTGCCGCGCGCGCCGGCCGCCGGCGCGGGTTGGATCCAACTCTTGCCCTGGCGGCCGACCCGAAGCGCGTTCTCGGTCGCGCCCGTGCTCGGTCTAAGTCGCGACGCGATTTATGCGAAGCCTGAGCTTGGCCTACGGGCCGCGGCCCAGCTGATCGCCCACCAAGGCGCGTTGCACGGCGCGCATCTCGACGATCCGCTTTCATGGCGCGACGCGCTCGCGGCATGGAACGGGGCGACCTTCGAAGAATCCGACAGTTTGTATGCCGAAGACATCATGGACATCGTCGCCCACGGCCTCTCCGTCATGAACACGGACGGCTCTACGGTAGAGACGCGAAGGTCTCCTGACCGCCCCAGAGAGGCGCCCGCGGTCTCAGCCCGGCCCGATGACGTGGTCGGGGACGAGCGCGTGCCCTTCCTGCGCGGATCCGACGCCGCCGGACTGCCCTTGGCCGTCGAACCGCGGCGGGTGCGGTACGTCGTGATCCACACGATGGAGAATACGTTCGCGACGATCGTCGATTTTTTTCGGCGGCCGACGACCGGCGTCGCCGCGCATTATCTCGTGCGCGCGCGCGACGGTTTCGCGCTGCAGATGGCCGACGAGCGCGCCGTCGTCTTCCACGACGCCTGCTTCAACGAGGAATCCATCGGGATCGAGCACGAAGGCTACCTCGCCGACGGGCCGCTGTGGTTCAGCGACGCGATGTACCGAGAGTCGGCGCGGATCGTGCGTGGGATTGCCTTGCGGCACCACATTCCGTTGGACCGCGAGCACGTCCTGGGCCACAGCGAGGCGCCCGACTGCTCGGAGCATTCAGATCCTGGGCCGCATTGGGACTGGAAGCGCTACATGCAGTACCTGCGGGAAGACGAATAAAGCCACTTGCCGAATGACGGATCATCCGGCAAGTGGCTAACTTGAGAGCCGACGGATTACTGACTCTCCGCCGTCATCGCATGGTCGCTGCTGTTTGCGATCGAAATGTCCGAAAGGAAGTCGCCCTGCGACGCGCCGGTGGCTTCCGTGGCCGGAACTAGCGTGGACGCATAGCTCGGATTGGCGGAGACGACGGCCAGTCCAGTAAACACTCCCTTGGTGTCGGTTTGAACACCGGTCGTGCCATTGACTGATGGGTTGACCGAGAACTTGATTGAGGCGCCAAGGAGCGTATAGGCTCCGGCGGCTCCGGCGGCGGCGACGCATGCCAACCCCGCGCCGGTCAGCCATTTCATAGCTTGGTTCATAATATCTCCCTAGTGAGTCCAGTCGACCAAAAGTCTGACGCAGACTTAGTTGATCGTGCCGCTGTAACGCTGCCAGGTTTTGCCGCCGTGGACGCACGTGTCGTCGCCGGTGGTGGCCATCGCGGTGATGTTCTGGCCGTTGGTCGGGCGGGAGCCGACGACCATGACCTCGGGAAGACGCGAGGGGGCGCCGCCGGTGGTGTGGGTGAACATCAGCGCGCTCTCGTAGACGGTGCCGGTGAAGCCGGTGACCGCGCCCATCGAGTCGTCGGTGCAGTCGGAGCTGATCGTGCCCGAAGCCGAGGGTTGGCCGTAGGTGAAGGCGCGGTCATAGGTCGTGTTGACGGTCGTGTTCGTCTGAACCATGAAGTAGACGGTCGTGAACGTCTCTTCAGGCGTCGCTTGCGCCTTCTGGACGAACTGGGAGGCGGCGAATCCGGTGGCGAAAACGGCGATCGGCGCGACGAACTTCAGGATGCGATTCTTCATGCATGGTTCCTTCGTCAGAATGGAGATGTCGAGAGATTTCGTTTGGACACAATAGAGCCTGCGCCAAAATGAAGTCAATCTTCCGACGCAGCTTTCCTTCGCCGAGCTGAAAGCAAGCGCTAATCGGAGGCGACTCGAATCTTTTTCTTCCGAGGGAATTGTGGAACGAGGCACGAGGCGGCGAACGCCGCCTCGGCTCAGAGGCAATGGCGAGGGGTGCGGCGGGAGACGATCAGTTGGCGCGGATGCAGACGCGGAAGCGTGACCCCGAGTCGTTAGCGGTCGTGACCGCGCCCGTACGCAAGTCGACGATGGAGTGCTTTGCGCCGCTTCCCGTGCTGGTCCAGAAGGTCGGCGTTTGGCCCGCCGCCGGCGGGTTGCTGAGATGTGTGAGCGCGGCGTTGGCGCCGGAGACGTCGACGAGCTCTTGCTTCGTCGGGAGACGCCAGCTGCCGGCCGCCGCGCCGCCTTCGGTGAGCGCCGCGCAATAGGCGCTCGCCGCGTTCCACGTGGTCGAGCTTTGCGCCTGGCTAAAGCTCTTGCCGGTGGCCGAAAGGCCAGCCTTCACGAGCTTGCAGCCCGTGGTCGAGGTCGTCCACAGCGCGTCGTTCACCTGGCAGAAGCCGACCGGGCCCACGCGCAGCTTGGGCAAGGGCGAGTACACGGCCGTGCTGCCGTCGTCGAGGCGACCGCATAGGTGAAATTGGCCGGGGCCGCCGACCAACGAGGCGCTCGTGTCCCAAGCGAACGTCGTCGCGCTCTGATCGAGCGCGGTCTCGGTGAGCCGCGTCCAACCGCTCAGACTGCGGTCGGTGCAACCCGCGTCGCTGCCGCGACGGTAGAAGAGGTCGACGCTCGCGGTCGCCGCGTTGGCGGGACGCGCGTCCAGAGTCATGGCGACCGTCGCTCCGATCGCGTAGACGCCGGTGCCCGCCGCGGGCACGCCGCCGACGGCGAGGCGAGACTGGCCCGAGGTGTGGGCGCAGCGGAAGCCGATCGACGCGGTCGGGACGTTGCTCCAGTTGCGGAAAGAGTAGCGACCGGCGTCGGCGCCGGAGCTGTAGGAGCCGCCGCGCGTCACGGAGAAGCCTTGCACGTTGGCGGAATAGTAGGTGGCATCGTCGATCGCGACCGGGTCGCCGTCGGTCGACGGAAAGCCGAGGGCCGCGGACCAATTGGTGATCGGGCGGACCGGGACGCCGCTCGCGCCGACCCAGGTCTTGCCGTCGTAGGCGGATGCCGAGGCGCCGTTCCAGCCAGGCTGGAACGCGGCGTCGATGACCGTCGCGGAGACCGTTCCTGAGGTGATGCTCATTTTGACGTCAGTGACCTCGGCGGCGTTGCCGACCATGTCGATCGCGCCGTGCGCGGAGACGCAGGCCGACGTGGCAGGTCCGGTGACCCTAGCCGCGCCGAGGTTGACGTTGCAGACGCTGGAGTCGGGCGTGCCGTCGGCCGCCGCTTGCCATTCTTGCAGCGTCGGCAGGCGCAGGCCGCGGCTCGCGCAAGCGCCGCGCGCGTCGATGAACGAGATCGAGGTCAACGGCGTCGCGCCTTCCACGGATTCGACGGCGCCCGCAACGAGGCTCGCCTCGTACTTGTCGAGGAAGAAGTCGTAGGGAAGGCCCGACGCGGACGCGGGGACGGGCACCATGCCGGCGGCCGCATTGCCCGTCGGAGCCGGCGCTTGGCCGGAGGCCGCCGTCGGCGCCAGCACGAGGCAGGAGAACAAGGCACGAGCGATCGCTCGCTGGGAACGACGGGACGAATGCATGGAAACCTCCAAAGGGGGATGGCGGGCCTACTAAACAGGATCGATACAAAGGCATCGGAAGGGGCGCGGCCGACTTGACAGGCGGGCGGCGAATAAAAAAAAGAGGCCCCGAAGGGCCTCTTTTGATTCGCTGTTCCGTTGCAGGACTTATGGTCCGCAAAGTTCCCTCTTTAGGGGTTCGGACCCGAGAACTTCCTCACGATGCCGTCCGCGCCGGAGGCTGGACTGGCGGTAATGTTTGTCACGTAGCCCGCGACATAGAGGTCGTTGTTGCCGTCGATCGCGATCGCGTAGAGCGCGTCCGCCCCGGCCGTGCCCGTCACGGCGGTCGTCATGTCCCAGTTCGAGTAGAGCCAATTTTTGCCGCTGCCGTTGTCCGTCGTACAGGTCGTGCTACCCAGATGGTACTGCAAGAGCGAGGAGTTGGAGTTGGTGCTCGTCGTCGCCGTGATGTAGAGGTTGTCGATGCCGCCAGCCGTGTGGATCTTGAGGTATTGGCCTAGGGCGGTCGTGTCGCCCCCGGTGAAGTCCAGCATGTGACAGCCGTAGTTGACGTCGGTGGTGTCGTTGGCGCGCACGAGCCCCGCCGTGTAGCGGGCGACATACGGTGCGACGCCGGTGGCCTTATGAAGCGCCCAAACGTACTCGGTCGAGCCCGACAGACCGGCCGCAATTTGGATGTTCGAGGTGTCGGTGATGCCCGTCGCCGTGATGCTCTGATAGGTTCCGGCGTAGTCGTATTTGCGGATCGCCCACTTGGTCACGGCCCCGGTGTCGACGATGATGCCGGCCGCGTAGAAGTGCGAGGTCGACGGGCTGAAGGCCAAACCCGACATCGACTTCAGTTGATCCGCACCGGCGCCCGCCCCGTTGAAGGTGATATCGGTCCAACCGGAGGCCGGAATCGCGCCGGTCGTGGGATCGAGCTTCGTGATGAACCAGTCGCTGGTCGCGTTTGCGACCGATCCGCCAGCGTAGATGTAGTCGGTCCCTGGAGCCGTACCCTCGTTGTGGACCAAGACCGACCAGCAGGTGTCGTTCGTATTGCCGGTACCAGCCTTGTTGTAGGTCCACAAAACGGAGCCCGTGGGGCTGATCTTCTTGACGACGAAGTCCAGGAGCGGCGTCGCGCCATTGTAAGCCTGGCCACAAGCGTAGACGTTGCCTGCGGAGTCCGTGGCAAGCGATTGGATCTTCTCCGTCGTGCTCGTGCCGATGTTGATGTCCAAGATTCCGGGGATCGCGCCACCGGAGTTGAAGGTGGTGATCAAGGCCCCGGTCGTCGGATTCCGGGCGATGACCCGCCAGTCGGAGTCCGTGCCGCCGGAGTTCACGAACCCGCCGCCCGAGTACACCCGCGTGTTGAACGAATCGTAGGCGACGGCCAACAAACGGTCATCGTTGACGACCGGCGTCGCGAGCTGCCCCGTCCACTTGGATTCGCCTTCCAGCTTGTTCGCCAGGGTGCCCTTCACGTTCATCACCAGACTGAAGCCGCCAGCCGCGGTCCAGGTGACGGCCCCGCCCGTGTACAGTGTCGGGCCCGGCGCGTTGGTGTTGTCGGGGTCGAAGTCGAGGGCGAGCACGCAGCTCCCGCCCGCGGCCGCAAGGCTCCCGGCCGTGTCGCACGTGGTCGAGGTGGAGACGTCGTTGCGGCAGAAGACTTTCCCCGTACCGGCGCCGGTGGGCGGGCAGGTCGTGCCGTCGCTGTTGGCGCCCGACATCGCGAACCCGAGCGTAAAGGCGCCGCCGGTGCCGACGTTGCGCACCGTGAAGAGGGTCTGTACCAGCGTATCCATGTGCGTGTTGCCGAAGTCGTACGTCGGGCAGGTGATCTGATCGCAGTTGTAGCTGCCCGGAGCCGTAACCACCAGGAACGGATCGCCGAGGAATGACTTCACCTTCAGCACGATGTTGCCGAGGACTGTCGCGCCGTTGAGGACCCTGAAGCCGAGCGTGCCCGCCGCATCGACGTCGGTTTGGGTCGTGTTGTAGTAGGAGATGTTGATGTCGCAGCTGGCGCCTACGGCGAGCGTCGCCCCGACGGTACACCCGGTCGTCGCGCTCTCGATCGTGAACACGCCGTTCGCCGTACCAGTGAAGTTGCGCTGGAAGTTGGTGATCCCCGTGGCGCCGGTATTGGTGACCTTCAGCGTCTTGAACACCTTTTTGTTGGCGTCTCCGGCCTTGATGTAGTCGAAATCATAAGAGGCGCCGTCGGCGAAGGTGATCGCGGGGCCCTTGTCGGCGTAGCCTTCGAGCGTGATATAGAACGTCGCGCCGTTGGCGGTGACGGCCACCTTCTCGTACTGCAAGCCGGAGTCGGCAGCTGCCGGGCTATAAGTGTATTGCACCGTGCAGCAGGCGCTTGCGGCCGGTGCTGCGGTACACCCGTCCACCGACTCGGTGAACTTGCCGCCGACGGGGGCCGCAAAGACCGGGGCTGGCGGCGCGGCGCCCGTGGTGGCATCGCGGCAAAGCTGCACCGTTTTTGCGGTCGACGTCGTTCCGGAGGCCTGGTTGCCGAAGACCACCGCGTACGAGTTCAACTCGTACTTCGCCACCTCGGTGAACGTGGCTGCGACTGCAATGGAAGACGGCACGGCATGGGCCGAAGTGAGCGCGAAGCTCAGGGTACAAGCTTGGTTGGCCACGGCGGTGATGTCGAGCTCGAGCGTGACGAAGCAGTAATCGCCGGCGGCGATCGCCGTGCCACAGTTCTTGGTGTAGGGGTCAACGGCCGTGCGGCTGACGGCCGTGCACCCGGCGCTGAGCGAGGTGGCGAAGCCCGCGACGGCGGCGCCCGAGCCGTTGCTGACCCGAACCGACCGTCGCGTCTTCTCCGTATGCACGGCGCCGATGGCGTCGGAGTCGTAGTCGAAGACGCCGGCGGAGCTGAAGTTGAAGGCGTCGTTGGCCGTCACGGTGATCACGCCGAGCGCGACCGCCGTGCCGGAGAGGGAAGCCGAGGTCGACGTGCCCGTCGCCGCGATTTGCAGCGTATCTGTGAGGGTGCCTGGCGTAGCGCCCGCGACCGGCGTAAATTTCACCGTCACGGAGCATGTGAAGCCCGGGTCGAGCGTCGCAGCGCAAGTCGTCAGCGCCGCGACCTTCGTGAAGTTCGTGCCCGTCGTGAAGGTCTGGGTGAACGAGACGGCTTGGCCATCGCCGGTGTTGCGTACCGTCCAGGTCAAGGAGCTACCGTCGGAGCCGCCGACCGTGGCGTTGCCGAAGACGCCCGAAGGACCAGTGAGGAGGAGGGTGGCGGAAGTCGCCGCCGTGATCGTCTGGCCCTGGGTCGCAGCGGTATAACCGGAAGAGGGTGATTCGTCGGCGGTCAGGGTCGGCGTACCGCCCGTGCTGTCTTTGTAATATGCCGACGCGCTGGACGTGCCGTTGGTGATCGTCGCCGAGGTGATTGCGACCGAGCAGCCCGCGTTGCTGTAGAAGGCGCCGCCGCCCGAAGTGCTGGAGAGCGCGACGGTGAGGTCGGCGCCGACGGTCTTGGGGTTGCTGTTGACGTCCTGCGTCTGGAAGGTGACGGAGCCGCAGGCCGTGGTCGCCTGGCTCAGGGCGGTCGAAGTGAACGCTAGCTTCGTGATGGCGCCGGCCGAGATCGTGGCGCTTTGCGTCGCCGCGGTCCAACCCGCCGACGGGTTTTCGTCCGCGGTCAGAGTTGCCGTGCCGACGAGCGTCTGCTTGTAGTAAACCGTGACGCTAGAGGCTGCATTCGCGATCGTGCCTTGAGTGATGACGCCAGTGCAGTTGCTGGCGCTGTAGAAGACGCCGGATCCGGCGGAGCTCGTCAGATCCAAGGTCTTCGCGCCGCTGACGGCGACCGCGTTGCCGCCGGCGTCGCGAGCGGCGATCGTGAGCGTGCCGCAATCCGAGGACGTATGCGACAATGCGGTGTTCGTGAAAGCGAGCTGGGTGATGGCGCCCGCCGTGATCGTGGCGGCCTGGGTCGCTGCGGTCCAGGTCGCAGACGGGTTCTCGTCGGCCGTGAGCGTCGGGGTGCCGACGAGCGTGTCTTTGTAGTAGACGGTGATGCTCGAGGTCGCGTTGGCAATCGATGTCTGCGTGATGACGCCCGTGCAGTTGCTGGCGCTGTAGAAGATGCCGGAGCCCGAGGTCGAGCTGAGGTCCACGGTCGTGGCGCCGCTGACGGCGACGGCGTTGCCGCCCGCATCACGCGACTGGAGCGTCAAGGTGCCGCACCCCGAGGACGTTTGCGACAGGGCCGCGTTGGTGAAGGCGAGCTGCGTGATCGCGCCGGCCGTGATCGTGGCGCCTTGGGTCGCGGCCGTCCAGCCGGCCGACACGTTCTCGTCGGCGGTGAGGGTCGGGGTGCCGACGAGCGTGTCTTTGTAATAGACGGTGGCGAGGGAGGTCCCGTTGGCGATGGCGATCTGGGTGATGACGCCCGTACAGTTGCTGGCGCTGTAGAAGACGCCGGATCCCGACGACGACGAGAGATCGATCGTGGTGGCGGCGCCGACGTTGGCAGGGTTGTTGCCGGCGTCCCGCGTCCGCAAGGTCAGGGTGCCGCAACCAGAGGAAGTCTGGGACAAGGCGGTGTTGGTGAAGGCGAGGTGGGTGATCGCCCCCGCCGTGATCGTGGCGCCCTGGGTCGCCGCAGTCCAGGTGGCGGACGGGTTCTCGTCGGCGGTGAGGGTCGGGGTGCCGACGAGCGTGTCTTTGTAGTACACGGTCGTGCTGGACGTCGCGTTCGCGATGGTCGCTTGCGTGATGACGCCAGTGCAGTTGCTGGCGCTGTAGTAGACGCCGGAGCCGGAGGTGGAGGTGAGGTCCAAGGTCTTCGCGCCGCTGACGGCGACGGCGTTGCCGCCCGCGTCACGAGACTGAATCGTCAAGGTGCCGCAACCCGACGAGGTCTGGGACAGGGCCGAGTTGGTGAAGGCGAGCTGCGTGATCGCGCCGGCTGTGATCGTGGCGCCTTGGGTCGCGGCCGTCCAGCTCGCCGACGGGTTTTCGTCTGCAGTTAGGGTCGGGGTGCCGACGAGCGTGTCTTTATAGTAGACCGTGACGCTCGAAGTCGCGTTCGCAATCGACGTTTGCGTAATGACGCCGGTGCAGTTGCTAGCGCTGTAGTAGACGCCTGAGCCCGAGGTGCTCGTCAAGTCGACGGTTTTGGCGCCGCTGACCGCCGCGGCATTGCCGGCCGCGTCGCGCGATTGAATGGTCAAGGTACCGCAGGCGGAGGAGCTCTGAGAGAGGGCCGAGTTCGTGAAGACGAGCTGGGTGATCGCGCCTGCGGAGATCGTGGCGACTTGGGTCGCCGCAGTCCAGGTGGCGGACGGGTTTTCGTCGGCGGTGAGCGTCGGCGTGCCGACGAGCGTGTCTTTGTAGTAGACCGTGGTGCTCGAGGCGGCGTTGGCGATCGTAGCTTGCGTGATGACGCCTGTGCAGTTGCTGGCGCTATAGAAGACGCCTGAGCCGGAGGTCGTGGTGAGGTCCAGGGTCTTCGCGCCGCTAACGACCGCCGCATTGCTGGCCGCGTCCTGCGATTGGATCGTGAGCGTGCCGCAGCCCGTCGTGGCTTGGCTGAGCGCCGAGTTCGTGAAGACGAGCTTGGTGGTCGGCCCGACGTTGATGGTGGCGCTTTGGCTCGCCGCCGTCCAGGTGGCCGACGGGTTCTCGTCGGCGCCGAGGGTCGGCGTGCCGACCAGCGTGTCTTTGTAGTAGACGGTCGTGCTGGAGGCCGCGTTCGCGATCGTGGCTTGCGTGATGACGCCGGTGCAGTTGCTGGCGCTGTAGAAGACGCCGGAGCCCGAGGTCGAGGTGAGGTCCACAGTTTTGGCGCCGCTGACGACCGCAGCGTTGCTGCCGGCGTCTTGCGACTGGATCGTCAAGGTGCCGCAGCCGGCCGTCGTCTGCGAGAGCGCCGCGTTGGTGAAGACGAGCTTCGTGGTTGGACCGACGCTGACGGTGGCCGCTTGGCTTGCCGCGGTCCAGCCGACGGACGGGTTCTCGTCGGCGCCGAGGTTGGGCGTTCCGACCAGCGTGTCTTTGTAATAGACCGTGGTGCTCGAGGCAGCGTTTGCGATCGTGGCTTGGGTGATGACGCCCGTACAGTTGCTGGCGCTGTAGAAGACGCCGGAGCCGGAGGTCGAGCTGAGGTCCAAAGTCTTGGCGCCGCTGACGGCGACAGCGTTCCCACCCGCGTCGCGCGACTCGACGGTGACCGTGCCGCAGGCCGCGGTGGTCTGAGACAAGGCGGCGTTGGTGAACACGAGTTGCGAAATGGCGCCGGCGGAGATGGTTGCGCCTTGGGTCGCGGCCGTCCAGGTAGCCGAAGGATTCTCGTCGGCCGTGAGGGTCGGCGTGCCGATGGTCGTGTCTTTGTAGTAGAAGGTCGCGCTCGACGCCGCGTTGGCGATGGTCGCTTGCGTGATGACGCCCGTACAGTTGCTGGCGCTGTAGAAGACGCCCGCGCCCGAGGTCGTGGTCAGGTCGATGGTCTTGGCGCCGCTGACGACGGCCGGGTTGCTACCGGCGTCTTGCGACTGGACCGTGAGCGTGCCGCAACCCGTTGTGGTCTGGCTGAGGGCGGTGGTGGTGAAGACGAGCTTGGTGGTCGGGCCGACGTTGACGGTGGCGCCCTGGGTTGCCGCGGTCCAGCCAGCGGAAGGATTCTCGGCGGCGGTCAAAGTCGGCGTGCCGACGAGGGTATCTTTGTAGTACGCGACGGCGCCCGAGGTCCCGCTGCTGATGGTGACTTGCGTGATGCCCACGGTGCAGGTGTTATTGCTGTAGTATGCACCGGAGCCTGACGAGCTCGTCAGATCGACCGTCGTGTTGGCGCCCACGATCGCGGCGTTGCCACCGACGTCTTGCGTCTGAACCACGAGCGCGCCGCAGCCCGCCGTCGTTTGCGTCAAGGCGGTGTTGGTGAACGCCAGCTTGGTGATCGGGCCGACGTTGATCGTCGCGCCCTGGGACGCGTCCGTCCAAAGGGCCGAGGGATTCTCGGCCGCGCCGAGGGTCGGCGTGCCGACCGTGGTGTCGCGGTAGTAGACCGTGACGGCAGCCGTGCCGTCGGCGACGGTCGCCTGCGTGATGACACCCGTGCAGTTGCTGGCGCTGTAGTACGTGCCGCCGGCGGAGTTGGTCGAGAGGTCGAGCGTCTTGGCGCCGCTGACGTTAGCGGCGTTGCCGCCGGCGTCTCGCGATTGAATGGTGAGCGTGCCGCAACCCGAGGTCGTTTGGCTCAGAGCAGCGTTGGTGAAGACGAGATCCGTCGTCGGGCCGACCGTGATCGTCGAGCCCTGGCTCGCCGCAGTCCAGCCGGCGGACGGGTTCTCGTCGGCAGTGAGGGTCGGCGTGCCGATGACCGTCTGCTTGTAATAGACTGTGACGCTCGAGGCTGCGTTGGCGATCGTGGTCTGCGTGATGACGCCCGTACAGTTGCTGGCGCTGTAGAAGACGCCCGAGCCGGCGGAAGTGCCGAGGTCGAGGGTCGTGATCGCGCCGACCGGGGCGGCGTTTGACGCGGCGTCTTGCGATTGAATGGTCAAAGTGCCGCAGGCCGCGGTGGTCTGGTTGAGCACGGAGTTGGTGAAGACGAGCTTCGTGATCGCGCCCACAGTGATCGTTTCGCCCTGCGTGGCGGCGGTCCAGCCGGCGCTCGGGCTTTCGTCCGCGGTGACCGTCGGAGTGCCGACCGTGGCGTCCTTGTAGTAGACCGTGACGCTGGAGGTCGCGTTGTCGATCGTCGTCTGCGTGATGCCGGTCGTACAGGTGTTGTTGCTGAAGAAGGCGCCGCCGCCCGACCCGGAGCTGAGGGCTACGGTCGTGGCCGCACCGACGGCGACTGGGTTGCTGGCCGCATCTTGCGACTGGATCGTGAGGGTGCCGCAGCCCGCCGTGGTTTGGTTGAGCGCCGCGTTCGTGAAGACAAGCTTGGTGATGCTGCCCGCGTTGACGGTCGCGCCCTGGCTGGCGGCGGTCCAACCGGCCGAGGGGTTCTCGTCGGCGCCGAGAGTCGGCGTGCCGATGGCGGTATCTTTGTAGTAGACGGTCGCAGTGTGGGCGGCGTCGGCGATCGTGGCTTGAGTGACTGAGCCCGTACAGTTGCTGGCGCTGAAGAAGGCGCCCGATCCAGACGTCGTCGTAAGATCGAGCGTCTTCGCGCCGCTCACCGTGGCGGCGTTGCTACCGGCATCTTGAGACTGGATCGTGAGCGTGCCGCAGCCGGAGGTGGTCTGCGAAAGCGCCGCGTTGGTGAAGACGAGCTTGGTGGTCGGGCCGACGTTGATGGTCGATCCCTGGCTCGCCGCGGTCCAGCCGGCCGACGGGTTCTCGTCGGCGCCGAGGGTCGGCGTGCCGACCGTCGTGTTTTGGTAGTAGATCGTCGTGCTGGACGCGGTGTTCGCGATCGTGGCTTGCGTGATGGCGCCCGTGCAGTTGCTCGCGCTGTAGAACGTGCCCGAGCCGGCGCTCGAAGTGAGGTCGATCGTGGTGGCGCCGCTGACGGCGGCGGGGTTGCTGCCGGCGTCTTGCGACTGGATCGTCAAGGTGCCGCAAGCCGCGGTGGTCTGCGAGAGCGCCGCATTCGTGAACACGAGCTTGGTCGTCGGGCCGACGTTGATCGTCGAGCCTTGGCTGGCCGCCGTCCAACCGGCAGACGGGTTCTCGTCCGCACCGAGCGTCGGCGTGCCGACGGTGGTGTCTTTGTAGTAGAAGGTCGTGCTCGACGCGGCATCGGCGATGGTCGCCTGCGTGATGGCGCCGGTGCAGTTGCTGGCGCTGTAGAAGGTGCCGGAGCCGGCGCTGGTCGTCAGATCGATGGTTTTGGCGCCGCTCACCGCGGCCGGGTTGCTGCCGGCGTCTTGCGACTGGAGCGTCAACGTGCCGCACGCCGCGGTGGTCTGCGAGAGCGCCGCCGTGGTGAAGACGAGCTTGGTGGTCGGACCGACGTTGATGGTCGAGCCCTGGCTCGCGGCGGTCCAGCCGGCCGACGGGTTTTCGTCGGCGGTGAGGGTCGGCGTGCCGACGGTGGTGTCTTTGTAGTAGACCGTCGTGCTGGAAGCGGCGTCGGCGATCGTCGCTTGGGTGACGACGCCCGTACAGTTGCTGGCGCTGTAGAATATGCCGGAACCGGCGCTGGAGCTCAGGTCGATCGTCTTGGCGCCACTGACGGCTGCCGGATTGTTGCCCGCGTCTTGCGATTGAATCGTGAGGGTGCCGCAACCGGCCGTCGTCTGCGAAAGGGCCGAGTTGGTGAAGACGAGCTTGGCGATGGCGCCAGCGTTGACGGTCGCGCCTTGGCTCGCGGCGGTCCAGCCGGCCGACGGGTTTTCGTCGGCGCCGAGGGTCGGGGTGCCGACCGTCGTATCTTTGTAGTAGACCGTGGTGCTGGAGGCGGCGTTGGCGATGGTCGCCGTCGTGACGACCCCGGTGCAGTTGCTGGCGCTGTAGAAGGTGCCGGAGCCGGCGCTGGTCGTCAGGTCAAGCGTCTTGGCGCCGCTGACTACGGCCGGGTTGCTGCCGGCGTCTTGCGACTGGATCGTCAAAGTGCCGCAGGCGGTCGTGGCTTGCGAAAGCGCAGCGTTCGTGAAGACGAGCTTGGCGGTCGGGCCGACGTTGATCGTCGAGCCTTGGCTTGCGGCGGTCCAGCCGGCGGAGGGATTCTCGTCGGCGCCGAGGGTCGGGGTGCCGACGGTCGTGTCTTGGTAGTAGACCGTCGTAGTGGAGGCGGCGTTCGCGATGGTCGCCTGAGTGATGACCCCGGTGCAGTTGCTGGCGCTATAGAAGGTGCCAGAGCCGGCGCTGGTCGTCAGGTCGATCGTCTTCGCGCCGCTGACCGCGGCCGGGTTGCTGCCAGCGTCTTGCGACTGGATCGTCAAAGTGCCGCAGGCCGCGGTGGTCTGCGAGAGCGCGGCGTTGGTGAAGACGAGCTTCGCGGTCGGGCCGACATTGATCGTCGAGCCTTGGCTCGCGGCGGTCCAGCCGGCGGACGGATTCTCGTCGGCCGTGAGAGTCGGGGTTCCGACGGTCGTGTCTTGGTAGTAGACCGTCGTGGTGGAGGCGGCGTTGGCGATGGTGGCCTGAGTGATCGCGCCCGTACAGTTACTGGCGCTGTAGAAGGTGCCCGAGCCGGCGCTCGTCGTGAGGTCAATCGTGGTGGCACCGCTGACGGCGGCGGGGTTGCTGCCGGCATCTTGCGACTGGATCGTCAAGGTGCCGCAAGCCGCGGTGGTCTGCGTGAGCGCTGCCGTGGTAAACACAAGCTTGGTGGTCGGGCCGACGTTGATCGTCGCGGCCTGGCTCGCGGCGGTCCAACCGGCCGAGGGGTTCTCGTCGGCACCGAGGGTCGGCGTGCCGACGGCGGTGTCATTGTAGTAGACCGTCGTGCTGGAGGCGGCGTTGGCGATGGTCGCCTGCGTGACGACGCCAGTACAGTTGCTGGCGCTGTAGAAGGT
>JANOTL010000161.1:0-1566 GCA_031416315.1 Pseudomonadota bacterium
GTGAGCTGCACGAACTTGTTCGGGTCGTAGAACGCAGCGATCTTCGTCAGGTCGCCCGCGGCGGCGGCGGCCTTCATGTCCGGCGGCGCCGAGCAGGAACCCTTGGAGACGAGTTTCTCGTCGGTACCGGCGGGGATGGCGAACGGGCTGTCCGGGCCGGAGGTTCCGTTCTTGTTCGCGCCGTAGTAGTCGAGGGAGACCTGCTCGTCCTCGTCGAGCGTGTAGCCCTTCGCCTTGAGGTAATCGAGCGCGTAGCGGGCGGCGGCCTCGGCGCGGTTCTTGGACAGTTCGAGGTGGGTGAGCTTCGCGGCCTTGCCCGTGTTGCGCAAGGTGCTCGCCGACGACTCGACATGCAGGGACACCAGGCGACCGTCGCCCTTTTTGAGGACGTCGACGACCTTGTCGATGTTCTGTTTGAGAATCTGCGCCTCGGCGGAGCCCTCGAGCACCGTCCACTCGTTGTCGGCGAACAGCCGGCCGAAGGGGGGCGTGTCGATGTGCTTGTCCTCGAGACGGCTCGTTCCGGGAATTTTCTGCTCCTCTTTGTCCTGCTTGGCGACGATCGCGTTGCGCACCTTCTTCTTGAGGTCCTCGACCTTCGCGCCCTTCAAAGTTCGGATGTCGGCGTCGATGGCCTTGCGGCGGTGGCCGTGGATCTCCGCCGCGATGAAGGCGATCACGGCCGCCTTCTCGTCTTCGGGGAGGGACTTGAAGTCCTTGTCGGAGGCGGCGAGCTGCTCCGCCTTCTTGAGGTCCTTCGCGTCGGGAGGGGTCTGGGCCCGCAAGGGCAGGCAGGCGGCGGCGAGCAGCACGACGGCCAAGAGGGGTTTGGGGTTCATGCGTTGAGTATGAGCCCGCAACATACTTCCGTCAAGCCCCGGCCTTGACGCGCGCGGGCGCCGCCGTTAAGCTTAGGTCCATGTCCAAACTCGACCAGGCCGGCGACGCGATGAACTGGATGTTCCCCACTTTGCCGTACACCATACGCATCTCCTATAAAGGAGCCAGCCGCGCGGTCGGCTCCGGCCCCGAGAAGGTCGAGATGGCCTGCAAGACGGAGGCGGCCGTCGCCTCCCTCGCGAACTCGGACCTCTCCGAGTTCCTCGACCACTACGCTTTGGGCGACGCCGACCTCAACGGCGACATGTATTCCTTCGTCGGCGCGCGCAACTTCGTGCGGCAGGACAAGCTGTGGCGCATCAAGCTCAAGTATCAGCTGCGCTACCTCACAACCGCGCTGTTTCCCTCCGACATCAGGCGCAAGCTGCGCGCGGTCAGCTCTCACTACGACCTGCCCAACGAGTTCATTCTTTCGTACCTCGACAAAAAGACAAAGGCGTACTCGTGCGCGATGTGGAAGGATCCGCTCAAGATTGGCAACCTCGACGACGAGGAGCTCGCCGACGCGCAGCACAACAAGTTCGACCAGGCGCTGACCGCGCTCCAGGTCCAGCCCGGCGACAAGTTCATCGACATCGGCACCGGCTACGGCTACGCGCCGTGGCTCGCCGAGACCAAGTACGGCTGCAAGAACACGCTCGGCATCACGCTCTCGCAGAACCAGGT